>NZ_JOGO01000045.1 GCF_000719475.1 Streptomyces sp. NRRL F-5630 | reverse complement strand
GCAGGCCCCGCCCGCCCCCGACGACGACCTCGTGGCACGGGTCAGGGACTCCGTACGCCGTACGGCCGTCTTCCTCTCCTTCCGCCGCCGCCACGCCGAGGACTCGCCCACCCCCTTCCTCGCTGCGGAGCAGGCCCTGCTCCTCGGCCACCCGCTCCACCCCACTCCCAAGAGCAGGCAGGGACTCAGCGAGGCGGAGTCGCGGCTCTACTCGCCCGAACTGCGCGGTGCCTTCCCGCTCCACTGGCTGGCCGTGCACAAGGACGTCCTCGCCACCGACTCGGCCTGGACCGAGCGCGGCAGGACCGTTTCGGCGGGACAGCTCACCGAGCGCCTGGCGGGCCCGGGGCTCACCCTCCCGCCCAGCACCGTCGCGCTGCCCCTGCACCCCTGGCAGGCCCGGGACCTCGCCCAGCGTCCGGAGGCTCAGGCGCTGGTCGAGGCGGGGCTGCTCACGCCGCTCGGCCCGCACGGGGAAGCGTGGTCGCCCACCTCCTCGGTACGCACCGTCTACCGCGCCGAGGCCCCGGCGATGCTCAAGCTCTCGCTCGGCCTGCGTATCACCAACTCGCGCCGCGAGAACCTCCGCAAGGAACTCCACCGCGGTGTCGAGGTCCACCGCCTGCTCCGCACCGGGCTCGGCGCCGAGTGGCATGCCGCCCACCCCGGCTTCGACATCGTGCGCGACCCGGCGTGGATCGCCGTCGACGGCCCGGACGGCGAACCGCTGCGCGGCGTGGACGTCATGATCCGCCACAACCCCTTCACCCCGGCGACCGACGCCGCCTGCCTCGCCGGGCTCGTCTCGCCGCGCCCCCTGCCCCCGATCGGCGGGCGTCCCGCCGAGCCGAGCGGGCTCCTCGCGCACGGCTCGCAGGCCCAGCAGCCCATGCGCTCCCGGCTCAGCGAGCTGGTCACCCGGCTCGCCCAGCGCACCGGCAGGCCACGCGGCACCGTCGCCACCGAGTGGTTCCTGCGCTACCTGGAGCGCGTCGTTCGCCCCATCCTCTGGCTCGACGGGCACGCGGGCGTCGCCCTGGAGGCGCACCAGCAGAACACCGTCGTCCTGCTCGACGCCGACGGCTGGCCGAGCGGCGGCAGGTACCGGGACAATCAGGGCTACTACTTCCGCGACGCGTACCGCGAGGCGCTGGAGCGACGGCTGCCGGGCATCGGTACGCAGAGCGACACGTTCGTCCCCGACGACGTGACCGACGAGCGCTTCACCTACTACCTCGCCATCAACAACATCCTCGGCCTCGTCGGGGCCCTCGGCTCCCAGGGCCTCGCCGACGAACACCTGCTCCTCGCCGCGCTGCGCGGCTTCCTCACCGAAGCCGCGCGCGGCCCCGAGGCCCTCGGCTCCCGGCTGCCCACCCTGCTGCTCGACAGCCCGGTCCTGCGCTGCAAGGCGAACCTGCTCACGCGGCTGCACGGCCTCGACGAACTCGTCGGCCCCGTCGACACCCAGTCCGTATACGTCCGTTTCCGCAACCCGCTGCACAGCTCCTGAGCGCACGCGGGGCCGGGCCTCACCCACCCGGCCCCGCGCCGCACCGTTCCGCCCGCCCCGTACCCGTACCGCCGAGCCCGTCCCGTACCGCCACCGAACCGAGGAGTGCACCCATGCCCATAGCGGACACCCCCCTCGCGGGGGCCGCATCACCCGCGCCCGGCGCCGCCGAGGGCGGCGAGGCGCCGGCTTCCGGCATAGCCAGGGCCGAATGCCCCGGCCCGCCCCCCGAGGACGCGACGCCGCCTGGCGACACTTCGGCCGCCGACACCCCGCCCGGCGACTGGGCGCCCGTGCCCACGCCCCACGGCCTCTTCCGGTTGCGGCCCGTCACGCTGCCGCGTGACCTCGCCTTGCTCACGGGGTGGATGAACGACCCCGCAGTGGCCGCCTTCTGGGAACTCGCGGGCCCGCCCGACGTGACGGAGGCGCACGTCCGCCCCCAGATCGAGGGCGACGGCCGCAGCGTGCCGTGCCTCGGACTGCTCGACGGGCGGCCGATGAGCTACTGGGAGATCTACCGCGCCGATCACGACGTCCTCACCCCGTACTACTCGGCGCGCCCGCACGACATCGGCGTCCACCTGCTCCTCGGCGGCGGCACGGACCGGGGCCGCGGCGTCGGCACGGGGCTGCTGCGCGCCGTCACCTCGCTGATCCTGGCGCACTGCCCGCGCACCACCCGCGTCCTCGCCGAACCGGACGTGCGCAACGTCCGCTCCGTCGCCGCGTTCCTGCGCGCCGACTACCGCAAGGACCGCGAGCTGGAGCTGCCCGACAAACGCGCCGCCCTGATGATCAGGGACCGCGCGCCGACGCCTCCCGCCTGACACCTACGCGCCCCGCCGCTCTCCTCCCGCGCCACGCTGCCCGCCCGCACTCTCTCTCGCGACGCGGGTACCCGGGAGCGGTACGCACCTCCCGCGGCGCGCCGCCCGAACCCGGCCCGCGCGCGTCGCCGTCCTTCCCGCGTACGCCTGCGCTTCCCGCCGTACCCGCGCACGTCCGCACACCGGTCGCCACCGAAGGAGCCCTTCGTGCAGAACCTCCCCGCACCGCGTCCCCGGACACCCGCCGACGAGCCCACCGGGCCCGCGCTCCCGCCCCTCACCGCCCCCGAGGGCCCCCCGCAGCACGGGCTCTTCGCCCCGGCCGAGCTGACCCCCGAGCTGTGGCGCGAGGCCGGGAAGCGACTGCTCGCCAAGATGGTCGCGGAATTCTCGTACGAGGGCCTCTTCGAGCCCCGCCCGGAAGATCCGGAAGCGCCCGACGTCCCCTTCCACCACCGCGCGTACCGGTTGCCGCTGGGGCGGCCGGAGGGGACGTCGCGGGAGGGAGCGGAAAGGGACGGGACGGCCCAGGACGGAGCGGTGCGGGACGGCGGGGGCGAGACGGGGGAGACCGTGGGGGAGAGTGCGCTTCTCTTCCGCGCCGCCCGCAGCGCCTACGGCCACTGGGAGGTCGAACCCGAGAGCCTGCGTCTCGGCCCAGGAAGCGCCGAGGAGACCGCGGGCGCTGGGGGACCCGGCGACGACCGCACCCCCACCGCCCCGTACCCCGCCACCGACCCGCTCGACTTCCTCGTCCGCGCCCGCCACGTCCTCGGGCTCGACGGCGCGACACTCGGCCACCTGCTGCGCGAGCTGAACGCGACGCTCGCCGCCGACGCGCGCCTCCTCCACACCGCCCTGACCAGCGCGGACCTCGCCGAACTCGGGTACGCGGAACTGGAGGGCCACCAGACGGGGCACCCCTGGATCGTCCTGAACAAAGGCCGCATGGGCTTCAGCGCATCCGACGCCGCGCGCTGGGCCCCCGAGGGCCGCGCCGAGGCACGCCTGCCGTGGCTCGCGGTCCGCAGGCACCTCGCCACCTACCGCGGCGTCCCCGGCCTCGACACGCCCGAGCAGCTCTACGCCACCGAACTCGCGCCCGCCGTGCGCGAGTCCTTCGACGCGGTCGTGACCGGGCGCGGCCTCGACCCCGCCGACTACCTCTACCTGCCCGTGCACCCCTGGCAGTGGGACAGCACCGTGCTGCCCCTGCACGCCGCGGGCGTCGCCGCCGGTGACCTGATACCGCTGCCCTCGGACGGCGCCCGGCGCCTCCCTCAGCAGTCCATCCGCACCTTCCTCAACCTGGACGACCCCGCTCGGCACACGGTCAAGCTGCCGCTCTCCGTGCTCAACACCCTGGTCTGGCGCGGGCTGCCGACCCGCCGCACGATCGCCGCGCCCGCCGTCACGGCCTGGGTGCAGTCCGTACGCGACCGCGATCCCTACCTGCGGGAGGAATGCCGCGTGATCCTGCTCGGCGAGGTCGCCTCCGTCGCCGTGCGCCACCCCCTCTACGACGCGCTGCCCGAGGTCCCATACCAGTACAAGGAACTCCTCGGCGCGATCTGGCGCGAACCGCTCGCCCCGCTGCTCGACAAGGGCGAACGCGCGCGGACCCTCGCCTCTCTCCTGCAGGTGGACCGCGACGGGCGCGCCTTCGTCGCCGAACTCGTCGCGCGCTCGGGGCTCGCGCCGCACGACTGGCTGCATCGTCTCTTCGACGCCCTGCTGCCGCCGCTCCTGCACTTCCTCTACCGCCACGGCACGGTGTTCTCGCCGCACGGCGAGAACGCGATCGTCGTCTTCGACGCTCGCGACATTCCCACGAGACTCGCGGTCAAGGACTTCGTGGACGACGTCAACCTCAGCGCGCGACCGCTTCCGGAGCACGAGGACATGCCCGCGGAGGTGCGCGACATCCTGCTCACCGAAGAGCCCTCCTTCCTCCCGCAGTTCATCCATTCCGGTCTCTTCGTCGGCGTCTTCCGCTACCTCGCGCCGCTGTGCCGCACCCAGCTCGGCGTCCCCGACGAGGACTTCTGGGGCCTCGTCCGCGCCGAGGTCCTCGCCTACCAGGCGCGCTTCCCCGAGCTGAAGGAGCGCTACGAGCTCTTCGAACTCCTCGGCCCCGAGATCGAGCGGCTCTGCCTCAACCGCAACCGCCTCCACCTCGACGGCTACCGGGACCGCTCCGAGCGCCCCCACGCGGCGGTGCACGGCATCGTGGCGAACCCGCTGCACGGGGGCGCGTTCCGGCCCCAGGCGAGGTGGGGGCGCGGGACGAAGGCCGAATGAGGCGCGACGGGAGAGGACACCCTCGGACAGGGGCGCTCGCATGAGGGGACCGGGCCTGTGGACGGAGCGGCGGGAGCTGTCGGTGCCGCGTCGTAGGGTGGTCTGGCTATGACGAAGCCCTCACTCCCCGAGCTCCTGCACGCCGCCGTCGCCGCCGTGGGCGGCACCGAACGGCCGGGCCAGGTGGCCATGGCCGAGGCGGTCGAAGCGGCCATCGACGACGGTTCCCACCTCCTTGTCCAGGCCGGCACCGGCACCGGGAAGTCGCTCGGCTACCTGGTGCCCGCGCTGGCGCACGGGGAGCGGGTGGTCGTCGCGACGGCCACGCTGGCGCTCCAGCGCCAGTTGGTGGAGCGCGACCTGCCGCGTACGGTCGAGGCCCTGCACCCCGTCCTGCGTCGCCGTCCCGAGTACGCGATGCTCAAGGGCCGCTCCAACTACCTCTGCCTGCACCGCCTCCACGAGGGCATGCCGAAGGACGAGGAGGAGGCGCTCTTCGACCAGTTCGAGGCGGCGGCCCCGTCCAGCAAGCTCGGGCAGGACCTCCTGCGGCTGCGGGACTGGGCGGACGAGACCGAGACGGGCGACCGCGACGGTCTGAGCCCCGGTGTCTCCGACCGCGCCTGGGCGCAGGTCTCCGTCTCCTCGCGCGAGTGCCTCGGGGCGAGCCGGTGCGCCTACGGTGCCGAGTGCTTCGCGGAGACGGCGCGCGAACGCGCGAAGCTCGCCGACGTCGTCGTCACCAACCACGCGCTCCTCGCGATCGACGCCATCGAGGGCGCCCCCGTGCTCCCCTCGCACGAGGTCCTCATCGTCGACGAGGCGCACGAACTCGTCGGCCGCGTCACGAACGTCGCCACCGGTGAGCTGAACCCGAACCAGGTCAACAGGGCCGCCCGCCGTGCCGCGAAGCTCGTCGACGAGAAGGTCGCCGACGCCTTCCAGGCCGCAGCCGAGGGCTTCGAGCGGGTCATGGAGCTGGCGCTGCCGGGGCGGCTCGAAGCGCTGCCCGACGATCTCGGCTACGCGCTCGCCGCGCTCCGCGACGCGGCCCGGCAGGTGATCACCGCCATCGGCAACACCCGCGATCGCTCGGTGCAGGACGAGGACGCGGTACGCAAGCAGGCTCTCGCCTCCGTCGAGTCCGTGCACGGGGTGGCCGAGCGGATGACCGGACTCTCCGAGTACGACGTGCTGTGGTGCGAGCGCCACGACCGCTTCGGCGCCTCGTTGCGGGTCGCGCCGCTGTCGGTCTCGGGGCTGCTGCGCGAGAAGCTCTTCGCCGACCGCTCGGTGACGCTGACCTCGGCGACGCTCAAGCTGGGCGGGGACTTCAACGGGGTCGGAGCCTCGCTCGGCCTCGCCCCGGAGGGGGTGGCGGGCTCGGGGGCCCCGGAGACGGACGAACTGCCGGTCTGGAAGGGCATCGACGTCGGCTCGCCCTTCGAGTACCGCAAGCAGGGCATCCTCTACGTGGCGCGCCACCTCTCCCCGCCCGGGCGCGAAGGCACGCGCACGGACATGTTCGACGAGCTGACCGAACTGGTCGAGGCCGCGGGCGGTCGGACGCTGGGGCTCTTCTCCTCGATGCGCGGCGCGCAGGCGGCGGCCGAGGAACTGCGCTCCCGGCTCGACGTCCCTGTGCTCCTCCAGGGCGAGGAGACCCTCGGTGAGCTGATCCGGGCCTTCGCCGAGGACCCGCGCACCTGCCTCTTCGGCACGCTGTCCCTGTGGCAGGGCGTGGATGTGCCGGGGCCGAGCTGCCAGCTCGTCGTGATGGACCGGATTCCCTTCCCGCGCCCCGACGATCCGCTGATGAGCGCGAGGCAGAAGGCCGTGGAGCAGAACGGGGGCAACGGCTTCATGGCGGTCGCCGCGACGCACGCGGCTCTGCTGATGGCCCAGGGCGCGGGCCGTCTCGTGCGGGCCACGGGGGACAAGGGCGTGGTCGCGGTGCTCGACCCGCGTCTCGCGACGGCCAGGTACGGGAGCTACCTGCGGGCCTCGCTCCCCGATTTCTGGTACACGAACGACCGCAACCAGGTCCGCCGCTCCCTCGCGGCGATCGACGCGGCCGCGAAGGCGGCGACGACCGAGACGGCAACGACGGTCGCTGCGGCTGCGGCTGCGGCTGCGGCTGTGGAGGCGGAGCCGGGGCTGGGGCTGGGTTCGGGCGAGCAGGTGGGCGCTGGCACGGACGGGTGAGGCCCGCCCTGCGGGCTCGGAGAGGGCTGGGCGGATGCCTCCGCGCGCGTGCACCCGCACGGGAGACGTGCGGAGCTGGGGAGCGTACGGGGCCCGGCCGTCAGCCACCTCGGTAGCGTGAGCCCGTCCGCCAGTGCGCCGACGTCATGGCCCGGCCGTGCGTCGGCCTTCCTCAGGCCGTCTGCCCGCCTCGCGCGCTCGGATATCCGGCAGCGGGGGGCGGACTGCGGGGCTTCCGCTTCCCCGCCGCGTGCGCGCGACGGGCCCCGAGACCGGCGCAGTGAGTCTCAGGGCCCTGCTGAAGGAGGCAGTGCGGATGCCTGCCCCGGGGGTAGTGGTCAGATACGCCGCAGGACGGCGACGACCTTGCCGAGGATGGTCGCCTCATCGCCCGGGATGGGCTGGTACGCGGCGTTGTGCGGGAGCAGCCAGACGTGGCCGTCCTCGCGCTTGAACCGCTTCACCGTCGCCTCGCCGTCGAGCATCGCGGCCACGATGTCGCCGTTCTCGGCCACGGGCTGGCGCCGCACGGTGACCCAGTCGCCGTCACAGATCGCCGCCTCGATCATGGAGTCGCCGACCACTTTGAGGACGAACAGCTCGCCGTCGCCCACCAGTTGCCGCGGGAGAGGAAAGACGTCCTCGACGGACTCCTCGGCGAGGATCGGACCGCCGGCCGCGATCCGGCCGACCAGGGGAACGTAGGAGGCGGCGGGTTTGCCGGTGGTGTCGGCGGGCTGCGGGCTGGGCTGGTCCGAGCCGCGTACCTCGTAGGCGCGGGGGCGGTGCGGGTCGCGCCGCAGAAAGCCCTTGCGTTCCAGGGCCATGAGCTGGTGCGCCACGGAGGAGGTGCTGGAGAGCCCGACCGCCTGGCCGATCTCGCGCATCGACGGCGGATAGCCCCGTCGCTGCACCGAATCCCTGATCACCTCGATGACCCGTCGTTGCCGGTCGGTCAGTCCGGTGCTGTCCGCCCGGATGCCGGGCGGTCGTCCTGGGAGTGAGCGCGCGGGCTTGCCGCCCTCCTGGTGCGTGGCGCCCTCATTGCCGAGCGCCCGGGCCGGCTGGAATCGTCCCTGGGAGCGGTCCTGGGCAGTGATGGTGGCACTGTCGGCTGTGGTGGTCACATTGGGCCCCTCTCGAATGGTCTCCCTGGCAGCACAACGGTAGTGGCTTTCGAAAGGTTGCGCCAAACACACGTTCGAGTGAAAAAACCGTACTTACCTGTCGAGAACGGGGCTTGAGGTGTATAGAGGCGGGGCTATTTCGTGTGGGTAAAAGGGGATTGCGTGAACTGGGTGCTGCGCTGCGGGCCTTTCACCAAGGCCCGTACTCGAACACTTGAGGCGGCTTGAGGCGGCGCCGAGCGCGTGACGCGCGAGAAGGGGTGGGGATCGGGGCGTGGTGCGTTGACGAAAACGGTCGTTTCCTGCTCCTCGTCCGCGCTGGTGCTCCCGGACGAAAAGGGCGCCCCTAGTTTGTCACCCATCCCTGCCCTTGGCTGGGGCACCCCCGACCTCGTCGCGCGGCGCGCGCGACGTACGCTCGCACCGCACTGGGCATCCACCCGAACGTCACACTCCGTGCGCGTCCCGGTGGCGCGCGTGGTTCCTCCCGTCCGGTCGCCCACCGGACGGGACCGCAGGCGCAGCGGCCGGGCGCGCAGGGCGTCTGGGCCGGAAGCCTTCCCCTCGGCCCCGCGCGCCGCGCCCGTTGGCTGCCCCGGCCCGTGCCGACGGCGCGACACGCGGGGGCTGTCTTCCGTCGCGGGGGCCACCCGAGGCCCTAGATCTAGTGGTCGACCGTGTGGCACAACCTAGAACTTGTGGTCCGGGTGTCTGACCGGCTCCGGCATCACCTATGCTGGGGGCTGCTTCCAGGGGCTCAAGTTCCTGGTGAGCGCAGAGTGTCGCGTCGTCTTGGAGGGTGGGAAGTCCCGTGCACTGTCCCTTCTGCAGGCATCCGGACAGTCGGGTCGTGGACAGCCGGACCACTGATGACGGGGCGGCCATCCGCCGTCGCCGACAGTGTCCGGACTGCACCCGCCGATTCACCACCGTCGAGTCCTGCTCACTGATGGTGATCAAGCGGAGTGGTGTCACGGAGCCCTTCAGCCGCACGAAGGTGATCAACGGAGTGCGCAAGGCGTGCCAGGGTCGCCCCGTCACGGAAGACGCCCTGGCCCTGCTCGGTCAGCGGGTCGAAGAGGCACTGCGAGCGACGGGCAACGCGGAGCTGAGTACTCACGATGTCGGTCTCGCCATACTGGGACCGCTTCAGGAGCTGGATCTCGTCGCTTATCTGCGGTTCGCGTCCGTGTACCGGGCGTTCGACTCGCTGGAGGACTTCGAGACGGCCATCGCCGAGCTACGCGTGCGTCCCGAGGTTCCCACCCCGGCGGGCGTGCGCGAGTGAGTGCACGCCTGAACAGCCACCCTCACGCGGCGTAGCCGAGTCTCCTGGAGTAGCGACGAGGCCGGATGTGGCGGTGCCCCCGTAGGGTGCCGTCGCGCCAGCTGAGTCACCCTTTGTGGTCGAAGCAGGTCTTTGAGTAGTTGCATCGAAGCTCGCGCCCCTAGTGATGGGGCGCGGCCGAGCGTGCATCGCCTCTCCTTAGGGGAGGGACACGCGCGCGGTGAGAAACGAAAAGCGGGGGCCCGGGCGAGCGAAGAAGCCCGGGAGCGGTGTTGGAGCGTCTCACTGGCGTTCCGCACCAGGTCGGGCCTGTGCGCGTCGTCCCGACGGTGGGCGACGCGTGGGACCCATGATCCCCGGGAGGCCCCGGGGAATGCGGAGAAAACCGCGCCAGGACGGAAGTCTGAGGCGCTATGAGGCGTTGAAGCCTGGTACGAGGAGGCGGCATGACAGAGACGGCGAGTGGTCCGGCACGCGGGACCCGCAAGAACACCAAGGCGGGCAAGGGGCTCAAGGTCGAGCGCATCCACACCACGCCGGGGGTCCACCCCTACGACGAGGTGAGCTGGGAGCTCCGTGACGTCGTCATGACCAACTGGCGCGACGGTTCGATCAACTTCGAACAGCGTGACGTCGAGTTCCCCGACTTCTGGTCGGTCAACGCGGTCAACATCGTCACCAGCAAGTACTTCCGTGGGGCCCTCGGCACCCCGCAGCGCGAGACCGGGCTCAAGCAGCTCATCGACCGCATCGTGAAGACCTACCGGAAGTCCGGCGAGGAGAATCAGTACTTCGCCTCCCCGGCGGACGCCGAGATCTTCGAGCACGAACTCGCCTACGCGCTCCTCCACCAGATTTTCAGCTTCAACTCCCCGGTCTGGTTCAACGTCGGCACGCCTCAGCCGCAGCAGGTCTCCGCCTGCTTCATCCTCTCCGTGGACGACTCCATGGAGTCGATCCTGAACTGGTACAAGGAAGAGGGGATGATCTTCAAGGGCGGTTCGGGCGCGGGCCTCAACCTCTCCCGCATCCGCTCCTCCAAGGAACTCCTCACCTCCGGCGGCAACGCCTCGGGCCCCGTCTCCTTCATGCGCGGCGCCGACGCCTCGGCCGGCACCATCAAGTCCGGCGGGGCCACGCGCCGCGCGGCCAAGATGGTCATCCTCGATGTCGACCACCCGGACGTGGAGAGCTTCATCGAGACCAAGGTCAAGGAGGAGGAGAAGATCCGCGCCCTGCGCGACGCGGGCTTCGACATGGACCTCGGCGGAGATGACATCACCTCCGTCCAGTACCAGAACGCCAACAACTCCGTCCGCGTCAACGACGAGTTCATGACGGCCGTCGAGACCGCCGGGAAGTTCGGCCTGCGCTCCCGCCTCACCGGCGAGGTCATCGAGGAGGTCGAGGCGAAGAGCCTCTTCCGGAAGATGGCCGAAGCCGCCTGGGCCTGCGCCGACCCCGGCATCCAGTACGACGACACCATCAACAACTGGCACACCTGCCCCGAGTCCGGCCGCATCAATGGCTCGAACCCGTGCAGCGAGTACATGCACCTGGACAACACCTCGTGCAACCTGGCCTCGCTCAACCTCATGAAGTTCCTCAAGGACGACGGCAAGGGCAACCAGTCCTTCGACATCGAGCGCTTCGCCAAGCTCGTCGAGCTGGTCATCACCGCGATGGACATCTCCATCTGCTTCGCCGACTTCCCCACCGAGAAGATCGGCGAGAACACCCGCGCCTTCCGCCAGCTCGGGATCGGCTACGCCAACCTGGGCGCCCTCCTCATGGCGACCGGCCACGCCTACGACTCCGAGGGCGGTCGTGCGCTCGCCGGTGCCATCACCTCCCTCATGACCGGCACGGCCTACCGCCGTTCCGCCGAACTCGCCGCGGTCGTCGGCCCGTACGAGGGCTACGCCCGTAACGCCACGGCTCACAAGCGCGTTATGAAGCAGCACGCCGACGCCAACGGTGTCGCCGTCCGCATGGACGATCTCGACACCCCGGTCTGGGCGGCGGCCACCGAAGCGTGGCAGGACGTCCTCCGCATCGGCGAGAAGAACGGTTTCCGCAACGCGCAGGCGAGCGTGCTCGCCCCGACGGGCACCATCGGCCTGGCCATGTCGTGCGACACCACCGGTGTCGAGCCCGACCTCGCCCTGGTCAAGTTCAAGAAGCTCGTCGGCGGCGGCTCGATGCAGATCGTCAACGGCACCGTCCCGCAGGCCCTGCGCCGCCTGGGCTACCAGGAGGAGCAGATCGAGGCGATCGTCGCGCACATCGCCGAGAACGGGAACGTCGTCGACGCGCCCGCGCTCAAGACCGAGCACTACGAGGTCTTCGACTGCGCCATGGGCGACCGCGCCATCTCGCCCATGGGTCACGTGCGGATGATGGCGGCGATCCAGCCGTGGATCTCCGGTGCCATCTCCAAGACGGTCAACATGCCCGAGTCGGCCACCGTCGAAGAGGTCGAGGAGATCTACTTCGAGGCGTGGAAGCTCGGCATCAAGGCCCTCGCGATCTACCGCGACAACTGCAAGGTCGGCCAGCCTCTCTCCGCCAAGAAGAAGGAGGAGAAGAAGGCCGAGATCGCCGAGAAGTCCGAGGAGACCATCCGGGCGGCGGTCGAGAAGGTCGTCGAGTACCGCCCGGTGCGCAAGCGCCTCCCCAAGGGCCGGCCCGGCATCACCACCTCCTTCACGGTGGGCGGCGCCGAGGGCTACATGACCGCCAACTCCTACCCCGACGACGGTCTCGGCGAGGTCTTCCTCAAGATGTCCAAGCAGGGTTCGACCCTGGCGGGCATGATGGACGCCTTCTCCATCGCCGTCTCGGTGGGTCTCCAGTACGGCGTGCCGCTGGAGACGTACGTCTCGAAGTTCACCAACATGCGCTTCGAGCCGGCCGGTATGACCGATGACCCGGACGTACGCCTGGCACAGTCCATCGTCGACTACATCTTCCGGCGCCTGGCCCTGGACTTCCTGCCCTTCGAGACGCGCTCCGCTCTCGGTATCCACTCCGCCGAAGAGCGCCAACGCCACCTCGACACCGGTTCCTACGAACCGGCGGAAGAGGAGTCCGACACCGAGACGTTGGCCCAGTCCGCACCGGTCCAGAAGAAGACGACGGTCGTGACGGGCACCGACGAGGCCACCACTCCGGCCCCGCGCGAGGCCCACACCTCCGCCGAACTGGTCGAGATGCAACTGGGTATCAGCGCCGATGCCCCGCTCTGCCTCTCCTGCGGCACGAAGATGCAGCGCGCCGGCTCCTGCTACATCTGCGAGGGCTGCGGCTCGACGAGCGGGTGCAGCTGACGCCACGACTGGCGCACGTCGCGGCCCGGGCGTGAGCGCCTGGCGCGGAAATCGGTGTGCGCGACGCACCGTGTGTGACGCGGCGCGAGGGTGAGAGAGGGGCCGTCCCTGGGGGACGGCCCCTCCGGCATGCGATGGCCCCGGAGGGGCGCGGGCTCTTCGCTTCCCTGCCGCTCCCCGGCGGCCCGCTTACGGTCGACGCTGTACCGTACGAGGCCGCTCGGGAGGGGCTGCCGGTAGGGCTGCTCTGGGAGCGGCCGGTGCGCGTCCTCTGGGAGGACGCGCACCCCAGAGGACGGGTCCCAGTCGCAGGGGAGCCTGCTCGCCGGCTGAGCCGTGCTCCCTGTGCGCTGTCTTGGCCGAGTGGGCTTGTCGGCTTGTGGCGCTCGACTCGACCGGGCCGCCGCGCCGGGGAAGGTCCGGTGCCGCGCCTCGTTCGTATGCCCGCCTCGTTCTTCCTGAGGGCGGCCGTCCCCGCGACCCGCAGCTTCCGCCGGGGAGTAGCTGTGCCCCTGGGCTCTCACCCTTTTGCCCGCCTCTTTGTAGTACCAGCAGGTCAGCCCTTCACCCGCTGGTGTCTCCTTTCGCGTGTCCCTCCTCTTCCCGGGCGTAACCACGCCCGCTCTCGCGCGTTGTGCGCGTCGTGACGACTGCAGCCCACAGCCCGCATGCCCAGCCGGTTTTCGAAGCGATGCTGGACGGCTGGACACGCCAGCAACGGGCGGGCTCCCTGCCGTCGTACACCGTCCAGTCGCGACTGGACCTCGTCTATCGCTTCGCGGTCTACACCGACCGCTATCCCTGGGAGTGGGAACCGGGGCAGGCCGACGCCTTCCTCGACCACCTGCTCTCCGCCCACCTCCGCACCGCCCAGCGTCCCATCGGGCTCTCCACCATCAGCACGTACCGGCTCGCGCTGCGGCTTTTCCTGGAGTACGTGACCGATCCCCGGCACGCGTGGCTGCGGGAGTGCCAGGAGAAGTTCGGCCGTGTGCCCGTACCGATTCCGCCGGAGTGAGAGCGTCGGCTCACTGGCGGGAAAGGGACGACCGCGGAGCGGGACCAAGAACCCCGGGAGGAGAAGAGTCGGCCAGGCCGGCTCCCCCCGGGGCGTACGAGGCCATGTCCACGGCGAAGGTTTCAACGTCCGCGGTGGTGCAGCGGGCCTCGTGAGAGCAATCCTGCCAGCGAAAAATCCGCCGAAACGGTCCTGCGCTCGAATCCTCCTTCGAAAGGGTGACAGGGGCAGGCGCGAAGCAACGCGGGGCTCGGTGTGGCGCGTCCTAGATCATCTCGCGGCGTCCGGGAGCGCTCCCATGGCAGGCTTTCCGGGTATCGCTGGAGCGGCAGCACCCCCGACACTGGCCTTTGGGAAACCGGTGTCCAGCTCCTCGATCAGCTGGCCTCGGGCTTGCCGCGTAGCAGTGTCAGGAAGTCAGGCAGTTCGGTGTCGTACCCCTGTACCGTCGGCCGGTAGCCCCACGTGCCCTCCTCTCCGCGCCGGAACTCGGCCACTACCGCGGCCGTCGCGCCCGCCACGTTCGTGAAGTCCACCGGGCCGAGCTCCTCGTACCCTTCGCGCAGTCGGATGCCCGGTTCGCGCACGTCCGCGAAGGTGCGGTGTCCGCCGTTCTGCTGGATCACCACGCCGATCGCGACCCTGCCGTATGCCTCGGAAAGCCGGTTCAGCTCCAGGACCATGACCTCGTCGAAGCCCAGGCCCTGGCCCGTACGGCTGTCGCGGTTGAGTGTGATCGTGCCGTCAGGGGCGCGGTGGTCGAAGTACACGACATAGGCCGGTGCGCCGTGCGGGTCCCTCAGCGTGAACACCGCTGCGACGAGATCCAGGTCCATCCCGGGGGCGCCATGCGGGCTGGGGTCCCATTTGAGGGCGACCTCGACCTTTGTGAGTCCCTTGCTCAAGCTCTCCATCGGGCCTTCCCTTCGCTCGGGACGGAGGATGCGACCGCTCGCCTGACGCCCAGTCAGATAAGCGGTCGGCCACATGCATTGTCCATGGTGGCATGGAAACCGAACGAATGTCGGTGCCCTTGCGTGGGATGACCGGTACGTGCCCCACCGCCGTACGATGGCGCGGTGCTGTGCAAGTGGATTCGCTGCGAGGTCGCCGACCGGAACCGGTTCGACCGAGGTCAGCGGCGGTGGGCGGAACTCGCCGAGGTACGGGGATTCAAGGGACAGGCGGGAGGGTGGAGCCGCGAGCGGCCGGGGCAGGCCCACATCTTCGGCTTCTGGGAGAGCAGGGCTTTCTACGACTCCTTCATGGCCCGCACCCACGAGCGGCTCGCAGCTGCTCAGGCGGGCAGCTGCACCGAGGTACGCGCCGTGCTCTTCGATCACCGCTTTGACGTGAAGACAGGTTTCGCGCCGCTTTTCCACGACGTGGACCTCATCCGGATCGCGCATACCCGAGTACGGCCCGAGCGCGTCGAGCACTTCACTCTCGCCCAGCGCCGCATCTGGAACCCGGCCATGGCCGGCTCGCCCGGCATGGTCCGGGGTTTCTTCGCCGAGGCTCCCGGGAGCGAGTTCCTTGTCCTGTCCATGTGGCAGTCCACCGCCGAACGCGGCAAGTACCGGCCCGAGGGCCTGCACCGGCTCTCCACGCGCGCCGAGGCGGAAGAAGACGTCCTCACCCTGGACGGTGCCGTGGTCGGGCTGGAACCCTCCTGGACTGTCTGACCGGCCCGGGCTCCCGCCTTCCGGGTGCAGCGGCTGCTCCGGATGGAGCGTGCCCCGCCGCACCTCGTCGCGGAGCGCGCCCTAGGCTGGAGGGCATGGCACGACCACGACGCATCGTTCTGGTCCGGCACGGTGAGTCCGACGGCAACGCTGACGACAGTGTGTACGAGCGCGAGCCCGACCACGCCCTGTGCCTGACCGCTGCGGGGCGCGCCCAGGCCCTCGCCACGGGGGACAGGCTGCGCACGCTCTTCGGCGACGAACGCGTCAGCGTCTACGTCTCCCCGTATCGAAGGACCCACGAGACCCTGCGACTCTTCCACCTCGACCCCGAACGCGTCCGGATCCGCGAGGAGCCCAGGCTGCGGGAGCAGGACTGGGGAAATTGGCAGGATCGCGACGACGTGCGCTTGCAGAAGGCGTACCGAGACGCCTACGGCCACTTCTTCTACCGCTTCGCGCAGGGTGAGTCCGGCGCCGACGTGTACGACCGCGTCGGTGCTTTCCTGGAAAGCCTTTTTCGCAGCTTCGAGGCGCCGGACCACCCGCCGAACGTGCTCCTGGTCACGCATGGGCTGACCATGCGGCTCTTCTGTATGCGCTGGTTCCACTGGACAGTGGCCGAATTCGAGTCGCTCTCCAACCCCGACAACGGTGAGACGCGCTGTCTGGAACTCGGCCCGGACGGCCGCTATCACCTCGACCGCCCCTTCGCGAAATGGCGCGAGCCGGAGCCTTACGGCGTGACCAGCTGAGCCGTGCGGGACGCGGAATGCGGAGGCCGAATCGTTTCCTCTCCGCTACCTGGGCGTAGGTGCCGGCCTTGGAGAGAGCCATGCGGTCATGACCCGCGCGGAACGGACGGCCTCGCTCGATTTCCGCTCCGTCCCGGCACGTCTCGCCAGCGCTCGCGCCAGCCTCGGCGGGCTCCGCATCGGCGACGCACTCGGCTCGCAGTCTTCCTCGTCCGTACGACCGAACCGCTCCAGGCCGGCGACCGCCAGTGCCGAGGACTGCTCCCGCCTCACCGCCGGAAAACTGCCTCCGGGCCCCTGGCAGTGAACCGACGACACGGAGGTGGCCAGTTCGGCCGTGACGGTCCTGGCCGCAGAGGGGAGGATGAAGGAGGACGTTGTCGCCCCCTCCTTCGTCCATCACCACGACCGCGGCTGCGGGCCGGGAGCCAACCGGCTGCTCTGACTCGTCCGTGAAGGGGACTGGCGCCCACTCTCCACCGGGCTTTTCCACGGCCAGGGATCCTGGGGCAATGATGGCGCAAATACGCGTCGTTCCACTCGGAGCCTGGTACGCCGACGACCCCAGGGGGCCGTGCGTCAGGCCTTCCTCTCGGCATGTGCCACCTCTCGGCATCCGGTGACGGCCGCCCTCGTCGCGGCCACGGGGCCAACTCGGCGGAGCCCCCGGCGCTGCTCGACGCCGTCCTCGCGCTCGTACCGCGCACCGCCGTCGAGCTCGGACCCCGCCGCGCCGCCTCGATACTCGGCTACGACGACGCCACCACCGTCGCTGTCGTCCTGGGCTGCGGGCGCCGGCCACGGCCCAAAACACGGTGCCCTGCAACATCCGGACCGCCGCCCGGTCGCTCGGCGATTTCGCGCGTGTGCTCTGGACGAGCGCCCGTGCGGGAGCGGATATCGAGACGGCGGCGCCATCGTCGGGAGGATCGCCGCGGCGAGCCTTGCGGGCGTCCCGCCGCGCGCCTGGCGCGAGCAGACCGAACCCCTCCCCGCCTGGGCCGAACTCGCCCACGGGACACCCGCCGAATGACCGTTCCGGCCGGGGCCAGGTCTCCGATAGATCTCATTACGGCAGCGGAGGGGAGCCGGGGTGTCGCCCCGGATGAAGGGCGCGTACGCTGTCATCCGCTATGCCGTACGAAGCACCCACCCACACCGTTGAGCGCTCGCTCCGCGCCACGACCGGAGCCAAGGTCGTGGCAGGCATCGACGAAGTGGGACGCGGGGCCTGGGCCGGGCCCGTCTCGGTCTGCGCCGCCATCACAGGGTTGCGGCGACCCCCCGAGGGGCTGACCGACTCCAAACTCCTCACTCCCAAACGACGTGACGCTCTTGTCGTGGAGCTGGAGAAGTGGGTCACCGCTCATTCCCTCGGGCACGCCTCGCCGGAGGAGATCGACGAGCTCGGTATGACGGCCGCCCTGCGGCTCGCCGCCGTCCGGGCACTCGACGGACTCCCGGTGCGTCCCGACTGGGTGATTCTCGACGGCAACCACGACTACCTCGGAACACCGTGGAACGTCCGCACGGTGATCAAGGGGGACCAGTCCTGCGTGTCGGTCGCCGCGGCGTCCGTCCTCGCCAAGGTCGCCCGTGACCGCCTGATGGCCGAACTCGGTGTGCAACACGAAGACTTCGCCTTCGCCGCCAACGCTGGATACCCTTCGCCGGCGCACAAGACGGCCCTGGCGGAACGGGGCCCGACCCCGTACCACCGGCTTTCCTGGTCGTACCTCGACGCAATGCCCCAATGGCGGCATCTGAAGAAGGTGCGGGCCGGGACGGACGGGAGCCCGGCGGCGATCGAAGGACAGCTCGGTTTCGACTTCTGATCGTTCGACCGCCCGTACGGGCACCATCGCCGGGACGGACCCCGGCGACCAGCCCACCAGTCATGTCATGCCTCTCAGTCCCGAGGAGCCTCAGATTCCCGAGAGTGCCAAGGGTCCCCGCGCGACTCCGGCCGCAGGCCGCAGCGCCCAGACCTCCCGCCCCGTACCCGGCCCGCGTCCCGCGGCGCCGTCTCGCCCCGGTCGCCCGGGGCCCCTGCGCCCGGCTCCGGCCCAGCGCGAGCAGCAGCCGAAGCCCCCGGTTCCGGCCGTCACCCAGATCCAGCTCATCCCCGCCCCTGCCGACGGCGCACTCGATGCCGCCGAAGAGGCCGTCGACCTGCTCCTCGACTCGGGCCGCGCGCCCGGCGAGGTGCTGGTGGTGACCACAGGCGAGGCGCACCCTTGGACGGCCCATGAGCTGTCCTTCGGCGAGGCCGCCTACTGGGCACAGCACGACGCGGGTGACGACGTCTTCTACGCCGACCTCCCGCACATCGCTCGGCTCGCTTCCCGCCCGGTCGTCGTGGTGGCCCTCAACGGTGGCGCGGACAGCGCCGTCGCCACGGTCCTGCCCCTCGCCCGCGAGCGTGCGGACACCCTGTTGATCGTCTGCGGCGACCCGCAGCGCGTCAACGCGGTGCTGGGCGTGGGCGTCTGACCGACACGGCCCCCGCCCGGCCGCCGGCGGCCGGGCGGAGCCAAGCCGTCCGCGGTAACCGGTCGGCAGTCGGCGAGATCTTGCCGCGTGCAGTCCGGGCGAAAGACGGCCCTGGATCAACGCACGGTGGTACGCGGCCACGGTTCCCGCGGGAGGTCGATCGGCCGGGACAACAGCCCCGCGGCCCGTTCCGTGAGCGACTCCGTACGTCCCTTGCGCTGCTCCGGCAGCTCCGTTCCCGCTCCGAAGCGCTCTGCGCGGTTGGCAGGTTGTTCCGGCAGCGGCCCCAACTGCCCTGGGAGGGGCGAGACCTTGTCCGTACGAGGTACGAACAGGGTGGCGCGGGAGCCGAGCTGGGGGTGGCGGCCGCCACGCCCTTCGCCGAGAACCTGCCAGCCCGCGCCGGTAAGCGTCACGTACGCCCCGCAGCGCAGGCCGTGCAGCGTGCAGGCGTCGCGCAGCCCCCACATCCAGGCGCCGTCCTCCACCGTCCACCGTGACTCGCCCTCGCGGCAGTGCAGCAGCACCGCTGTGCGTACCGGCGTTCTTCGGCGCAGGTCGTGGGGGAGGACCCGGCGCAGCTGGGCAAGCAGCGTATTGCGGCAGACCCAGCCGTCGGACTCGCCCGGGCGCCGGGTGAAGGACGCGCTCGCCCGCAGGCGTTCGTCCGGGTCGAGGACTCCCACCACCACCGTCCCGGCCGCCGGCCGGTGGCGTTCGTAGAGGCCCGTCACGACTTCCCGGGGGTTGCCGAGCAGTGGGACCTTCGCCGTGGACCACTCCTGCGCGCCGACCGTACGAGGTGGTGAGCCGGTCGGCGCGGCGGGCAGGGACGGCACCGGTACCAGGGGCGAGGAGGCTGTGGACGGGGGTGGTGGCGTCTTCCTCGACGCGGCGGACGGAGCGAATCCGAGGGTCACGGTCCTCCCTTCGGCTACGCGCCCGCACTGCGGGCGGAATCGGGACGTGGGAGAGCGCACCACCAGACGGCAGCACCGGAGCCGGAATCGCCGTACGGGGAGCGGCTTCAATTCTCGTACGGCGAGAGAGCTGCGGCAACGAGCATTCGTCAGGCAGTACCCATATCTGACGATGCATTCCCTATTTCCCTTCCCCCGCTCCATGCCTCCGACTCCCGGCCCTCCGCTTGCGGTACCTCCCTGGTGGCAAGTGGTGGCCCGGCCATCCAGCCTGGGGGCTTCGATGGCCGCTTCTCCGCGTCTTGTATGTCCGGGTGCCTCAGCCCTGGACCCCGAGCACCAGTGGCAGTACCTCCTTCGCGCCCGCCTCCTTGAGCAGTCCGGCTGCCACGGCGATCGTCCAGCCCGTGTCCGTGAAGTCGTCCACGAGAAGGACCGGGCCGGGATGCTTTGTCAGCGCCTCGGCGAGCGGGGTGGGCACGGCGAGGGCTCCCCGCAGGGAGAGGAGTCGCTGCGCGCTGTTCCCCCGGTGCGCGCGCCTTGGCTCGTCGTCCTCTCGTAGGGCGAGTCCGCCGAGGAAGGGCAGTTGACCGATCCGGGCGACACGATTGCCCAGCGAGTCCACCAATTCGGGGTGAGTTCGGGAAGGAAGCGTTACCACGCCGACCGGGCGTGTGAGCGCTTCCTTCTCGCCGAAAGCCCACCCGCCAGGTCCCTTGGCCCAGTCGGCGAGTACCGCCACCACCGCTTGGAACACGTCGTCGGGCACCGGCCCGTCGGGTGCGTCGGGGCCGAGGAGGGGGCGGAGCCTGTTCCCCCAGCCGATGTCCGAGAGCCGGCCAAGCGCCCGTCCGGTTTCGGCCCGCTGCGAGGCCGGAATGCGCCCCTTGAGGGTGACGCCGACGGCCTCCAGACCGGTCGGCCACATACGGCGCGGCTCCACGTCTACCCCGGGGCGCTCCAGCTCGCCGTGCGCGGAGGTCAGAGCGACGGGGGACACCTCCGTGCTGAAACGCGAGCCGGCGCAGTTGTCGCACCGGCCACAGGGCGCGGCGGCCTCGTCGTCGAGCGCACGACGCAGGAACTCCATCCGGCACCCGGTGCTCGTCACATAGTCACGCATCGCCTGCTGTTCGATCGCCCGCTGCCCGGCCACCCAGGCGTACCGCTCCGCGTCGTACGCCCAGGGCTGATCGGTAGCGGTCCAGCCGCCCTTCTCCTTCCGGACCGCCCCGTCCACGTCGAGCACCTTCAGCATGGCTTCCAGCCTGGTGCGCCGCAGATCGACGAGGGGTTCGAGGGCCTGAGTCGACATCGGCCGTGAGGACCCGGCGAGGACGTCGAGGGTCCGTCGTACCTGCTCCTCCGGAGGGAAGGCGAGAGAGGAGAAGTACTTCCAGATCGCCTCGTCCTCCTTGCCCGGCAGGAGCAGTACCTCGGCATGTTCCACCCCGCGCCCCGCGCGACCCACTTGCTGGTAGTAGGCGATGGGAGAGGAGGGCGCACCGAGATGAACCACGAAGCCGAGGTCCGGCTTGTCGAAGCCCATACCCAGGGCGGAGGTCGCCACGAGGGCTTTCACGCGGTTGGCGAGGAGGGCCTGCTCCGCCTCCAGCCGGTCGGCGTTCTCCGTGCGCCCGGTGTACGACGTCACTTCGTGGCCTCGCTGGCGCAGGTACGCGGCCACTTCCTCGGCCGTGGCGACGGTCAGGGTGTAGATGATGCCCGACCCCGGCAGCTCGTCGAGGTGATCCGCGAGCCATGCGAGCCGGTGAGCGGCATCGGGCAGGGGCAGTACGCCAAGGCTGAGACTCTCGCGGTCGAGCGGACCACGCAGTAGGAGAGCACCGTCCCCGTCACCGCCGGTCCCGAGCTGCTCCGCCACGTCCGCGGTCACGCGGGCGTTCGCCGTCGCCGTAGTGGCCAGCACGGGCACCCCCGTCGGCAGCTCGGCGAGCATGGTGCGCAGCCGCCGGTAGTCCGGGCGGAAATCGTGTCCCCAGTCGGAGATGCAGTGCGCCTCGTCGACCACGAGCAGGCCCGTCGCCGCAGTAAGGCTCGGAAGGACCTCGTCGCGGAACACCGGATGGTTGAGGCGCTCAGGGCTGACGAGGAGCACGTCGACCTCTCCGGCGCGGATCTCCTCCTGGACCGCGTCCCACTCCTCCCGGTTCGCCGAATTGATCGTGCGTGCTTTGATCCCCGCGGCGGCGGCCGCCTCCACCTGGTTGCGCATGAGGGCGAGCAGCGGGGAGACGATGACGGTCGGGCCACCACCGCGCCGCCTGATGAGTGCCGTGGCCACGAAGTACACGGCGGATTTTCCCCAGCCCGTGCGCTGCACGACCAGGGCCCTGCGGTGGTGCACGACCAGCGCTTCGATGGCCTGCCACTGGTCCTCGCGCAGCCGTGCCCGCCCGGTGGAATCGCCCACCAGCTGGGCGAGGACTGCGTCGGCAGTGGTGCGGAGGTCTTCGTCGTTCATGCCCCCATGCAACCCGATGAGACCGACAACCGGCGAACGAGGGCTGCACGAGCTGTGGATAACCCCCTCATCGGGAGATGATCGGATGAACGAGTTCAAGATTATTTAGCAGATCAGATAAAGAGCGTGTGCGACAAAACTCAATACGAGGGGTTATCCACAGGGGGGCGAGGAAGAATTTTGCTTTTCCGTGCACAGTGCTCTCCATGACGCATCGCAACGACGCATCCGACCCGTCCGTCACGCCTTCCACTGGGCAGCCCCCCACCCCTCTCACCGCGCAGTCCGTCACTCCCTCGGGCAGCCGGCCCCCGGTCCCGCCCGCTGAGCCGCAGAGCAGCCTCGAAGCCCGGGACCCGTCCCCTCCGCAGCCCTGTGACGTTGCTCGGGATCGGCTCTCCGGCCCTGCTCAGGGCCCCGCACCCGTCGCGGCCCACGACCACCCCGTCCGTCCGGAACAGCCTTCCGCCCTGCCTGAGCCCCGGCCGTCCGCCCCCGCCGCCACACCAAACCTCTCCGGCCCACCGCCGAGCCACCCTGCGGCGATGCAGGATCCCGACACCGTTATTCCTGCCCAGCGCGCGGGCGAGGGCTCTCCGGACTCGCTACTCCACAATCCCCGAGTCCCCGCTCAGCGACGCCCACCCGAGAGCGACCCTGCACACCCGTGGGACGAACCCCTTCCTTTCGCGGCTTTCCGTGCCGATCCTTCCGCTGACCAGCCCGCAGCCGAGTCCTCCGGTAAAAGGCTGCCGGAACGGCAGGCGATCTCGCTGAAGTCCCTCGCGGAACTCGCGGACTCCTTGCCCTACCTCCTGGGCTATGTGCCCGGCAACAGCGTGGTCCTGCTCGCACTGCACGGCGAGCGGGGACGGCTCGGGCGACG
This sequence comes from Streptomyces sp. NRRL F-5630, assembly GCF_000719475.1. Classification (GTDB taxonomy): domain Bacteria; phylum Actinomycetota; class Actinomycetes; order Streptomycetales; family Streptomycetaceae; genus Streptomyces. Next base: position 30,918 of record NZ_JOGO01000045.1, on the reverse strand, counting down.
AACGGCCCTGCGTATCCCGGACGATCCGGGGCAGTGGCCGCAGGCCGCCGAGCGGGTAGCCACGATGCTTCTCGACTCCCCCGGAGACGGCCCCGGCAGGGGAGTGGCCAGTTTCTTGCGGAAGCGGCGCGGCGGCTCCCCGCCCAATGGTGTCATCGCCTTCCTCTTCCAGGAGCCGGAAGAGGCCAGGCCCGGCGCCGTGCCGCCGGCCGGTGCCGGGGAGGTGCGCGAGCGACTGCGTCCCCTCGCCCAGCACATTCGTGTCGCCTGCGGTCACTTCGACGCCCCGGTCGTCGAAGCACTGTGCGTCTCCACCGGGCGCTCCTGGTCCTACGTGACCCCGCTGGAAGGGCAGGAACAGACGGGCGCCCCCCTGCTGCCGGCTGGAAGCTCGGTCCTTGCCGCGACCTCTGTCTACGAGGGCATGCCGAGTCCGCTCCCCGCCGCGCGCCTGGAGAGCCGATTGCTGCCGTGGTGCACCGCCGCCGCCCAAGCCCAGGAGCGGATTCTCGACCTCGTCGCCCTCGACCTCCTGCCGCAGATTCTGAGCAGCCGGGAGAACGTGCTCAAGATCCGGCGTGGGACGGTCGGGCTGCTTGACAACGTGCTCACTCGTCTTGCGACGGCGCCTGTTCCCTCGGACCCGCTGGAGGCAGACCTCGCGGACGATGAAGCGCTTACCCATGAGGAGGCCGCGCGGCTCGTCATTGGTCTCCAGGACCGGGAGGCCCGGGACGAGGCGGCGAGTTTTCTCGCCTTCCCCGACGCCGCGCGTCGCCTGTGGCGTGCTCTCGCGCGTCGTTGTGTCCTCTCGTACAAGGAACACGCGGCGGCGCCGCTCTCGCTCGTCGGCTGGACGGCCTGGGCACTCGGAGACGAGAGCGAGGCCCGGCTGGCCCTGCACCTCGCGCTCGCCGTCGATCCCCACTACGTGTTCGCGGGGCTCTTGGACCAGGCATTCGACAAGGGGGTCGAACCTGACGAGATCCGACAGCAGTTGCGCGGGCGCACGAAGCACTCGGCCATGCGTCGTCCCCCCGCCGGGCCGGCCTCGGCACCCAACGACTCCCGTCCGGACGGCACCGGACCGGCTCCTGCGGGTGAACCGGAGGGAGGAACGCCGTCCCACGCCGATGGGACATCGGAGGGTGGTCCCGGTGAGAAGGAAGCCGAACGCGGGCCGACCGACGGCCGCGGCAGCGCACGACGCCGTACCCGTTCCACCGCTCGTACGGCCTCCGCCGCTCGGCCGGCGACGCGGCGACGTGACGCCGGGCGGCCTGGCGGAGCCGCGCCGGGACGCCTCGGCCGCAGCGTGGTGAAGCGGAGGGAAGGCGCGGAGAAGGAGGCGTACACGCGGGCCCGGCGACGCCTGGCGGTATCGACCCCCGGCTGTGAAGGGGCGCACTCGGGGGAACGGGAGCAGGAGCAGAGGGAACGGGAAGCCGGGACGCCTGGGGCGAACGATCGTCGTGCCGCGGTCGACCGCTCGTCCTTGACCGGGCGAGAGCACCCCGGACCCCAGTCCTCGGATGCTCTCAAATGGCCCGGGGGAGAGGAACGGAAGGCGGACCGCGGGGAAGTCGTGGACCGGACCACGTCCCCCGTGGCGGACCGCGGGTCGTGCCCGGAGGTTCCCGGCTCGGACGCATCGCCACAGGGCCCTGCGGTCAACGGAGTCGCGGGCCTTGCAGCCGGTACGGAGCAGGGGAGCCATGAGGCGTCCGCGCCCGGCTCGGGAGGAGGCAGCCGTAAGACCCGGGGCAGCCACAAGTCTCCGCGGTCCGGTTCGGAGAGCGAGCGTCGGGACAGCCGCGAAGTCCGTCCCGTACGGGGCGACCAGGAAGCCTCCGAGGTCGGTTCGGGACGAGGGAGCCTGGATATCCCCGGGACGGGTCCGGGGGGTGGGGGCCACGACGGGCCCTTGGCCGACGGCCCGGAGGCAGGCGGTCACGAGGGCCCCGTAAGCCCGGGGGAGCCCGGTCAGACGGTGATGCCACCCGGTTCCCAGCCCGGCAGTGACAACGCGCCTTCGACCAGCGCGCAATGACGGCAAAGTCCTGCGGTGCGGTGCGGTGCGGTGCGAAAGGAGGGTGAACAGGCGGAGAAGAAAGGATCTTCAGGGCTGGACGGTGGTCTGACGGATCTGGGAGGCAGCTATGAGGGACGCACGGAGGAATATCGGGCAACTGCCCCTCGCCCGTGACCCGTACCCCCCTTGGGGCGTTCATTCGGTGGCGGAGTCGTTCGGACCCTGCGCACCGCCCCGCCTCCGTCCCCCGATCGGCACGCGGAAGAAGCCTCCTGATGTCCTTGACCGCACCCCGACCCGGTGGTCGCGAGCACCGATCCACCCCGGGGAGAACGGTGCCCGCGCCCGGCCCGGGCGGCGGCCGGGGCCGTCCTCCGGTGGAACCTCCAGCGACACACCGGACGTTGACTGCCGTGGCCCTGCCGGGCCTGGCGATCTCCGCCGAGCACGGGCAGTTGACCGGGCAAGGGCTTGAGGGCGTCTACCACTCGGGGAGGCGGTTGCTCTCGCTGTGCAGGCTTCAGGTCGCGGGGCGGGATCCTCTGCCGGTGGAGGCACGTGCGGTGGGTGCGGACCGAACGCGGTTCGCGGGGGTGCTGCGAGGGCTCGGCGGCTCGGGGCCCGACCCCGATCTGCTGGTGGAGCGCGAGCGGCACGCAGAGGGCAGCGAGCGCATCACCTTGCGCAGCGTGTCCGTGCGACCGCTGCGCCTCGTGGTCGAACTCACGCTGGGTTGCGATCTGGCGGAACTCGGAGCCGTGGCCGCCGGACGTCGCGCCCCGGCACTGGGGGCCTCTGTGCACGGTGCCGGCTTGCAGTGGTCGTCCCCCGCGGGCAAGGTGTCGCTGCTCGCCGAGCCGCCCGCTGCCGATGTAGTGGCGGCATCGGGGCTGCTGCGCTGGGAGTTGGAGATCCCGCCGGGAGGAAAGCGGTCCATCGAGTTGCGGCTGCGGCCGGAACTTCGTGGTGGCGTGCGCCCCGTGGCGCGCGGTGCGACACCTGTCTTCACCGAGGCCGATGCCTGCGGGGACGATCCCCGGGCTGCCGCCCTGCTGCGGGCCTCGCTCGACGACCTCAACGCCTTGCTGGTACGGCAGCCCGGCGAGGCCGGGGAGGTGCATCTTGCCGCAGGGGCCCCGTGGCGCTGCGGGCTTGCTCCCGCCGAGGCCTTGGCTGCGGCCCGCATGGCTCTGCCGCTCGGCACCCGGCTAGCGGCGGGGACTTTGCGGGCCCTGGCGCGTACGCAGGTGGTACGAGGTCCCCAACAAGGGCGTATCCCGGGCCCATTGCGGGACGCCGGCCCCCACCTGCCGCCAGGGAGTACGAGCGTGGAGGCGACCCTGCTTTTTCCCGCGCTGCTGGCCGAGGCATGGAGGTGGGGGCTCGACGCGTCCGTCGTCGAAGAACTCGCCCCGGCCGCTGAATCCTGCCTCGTGTGGCTCAGGCGCGAGACAGAACAACACGCTTACGTGCGGGACCGGGAAACCGGCGGCATGGCGCGCGTCGAGGCGCAGGCGCACGCCTACCGTGCCGCCCTCCTCGGAGCCGGACTCCTGCGCGGGATCAACCGGCCCGGTAGCGAGGAACTTCAGGATTGGGCAGCAGATTTCGCGGGTCGGTTTCAGGACGAGTTCTGGTACGACGACCTCGGCGGCGGGCGCCCGCCCGCCGCGCTCGACACCGACGGGCGCCCGGTTCCGCACCTCGGCAGTGCGGTGGCGCACCTGCTCGACACCGGCCTGGGCCCGGCGGGCCAAGCGGTCCCGTCGCTTCTCGACCCGGCGCGTACGGGACAACTCGCGCGCCTGGTCGGTACCCCGGTGATGGACAGCGGCTGGGGACTGCGGAGTCTCGGTGCGAAGGAGTACGGGTACAGCCCCTTCGGGCACCGGGGCGGCGCGGTGCGAGTCCATGAGACGGCTATCGCCGTGACGGGGCTTGCCGCAGCGGGCTACGAGAAGCAGTCCCACGCTTTGCTCAGGGGGCTGCTCGCGGCGGCAGAGCACTTCGAGTACCGGTTGCCGGAGATGTTCGCCGGTGAGCAGCGGGGGGAGGGGAGCAGGCCCTGGCCGCATCCCGCCGCTTGTCGGCCGGCCGCCGTGGCCGCTGCTGCCGGGGTGCACGTGATCGTGGGGCTGGTGGGCATCCGCCCAGATGTCCCCGAGGGGTCCGTCGTGCTGCGCCCGGTCCGTGGTGCGCCGCTCGGTGAGTTGGGGCTGACCGGTCTCGGCGTCGCCGGGGAACGCTTCTCCGCGCGGGTCACCCGGCTGGGGCTCGCGATGGTGGAGGAGGCGCCCGAGCGTCTGCAACTGCGGGCGTGAGGGCGCGGCCGACGGGCCGTCGCTCCCGATGCCGACTCGGGAGCGACGGCCCGCGGCCACGTGTCGCCGCTTCCACCCCACGATTTCTCAGAGGGCGAGAGGGCGAGAGGGCGAGAGGGCGAGAGGGCGAGAGTGCGAGAGGGCGGGCCCGGCGTTCCGGCGTTCATGGCTGTCCGTACGGGATCCGCCGGTCTGCGGGGATGGACACAGGCAGGGCCCACCTGGAACGCCGGGCCTTCGCGTGCCGGGTTCAGGCGGGCGGCCTCGTTCGCAATCTGGGGCCGCTGGGGCCGCTGGGGGCGACGGCTCTTTCAGGGGATGGGGCTCTGCGGGCTTCTGGGAACGACGTGTTTATCGTCAGGTGGACGACTATGATCAGTCCCATGGCTCCCTACGACCCCTCCGACTTTCCGCCCTTCGCCGTCACCGTCGATCTGGTGGTGCTCACGGTGCGGCACAACGGGCTGCGGGCATTGCTCGTTCGTCGAGGGGAGGCTCCGTACCAGGGGCAATGGGCTTTGCCCGGGGGATTCGTCCGGCCGGGAGAAGACCTGGCGGCCGCGGCGGGGCGTGAACTGGAGGAGGAGACCGGTCTGTGTGCTCACGACGGTGAGTGCGCGAGCGGCTCCGACGAGGAACGGCACGGCGCGCACCTGGAACAACTCGCTACTTACGGCGACCCGGGGCGTGATCCCCGTATGCGGGTGGTGAGCGTGGCCCACCTCGCGCTCGCCCCCGATCTTCCCTCGCCCACGGCGGGGGGTGACGCGAGCGGTGCCACGTGGGCGCCGGTCGAACGGCTGCTGGGGGAAGAGGGCGCGGGGCGGGACGACGAGCAACTGCTGCCTCTCGCCTTCGATCACGCGCGCATTCTCTCCGACGGCATCGAGCGCGCTCGCTCGAAGATCGAGTATTCCTCGCTCGCCACTGCTTTCTGCCCTTCGGAATTCACGGTCGGCGAACTGCGCCGGGTCTACGAGGCGGTCTGGGGGGTGGTGCTCGACCCCCGCAATTTCCACCGCAAGGTGACAGGTACGCCGGGCTTCCTCGTGCCCACCGGCGGGACCACGACCCGGCAGGGCGGCAGGCCCGCGCAACTCTTCCGGGCAGGAGGCGCCACCCTGCTGAACCCGCCCATGCTGCGCCCTGAGATCTGACGCATGTCCTGCGGGGCCCGAGTGCCCCTCCCGGGGCCCGGGTCGCTCGTGCGACCCGCCCGAGCACCCCGCGACACGCACAAGAGTGCGCTTCTCACCGTGAGTAGTGGCCACGCTGCCCGAACAGGGCTTTTCGCAGATGGTGGTTCCGCTGGGTGATTTCGCGACGGCCGGAAAACAGGGCTGCGTAAGGCCCGTTGGAGGGACGCTCAGCCGCGGTGGTGGGAGGTGGGTGCGAACCGTACCGCAAGATGCCTTGTGGAGAGGGAAGCTGAGGGGAATCGCGTGCAACTCCCCGACTGCTGCTCGGGAACTTCCGATAAAGCGTCAATTGGCCAACGGTAAGCGATCACCCTTTCGTGTGCTTTTCACCAAAGAACTCAAGGCCGTTGAGGAGAACGCCGACAAAGCCTTTGTGAGTACCGTTGCGCACGCCATGATGACCGCCGCCCGTTCCGCCGACTCCGGCCTCGCCGGCCCGGGCGACATCGACCGCTACCCCTATGCCGAGGCCGCCCAGGACAGGATCGGAGTTCCTTCCTGGGGTGCCGCGGAGCCGGAGCTTGGCCGGGTGCCGCGACGCGGCGGTGCCAGCCGAGGCCGCGGCCTGCACGGCCAACTCGTTCAGCAGCTCGGCCAGATGATCGTCTCCGGCGACCTGGGCGCGGACCGTCCCCTCGTCCCCGAGGAGATCGGCCAGCGTTTCGAGGTGTCCCGCACCGTTGTGCGGGAATCCCTGCGCGTCCTGGAGGCCAAGGGCCTGGTGAGTGCCCGCCCCAATGTGGGTACCCGGGTGCGTCCCGTCAGTGACTGGAACCTGCTCGATCCCGACATCATCGAATGGCGCGCCTACGGCCCCCAGCGCGATGATCAGCGCCGTGAGCTCAATGAGCTGCGGTGGAGCATCGAGCCGCTCGCCGCGCGGCTCGCCGCCGGGCATGGTCGCGAGGACGTGCAGCAGCGACTTGTCGACATGGTTGAGATCATGGGGCACGCGCTCGGTCAGGGGGACGGCATCACGTTCTCGCGGGCCGATGCCGAGTTCCACTCCCTGCTGATCCAGATCGGTGGCAACCGCATGCTGGAGCACCTCTCCGGGATCGTGAGCGCCGCTTTGCATGTATCGGGTGGCCCCGCGATGGGGTGCGAACGTCCCAATGAGGCATCCGTCGCCCACCACGCCCGCATCGTCGACGCCCTCGCCTCCGGCGACGGTGTCGGTGCCGAGGCGGCGATGCGGCAGTTGCTCACGGTGCACCCCGAGGGCGAGCGCGTCGTTCCGGGGCCGCGCGAGCAGCACTAGTCGCGTGCACCCATGCCCGGGGCCCCTCTCCGTAACGGAGGAGGGGCCCCGGGCGTTGTGGGGGGCCGGGGGTCCACTGTGCGAGAGGGGTGACGTCGCACGGAGCGATGTCGTGCCCGTACCGCCCAGATCCACGGGCAACCGGAGCCCTTTCGTACCTCCGTGCCCCCTTGTGTCCTCGGGCCTTCGCCCTGTTCAGTACCGACCGCTCCGGAACATTTGGTGAGCGCGTATGGTCGTCTATGTGCCTCCTTGTGTCCATTCGGTGTGTGACTCGGGCCACGCAGATTGCGCGTAACGCTCCCGGGTACAGCGCGATGACCTAAGAGGTGAGAGTCGCTCAGGGGAATACGGCTACTGGTTCCGGTGCTGTGGTCCCCGCGGCGCCCGCCCGCGTCGTCGGTCATCCCCACCGACGGTCGTCGGCCCCCGCCCTTCGGGCGAGAGCCGGAAGCCGTTTTCCAACGTTCCGAGAGGTTGTTCGTGTCGGCCAGCACATCCCGTACGCTCCCGCCGGAGATCGCCGAGTCTGTGTCTGTCATGGCGCTCATCGAGCGGGGAAAGGCTAATGGGCAGATCGCCGGTGACGATGTGCGTCGGGCCTTCGAAGCTGACCAGATTCCGGCCACTCAGTGGAAGAACGTACTGCGCAGCCTCAACCAAATCCTTGAGGAAGAGGGTGTGACGCTGATGGTCAGTGCCGCGGAGCCCAAGCGCACCCGCAAGAGCGTCGCAGCGAAGAGTCCGGCGAAGCGCACCGCTACGAAGACGGTGGCCACGAAGACGGCGGTCAAGAAGACCGCGGCAGCGACCGTGACCGCTCCCTCCGCCTCCGCAGCGGTGACCGTCGAGGACGAGACCGCCGAGAAGAAGCCCGCGGTCAAGAAGACGACGGCCCGCAAGACCGCCGCCAAGAAGACGACGACGGCCAAGAAGGCCACCGCGAAGAAGACCGGCAAGAAGTCGGACGAGCTCCTCGACGAGGAGAACACCGAGGAGACGCCGGGCAAGAGCGAGGAGGCCGCCGAGCCGGCCGCCGGCGGCGAGAGCCAGGGCTTCGTTCTGTCCGACGACGACGAGGACGACGCCCCGGCGCAGCAGGTCGCCGCGGCCGGTGCCACCGCCGACCCGGTCAAGGACTACCTCAAGCAGATCGGCAAGGTCCCGCTCCTCAACGCGGAGCAGGAGGTCGAGCTGGCCAAGCGCATCGAGGCCGGTCTCTTCGCCGAGGACAAGCTCGCCAACAGCGACAAGCTCGCGCCGAAGCTCCAGCGCGAGCTGGAGATCATCGCCGAGGACGGCCGCCGCGCGAAGAACCACCTCCTGGAGGCGAACCTCCGCCTCGTGGTCTCCCTGGCCAAGCGCTACACCGGTCGCGGCATGCTCTTCCTGGACCTGATCCAGGAGGGCAACCTCGGTCTGATCCGCGCGGTCGAGAAGTTCGACTACACCAAGGGCTACAAGTTCTCCACGTACGCGACCTGGTGGATCCGCCAGGCGATCACGCGCGCGATGGCGGACCAGGCCCGCACCATCCGTATCCCGGTGCACATGGTCGAGGTCATCAACAAGCTCGCCCGTGTCCAGCGGCAGATGCTCCAGGACCTGGGCCGTGAGCCCACCCCGGAGGAGCTGGCCAAGGAACTCGACATGACCCCCGAGAAGGTCATCGAGGTCCAGAAGTACGGCCGCGAGCCCATCTCGCTGCACACCCCGCTCGGTGAGGACGGCGACAGCGAGTTCGGTGACCTCATCGAGGACTCCGAGGCGGTCGTCCCGGCGGACGCGGTCAGCTTCACCCTCCTCCAGGAGCAGCTGCACTCCGTCCTGGACACGCTCTCCGAGCGCGAGGCGGGCGTCGTCTCGATGCGTTTCGGTCTCACCGACGGTCAGCCGAAGACCCTCGACGAGATCGGCAAGGTCTACGGCGTGACGCGCGAGCGCATCCGCCAGATCGAGTCGAAGACGATGTCCAAGCTGCGGCACCCCTCGCGCTCCCAGGTGCTGCGCGACTACCTGGACTGACGCGCGGGGCCGGACGACCGGCCCCCATGATCAGGTCCACGAAGGCCCCGCCGGTTCCGACCGGCGGGGCCTTCGGCGTGCGTGGACGCGTGGTGTCGCCCGTCCGGGGCGCGGATTGGGCCGGTTGCCCGAAGCTCCAGGGCTGGGCGTGCGCTCCTCGGGTGGCTGAATCACGCTGAGTGCGAGTTCGGTACCCAGAGTGAAGGAGTACGGCATGCCGCTTCGCGGACTTCGCACCCGGGTGAGCGCGGGAGTGCTCGCCACCGCCGCTGCGCTCAGCCCCGTCCTCGTCCCAGGACCGGCCGCCGCCGACGGAGTGATCGTCGGCGGCAAGCAGGTGGCGGTGGCCGATCATCCCTGGGTGGTGGCCCTCTCCAGCCGCAGCCGCTTCGGGGCGGAGCGCTCGGGCCAGTACTGCGGCGGGGTCCTCGTCGGGCCCCGCACGGTCGCCACGGCAGCCCACTGCCTCAGCGGGAAGGTCCTCGGGGTCCCCCTGAGCCGGCTCAAGGACCTGCGGGTGCTCGTCGGCCGCGATGACCTCTCCGGGCGGGCGGGCACGGAGGCGCGCGTGACGAAGACGTGGATCAACCCGGATTACGACCCGGACAGCAATTCCGGCGACGTGGCCACGCTGACGCTGGAGGAGCCCCAGCCGCAGAGCCACGTCCTGCCGCTCGCCCTCGCCGGTGACCCCGGCTACCGGGCGGGCGCGCGGGCCCAGGTCTACGGCTGGGGGGACACGACGGGGCGCGGCTCGTACGCCAGCACCCTGCACGCCGCCGACATCCAGGTACTCCCCGACAGCGACTGCGGCAGCGCCTACCCGGGCAGTGGTGGTGGAGCCTACGACGCCGACACGATGCTGTGCGCGGGGGAGCCGGAGGGCGGCAAGGACGCCTGCCAGGGGGACAGCGGCGGGCCGCTCGTGTCCGGCGGCAAGCTCATCGGGCTCGTGTCCTGGGGCAGTGGCTGCGCCGAGGCGGGCAGCCCCGGCGTGTACACGCGCATTTCCGCCGTGGCGGACAGCGAGGGGCTGCGCGAGCGCTGAGCGCTTCGTGGGGGAGCGGGCGTCCCACAGGACCGCGCGCTCCCTTCGAGGGGGCTGGGGGGCGTACGGGGGCCCGAGGGCGGCAACCGAGCGGATGCGGCCTCGGGCGGGCCTTCCACAGGCATACGAAAGCGGGCGGGTCCCCCTCGGGAGGCCCGCCCGCCGCACCGGCTCACACCGGTGCCGGCTCGTCGTGGGTGGATGCGACCTGGAGCCTCAGTGCTCCTCGTCGCTCGCCGTGCTGGGAGCAGTCAGGCGATCAGTCTCGTCCTGTATCTCAGCGGCGATCTTCTTGAGTTCCGGCTCGAACTTGCGCCCGTGGTGAGCGCAGAAGAGCAGTTCACCGCCGCTGGTCAGGACAACGCGCAGGTAGGCCTGGGCGCCGCACCGGTCGCAGCGGTCAGCGGCCGTCAGCGGGCTCGCGGGTGTCAGAACAGTAGTCACGTCGCCTCTTCTCTAGCTCGACGAGCTGTCGTACCAGGGTCAACATCCAACCAGGCCGAAAACGTTCCCGCTCGCGGCCTCTCTCGCGAAAAAACTTCGAGGGCGGTTGTCCGTTGCCGGTTGGCGGCGAATGTGCCGTATTACAGCGTGCGTGCTTTACGGTTTCGCATGGTGTGCAGGGTCACATCCTCCCGGCTGGATTGCCGGTCTGTGCATGAGGACGTGCCCGGAGCCTAGATGGTTCATGCCTGGAAGGGAACGTGACATGAGAGTCATCGCCCCCCTCGTTCGAACGGGTGTGTGATTCTGCACTAGGGTGGGTTTGAAGCGAGGGTGGCGTCACAGCGGCTCTACCTGGCCTCGGTACCCTCTGAGCGGCGTCCCGGACGGGACGTTGAGCCAATAGGCCCCAGAAGAAAATTCAGCGAGGAGCGAACCGCGTGACCGCCGATACATCTGTGTCGTCGACAGCTCTGCTCGCAGGAGCAGATCGCGACGACTCCAATTACACCGCGCGGCACCTGCTCGTCCTGGAGGGCCTGGAAGCGGTGCGCAAGCGGCCCGGCATGTACATCGGGTCGACCGACAGCCGCGGCCTCATGCACTGCCTGTGGGAGATTATCGACAACTCCGTCGACGAGGCCCTCGGCGGCTACTGCGACCACATCGACGTGATCCTCCACGAGGACGGCTCCGTGGAGGTGCGGGACAACGGGCGGGGCATCCCCGTCGACGTCGAGCCCAAGACCGGCCTGTCCGGGGTCGAGGTCGTCATGACCAAGCTGCACGCCGGAGGAAAGTTCGGCGGTGGCTCGTACGCGGCCTCCGGCGGTCTGCACGGTGTCGGTGCCTCGGTCGTCAACGCGCTCTCCGCGCGTCTCGACGTCGAGGTGGACCGGGGTGGCTCGGTGCACACCACGAGCTTCCGGCGCGGGGTCCCGGGCCAGTTCAAGAGCACGGGGCCCGAGGGCGCCTTCGAGCCCACCACGGGGCTCCGCAAGACCAAGCGCGTCCCGAAGACCCGCACGGGCACCAGGGTCCGCTACTGGGCGGACCGGCAGATCTTCCTCAAGGACGCCAAGCTGTCGCTGGAGACCCTGCACCAGCGGGCCCGCCAGACCGCCTTCCTCGTGCCGGGACTCACCCTCGTGGTCCGCGACGAGTACGGCCTCGGCGAGGGCGGGAGCAAGGGCGAGGAGTCCTTCCGTTACGACGGCGGGATCAGCGAGTTCTGCGAGTACCTCGCCCGCGACAAGGCCGTGTGCGACGTGCTGCGGCTGAGCGGGCAGGGCACCTTCAAGGAGACGGTCCCGGTCCTCGACGAGTACGGGCAGATGACGCCCACGGAGGTCGTCCGCGACCTCGGTGTGGACGTGGCCCTGCGCTGGGGCACGGGGTACGAGACCACCGTGCGCTCCTTCGTGAACATCATCGCGACGCCCAAGGGCGGCACCCACGTCACCGGCTTCGAGCGCGCCGTCACGCGTACCGTCAACGACGTCCTGCGCGGCGCCAAGCTGCTGCGGGTCGCCGAGGACGACATCGTCAAGGACGACGCGCTGGAGGGCCTCACGGCCGTCGTCACGGTGCGACTCGCCGAGCCGCAGTTCGAGGGGCAGACCAAGGAGGTGCTGGGCACCTCGGCGGCGAACCGCATCGTCGCGAACGTGGTGGCCAAGGAGCTGAAGGCGTTCCTGACCTCGACCAAGCGAGACGCGAAGGCGCAGGCCCGCGCGGTGCTCGACAAGGTCGTCGCAGCCGCCCGTACCCGCATCGCCGCACGTCAGCACAAGGAGGCGCAGCGCAGGAAGACGGCGCTGGAATCCTCCTCGCTCCCCGCCAAGCTCGCCGACTGCCGCAGCGACGACGTGGACCGCAGCGAGTTGTTCATCGTGGAGGGGGACTCCGCGCTCGGCACCGCGAAGCTCGCGCGGAACTCCGAGTTCCAGGCGCTGCTGCCGATCCGGGGCAAGATCCTCAACGTGCAGAAGTCCTCGGTCTCGGACATGCTCAAGAACGCCGAGTGCGGGGCGATCATCCAGGTCATAGGAGCCGGCTCGGGGCGTACCTTCGACCTCGACGCGGCGCGCTACGGGAAGATCATCCTGCTCGTGGACGCCGATGTGGACGGAGCGCACATCCGCTGTCTCCTGCTCACGCTCTTCCAGCGCTACATGCGCCCGATGGTCGAGGCGGGCCGGGTCTTCGCCGCTGTCCCGCCGCTGCACCGGATCGAGCTGAGCCAGCCGAAGAAGGGGCAGGACAAGTACGTCTACACGTACTCGGACCGCGAGCTGCGCGAGACGCTGCTCGACTTCGAGCGCAGGAACGTCCGGTACAAGGACTCCATCCAGCGCTACAAGGGTCTCGGCGAGATGGACGCCGACCAGCTCGCGGAGACCACGATGGACCCCAGGCACCGCACGCTGCGGCGCATCAGCATGAACGACCTGGACAGCGCGGAACAGGTCTTCGACCTGCTCATGGGCAACGAGGTCGCGCCGCGCAAGGAGTTCATCACCAATTCGGCGGCGACGCTGGACCGCTCGCGCATCGACGCGTAGCGGTCCGCCCGCCGCGCGGGTCGGTATCGGGCGCTGTTTCTCCGCCCCGGGAGGCCGGATCTTCCCGGTTCTCCACCCTGGGGTGGAGAAACAGAATCCACCCGCTTTCCACCCTGGCTCCGATCCCCTGACCAGGCCCCTTCCGTAGTTTCGGTGGTGTTCGAGACACCCCCCGACCTATGGAGGCGCACATGTCCGGGGCCCTGGAGATCCTGCTGATCGTGGCGGCGGTCGTCCTCATCGCGTTCAGGCTGTTCCGGGCCCAGCGCATCGACGGCGGTCGGCGCCCATGGCTGCTGCCCGTCATCCTCGCCGTCGTCGCGCTGCGCGAGCCCGGGCTCGTCGATGACGCACACCCTTCCGTGGCGGTCGCCCTCATCCTGCTCAACGTGCTCGCCGGCCTGCTCACCGGTGCCGCCTGGGCGTGGACCTCTCGGGTCTGGCGGGAGGAGGACGGGAGTCTGTGGTCCGCCGGTACGAAGATGGCGGGCGCCGTGTGGTGCGGCAGCATCCTGGTACGGGTCGCGCTCTACGGGGTGGGTTCCTCGCTCGGGACAACGCAGCACACACCCGTCCTCCTCCTGGGTCTGGCCGCGACCTTCCTCGCCCGCGGGCTGCTCCTCAATCGCCGGGCCGCGCTTCTCGGGCCGACGTACGGTGAGGGTTCCGGAACACCGAAGCCGGCTCGCCGGTACGACCGCGCAGCCCGCCCGAAGGACCGTGTATGAGGAAGGACGTCTGGTCGGTCTGGCCCTCGCGCGAGGCGCTCTCGCGGGAGAGCCGCCGCTGGGTGGAGAGCGGCGCTCGTACGGCCGCGACCAGGGGAGTCCGGGTCACGCTCCTGGGCTTCCTCCTGTGGGTCAGCCACCAGCTCCACCCGGACGCGGGACCGGTCCCGGTGATCGGCGGTCTCGTTCTGCTCGGCCTCGCGCTCGTGGCCCTGCGACGGTTCTTCCGGGTGACCGGTGAACACCAGCTCCGGGCGGCCGTCTCCTGCATGGCGGCCGTCCTCCTCGCGGGGGCCGGTTTCTACGGTCTCGACTGGCACCCCGCCTCGTCCGTGCTGTGGTGCCTGGCGGCGGTCGTCGCGCTGCAGAGGCTGCCCCTCGGCTGGGGCGGCGCGGCCGCGATGCTGGGGCTCGGTGCGTACTTCGTGACGGACCGGGACGACTGGATCGCGACACTGGTCACCTGTGGCGGGCTCGTCCTGGCCGGGCTTGTGATGAGGCTCGACGCGGAGGCGCGGGGGGCCGCGCACCGCCTGCTCATCGAGGAGGGGGCGAGCCAGGCGGCGCGTGCCGAATCCGCGGCGCTCGCGGAGCGGGCCAGGATCGCCAGGGAGATACACGACGTACTCGCCCACAGCCTCTCCGCACAGCTCGTGCACCTGGAGGCGGCCAGAATCCAGCTCGAACGGGGCGCCGACCGCCAGCAGGTCCTGGAGCGGGTCGTCGCGGCACGGGGAATGGCCCGGGAAGGGCTGGAGGAGACCCGGCAGGCGCTCTCCGCCCTGCGCGGCGACATGGCTCCCGTGGCCGAGGCACTCGCCGAGCTGGCCGCGCGGGAGGGCACGGTGCTGCGGGTCGAGGGCGAGGCGCGGCCCGTCGCCGCGGAGGCGGGGCAGACGCTGCGGAGGGTCGCGCAGGAGGCGCTGACCAACGTGCGCAAGCACGCGCCGGGCGCGCGACCACGGCTGCGTCTTGTCTACGGGCCGGAGGCCGTCGAGCTGGAGGTCCGCAACGGGCCCGGACGACAGACGTGGGGGGAGCGGGGTGCCCGGCGTGAGCACTCCGAAGGCGGCGGGGGCTTCGACGGGCGTGACGAGAGCTTGCGCGGGACCGGGCGCGGCTTCGACGGGACCGGGCGTGGTGAGGGCCTGGGCGGGGACGGCAGTGGTGAGAGCTTGGCCGGGGCCAAGCGCGGTGAGGGCCTCGCCGGGGACGGCGGCGGTGAGCGGAGCGAGGGCCCACAGACGGCTGGGCGGGGCGAGCCGGCCGGGCGCTACGAAGGGGTGGAGCGCGGCGAGGAGCGGGCCGCGGGTGCGGAAGGCGGAACGCGCCTGGCAGCCGGGGAGGGGGCGGCGGGACCGGTGGGCCCGGAAGGTGTGCGGGGCGGGGGAAGCAGGGTGGGGCCGGACGACCTCGGGGTTCCCGATTTGGCGGCGAGTGGCAGCGGCTACGGTGTGAGAGGCATGCGGGAGCGGGCCGAACTGCTGGGTGGGACGCTGTCGGCAGGCCCCCCGGAGGACGGTGAGGAAGGCTTCGTGGTGCGACTGAGGGTTCCGGCGTGAACGCGCGGGTGGTGGTGGCCGACGACCAGTCGGTGGTACGCGAGGGCATCGTGATGCTGCTCGGTCTGCTGCCGGGGATCGAGGTGGTGGGCTCGGCACGGGACGGGGACGAGGCCGTCCGGCTTGTCGGGGAGCTCGCCCCGGACGTCGTCCTGATGGACCTGCGGATGCCGCGCTGCGACGGAGTGCAGGCCACGCGCAGGATCCGGGCGGAGTACCCGGGGACGCAGGTTGTCGTACTGACCACGTACGCCGACGACCAGGATCTCTTCCCGGCCCTGCGCGCGGGGGCCAGGGGCTACCTCACGAAGGACGCGGGGGGCGAGGAGATCGTGCGTGCCATCGAGGACGTGCTGTCCGGCGAGGCGGGGCTCGCTCCCGGGATTCAGCGGCGCCTTCTCGACCGCATCGCGGACGAGACCGCGGCGGATCCTTCGGCGCCGCCCGGGGCGTCCGGCCGACCGGGAGAGGGGACGCCTGGCCGGGCGGCGGACGGGAGCGGGGGAGACGCGGTGGCGGGGCGTGCGGCGGTCCGACCGCCGGGCTCCGCGGGGTCTGTGCCGCCGGATGGGCTGACGGCGCGGGAGGCCGAGGTGCTGGCGCTCATCGCGCAGGGCCTGAGCAACGCGGACATCGCACGCGCGCTCCATGTGTCAGCCGCCACGGTGAAGACCCACATCAACAATCTGTTCGCCAAGGCGGGCCTTCGTGATCGCGCCCAGGCCGTCCGATATGCCTATCTGCACGGGATAGTTACGCCACCAGGTTCCTCTCTCACCTGAAAGGGTGAAATTTCCGGTCCCAGGCGTCTCGGGTCTTTCCGCACTGCTCATTCTTGTGCTCGCGGCTCAGCTCGCCGCGGACAAGGAGAGTTCGGTGGAAAAGCACGATGGTCGTGAAGCCGGACAGGTCCGGCTCGACGACCCCTGGCGGGATTCGCTCGCCTCCGGCTGGGGCGGGGTGGACGGTGTCGGAGCCTCGACGCCCGTCATTCCCGCACCCGCCTCCGAGCCGGAGCCGGCCCGTCGGGCGGCGGACGTCTACCTGGAGGTGCAGCACAGCCCCGCTTTCCAGGAAGTGCGTCGCCGTTATCGCAGCTTCGCCTTCCCGGCTGCCGCGGCGTTCTTCCTCTGGTACGTCGCCTATGTGATCGCCGCGACGATGGCGCCGGACCTCATGGGGCGGCCGGTCGCCGGGGTGATCAACGTGGCGATGGTGGCGGGGCTCGCGCAGTTCGCCACGACCTTCCTGCTGACCTGGGCCTATGCGCGTCACGCCCGGCTGCGGCGGGACCGGGCGGCTCTCGAACTGCGCTGGGACACCCAGGAAATGACGCGAGGAGTGCGGCGTTGAGCAGCAACCACGAGACCCTGGCGCTGCTGTTGTTCAGCGCCTTCGTAGTGGTCACCCTGGGCATCACGACCTGGGTCAGCCGCAACAGGCACGGTTCCGCCGAGGAGTTCTACGCCGGTGGCCGGCTCTTCACGCCGATGGAGAACGGCTTCGCCATCGCGGGGGACTACATGTCCGCCGCCTCCTTCCTCGGCATCGCGGGCCTCATCGCGCTCGTCGGCTACGACGGGTTGCTCTACTCGGTCGGCTTCCTCGTGGCCTGGCTCGTTGTTCTGCTGCTCGTCGCCGAACTGGTGCGCAACTGCGGCAGGTTCACCCTGGCGGACGTGGTGGCCGCGCGGATGAGCGCGCCGCGGCTGCGGGTCGCGACCGGGGCCGCCTCGGTCACCGTCTCGGTGCTCTATCTCGTCGCGCAGATGGTCGGCGCGGGCTCCCTGGTGGCCCTGCTCCTCGGGGGCACGAGCGGGGCGGCCCGGGTCTGGACCGTCATCGGGGTCGGCGCGCTCATGATCATCTACGTCTCGTTCGGTGGGATGCGGGCCACGACGTGGATCCAGATCGTCAAGGCCGTGCTCCTGATGGCCGGTGCCATCGCTCTGACCGTCCTGGTCCTGCTCCGCTTCCACGGCGATGTGAACCAGCTCCTCAAGAGCGCCGCCGAACGCAGCGGCCACGGCATGGACTTCCTCAAGCCGGGCCTGAAGTACGGCGGGGACTGGACCTCCCGCTTCGACTTCATCAGCCTCGGTCTCGCCCTGGTGCTCGGCACGGCGGGGCTGCCGCACATCCTGTCGCGCTTCTACACCGTGCCCACGGCGCGCGCGGCGCGGCGTTCGGTGGTGTGGTCGATCGGGCTCATCGGCGCCTTCTACCTCATGACGATCATCCTGGGCTTCGGCGCCGCGGCGGTCGTCGGCTCGGACGAGGTGCGGCGCTCCAACGCGGCCGGGAACACGGCGATCCCGCTGCTCGCCCTCGACCTCGGCGGCGGTGAGAACTCCACGGGCGGCACGGTCCTCTTCGCCGTGGTCGCGGCGGTCGCCTTCGCGACGATCCTCGCCGTTGTCGCGGGCATCACTCTCGCCTCCTCCGCCTCCGTCGCCCACGACCTGTACGCGACGCTGCGCCGCGCCGGGCGCAAGCAGCGCAGCGAGGTGGCCGTGGCGCGGCTCGCCGCGGTCGGTATCGGAGTGCTCGCGATCGCGCTGAGTCTGCTCGTGAGCAACCTCAACGTCGCCTTCCTCGTGGGCCTCGCCTTCGCGGTCGCGGCCTCGGCGAATCTGCCGATCCTGCTCTACTCGCTCTTCTGGCGCCGGTTCACGATGCGGGGCGGGGTCTGGTCCGTCTACGGAGGACTCGTGCCCGCGCTGTTGCTCGTGCTCTTCTCGCCCGTCGTCTCCGGCGGCCCCGACTCCATCGTCTCGGGCGTCGACTTCCATCTCTTCCCGCTGGAGAACCCGGGCCTCGTCTCCATCCCGCTCGGTTTCCTCTTCGGGTGGATCGGGACGGTCACGTCCAAGGAGGAGCCGGACGAGGCCCGGCACGCGGAGACCGAGGTCCGCTCCCTCACCGGGGCGGGAGCGGTCTGAGCGTCACCCCGTCGGCCGGGCGCGGCGGGCCGCGGGCCTACGGGTGCGGGCGTCCTTCTCCACGAGGGGGGGCGCCCGCACCCGTAGCGGCGTTCAGCGCGAGGAGGCTTGGGCCGTCAGCCGTACGACCTCGAAACCGGCCGTGCGGGCGGGGGCCGCGCCGCAGCTCTCCGGGCGCGCGTCCTCGGCGACCGTACGCACCACCTCGGCCGTCCAGCGGCGGCCGTCGCCGTGGTCCACGCGGACGAGGTGCGCCGCGGAGCCCTCACCCGGCGGCAGGGTGTGCAGGGTCAGTGCCTCGGCGCGCTCCTCGCCGGTCTCGGCCCGTACCGCCAACTCGGCCGCCTGCTCGGGGCGTTCCCACACGGAGCGGCCCCGGCAGCCGTCGAGGTGGACGCGGCCCGAGGCGGCGGCGCGCTGGGCGGTGCGGGCCAGGGCGGCGTCCGCGCGCCCGTAGGCGTAGCCGTAGGGGAGGACGAGCAGCGTGGGGGAGAAGCGGTGGCCGCCGAGGTGCGTGACCTCCCAGACCCCCTCGGTGCCCGCCGCGTGCAGTTCGGCCGCGAGGGGGCGGCCGAGGAGCGCGCAGCAGCGGTCGCGCTTGCCGTTGGCGCAGACGCAGACGAGCGGGGCGCCCGTGTAGGGGGTGCCGGCGAGGCCGTCGGCGGGGTCGAGGAAGGAGGTGGCGTCGCCCGCGCCGAGGGCCTTCAGATCCAGGCCGAGGAGTCGTTCCGCGGCCTCGTCGGAGGCGATGCTCGCCTCGTGCACCCAGCCCTGCCCGGGTACGACGTGCGCGGCGAAGACGCGGCGCGCGGGGGTGGGCGGAGTGCGGCCGGGGCGGCGGATGAGTCCGAGGCGCACGCCGGTATCGCGCGCGGCCTCCTCCAGGCGCCTTCCCAGGGCGGGATCGAGGCGGCTGGAGGTCAGGGCCTTGGCACCCCACGGGCCCGGTTGTTCGATGAGGAGCCAGGTGCGGGCGGTGGCCGCCGTCCCGGCGAGGGGCTCGCCGAGGGCACGAGAGGCGGTGGCGCAGATACTCACGAAGGCGAGCCTAACCGCAGGTGAACGGGGCCGTCCCTCAGGCGGCGCGGGAAGGGCTGTCGGGTTCCGTGCGCACGGTGCGCAGCGCGGCGAGCAGAATCCGGCGGAAGCCAACGGTGAAATTTTCAGGATTCCCGCAAATCGCTTGCGCTCCTTGCGCTAATCTTTCGGCCATGACGCGTCGACTCGCCCAAGTGGCCCAGAAGGTCGGAGTCAGTGAGGCCACGGTGAGCCGGGTCCTCAACGGCAAGCCCGGGGTGTCGGAAAACACGCGCCAAGCGGTGCTCTCGGCGCTCGACGTGCTCGGCTACGAGCGGCCCACGCAGTTGCGCGGGGAGCGGGCCCGCCTCGTCGGTCTCGTTCTGCCCGAGTTGCAGAACCCGATCTTCCCCGCCTTCGCCGAGGTCATCGGCGGGGCGCTCGCGCAGCAGGGCCTCACACCGGTCCTGTGCACGCAGACCAAGGGCGGGGTCTCGGAGGCCGACTACGTCGATCTCCTCCTGCAGCAGCAGGTCTCCGGGGTGGTCTTCGCCGGGGGGCTGTACGCGCAGGCCGAGGCGCCGCACGACCACTACCGCCGGCTCGCGGAGCGCCGCATCCCCGTCGTGCTCATCAACGCGGCGATCGATCAGCTCGGTTTTCCCGGCGTCTCCTGCGACGACGCGGTCGCCGTCGAGCAGGCGTGGCGGCACCTCTCCTCGCTCGGCCACGAGCGCATCGGTCTCGTCCTCGGCCCGGCCGACCACGTGCCCTCGCAGCGCAAGCTCGCCGCCGCCCGGCAACTCGCCGCCGCGGAGGGCCGCGAACTGCCCGAGGCGCACGTCGTCCGCGCGATGTTCTCACTGGAGGGCGGGCAGGCCGCCGCGACCCGGCTCCTCGACCAGGGCGTCACCGGTTTCGTGTGTGCAAGCGACCCCTACGCGCTCGGCGCGATCCGCGCGGCGAAGCGGCGCGGACTGTCGGTGCCGGACGAGGTCTCCGTCGTGGGCTTCGACGACTCCGCCTTCATGAACTGCACGGAGCCCCCGCTCACGACCGTGCGCCAGCCCATCGAGGCGATGGGGCGTGCCGCGGTCGACCTGCTCGCGGTGCAGATCGCGGGGGCGACGGCGACGGCCGAGGAGCTGTTGTTCGAGCCGGAGCTGGTCGTCAGGGGCTCGACGGGGCAGGCGCCCCGCTGAACCGCGCGCCGAAGCCGGTGCGGCACCCGCGCCGCGACGCGTGCCGAATCCCGCGCCGGACCCTGGCGTGAGCCCATGGGCGTCCCCGAGCCGGGCCCGGCTCGGGTGTGCGGGTGGGGCGAGCGGACGAGCGGCGGGGAGCGGTTCGTAGGCTGGGACGGTGACAGCGGACGAACAAGAGCGCGCCGCCCCGCGGCAGATCCCCGTCGTGGTGCTTTCCGGGTTCCTCGGGGCCGGGAAGACCACGGTGCTCAACCACTTGCTCCACAGCAGCAGGGGCAGCCGGATCGCGGTGCTCGTCAACGACTTCGGCAGTATCGAGATCGACGCGATGGCCGTCGCCGGACAGGCCGGTTCAACGGTCTCGCTCGGGAACGGCTGCCTGTGCTGCGCGGTCGACGTGAGCGAACTGGACGAACAGCTCGCCCGGCTCACCGCCCCAGGGCTGCGCGTCGATCTGGTCGTCATCGAGGCGAGCGGGCTCGCGGAACCGGCCGAGCTGGTCCGTATGGTGCTCGCCGGTGACAATCCGCGGCTCGTCTACGGCGGGCTCGTGGAGGTCGTCGACGCGGCCGAGTTCCCCGCCACGCGCGCGCGGCACCCCGGCCTCGGCACACGGCTCGCCGTCGCCGACCTCGTCGTCCTCAACAAGACCGACCGGGTCACCGCCACCGCACGCGCCGAACTGCTCGCGGAGGTACGGGACCTGGCGCGCGGTGCCGCCGTCGTACCCGTCACGCACGGCCGCCTCGACCCGGAACTGCTCTTCGACCGCCGTCCCGTGACCGAGCGGCGCGGGCAGCTCTCCTTCGACGACCTGCGCGCCGAGGAGGAGCCCGCACCTCACCTGCACGAGGGGTACGAGAGCGTGGCGCGGACCTACGAGGTCCCGCTCGATCCCGTACGCCTCATGTCCTTCCTGGAGCGGCGGCCCGAGGGCCTCTACCGGATCAAGGGCTACGTGGACTTCGGCGCCGCGGATCCGCTCCACCGCTACGGCGTGCACGCCGTGGGCCGCTTCCTGCGCTTCACCCCCGAGCCCTGGCCCGAGGCCGCGCCCCGCCGCACCGAACTCGTCCTCATCGGCGCCGGGATCGACGCGGCACGCGTCGCCCAGGAACTCGACGCCTGCCGCGAGGAGGAACTCGCCGCCGCGCCCGACGCGTTGAGCCTCGCCGGGGGAGCGGACGCGGACGGCCAGCGCCGTATGTGGGGCGTACTGAGGTACGTGCGGGACCCGGAGGCGGATCTCGCGGAGGAGCCGGAGTTCACGCCCTAGCCGGAGCCGGAGGGCGCGCCTTCGACGGGACCTGGCCGTCCCCTCCAGGCGCCCGGCCGCCCTCGCCGGACGCCGGGCTGCTGCCCAGACCGGCCCGCCTCCCCGGAGCAGGCCCGCCGCCCACGGCCCGTACGCACGGCAGGCCGTGGACGAGCACGCGGACGGCGGCCTCCGGTCAGGCCGGTCCCGCCACCGCGGCGACCGGCTTGTCGAGCGAGACGCCGGAGCCGTCGCGGCGCGGGTCGGGCTCGGGCAGCGTCGC
Source organism: Streptomyces sp. NRRL F-5630 (assembly GCF_000719475.1). Taxonomy (GTDB): domain Bacteria; phylum Actinomycetota; class Actinomycetes; order Streptomycetales; family Streptomycetaceae; genus Streptomyces. The sequence continues at coordinate 9,032 of NZ_JOGO01000045.1, read as the reverse complement.
CGGGGCGCCGTTGCGCTGGGCAGCGCGGGCCGGTACCGGCCCCGCCCAGGCGAAGCTGAGGCAGTCCTCGCCCTTGAGGAAGCGCTGGCAGCGCACCCCGCCGGTCGCCCGGCCCTTGCGGGGGAACTGGTCGAACGGGGTGAGCTTCGCGGTCGTCTGCACCGAGTCGTCGAGGGTGCCGCGCGAGCCGGCCACCGTGAAGACGGCCGCGTCGACCGCCGGGTCGACGACGTCGAAGGAGAGCACCTTGGCGCCCTCGGCGAGCTTGACCCCGGCGACCCCGCCCGCCGGGCGGCCCTGGGGCCGTACCGCTGAGGCCTGGAAGCGCAGCAGTTGCGCGTCGTCCGTGATGAAGACGAGGTCCTCCTCGCCCGTGCGCAACTCGGCGGCCCCCACGATGCGGTCCCCCTCGCGCAGCGTGATGACCTCCAGCTCATCGCGGTTGGCCGGGTAGTCGGGCACGACCCGCTTCACGACGCCCTGCGCCGTGCCGATGGCGAGCCCCGGCGAGGACTCGTCCAGCGTGCACAGGCACACGAGCGTCTCGTCGTCCTCAAGCTGTACGAACTCCGCCACGGGTGCCCCGCCGACGAGCGAGGGGCCCGCCCCGTCGGCGAGTTGCGGCAGGTCCACGACCGTGATGCGCAGCAGCCGCCCCGCCGAGGTGACCGCGCCGACCTCGCCGCGTGCCGTCGCGGGCACGGCGGAACGGATCACGTCATGCTTGGCGCGCTTGGCGGAGCCCTCCTGCAAGGGCTCGGTGCCCGGCGTACGCGCGATGACGCCGGTCGAGGAGAGCAGGACGCGGCAGGGGTCGTCGGCGACCTGGAGCGGGATCGCCGTGACCGGGGCGTCCCCCGATTCGAGGAGCACGGTGCGGCGCGGCGTCCCGTACTTCTTCGCCACGGCCGCGAGTTCGCCGGAGACGAGCTTGCGCAGTTCGGCGTCCGATTCGAGGATCGCCGTCAGCTCCTGGATCTCGGCGTTGAGGCGGTCGCGCTCGGACTCCAGTTCAATCCGGTCGAACTTGGTGAGCCGGCGCAGCGGGGTGTCGAGGATGTACTGCGTCTGCGTCTCGCTCAGCGAGAAGCGCTCGATGAGCCGCTGCTTCGCCTCCGCCGAGTTCTCGCTGGAGCGGATGAGGCGGATGACCTCGTCGATGTCGACGAGCGCGACGAGCAGGCCCTCCACGAGGTGCAGCCGGTCCATGCGCTTCGCGCGCCGGAACTCGCTGCGCCGCCGCACGACGGAGAAGCGGTGGTCGAGGTAGACCTCCAGCATCTCCTTGAGGCCGAGCGTGAGCGGCTGACCGTCCACGAGGGCCACGTTGTTGATGCCGAAGGACTCCTCCATCGGCGTCAGCTTGTAGAGCTGTTCGAGCACGGCCTCGGGCACGAAGCCGTTCTTGATCTCGATGACGAGTCGCAGTCCGTGCTCGCGGTCGGTGAGGTCCTTGACGTCCGCGATGCCCTGGAGCTTCTTCGAGCCGACGAGGTCCTTGATCTTCGCGATGACCTTCTCGGGGCCCACCGTGAACGGCAGTTCCGTCACCACGAGGCCCTTGCGGCGCGCCGTCACGTTCTCCACCGCGACGGTGGCGCGGGTCTTGAAGCTGCCGCGCCCGTTCGCGTAGGCGTCGCGGATGCCCGCGAGGCCCACGATGCGCCCGCCGGTGGGCAGGTCGGGTCCCGGCACGTACTTCATGAGCGTGTCGAGATCCGCGTTCGGATGGCGGATCAGGTGGCGCGCGGCGGCGACGACCTCGCCGAGGTTGTGCGGCGCCATGTTCGTCGCCATACCGACGGCGATCCCGGAGGCGCCGTTGACCAGCAGGTTCGGGTAGGCGGCCGGGAGGGTGAGGGGCTCCTGCTCCTGGCCGTCGTAGTTGGGCGCGAAGTCGACGGTGTTCTCGTCGATCGACTCCGTCATCAGCATCGCCGCGTCGGCCATGCGGGACTCGGTGTACCGCATGGCGGCCGGCGGGTCGTCGTTGCCCAGCGAGCCGAAGTTGCCGTGCCCGTCGACGAGCGGGACCCGCATGGAGAAGGACTGCGCCATGCGGACGAGCGCGTCGTAGATGGAGGCGTCCCCGTGCGGGTGGAGCTTGCCCATCACCTCGCCGACGACGCGCGCGCACTTGACGTAGCCGCGCTCGGGCCGCAGACCCATCTCGTTCATCTGGTAGACGATGCGTCGCTGCACCGGCTTCAGGCCGTCCCGGGCGTCGGGGAGGGCCCGGGAGTAGATCACGGAGTACGCGTACTCCAGGTAGGAGCTCTGCATCTCGTCGACGACGTCGATGTCGAGGATTCTCTCCTCGAAGTCTGCCTCGTCGGCCCGGGAGGTGCCCCGAGACGGGGTTTTCGTGCTGCGGCGGGCCATCGCTGCTGCGGCTCCTTCGCGTTCTCGTCACGGCATCGGCTGTACTGCGGCTGTACTGACGCGGACCATTGTGGACCGCCGCGCCGACAGTCCCGACCTCGACCCGTCCGCGGAAGCCGTCGCGGGCCCACGGAGCCGGAGCGAGGGGGCACTTCCGGCGAGGGCGCCGACCTCCGTCGCACGGGGGTCGCGCCGGTCCCGGGAGCGAGCGGCGGCGCCCGCTTCGGCGTGTCCTCCCTCGCCGTTCGTACCTGCCGCGAGGCGGCGGGCGGCGTGTCCACTTCGTACGGCGCCGCCCGCCTCCTCCGCGCGTACCGGAGCGGCGCGCGGGTACGTACCCGACCGGCGCGTGGCGTGGGCGCGAACGACTCCCGTGCGCCCCCTGCGCCGATCCGTGGGGAAGAAGTCCGGAGGCGGGAACTTCCCCGCTCGTCGGTGCGGTTGCATAGAGTGACAGCGCGACGAGACAACAGCGCTCCGACTCGACAGCTGTACGACGAGCACGCCCCGGCGCCTCGCGGCGGCCACGAGCGGTTCGGCGACACGAAGGGATGTACATGCCCATGGGTGACACGGCCACCGAGCGGGCCGGCTCCGGCGGTCTGACCGCGACGGAGCACCGGCTCGCCAACGGACTGCGCGTGGTCCTCTCCGAGGATCACCTGACCCCGGTGGCGGCCGTCTGCCTCTGGTACGACGTCGGCTCGCGCCACGAGGTGGCGGGACGCACCGGCCTCGCCCACCTCTTCGAGCACCTGATGTTCCAGGGCTCCGCGCAGGTCAAGGGGAACGGGCACTTCGAGCTGGTCCAGGGCGCGGGCGGCTCCCTCAACGGCACGACGAGCTTCGAGCGCACCAACTACTTCGAGACCATGCCGTCGAACCAGCTGGAGCTCGCGCTGTGGCTGGAGGCCGACCGCATGGGCTCCCTGCTCACCGCGCTCGACCTGGAGTCCCTGGACAACCAGCGCGCGGTGGTCAAGAACGAGCGCCGCCAGCGGTACGACAACGTGCCCTACGGCACCGCCTTCGAGCGGCTCACCGCGCTCGCCTACCCCGAGGGCCACCCCTACCACCACACCCCCATCGGCTCCATGGCGGACCTCGATGCGGCGACCCTGGAGGACGCCCGCGCCTTCTTCCGCACCTACTACGCGCCGAACAACGCGGTCCTCTCCGTCGTCGGCGACATCGACCCGGAGCAGACCCTCGCCTGGGTCGAGAAGTACTTCGGCTCGATCCCCGGCCACGACGGCAAGCAGCCGCCGCGGGACGGCTCGCTGCCCGACGTGATGGGCGGCCAGCTGCGCGAGACGGTGCGCGAGGACGTGCCCTCGCGCGCGCTCATGGCCGCCTACCGGCTCCCCGAGGACGGGACCCGCGCCGGGGACGCCGCCGATGTCGCGCTCACCATCCTCGGCGGCGGCGAGTCCTCGCGGCTCTTCAACCGCCTCGTGCGCCGCGACCGTTCGGCCGTCGCGGCCGGGTTCGGGCTGCTGCGGCTCGCGGGCGCCCCCTCGCTCGGCTGGCTGGACGTCAAGACGAGCGCGGGGGTCGAGATCCCCGCGATCGAGGCGGCCGTGGACGAGGAGCTGGCCCGCTTCGCCGAAGAGGGCCCCACCGCCGAGGAGATGGAGCGCGCCCAGGCCCAGCTGGAGCGCGAGTGGCTCGACCAGCTCGACACCGTCGCCGGCCGCGCCGACCAGCTCTGCCGCTACGCCGTGCTCTTCGGCGACCCGCAGCTCGCCTTCACCGCCGTGGACCGCCTCCTCGCGGTCACCGCCGACGAGGTGCGCGAGATCGCCGCCGCCCGGCTGCGCCCGGACAACCGCGCGGTCCTCGTCTACGAGCCCACCGCGCCGGAGCAGACCCCCGCCGCCGAGGAAGCGGCCACCGACCAGGACGAGGAGGCGGCACAGCAGTGAGCGAAGCCGTGCAGAGCACCATGGAGTTCCACCCGCGCCCCCAGCCGGGTCCCGCCAAGCCCTGGGCCTTCCCCGCACCGGAGCGCTCCACCCTGTCCAATGGCCTGACCCTGCTGCGCTGCGAGCGCCCGGGCCAGCAGCTCGTCGCCGTGGAGGTGCTGCTCGACGTTCCGCTCGACGCCGAGCCGCGGGGCCTCGACGGCCTCGCCACGATCCTCGCGCGCGCCTTCACCGAGGGCACCGACAAGCATTCCGCCGAGGAATTCGCCGCCGAACTGGAGCGCTGCGGCGCGACCCTCGACGCGCACGCGGACCACGCGGGGCTCCGGCTCTCCCTCGAAGTGCCGGTCTCCCGCCTGGCCAAGGGTCTCGACCTCCTCGCCGAGGCCCTGCGCGCCCCCGCCTTCGCCGAGTCCGAGATCGAGCGACTGGTACGCAACAGGCTCGACGAGATCCCGCACGAGGCCGCCAACCCGGCGCGCCGCGCGGCCAAGGAGCTGTTCGCGCGGCTCTTCCCGGCCGGCAGCCGCCTCTCCCGCCCCCGGCAGGGCACGGCGGAGACCGTCGAGGCGATCGGCGCGAAGGCCGTACGGGAGCTGTACGAGCGGTACGTGCACCCGGCCACCGCCACCGTGGTCGTCGTCGGCGACTTCGCGGGAGCCGACCTCGACGCGCTGCTCGCCGAGAGCCTCGGCACATGGCAGGGCTCCGCCCCCGCCTCGCCGCCCATGAGCCCGATCACCTCGGACGACACCGGACGCGTCTACATCGTCGACCGGCCGGGCTCGGTGCAGACCCAGCTCCTCATCGGCCGTACGGGACCGGACCGGCACGACCCGGTGTGGGCGGCGCAGGTGCTCGGCACCTACTGCCTGGGCGGCACGCTGACCTCGCGCCTCGACCGGGTGCTGCGCGAGGAGAAGGGCTACACGTACGGGGTACGGGCCTTCGGGCAGGTGCTGCGGTCCGGGAGGCCGGCCGAGGGAACGGGCCTCGCCCCGGGGGCCGCGCTCCTCGCCATCAGCGGCTCGGTCGACACCGAGTCCACCGGGCCCGCGCTCGCCGACCTGTGGAAGGTGCTGCGCGACCTCGCGGCGGGCGGGCTCACCGACGCCGAGCGCGAGACGGCCGAGCAGAACCTCGTGGGCGTCGCGCCGCTCAAGTACGAGACGGCAGCGGCCGTCGCGGGCACGCTCGCCGACCAGGTCGAGCAGCAACTCTCCGACGACTACCAGGCCGCCTTCTACCGCCGCCTCGCCGAGACGGGCACGGTGGAGGCCACGGCCGCCGTCGTGAACGCCTTCCCCGCGGACCGCCTCGTGACGGTCCTGGTGGGAGACGCGGCACAGATCGCCGACCCCGTGCGGGAGTTGGGGATCGGGGAGGTGACGGTGGTGCAGGGCTGAGATGCCCTGCGGGGCGGGCGCGACCGGGACGGCAGCGGCGCTCGGTGGCGCCTGCCCTGTGCAGGCATTGCCTGGCTCTGTGCTGGGCGGTGCCTGTTCCGCTCGGTGGTGCTTGTCGTGTGCTGGGCGGTGCCCGCTCCCGCTCCCACAGGCCGCCTGCTTTCCCTCCTGCCCGACGACTGCGGGCGGTTGAGGGCCCGGCAGGCGTGCGCGCGGCGGTGGGGGCCGCGACGAGTGGGTCCGTACCGGCGGTGGCTGTGGGGCTTTGTCCGGACACGGGCGCTCAGGGGGCCGGCACGGGTCCGGAGCCGTCCGGGCCGCGGACGCGGCCGTGTCCGTATTGGGTGCATGACGGCCTGTCTGGGGTGTGGCATGAGCAACAAAGGCGCGGTTGCGGTTGTTGCGGAAGTGTTGTCCCGCTTAGCGTCACTCCGGCTGTTCGTCAGGTATGCGCCGCGCCCGCGGCAGCGGACAGCCTTCGCCGAGTTCCGGGGCTTGTACCCGGGAGCCGGGGACCCATGTGTCCCATGGGGTGAATCGGACGCCGTCCGCCGGTGTCCGTAGGAGACCTTCCTGCTCCGAACCCGTCAGCTAACCCGGTAGGCGAGAGGGAAGGAAAGGAACAGCCGCTTCATGGCGTTCACGCGCCCCATGGGCAGGCACCGTCGCCCTGCCGTCCGAGCGTCCCGTACCGGAGCGAAGGTGGCCGGACTCGCCGCGCTCACGACCGGTTCCGTCGTCGGCACTCTCGCGGCCCCCGCGCACGCCGCGAGCCACGAGGGCCCGGACACCGGCCTCACCCGTGTCATCGGCTTCGACAGCGTCGCCCAGGAGATCGCCACACAGGCGTCCCTCGTGCACTCCGCCGCCGAGCAGGACGCCGCCGAGGCGAAGGCGGCGGCCGAGGCGAGCAAGGCGGCCGCGAAGGCGAAGCGCGAGGCCGAGCGGAAGAAGGAGGCGAAGGAGCGGGCCGCGCGGGCCGCCGAGCGCGAGCGCCTCAACACCTTCGTCCTGCCGATCCCCGGCTCGTACGTCTCCACCGGTTACCACGCCAGCAGTTCCCTGTGGTCGTCAGGCAGTCACACCGGCATCGACTTCCACGCGGCGAGCGGCACGAGCGTGCACGCGGTCGGCGCCGGGACGGTCGTGAAGGTCGACTGGGGCGGCGCGTACGGCAACGAGGTGGTCCTGCGGATGCAGGACGGGACGTACACGCAGTACGGGCACCTCACCGCCGCCACCGTCGCGGTCGGGCAGAGCGTGACGGCCGGTCAGCAGATCGCCGTCTCCGGTGCCACGGGCAACGTCACGGGCCCTCACCTGCACTTCGAGGCCCGCACGAGCCCGGAGTACGGCTCCGACATGGACCCGCTCGCCTACCTGCGCGGCCACGGCATCGACATCTGAGCCGCCCTCGCGCCGGCCCCGCGGGCCTCGCGCCGTCGGCGCGTCCTCGCCTCGGCCCCGCAGGCCCCGCGCCCTCCTGGCGCACTCGAAAGCCCCCGGCCCCCCGGGGGCTTTCGGCATTCCGCGTGCGGGTCGCGGGCTCGCGCCGGCGCCGCGACGCACCCCGCCCTTTTCGACGCGAACCGCCCGTAAACAGCGCGCCGAACCCGAAGGCATCCGGTGAATTCTCTCTCTCCTGAGGAATTCTTCGCTGTTCTCCCGGGGCACTGCTCTAATGGAGTCACCTCGCGGACGCCCAACGGCGGCGTTTCGCGGTGATGAATGCGGAGGTCGGGTCATGAGCATTCCCGCGCACTCGGTATGCACGGCGATCAGGGACGATATCGTCTCGGGCGTGTACGAGCGGGGAAGCCGGCTCACGGAGGAATTGCTCGCGCGGAGATACGGGGTTTCCCGGGTGCCGGTGCGGGAGGCGCTGCGCACGCTGGAGGCGGAGGGCTTCGTGGTGACGCGGCGGCACGCCGGGGCCCATGTCGCAGAGCCGGGGGCGCAGGAGGCCGTGGACGTCCTGGAGACCAGGCTGCTCCTGGAGCCGCTGTGCGCGGCGCGTGCCGCGCAGCGCAGGACCGAGGCGCACCTCAAGGTACTGCGCGGCCTCGTCAGACTGGGGCAGGAGCGGGCGCGCCGGGGGCAGGAGGAGGACCTGCGCTCGCTGGGCGGCTGGTTCCACGAGACGCTCGTCCAGGCCAGCGCGAGCGAGACCCTGACCTCGCTGCTGACCCTGCTGCGGCACAAGATCGCGTGGATGTACGTGGTCGAGTCGCCCGCCCATCCCCAGGAGTCCTGGGCCGAGCACGGCGCGATCGTCGACGCGGTGGCGCGCGGCGACGCGGAGCGGGCGCGCGCGCTCACCGCGCAGCACGCCGATCGCGCGCGCCGCGCCCACCGCGTGCGCGTCCCCGGCCCGCGCCCGCCGCGCCGCCCGCCGGGGCGCGAACCCGAGGAGGCCCCCGCGTGGTGAGGCGGCGCGGGTCCGGCCGCGTGAGGACTTCGCAACATCCCGTAAACAATCCGGGCCATCGGCATTAACACGGGGGCCGTATACAAAGGGATGCGCCACGCGGGACCGGGGTGTCGCCGCGTTCGCCGTCCCGGCGGGAATTCCCCGCCCGTAGTGGGGCGTGTTTTTGGTGGGCCTTTACCGGCGTGCACGTCCGGGAAATGCGCGGGTGGCCCAAGCCCGCGCGGAACAATTCCGCGCGTCCGGGCCACCCGCGCATTCTCTAAACGGTTTCAGGAAGTTCCTGGAGCCCTTCGGCCACGAGTTTCGCGAGCCGGTCCAGAGCCTCCTCGGCCCCCTCTCCCTCCGCGCTCAGCCTGATCTCCTCGCCCCCCTGCACGCCGAGGCCGAGCACCGCGAGCATGGAGCGGGCGTTGACCGCTTCGCCCTCGCTCTTGGCGACGGTCACGGGGAGTCCGGTGGCGGTCGATGCCCGCACGAAGAGGGAGGCGGGACGGGCGTGGAGGCCCTCCGGCCAGCCGACGGTGACGCGACGCTCAGCCATGGTGCAGCCCTTCGGGTCCGGGGCCCGCGCGCGTGCGGACCCGGAGCGGATACGTGGTGGTGCGGCTTCCGGTGGTGCGGTCGGTGCGGTCTTCCTGTGGTGCGGATCGGTGCGGGGTCGCGGTACGGGCCTTCCCGTTCCGCGAGTCGTTCTCCCCTCGTGGTGGCACGGCGGGCGGTGCGGCGCAAGGGGGCGGGGGCCGTACGAGGGGTGTCCGCGGGCAGCAGGGGGACACGGCCGCGCCCGTGCCACGCCCCTGTACCGGCCGGGCCCGACAGGGGGGCGGTCCCTCGCCGAAGGCCCGTCACGTCGGGGAGCAACCTCCTCCGCAAGCCGCCCCCCTCCGC
>NZ_JOGO01000044.1 GCF_000719475.1 Streptomyces sp. NRRL F-5630 | reverse complement strand
GCCCCATCCCCCTCCCCCCACACCGGCGGGCCGCCGCCACCTCCTCGCGGCGGCCCGCCCGCACGATTGGAGTCCCCCGTGCGCGCACGACTGCTCGCTCTCCTTTCGGCGACCGCATCGGCCGCCGCCCTCACCACCCTCGCCCTCGGCGGCACGACCGCCGCGGCGAGCCCGCAGACCGCGGACACCGGCGCGGGTCAGCACGTCTCCGCCGCCGCCTTCGTGGTGAGCCAGTCCCAGTTCGACCAGATGTTCCCGGGCCGCAACTCCTTCTACACGTACGAGGGCCTGACGGCCGCGCTCGACGCCTACCCCGGCTTCTCCGGGACCGGCAGCGACACCACACGCAAGCAGGAGGCCGCGGCCTTCCTCGCCAACGTGAGCCACGAGACCGGCGGCCTCGTCTACGTCGTCGAGCAGAACACCGCCAACTACCCGCACTACTGCGACACATCGCAGTCCTACGGCTGCCCGGCCGGGACCGACCAGTACTACGGTCGCGGGCCCATCCAGCTCAGCTGGAACTTCAACTACAAGGCGGCGGGCGACGCGCTCGGCATCGACCTCCTCAACAACCCGTCCCTCGTGGAGAAGGACGCGGCGGTCGCCTGGAAGACCGGGCTCTGGTACTGGAACACCCAGAACGGCCCCGGCACCATGACGCCGCACGACGCGATCGTCAACGGGCGCGGCTTCGGCGAGACGATCCGCAGCATCAACGGCAGCCTGGAGTGCGACGGGAAGAACCCGGCACAGGTCCAGAGCCGCATCGACAGCTACACGCGCTTCGCGCAGATCCTGGGCGTCGACCCGGGTGCGAACCTGAGCTGCTGAGCGGGTTCTCCCGCAACGGCGAAAGGGGCGGTCCGCACGTCGCGGGCCGCCCCTTCCCCGTACTCCCCGGCGCGGGGCGGGGCCCCGTCCGCTCAGGAGGGGCCGACCCCGGCGCTGACCGTGGTCACCGTGAAGGTGTCCCCGCAGACGCGGAAGTTCCCCGCACGGGTGGTCATCGCCTCGCGCGAGCCGGGCGGATACACCCGCAGGAGTTCGCCCTTCGCCCGGCACTGCCCTCCGACTCCCCCGTTGAGCGTGTGCACCTCGCTGTGCGCCTTGGCGCCCGGCGCGAGCCGGACGCCGCTCCCCTCCCCGCCCTCGCGCTTCGCCGGAGCGCCGATCTGCGCCCCGTCCCCCGCGAGGTGCGAGACCCCGGGGTAGCCGCTGAGCACGCAGGTGCGGTCCGAGGTGTTGGTGAAGACGAGGGAGTAGTGGATGTTTCCGGCGCCCACATCGCCTCGCCCGAGCACGAGCCGCATCCCGGCGGAGGTGCAGCGCGGGGTGCCGCCCTCCTTCGGGGCGGAGGTCGTGGGCGTGCTCGCGGAGGCGCTCGGCACGGCACTCGGCGGGGTGCTCTGCGGACTTCCCGGTGAGCTGTCCTCCGAGTTGCCCGGGGAGGTGCTCCGCGGGGCCGAGGTGCCCGGTTCCGGCGACTTCGTGCCGGGCGGGCTCGACGACCCGCTCGTGGGGGCGGTGGTGGCGTCCGAGGCCGAGCGGGCCTCGCTGCCTCCGTCGTCCCCGCCGGAGCAGGCGGTGAGTGCCGCCGCGGTCAGCAGGCACAGCAGGACACCCCGCACGGGGCGGCCTCCCGCACCGTGCCGTCCCCGTCGGCGGTTCATGCGTGTACGCGTCACGTTCCCCATGAGGGCCGTCTTCCCCCCACGAGGGTCCCCGAACCCGCCGGACGCCGGTCGTACGGGGGTACGAGGACGGCTCACGGGGCCGCCACCGGTGCGACGTCAGTCGCGGGAGGTGGCTCCCGTCGCCGTGGTGTGCGTGTAGTAGACGGACTTGTGCTGGCGGGAACGCCGCACCACGCCCTTGGCGACGAGCGCTTCGAGCGTGGTGCGCACGACGTTGCCCTTGAGCTCGCGCTCCGGGTGCTCCTCGCGGAGGGTCGCGCCGACCTCGGCGGCGGAACGGGGCTCGCCGTGTGCCGCGAGCTGCCGGGCGATCAGCTCCCGGAGCGTGACGCGCCCGGCGGAGGTGGTGCCGGCGGTGGGCGCGGACGAGGGGGCGGCCTTCGCCTCGGCCCCGGCGGGGGACTTGGCCTTGGCCTGCGCCTTCGAGGACTTCTTCGGGGCAGCCTTGGACGCGGGCTTGGTGGCCGTCCTGGTGGTGGCCCTGGTCCTGCTCGCGGGCTTGGACGTGGTGCGCGCGGACCCCTTCTCGGCCGCCCCGGAGGCCGAGGCCGTCCCGCCGTCGGCGACCGCTCCGGCGGCCGGAGCCGGGACGGGGACGGACGCCGCCTCAGGTGCCGCCGCGGCGGGCGCGGGGGCCTGCGCCGGGGCCTCCGCACGGGCGCGCGGCACCTTGGCCGACTCGGCGGCGGGTGCCGGAGCCGGGTCGGTGGTGGTGGCGGGGACGCCACCGAGTGCCTGCTGCACCCCCGTCAGCATTCCCTGCTCGTGAGTGAGGACGCCGAGCCGCTCGCGCAGCGCCTCGATCTCCTCGGCGATCCTCGACTGCTCCTCGATGTTGGCCCGCAGGTCGGCGGCGACTTTCGCCTCGTACTGCGCCTTGAGGTTCTGCACCTCGGTGGGGTCCTGGGTCACGGACGACTCACTTCCTGGACGTGGTGGTGGTCCCCGGCCGGGGCCGGAGTGGTGTCTGCCGCGTCCGGTGGCACTCCCGCCGGATGCCGGCCGCACCGGGACGCCTTCGGGGGCATCCGCCTGCGGGACCTGGCGAGTTCGGGAACGGGGAGGGGACGCGGTGGCCCCGAGGGTACCGCCGTCCGGGCCGTCGCGGGGCCGGGTGGGTGGAAGTGCACTCTCCCGTGGCAGGACGTACGAGAGCGGCCTCGCGCGCGCTCCCCGGACAGCGCGGCGGCGCCGGGCGGGACCCGGCGCCGCGAGGGGGTGGTGCGGGCGGCTCAGCGAGGGGTCCAGCTGTACTGGTCGCCGCCGACCCACAGCACCTTCTCGGGGTCGTCGAGATCCTCCGCGGTGAGGCCGAGCGCGAGGGCGACCGCCACCACCTCCTTCACGTCGGTGGCCTCGCCGATCACCTGCCCGTCCGCCTCCACGACGCGGAACGGGGGGTCGGCGGGCTGGGGCGCGAGGACGACGAGACGGGGCATCATCGAGCGGGGGCTGTCTCTCTCAGTCATGCCTCACGCGTTCCACCACCCCGGCCGTGCCACACGTACCACCCGTCCGGCTACGTCCCTCCGGGTCGGCAGCCGGAGCAGGACGGGCCGTCAACTGTCCCCCGAACGGCTTATTTTGGCTTCCCGGCCGATTATCCGTACGATCCCACGATGATCTTGACGAAATACCGGGTGGCAGCCGCCGGAGGGGCGCTGGCCGTCGCGCTGGCCCTGCTGCCGGGGGCAACCGCCCAGGCCGCGGACGAGCCCGACGCGGGCAAGGCGCCGCCCCAGGTGGAACTGGTCCTCGACGTCAGCGGTTCGATGCGGGCGAAGGACATCGACGGCGCCTCCCGCATGTCGGCGGCGAAGCAGTCCTTCAACGAGGTGCTCGACGCGGTCCCCGAGGACGTCGAACTCGGCATCCGCACCCTCGGCGCCGACTACCCGGGCGAGGACCGCGAGACGGGCTGCAAGGACACCCGTCAGCTCTACCCGGTCGGCCACCCGGACCGCGCCGAGGCGAAGGCCGCCGTGGCGACCCTCTCCCCCACGGGGTGGACGCCGATCGGGCCCGCGCTGCTCGGCGCCGCCGACGACCTGAGCGACGGCGAGGCGAGCAAGCGGATCGTCCTCATCACGGACGGCGAGGACACCTGCCGGCGCGACCCCTGCGAGGTGGCCCGCGAGATCGCCGCGAAGGGCGTGCACCTCGTCGTGGACACGCTCGGCCTCGTGCCCGACGCGAAGACGCGCGATCAGCTCAGCTGCATCGCCGAGGCGACCGGCGGCACGTACACGACGGTCCGGCACACGAAGGAACTCTCCGGTCGCGTCAAGCAGTTGGTGCACCGGGCGGCCGACCCGGTGGTGACGCCGTCGGCGGTGTCCGGCACGGCGGAGTGCGCGAAGGCGCCCGAGCTGAAGACGGGTCTCTACAGCGACCGGGCGAAGATCGGCGAGCACCGCTGGTACCGCGTCGAGCTGCCGCCCGGCAAGGAGTTGCGGGCGGCGGTGACGGTCTCGGCCGACCGCGCGGTGGCGCCGGACAGCGGAGTGCTGCTGCGCGCGGTGACGCTGCACGGGCGGGAGATCGTGCGGGGCGAGACGACCGGGGCGGGACGCACCGACGCCCTCTCGGCCGGGCTGCGCTACCCGAAGGCGGAGGCCGATGACGACGACGGTGACGCACCGGCGGCCGAGACGGTGTGCCTCCAGGTGGCGCACTCCTTCACCGACCAGGGCGGGAGCACCGCGAAGGCCCCCGGTCTGCCGCTGGAACTGACGATCGACGTGGTGCGCGGCCCCTCGAACGGCTCGGACGTGGCCTCCTTCGGGCTCGGGCACGGCTGGTGGCTGCTCGGCCTGCTCGCGGTGGTGGGTCTGCTGACCGGGCTGGTGTGGGGCTTCGTCTCGCGCTGGCGCGTCACGGTGTGGAGGAGCAACTGATGAGGATGCGGAACAAGCCCGGTGCCTTCGCGCGCCGCGCGGGGGCCGCGCTCGCCGCGCTGTGCCTCGCGCTCGGCCCGGCGGCCGCGGCACGGGCCGACGACGGGGACGACAAGGGAACCGCGCCGACGGAGGCGGGCACCTCGTTCCGTACCGCGACCGCGCTCGACGTGGGACAGCGGGGCACGGCACACGCCTCCACGGGCGACTACCTGTACTGGGTGTACCCCGGGGACGCGGGACGCTCGGCGACGGTGCGCGCGGAGGTGAAGCTCCCCGCGGCGGGTGCCCGGCACGGGGAGCAGACCTGGCAGGTCGACGTGTACGACGGGCTGCGGCGCCGGCAGGCGTGCCGCTACGGCGCGCAGACCCGTACGGTCGCGGCCGAGACCACGACGGTACGGCTGTCGTGCACGCTGCGCACCGTGCGCGCCTGGGCGGAGCCGTGGGCGAACGACCCCTTGCCCGGCGCCTATTACATACGCCTGACGGTGCTCGACGCACCCGCCCAGGACATGGGCCTGCCGGTCGACGCGGCCGTGGACGTGTCCACGGTCGACAAGGGCGGGGCCGAGGCCGTGGGTGGCAAGCTCTCGAAGCCGCTCCTGCCCGCCGCGGCGCCGCAGGCGCCCGAGCCGGAGGACGGCTGGTCGTCGGGCCGCTGGAACGACCGCTGGTGGTGGACCGGCGGCGGCGCGGTGCTCGGCGCGCTGTGCGGGATCGGCGGGTACGTGCTGACGCGGGGCCGGGGCCGGCCGCGCGGACTGCCTCCACAGGGCTGAGCGGGGGCACGCCCCGTACGTCGCGCGGGAGGGGCCCGGCACCTGTCACAGGTGCCGGGCCCCTCCCCTGTCCGGCCTCGCGGTGCCGCTCCGGCCGCGTACGCCCGCCGTGTACCGGTGCTCAGTCGCCGGCGAGCACGGTGAGCAGCCCGCACAGCAGGCTGGCGACGGCGACGGCCGTGCCCAGCAGCGCCGTGGCCACGCAGCGGCGGCGCAGTCGCTCATAGCGTGCCGTGTACTCGGCGCGCAGGCTCACGGAGCGGGCGGCGACGCGGCGCAGCATCTCCTTGGAGTCGTCGAGCCGGTCGGCGGTGTAGGCGCGCTCGATGTCCTCGCGCTGCGCGGTGGTGAGCCAGGGCAGGTGCTCGGTGAAGCACCGCGCCCGCCGCCTGGCCTCGGCCACCTCCGCGTTCCACAGCAGGTACCCCTCCAGCTGGACGAGTCCGCGCGCGCTGTCGGGGGTGGGCTGCTCCACGTACGGCTCCTTGCTGTCTGCGTCACAGGGGCTCTGCGTCAGGGCTGCGGGTGCCAGGGGTGGTGGGCCGCGCCGGGCGGCCCCACCACCTCACTCGCCGCGGTTGTCGCGCTCGCCGGGGGCGATGGTCACGGACTCGTGCGGGGCGTTGACCGTCTGGTCCATCGCGTTGATCGCCGGGTGGTGCAGTTCGAAGGCCGGGGACTCGCTGCGGATACGGGGCAGGGCGTTGAAGTTGTGCCGCGGGGGCGGGCGAAGGTGCCGTGGAAGCCGACGAAGAGGGTCCAGAAGGTGATCTTCCCGAGCCGCTCGTCGAGCATCTTGCCGGTGAACTTCGGCCACCAGAAGTGGAAACCGGCGAACATCGCGAAGACGACGGTGCCGAAGACGACGTAGTGGAAGTGCGCGACGACGAAGTACGAGTCGGAGACGTGGAAGTCGAGCGGGGGCGCGGCGAGGATGACGCCGGTGAGGCCGCCGAAGAGGAAGGTGACGAGGAAGCCGACGGACCACAGCATCGGTGTCTCGAAGGAGAGGGACCCCTTCCACATGGTCCCGATCCAGTTGAAGAACTTCACACCCGTCGGCACGGCGATGAGGAAGGTCATGAACGAGAAGAAGGGCAGCAGCACGCCGCCCGTCACGTACATGTGGTGCGCCCACACCGTGATGGAGAGCCCGGCGATGGCGATCGTGGCGCCGATGAGGCCCACGTAGCCGAAGACGGGCTTGCGCGAGAAGACCGGGAGGATCTCCGTGACGATGCCGAAGAACGGCAGCGCGATGATGTAGACCTCGGGGTGGCCGAAGAACCAGAAGAGGTGCTGCCAGAGCAGCGCCCCGCCGTTGGTCGGGTCGAAGACGTGCGCGCCGAACTTGCGGTCCGCCTCCAGGCACAGGAGCGCGGCGGCGAGGCAGGGGAAGGCGAAGATCACGAGCACCGAGGTGAGCAGCACGTTCCACACGAAGATCGGCATGCGGAACGCGGTCATGCCGGGAGCGCGCATGGTGATGATCGTGGTGATGAAGTTGACGGCGCCGAGGATCGTGCCGAAGCCCTGGAGGGCGAGGCCCATGATCCACAGGTCGGGGCCCACGCCCGTCGAGTGGATAGAGTCGTTGAGCGGTGAATAGGCGAACCAGCCGAAGTCGGCTGCCCCTTGAGGGGTGAGGAAGCCGCTGATGACGATGAGCGAGCCGAAGAGGAACAGCCAGTACGAGAACATGTTCAGGCGCGGGAACGCGACGTCGGGCGAGCCGATCTGGAGCGGCATGATCCAGTTGGCGAAGCCGATGAAGAGCGGTGTCGCGAACATCAGCAGCATGATCGTGCCGTGCATCGTGAACGCCTGGTTGAACTGCTCGGGAGAGACGATCTGAAGGCCCGGCCGGGCGAGTTCGGCGCGCATGACGAGGGCGAGGACGCCGCCGAGGCAGAAGAAGGTGAACGAGGTGACCAGGTAGGAGGTGCCGATCACCTTGTGGTCGGTGCTGGTGATCCAGCGGATCACCCAGCCCCCTGGATACCTCCGCCGTACGGGGCCGGGGGGCGTCGGGGGACGGGAGTCCACCAGGGTGTCTGCCGAGCTCACTCGGTCTCCATTCGTCATTCGTCAGGCGGCGGGCGGGAGTTCCCGCCCGCACCCGTATGGCGACGGAAGAGTACGAACGACACGCGGTGCGCGAGGACCGAGCGGGGCGGTGACCGCCCGATCGGCCCAGCCCGGTGCACCCGGTTGGTGGAGCGCTCAGGTGGCGAAGGACCGGCTCGCGAGGTGGAAGTCGTGGCGGGCGGGGTGCCCGTCCCGTATCGCGACGCGGGCGACGGCGGAGAGCCGGGAGGGCGCCGAGGCGATGACGACGACGGTCTGCTCGGCGAGCCCGGCAGCGGCGTAGGCGCCGTCGTCGTCGGTGGTGGCGCGCAGGAGTTCCCTGCCGTGGGTGCCCGTGACGGTGATGACGACGTCGCGCAGGGGGTGTCCGGCGGTGTCGGTGACGCGCCCGGTGAGCTGGGGCAGCGGAAGGAGGCTCGCGGCCCGGTGCGGGGGCAGTGCCTCGGGCTGCGCGGTCTCCAGGGCCGGGTCCTCGACGGGTGGTTCGGGCACGGCGTCCTTCGCGGTGCCCCGGGCGGCTGCGCGGCGGGCGTGGAGAGCGCCGAGGCCGTGCAGGACGAAGGCCGCGGCGACCCAGGCGAGCAGGACGAGGACGTGCGGGACGACGTCCTTGCCGCCGAAGTAGAAGAGTCCGCGCAGGGCTTCGATGAGGTTGCCCATCGGCATGACCGGGTGGAGGGCGCGGAAGAAACCGGGGACCATCTGCACCGGGATGGCGCCGCCGCTGGACGGCATGCTGAGCAGCACGAACAGGCCCATCGCGACGCCGGGCAGGTACTGCTTGACGAAGGGCACGAGGCCGAGCGCGGTCTGCGAGACGGCCTGGGTCATGAGGAAGAGGAAGAGGATCGCGAGCGGGTCGCCCGGGATGACGTTCATCCACCGGGCGACGCCGTAGGCGACGAGGGCGAGGACGGCCCCGGCGACCGCGAGGACGAGGATCTTGTCCCGTCGGCCGAAGGTCGTGGCCCGCAGCATCATCATGACCATGACGTAGGCCGGGATGGTGCAGGCGAGGACGACGTAGAAGAGCCCGGTGCCCATGCCGTCACCCGCGGCGATGGGGGCGACCTCGGTGACCTTGAGGGCGGACTGCCCGCCCGCCCGCTGATCGCCGCTGTGCTGGGCGACGGCGGTGAACGTCCTCTGGAGGACGGATTCGAGCGAGTAGCCGTCGGCCTTGGCGGTGAAGAGTTCGGGTGCCCCGGGGCCGGGGACGTACCCGGCGACGGCGTCGCGGCCGGTGACGGCGGCGCGGGCGGCGTCGGCGTCGTGCACCGGTACGACGTCGAAGCCGCCCGGGACGCTGCGGTCCAGGGCGTGCTGGAGAGACGTGGCGGTGGCGGCGGGGACGGCGACCCTGACGTGGTGCGGGACCGGATTGTGGAAGGGCAGGAGGTAGCAGACGAGGAACCCGGCGAACATGAAGGCGGGGAACCACAGGGTGCGGACAAGCGTCAGGGCGGCCTCACGCCTGGAGCCCTCACCGCTCGTCCCGGGGTCCGGTGCCGAGCGGGGCGCGGGGTCCGGTGCGGTGGCGGGGGCCGACGCCGTGCCTGTCGCGGGGTTCCCTGCCGTGCCGGGTGCCGATCGCACCATGGGGTGCCTTCGCCTCCTCGTCGATGCGCGCTTCATGGATATGCATGCGTATGCCAATATTTAGCAACGCTAACATTAATGTGCGGTGCTGCAAAAACTGATCGCCGCACCTTCCGGCGGGCGGGGCGGCCGGAGGTCCCGTAGCTCCAAGAGGCCCGGACCGGTGGCGGGCCGCCGGGCGGGCGCCGACCCTGGAGAGGTGGGCCCGAGCACGGGCCTCCGGAGGCCCCGCACCGGCTCCGCCCGTTCTCCCCGTACCGGTGAGTCATGACTACCTCCCCCGCCCCCGTGCAGGGCCCCGGCAGTGCGGCACCCGGCGAAGGAACGGCCTGGCTGCTCGTGGACGCCCGCACCGGTCCCGCCGAGAGCCGCGTCGTGGAGGTCTCGCGCCGCGCCGCGCGCCTCCTGGAACGCGCCCCCGAGGAACTCGTCGGCGAACGGCTCACTGGCCTCGTGGCGGAGGGGAGCCGCAACAGCGTCATCGCCCTGCTCCTGGACGGGGCCTCGCTCCCGCGCGGCCGGGCGTCGGACAAGGCGCTGCAACCCCTGGAGTTCGCCGTCCCGAGCGGCCCCGTCGTCTGCACCGCGAGCGCCCGGCGCATCGGTGGCGAGGAGGGCGTGCTCCTCGTACGGATCGAGGAGGAGGCTCCGCAGCACCGCTGGGAGGCGCTGCGCCTGGGGGCCGTCCTCGCCGGTGAGTCGCTGTGGCTGTACGACGACGAGGCGGAGCGTTTCCGCTGGCTGGAGGGCGAACCGCCGTTCTCGCTCATGGGCCCCGACCGGGACGCCGGCCCGGAGGAACTCCTGGCCCGCGTCCATCCCGAGGACCTCGACTCCGTCGCCGCCTTCCTGGACTCGCTCGTCTCCGGGCGCACCGACAGCGGTGAACTGCTCTTCCGTCTCCGCGGGAACGGGACGCCCTCCGGCTACCGCAAGCTGCGCACCCGGGCCCGCGCGGCGCGCTTCGGTTTCACCGGGGCGCGCCGCGTCATCGGCACCACGGAGGACACCACGACGCTCGTCGAGCGGCTCGACGCGCTCCAGGCGGCGTACGTCACCGAGCGCAAGCGCGGCCGGCTCGTCGGGGAGCTGGCCTCGGCGTTCATCTCGGCGGCCACTGAGGACGAGCTGACCCAGGCGGTGCTGCACCGGCTCGCCCCGGCGTTCGGCGGGGTCGGCGCGCTCTTCGCGTACGGCGAGGACGGGCACCTGCGGGTCGTCTTCGGCGACGAGATCGACCGGGCGCTCGCGAAGGAACTCGACGGGCTGCCGCTGAGCGCGCCCAAACCGCTGCCCGAGGCGATCCGGACCGGTGAGGCGGTCTTCATCGCGAGCCGCGAGGAGTACCGCGCGCGGTGGCCGATGGCGCACAGCCTGCTCGACGCGACCGACGCGGAGTCCTTCGCGATGGTGGCGCTGGGGGCGGGCCGGCGGCTCGGCGCGTGGGTCATCACCTTCCCCGAGCCCGGGACGCTCACGGAGGGCGACCGCACCCTGATGCGGACCCTCGGCACGCTCGCCGGTCAGGCCCTGGAGCGGATCAGGCTCCAGGAGGCGCGCGTCGAACTCGCGCGCCTCGTCCAGCGCAACATGCTCCCCGACGTACTGCCGCCGGTCGCGGGGGTGGAGCTGACGGCGCTGTACCACCCGGCGCCGACCGGACTCGACGTGGGCGGCGACTGGTACGACGTGGTGCCGCTCCAGGACGGCGGCGCGGCGTTCGTCATCGGCGACGTGCAGGGCCACGACCTGCACGCGGCGGGGCTCATGGGCCAGGTGCGCACGGCGCTGCGCGCGTACGCCTGGCAGGACCCGCGGCCGGGCCCGGTCCTGGAGCGCACCAACGAGCTGCTGCTCCAGATGGGGGTACGGGTCTTCACGACGTGCCTGTACGTGCGTCTGATGCCGGACGGCGGGCTGCGCACGGCGCGCGCCGGGCACCCGCCGATGGTGTGCCTGGACGCGGGCCGCGCGGCCACCGTGTGCGAGGACGAGACGGGGCCGCCGCTCGGCGTCCTGGAGGGGGCCCGCTACCCGGAGCGCGCGTACGACTTCTCGCGCGGCGGCATCCTGGCGCTGCTCACGGACGGAGTGGTGGAGGGTCCGAGGTTCACCGCCGACGAGGGCCTGCGCCGCGTCGGCGACCTGCTGACGCTGAAGAGCCAGGAGCCCCTGGACATCCTCGCGCTGTACGTGATGTCGACGGCGGGGAGCACCGGGCACCGGGACGACTCGGCGCTGCTGCTGGTGCGCAGGGCGTGAACCCCGCCCGGCCGCCTCAGGTACGGATGATCCGCCCCGTCAGCCGCTCCGGCCGCAGCGCGAACCACGCCGTGCGGTCGTGTCCCGCCCAGGGGCCCGGCCACGCGGCGCGTTCCACGGCCTTCACGCGGGCGGGGTCGCTGACCCGGCGCAGCGTGCCGGTCGCGAGGACCGACCACCCGGCGCTCAGTGCCTCGTCGACGCGGTCCACCTCGAAGGCGACCGTGCCGCCCGCCGCCTGCGCCAGCGGGCCCCGCTCCGTCGAGCCCAGCGTCAGCTCACCGTCCACGAGCGTGTAGTTGAACGGGAGGACGAGCGGGCCCGTCGCCTCCGTCGTGAACCCGAGGCGGCCCACGCCGTGCGCGCCGATCCTGCGGCGGCACTCCTCCTCGCCCAGCTCTTCCAGGACCGGCTCGGCGGCGGCGCGTCCGCGCCCGTCCGGGGACGCGGCGGCGGTCCCGCGCAGTTCCGCGAGGCTCACACCGAGGGCGTTGGCGATCCGCAGCAGCACCGCCGTACCGGGCGCCGCGTCCTGCTCCTCGATGTACCGCAGGTACGAGGGATCGGCGCCGACGGCCTTCGCGAGTTCGGCGCGGCTCAGCCCGGCCTGCGTCCTGCTGTGCGCGATGCGCCGGCCCACGTCGCTGCCCGGGCCGCCCCCGGGGGCGGTGAACTGCGATACCGGTGTCATGGCTCATGCCTTCCTGGGCCGGGGCGGGACCCGTGGGCGTGCCCCCGAGGGCGGTGGACGGCGGGAGGGATCAGCCGCCGGTTCGTTGCGCGAGCGTGAAGATCGCCCCGGCGGGGTCCCGCAGCACGGCCCGGGCGAAATCGGGGCCGTCCCGCCGCTCGACGAGCGCACCGGAGTGCCGCGCGGCCGCGGCGACGGCCGCGTCCAGGTCCGCGACCGGGAAGTGCACCCGCCACATGGGCCGTACGAGGGGGTCGGGCGCGGCCTCGACGGCGCCCGAGCTGATGCGGGCGAGCTGGTTGTCCCCGTCCCGCACCACGACCGCCTCCTCCTCGTACCGCACCTCGGGCGCCCCCGGGGCCTCCGTGCCCCAGCCGAGCACCTCGCCGTAGAAGATCGCCGCCTCGAAGGAGTCGCGGGTGCGCAGCTCGACCCAGGCGAGGCGGCTGCGCCTGCCGATGTGCCCCGGTGTGCCGTCGTCCTGCCAGACGCCGAAGACGGCGCCGTCGCGGTCGGCGGCGAGCGCTCCGCGGCCGCGCGGCAACCGCAGCGGGCCGATCGCGACGGTGCCGCTGCGCTCGCGGACGCGGGCGACGGTGTCGTCGATGGCGGCGACGGCGAAGAAGGGAATCCAGGCGACGGCGACCTGGTACGTGGAGGCGACCGCGCCGAACACCGCGACCGTCCCGCCCTCGGCGTCCTCCGCCACGCAGAACTCGTGGCCGAGCGCGTTGCCCCGGAAGGTCCAGCCCATCACCGCGCCGTAGAAGCGCTGCGACTCGCCCAGGTCGTGGGTCATGAGGTTCACCGCGCCCCGGGAGCCGAGTGCGCGCTCCTCGTGGCGCTGCTGAGCGGGGCTGTCCGCCGTCACCTGGGGCCGCCTTCCTGTGGTGCCCGGGGGCCGGGACCCGGGGCTGGGGGTGCCTGAACGCGTGCCGTCCGCGCGCGGGCGGGCTCGTTCATCTTGGGCCGGGCCGGGGCCCGCCGCATCCGGGGACATGCCGGGAGTTCACCCCCACGCGCGCTGTGCCGTAACCCTGATCGGCGGACGCACGTTCACGACGTTGACCCATGACCGCTACAGAACGGAGCGCACAATGGCCAAGCGTCGCCAGCAGAAGGGCCGCAAGCACCGCCAGGTGAACCGGACGCCGCGTCCGGTCACCCGCACGGGTGCCGCCCGGCTCGTGGCAGCGGCCGGAGGCCCCGAGCGCCCACGTCCGGCCGGCACACCCGACGCCCCCGCGACAGCCCCCGCCACCACCCCGGCCGCGTCCACTCCCCCGGTGCGGCGGGACGCTCCCGCCACCGCGCCCGAGGCGCCCGCCCCGCGCGAGGTCCCCCGTCCCGCGCACCGTCCCGCGCCGGTGGTGGAGACCGGGGACCTCTTCGCCCCCGCCTCCGCCGGGGGCCTCGGCCGCAGCGCCGCGCGCACCTTCGCCCAGCTCAAGGAGGGCGGCGCCGAGGGGCTCGCGCTCGACGAGCTCGCCGAGCGCGCGGGCTTCCAGCCGAACACGGTCGGCAAACACCTCAGCGGCCTCGCGGAGCGCGGCGTCGCGGAGCGGCGGGGCGACCGCTGGTACGCGACGGAGCAGGCCCCGGCCCCCGCCTGAGCCGCCCCGGCGGAGGGCTCGCAGAGCCGGGCGGCGCGCGCCCGCGCGGGGGCGGGCGGCGGCGCCGCGTACGGAGGGGCCCGCCCTCACGTACGCGGCGCCGCCGCCCGTCCCCGCCGCGTCGAGGCGTTGCCCGTCGGGGGCGGGGAGGGCCGGTCTGCCGCTTCGTGACGCAATCGTTGAACGGATCCACCACGAGTACAGGGAGAATGAGGGGCCCCGCCGCGCCGGGCGGGACCACCCCTCTTCCTCCGGGCACACCGGACGCAGCGAGAAAGCAGGACCGCGCATGTCCCACTCCCCCGACGACAGCGAGCGCCCGGGCGGCGCCGGGGAGCGACCCGACCTCTCCAAGCCCGCGGCGCCCGAGCAGCCGCCCAGGGAGCGCGGTCCGTTCGCGGTACAGGACGAGCCCCCACGCCCCGAGGGCGCCCCGGGCCCGTACGCCCAGGCCCCCGGCGGGCAGCACGGCCAGCACGCCGGTGGTCCGTACGCCCAGGCGCCAGGTCCGTACGGCCCGGCTCCCGGCCCGTACGCCCAGACCCCTTACCCGGCGGGACCCGGCGCCTACGGGCAGATGCCGGGCCACATCCCCGGGCAGGAGCCGTGGGCCGGGCAGTACGGCGCGCAGTGGCAGGGCGGGAAGCCTCCGGGCGGTGGCATGGCCGTGGCCGCGCTGGTGTGCGGGATCGCGGCCGTGGTCTTCTGCTGGACCATCGCGGGCGGGATCGTCCTCGGGGTGCTCGGGATCATCTTCGGGATCATCGCCATGCGCCGCTCGCGCAGGACCGGGGCACCCCACCACGGGATCGGGCTCGCGGGCGTCATCGTCGGCGCCGTCGGCCTCGTGGGCGGCGCCATCACCCTCGGCCTGGTCATCGCCGTGGCCTCGTCGGACGACTTCCAGGACTCGTACCGCTCCTTCCGCAGCTACTCGGAGTGCCTCCAGCACGCGCAGTCGCCCGAGGAGCAGCGGATGTGCGAGGAGAAGTTCGACCGCGAGCTGAACGGCTGACGGCCAGCCGGGCGGAGCGCACGCCGGGCGCGCGAGGGCTCACCCGTCCCCCGTCTCCCCGCCGCTCCGCCTGCCGCCCGCGCCCCCGCGCCCGGACGGGCGCGGGACGCCGTGCCTCAGGCGGGCGCGGAGGGCGGCGAGGCGGGGGTAGCGCT
Organism: Streptomyces sp. NRRL F-5630; assembly: GCF_000719475.1. Taxonomy (GTDB): domain Bacteria; phylum Actinomycetota; class Actinomycetes; order Streptomycetales; family Streptomycetaceae; genus Streptomyces. Next base: position 45,112 of record NZ_JOGO01000044.1, on the reverse strand, counting down.
CGCGCTGGCGCGAGGCGCTGCGGTCGAGTTCCTCGATGAGACGGGCCGAGCGCTTCTCGACGTCGAGTTCGTCGAGGACGCGGTCGGCCTCGGCGAGCAGGGCGCCGTAGAGCTGCCACTGCGCGGCCTCGGTGCGCACGAGGTCGAGGAGGAGCGCCGCTAGGTGGTCGCGTTCGGCGTGGCTCGCGTCGAGGGCGCGGATGAGCGCGTCCTCGGCGTCCTCCGCGCCGGTCGACAGGGGCGTGGTGATGAGCGCGGCGAAGCTCTCGACGGCGCTGCCCATGTGGAGCAGCAGCCGCGCGTAGCTGTCGGCGGCCTCCTCGGGCAGGGGGCGGCGGCCGGGACGCTTGGCGGCGAGGTCGGTGAGGGTGCGGAACTGGACCCGCTGGACGACGGCGCAGATCTCCAGGGCGTCGAGCCCGGTGCGCAGGACGACGCGGTTGAGGAGTCCTTCGCGCACGCGGGGGTTGAGGCGGGTGCTCTCCTCGGCCTGGCGCAGTTCCTCGTCCACCTCGGCGATGTCGTTGTCGAGGCGGCGCGCGGCGTGCAGCCAGTCGGCGGCGCGCGCGGCGTTGTAGTCCTCGCCGACCTGGAGGGCGACCTCGTTGTAGAGGCGGCTGCTGCGGCGGGCCATCGCGGTGATCGCCTCGCCCGCCGTGCGCACGTACACGGGAGGGGCGAGGAAGAGGTTGAAGGCGAGGCCGACGCCCGCGCCGATGAGGGTCTCGTAGACGCGGTCGAGCGCGGTGTTGGCGACCTGCGAGACGCCGAGGACGAGCATCGCCGAGATGGCGACCTCGGGGACGAACTCGCCGACCCGCACGAGGCGGCCGATCACGAGCGCGGTGACGATCGTCAGCCCGAGGCTCCACCAGGTGAGGCCGACGAGCGAGGAGAAGCCGCTCGCGATGAGCACCCCGGCGATGACGGCGTTGACGCGGCGGATGCCGGTCCTGATCGTCGCGAAGAGCGTGACCTGCACGACGAGCAGGGCGGTGAGCGGCGCGGTGAGCGGGGCCGGTTGCGGCAGCAGGGTGACGGCGAGGACGTACGAGATGACGGCGGCCGATGTCGACCGCAGCGTCTGGGTGACGACGGGCTCGGCGGTCCTGCGCGCCAGGCCCCTCACGGGTGCGGGCGCCTTGCGCGCCAGGGCGGTCACGGGTGCGGGCACTTCGGGCATTGCCTCATCTTGGCCACGCGGGCAGGAGCGGCCCGCCCGGCGCGCGGGGCCCGGCAGGTGATTCGCGCGCGGCGAAGGAGGCGGGAGGGCACGGGGCGGGTAGGGGTGCGGGGACGGGACGAGGTCCCTCGCCGTGCCGGGCGGGGGCGGTGACGACGGGAGCCAGGACGATGACGGACGCGACGGACGGGGCCGAGCGTGCCTCGGCGGGGAACCCGGGGGAAGGCGGCGGGAACGCCGCGTACGGGAAGAAGCCGTTCAAGCGCTCGCGCAGCCATTTCGCGGACCGGGTGACGGCGGACGGGCGGGACGGCTGGCCGGTGGAGGCGGGCAGGTACCGGCTCGTGGTGAGCAGGGCGTGTCCGTGGGCGAGCCGGGCGCTGGTCTCCCGGCGGCTGCTGGGCCTGGAGGACGCGATCTCGCTCGCGGTCGCCGACCCGATCCAGGACGACCGCAGCTGGCGGTTCACGCTCGATCCGGACGGGCGCGACCCGGTGCTCGGCATCCGCTACCTGGCGGAGGCCTACGACGCGCGGGAGCAGGACTACCCGGGCGGGGTGAGCGTGCCCGCCCTCGTGGACGTCCCGAGCGGCCGCCTCGTGACCAACGACTACCAGCAGCTCACGCTCGACTTCGCGACCGAGTGGAAGGAACTGCACCGTCCGGGCGCGCCCGACCTCTACCCCGAGGCGCGGCGCGACGAGATCGACGAGGTCATGGACGGCGTGTACCGCGACCTCAACAACGGGGTCTACCGGGCGGGTTTCGCCGACACCCAGGAGGTGTACGAGGAGGCGTACGAGGACGTCTTCCGGCGCCTGGCGTGGATGTCACGGCGTCTGGAGCGGCAGCGGTACCTCGTCGGGGACACGCTGACGGAGGCGGACATCCGGGCGTTCACGACGCTGGTGCGCTTCGACGCCGTCTACCACGGCCACTTCAAGTGCAACCGTCACAAGCTCGCCGAGGACCCGGTCCTGTGGGCCTACGCGCGTGACCTGTTCCAGACGCCGGGCTTCGGGGACACGGTCGACTTCGGCCACATCAAGCGGCACTACTACGAGGTGCACCGGGGCATCAACCCGACCGGCATCGTGCCGCGCGGCCCCGAGCCCCTGTCGGCGTGGCTGACCCCGCACCACCGCGAGGAGCTGGGCGGCTCCCCGTTCGGCGAGGGCACGCCGCCGGGCCCGGTGCCCCCCGACGAGGCGGTGCCTTCGGTGGGCCGCGGCTGAGGCGCGGCGCCCGCGAGCCCCCCGCGGCACCGGCCGCCGGGGGGCTCGCTCATTCCTCCCGCTCGAAGTCGGCCTGGGCCGCCTCCTCGTCCAGGTCCTCCCGCGCCGCGTCGTACAACTCGCGTACGAAGCCGCGGGCGGTCTCCTCCTCGCTGCCGGGCGCTGTCTCGCGCAGGCGGACGGTCCACTGCTCGATCGCTTCTTCGCTCATGACTCCAGGGGACTACGCGCGCGGGGAGCCCGCCACTCGGGTGAGCGCCGCGCCGGGGGGCGGGCCTCAGTGGGGCAGCAGGGCGCGCACGCGGGGGCGCAGGACGTAGGCCCCGGCCCCGGCGGCGAGGGCGAGGACGCAGAAGGAGAAGGTGAGTCCCGCGGTGCGCAGCCCGACGCCCTCGGCGAGGGCGCCGACGGCGATGACGGGCAGGGAGATGCCGATGTAGGCGAGGACGAAGTACGCGGAGAGCGTGGCGCCGCGCCGCTCGCTGGGTGTCCGCACGCCGACCGCGGTGGTTCCCGCGCGGAAGGCGAGTCCCTGCCCGATGCCGCCGAGCACGGCGCCCGCGATCAGGAGCCACAGCCCCTCCCAGGCGAGCCCCGCGGCGACCAGGAGGAGCCCGGCGACGAGCACGAAGCAGCCCGTGGGGAGCGCGCGGCGCACGCCGAAGCGGCCGAAGGCGCTCTGTCCGGCGATGGATCCGGCGAAGACGAGGAAGACGACGAGTCCGGTCGCCGCGAGGTTGTGCACGCCGAGGGTCTCGCCGAGGAAGCTGGGCGAGACGGCGGTGAAGAGGCCGAGCAGCGCGAAACCGGCGAAGGCCGCGCAGGCTGCGGGGACGAAGAGGCCGCGCACCTCGGGCGGCACGGCGAGTCCGTGCGGACGGGGCACGGCGCGGGGACGGGCGTCACGCACCGGCTCGGGCAGCGTGAGCAGGGCGAGCGCGGCGAGCACGACGAGGCCGAGGTGGACGAGGTAGGGCAGGCGCAGCGGCCAGGGGGCGTACTCGGCGAGGATCCCGGCGACGAGCGGACCGCAGCCGAGTCCGCCCATGTTCGCCGCGGTGGCGGCGAGCGAGGCGCGCGCGGCGCGGCGTCGCGGGGCCAGGTCGAGCACGTAGGCGGTGGCGGCGCCGGAGAAGAGCCCGGCGGAGAAGCCGGAGAGGAGCCGCCCCGCGAAGAGGGCGGGCAGACCGCCCTCGAAGACGAAGCAGAGCGCGCTCGCCGCCGAGAAGCCGAGGCCCCACCAGACGGCGGCGCGCCGCCCCGCGAGGTCGGACCAGTTCCCGGCGAGGAGCAGCACGGCGATGACGCCGACCGCGTACACGGCGAAGACGATCGTCACCATGAGCTGGCCGAAGCCGAGGTGCTCGCGGTAGAGGCCGTAGAGCGGGGTCGGCAGGGTCGTTCCCGCCATGCCGACGGCGAAGACCGCCGCGGCGAGCGGGTAACCGTGCGGGAAGCGGGGACGGGACGCGGTCATGGAGCCACGGTAGGCCGCGCCGTCCCGGGCCGCCCGGCCGGGACGTGGACGGCCTGCGGACGGGGCGTCAGGGGGACCCGGGCGGCCGCGACTCCGCGGGGAAGCCCGCCGGGGGCGGGGAGCGCTGGGCGCCGGTGGCGTCTCAGGCCGTGAGGTCCGGGCTCGTGTGGTCCTTCGTCGCCTCCGGGGCCTCCGTGACGTCGAGGAAGACCTGGTCGGCCTCGGGCCAGCGCTCGGTGAGACCCGCCTTGACCCGCTCCATGACCAGTTCGAGCTTCTCGCTCTCGTGGCCCGGCGCGAGGTCCACGCGGGCCGCGACGAGGAGCGAGTCCTGGCCGAGGCGCATCGTGAGCAGGGTGGCCACGCCGTCGATCTCGGGCTGGGCGTCGAGGTAGGCGGTGATCGCCTCCCGGGTGTCGGGGTCGGCGCCCTCGCCGATGAGCTGATCCCGGGCGTCGGCGCCGAGCTTGAAGGCGACGAAGAGGAGCAGCACGCCGATGGCGAGCGAGGCGGCGGCCTCGTAGACAACCTGTCCCGTCGTCATGTGGAGCACCATGCCCGCGATGGCGAGCAACACGCCGAGGACCGCCGTGCCGTCCTCCGCGACGACCGTGCGCAGCGCCGGGTCCGAGCCGATGCCGCCCTCCTGCCCGCGCACCTGGAGCAGCGCCCGTGCCAGCGAGGTTCCCTCGGCGAGGAGGGCGACACCGAGCACGATGAGCCCGACGATGTACCCGCTCGTCGACTCCTGCTCGGAGGAGCGCAGCGCCTCGACGCCCTGGAAGACGGAGAAGCAGCCCCCCATCACGAAGATGCCCACCGCGGCGAGCAGCGACCAGAAGTAGCGCTCCTTGCCGTAGCCGAAGGGGTGGCCGGGGTCGGCGGGGCGCTTGCTGCGGCGCAGCGCGGCGAGGAGGAAGACCTCGTTGAGGCTGTCGGCCACGGAGTGGGCGGCCTCCGAGAGCAGCGCGGGCGAGCCGGCGAAGAGACCGCCGACGAGTTTCGCGACGGCGATGACGAGGTTCGCGGCGAGCGCGATCCAGACGGTCAGTTTGGTGTGCGCGTCACTGCTCGTGGACGAGGTCGCGGCACCCTCCCCGGAATCCGGCGCGGTGTCGCCCGGCCGCCCCGGTGCGCGCGCCGCGTCCTCGCGCTCCCTGACATCGTTGGCCTCGCTCATGGGTCCTCGCTCCCTCCCCGGCGTACGTGCAGGAGACACGCACAGCGTCCGGATACCCCGGTCCGGGCCGCTCAGGCGGGCGTTCGCGGTGGACCGTACGGGCTGTGTCCTCACCTCTTCGGCCGTGCCGTGCGGCAACGGGGTACGCGGGGGCAGGAGGGTACGCAAGGGCGGGCCGCGACGCATGGGGCGGCGAAGCCCGAACGGGACCGTACGACACGGGGAGAGGGAGCGGGATGCCTGAACGGACACGGCGGCCCAGCACGGACCGGGCCAGGAAAGGTGACCGGCAGGCCACCGACCGGATGCTGCGGACCCTGCTGCGCCGCCGCAAGAAGATGTACGCGGCCCAGGACGTGACGGTCACCGATCCGCCACGCATCCGGCGCGCGGTGACCGCCGCGGCGCTCGGCAACACCATCGAGTGGTTCGACTTCGGGGTCTACGCCTATCTCGCGGGCACACTCGGGAAGGTCTTCTTCCCGTCCAGCTCGCCGGGCGCTCAGGTCGTGCAGACCTTCGCGACCTTCGCGGCGGCGTTCCTCGTACGCCCCCTCGGCGGGCTGGTCTTCGGGCCGCTCGGGGACCGGATCGGGCGGCAGAAGGTCCTCGCCGTCACCATCATCATGATGGCGGTGAGCACCTTCGCCGTCGGCGTGCTGCCCACGTACGCCTCGGTCGGCTTCGCCGCGCCGATCCTGCTGCTCGTGTGCAGGCTCGTGCAGGGCTTCTCGACCGGCGGTGAGTACGCGGGCGCGACGACGTACATCGCCGAGTACGCGCCCGACAGGCGGCGCGGGTTCTTCGGGAGCTGGCTCGACTTCGGGACCTTCGTCGGCTACTCGCTCGGCTCGGGCCTCGTGACGGTCCTGACGACGGTGCTCGGCGAGGACGGCCTCACCGACTGGGGGTGGCGCATCCCCTTCTTCGTCGCGGGACCGCTCGGCGTCATCGGGCTCTACCTGCGGCTCAAGCTGGAGGAGACCCCCGCCTTCCAGCGCGAGGAGGAGGACCGCGAGGAGGCGCTCGCCGAGGACGACCCGGTCGAGGAGGCCCGGCAGTCCGGCAAGGGCAGGCTCAGGGACATCTTCGTCCACCACTGGGAGGCGATCCTCATCTGCATGGGGCTCGTCCTGCTCTACAACGTGACCAACTACATGGTCACGTCCTATCTGCCGACCTACATGTCCGAGACCCTCGACGAGTCCGAGACGACCGCCCAGCTCCTCGTGCTGGGCACCATGGTGCTCGTCGTGCTCACCATCACGACGGTGGGCCGCGGTTCGGACCGCTGGGGGCGGCGCCCGGTCTTCTTCTTCGGCAGCATCGCGCTCATCGTCCTGTCGATCCCCGCGTTCCTGCTGATCCGTCAGGGCGGCATCCTCCTCCCCGCGATCGGCAGCGGCATCCTCGGGCTGCTGCTCGTGACCTTCGCGGGCACGTCCGCCTCGACACTCCCCGCGCTCTTCCCGACGCGGATCAGGTACGGGGCCCTGTCGATCGCGTTCAACATCTCGGTGTCGCTCTTCGGCGGCACCACCCCGCTCTTCGCCTCTGCCCTGGTGGAGGCGACGGGCGACGAGATGGTGCCCGCCTACTACCTGATGGTCGCGGGGGCGATCGGGCTCCTCTCGACGTTCTTCCTGCACGAGACGGCGGGCCGCCCGCTCAGGGGCTCTGGGCCGATGGTCGAGACGGCCGAGCAGGCCCGCCGCCTCGTCGCCCGCAGCCGCATCCACGCCGGGCGCCAGGCCCGGGACGTGTGGGTACGCCTGCGGCACCCGTGGCACCACGAGACGGGGAAGGACGAGGGCGGGAAACGGGAATGAGGGGCGGGGGCGACGCAGCGCCGGACACGCCCCACAGGGCGTCACCGCGCCCTGTGCTGCCCTGTACCCGGCGTCGCCGCGCCCCGTCCGACCCGCCCCGTGCCGCTAGAGGGCCCGGTGCAGGCTGTGCAGCCCCACGTATCCGAGCCGCGGGTGGTGGAAGCCCTCGGGGAGGGTGCCGAGGATCTCGAAGCCGAGGTCGCGGTAGAGAGCGAGGGCCGGAGCGTTGGTCTCGACGACGGCGTTGTACTGGATACGGCGGAAGCCCGCCGCGCGCGCCCAGTCGAGGCTGTACGTGACGAGGGCGCGGCCCGCGCCGCGGCCCTGGTGGGCGGGATCGACCATGTAGCTCGCGCTCGCCACGTGCGCGCCGTTGCCGGAGCGGTTGGCGTACATGTTCGCGGTGCCGAGGACGGTGCCGGCCTCCTCGGCGACGACGACGTGCGCCGGGGCGGGCAGCATCCACATCGCGCGGGCCTCCTCCCGCGTGGGATGGAGGGGGTAGGTGAACGTCTCGCCCGCCGCGCAGATGTCCCGGAGGAAGGGCCAGATGCCCGGCCAGTCGGCCGCCGTGACCTCGCGTATCAGCATGCGAGCGATCCTCCGGGGGGTCATGAGACGGCGTCAAAGGCTTTTCCGCACGGCGACCGCGCGGCGGACGGGCATCGCGTAGCCGACGGCTACGGCGCGGCATTCGGCAACCGTGCGGCGCACGGCTACGGCGCGGCGGACGGCTACCGCGCGGCGGCGTGCCTCTCGCTCTCCGAGGCGGTCATCGCGTCGACGCCGCCCTTGAGGAAGGCCATCGCGAGCGTGATGGCCTCGTTGCGGTCGGCGCCCTCGGGGTGTTCGACGATCTCGGTCACGACGGCGGCGGCCGCGGCGGCGGCGAGGCGTGGACCGAGGGAGCCGGGGCGCTGCCCGGTGTCCTTCGCGAGGATACCGGCGCCCTCCTCGATGAGGGCCGCCATGCGCGCCGTCTTCACCGCCCGCAGCTCGGGGTTCGCCTCGAACATGCGCACCTCCATCTCGCCGAGGTCGTCGTGACAGGCGAGTTCCTGGCGCAGCCAGCTCTCCAGGGCGTGTACGGCGGGGATCCCGGGGGCACGCGAGCGCAGGGCCTCGGTGAGGGCTTCGACGGAGCTGTCGAAGGTGGCGAAGGCGATGTCCTGCTTGGAGCGGAAGTAGAGGGTCACCGTGCGCGGCGAGACCTCGGCGGCTGCGGCGATCTCCGCGACCGTCGTGGCGTCGAAACCCTGTTCGGCGAAGAGCGCGAAGGCCGCGCGGGTGATGGCGGCCCGCCGTCTGGCCTTGCCCCGCTCTCTCAGTCCCGCCCCGTCAGTGACCCTGTTCATGACATCGAGCATAGCCAGCGGAGCACTCCGGCAACCCGGTGCGAACAGGAATTTTACCGAGGACTGCAAAGATGCATTAGAGTGCAGAAATCTCGCGGAGCCGGTCCGCGGAGCACCGTCGAAGGGGAGAAGCCTGCCGTGGCACAACGTTTGTACGCGCTGGGACGTTGGGCGGCGCGCCGCCGCGGGCGAGTGCTCGCGGTGTGGGTGCTGCTGCTCGCGGTGGCGGTCGGGCTCGGCACGACCCTCCACGGGAAGCTGTCGACCGAGTTCACGGTGCCGGGGATCGAGTCGCAGGAGGCCCAGGACCTCCTGAAGGAAAAGTTCCCCGAGGCGGCGGGCGGCACCGCACGCGTCGTCTTCGAGGCGCCGAAGGGCGAGAAGCTGACGGGCGCGAAGGAGCAGCGCGCCATCGGGGCGACGCTCAAGGAGGTCGCCCACATCCCCGGTGTCCTCCAGGTCGCCGACCCCGCGAAGACGGGCACCGTCTCGAAGGACCGCACGATCGCCTACGCGGACGCCGTCTTCGGCAAGCCCGCGCAGGAGGTGCCGCAGTCCGCGAAGGACAAGCTCGACGACGCGCTCGACACGGCCCGGCACGCGGGCCTGAAGGCCGAACTCGGCGGCACCGTCTCCGCACCGCCCGTCGAGGTGGGCGGCCCCGCCGAGATCATCGGCGTCGTCGTCGCCTTCGTCGTGCTCGCGCTCACGCTCGGCTCGCTGCTCGCAGCCGGGCTCCCGCTGCTCACCGCCCTGATCGGCGTCGGGGTGGGCGTGATGACGGTGGAGTTCCTGTCCCGCTTCATCGAGATGACGAACACGGCGACCATCCTGGCCCTCATGATCGGCCTCGCGGTCGGCATCGACTACGCCCTCTTCCTCGTCTCGCGCCACCGCGAACAGCTCGCGGACCCCGACGAGGACGTGCACGACTCGATCGGGCGGGCCACGGCGACGGCGGGCAGCGCGGTCACCTTCGCCGGGATCACCGTGATCATCGCGCTCGCCGCGCTCGCGTCGGCGGGCATCCCCTTCCTGACGGTGATGGGGCTGGCGGCGGCAGGCACGGTGCTCGTCGCCGTACTCGTCGCGCTCACGCTCGTACCGGCGCTCCTCGGCTTCCTCGGCGAGCGGCTGCGCCCCAAGGCGAAGCCGGCGGGCGACACCGACGGCGCCACGGGCAAGGCCGGCCGCAGGCGCGCGCCCGGCGCCTGGGGACTGGCGTGGGGGCGCCTCATGACCCGCTTCCCGATCCCGGTGCTCGTCGTGTGCGTCGTCGGGATGCTCGCCCTCGCCGTCCCCGCGAAGAGCCTGCGGCTGGGCCTGCCGAGCAACGAGACCCAGCCCACCGCGAGCACCCAGCACAAGAGCTACGAACTCCTCCAGAAGGGCTTCGGCCCCGGCTTCAACGCGACGCTGCTCCTCGCCGTGGACGGGACGAAGGTGCCCGCCCAGGAGCGTGAGGGCATCGTCAAGCAGGTCGCCGCGACCGTGCAGAAGGACCCCGACGTCGCGACGCTCGCGCCGCCCAACACCAACAAGGACGGCACCCTCACGGTCCTCGGCATCGTCCCCAAGTCGGGCCCCGACGACCAGCGCACGACGGACCTCGTGCACCGGCTGCGCGACGAGGCGACCGAGCCCGTCGACCGCGCGGGCGGCACCGCCTACGTCGCCGGGCAGACCGCGGCCGGGATCGACGTCTCGGCGAAGCTCTCCGGCGCGCTGCCGCTCTTCATCGCGATCATCGTCATCCTGGCGCTCCTCCTGCTCATGATCGCCTTCCGCTCCCTCCTCGTCCCGCTCAAGGCGGTGCTCGGCTTCCTGCTCTCGATCGCGGCGAGCCTCGGCGCGGTGGTGTGGGTCTTCCAGTACGGGCACCTCGACGGCGTCTTCCAGGTCGCCGCCGCCGCACCCGTCGTCAGCTTCCTGCCCGTCCTGCTCATCGGGGTGCTCTTCGGGCTCGCGATGGACTACGAGGTCTTCCTCGTGAGCCGCATGCGCGAGCACTACCACCACCACCGCGACGCCCGTGCCGCCGTCGAGCACGGTGTGGAGCGCAGCGGACGGGTCGTCACGGCGGCGGCGCTCATCATGGCCTCGGTCTTCGGCGGCTTCATCTTCAACCACGACCCGATCATCAAGTCCATCGGCTTCGCCCTGACGATCGGCGTGCTCCTGGACGCCTTCGTGGTCCGGCTCACGGTCGTCCCCGCCGTCCTCGCCCTCCTCGGCCGCCACGCGTGGGCACTCCCGCGCTGGCTCGACAAGGCGGTCCCCAACGTGGACATCGAGGGCGACAGCCTGCCACCGAGGCCGGGTGCGGGCAGCACCAAGGAGTAGCCCGGGGGCCGGGTCCTCAGACGTGGGCCGCGAGGAACGCGTCGAGGAACCCGGCCACGGCGTCGGGCCGTTCGAGGTGCACGTCGTGCCCGGCCCCCGGCACCCCGAGGGACCACGCGTCGGGACGCGCGGCGAGCATGGCCCGCACCGCGGAGGGCGCGAGGATGCCGTGCTCGGCGACGAGCAGCAGGACGGGGAGTCCCGGCGCGGTCCACGCGGGCCAGGAGGGCGCGCGGAGGAGGGCGTCGAAGAGGCGGGCGAGCACATCGACGTCGAAGCGCGGCCGAAGCCCCCCTTCGCGCTCTTCGAGCCCGCCCGCCCACGCGTCCCCGACCGCTCCCCCGCCGAGCCACGCCGCCGCGCTCGCGCGATCCGGGAAGGGCAGCGGCCAGGACCGCAACCACCGGATCGCGGCATCGCCCGGCGCCTCGGACACGGGCCGCGCGTCCGCCTCGACGAGCGCCAGGCCCCGTACCAGGGAGGGGTGTTCCTCCGCAGCGCGGAGCGCCACCCGCCCGCCGAGCGACTGCCCGACGAGTACGGCGGGCCCGGCACCGAGGCGCCCGAGCAGCCGGGCGACATCGTCGGCGTGCGCGCTCGCACGCGTGTCGCGCGGGTGGCGCACCCTCCCTCCGTGCCCTCGCAGGTCCATCGCGACCACGCGACGCCCCCGCGCCCGCAGGCGGACGGCGACGGACTCCCACTCCCCCGCGTATCCCGCGAGGCCGTGCAGGAGCACGACGGGCGGACCGTCACCGCCCCAGTCGAGGTGGGTCGCCGACTCGGCCACGGGAGGGCCCCTTTCGTGGATGTCGGAGGCCGGGGCCGGCTCGCCGCGGCCCGGTCCGCGACGGCGGGGGCCGCGGCGGCCTCCGCGCCTCATCGGTCGTTCCGGTGGACGAAGGTACCGGGGCACGGGAGCTGACAGCAGGGTGCGAGAGCGGACAGGTGCAAGTGGTGGGCCCGGCGACGGCGGGTGCGGGGGCCGCGCGTTCCGCGTCGGCGCGCCTGGCGGCCTGCGCGCGGACGCGCCCGGCGGCGGTCAGGTCCCCGGCCGGAGTCCCGTCCCCTCATACGGACGGATCGCCGCCGGGCGGCGCAGGGGCCGGGGCGAGCGCGCTGACCGGCGCCGCGGCCGGGGCCGCCGAGGTGCCGGTTCGGGTGCGGAGGCGTGGGGCAGGCGGCATGGTGGGGGAGGCGGTCCCGGGGGTGTCCCGAGGCCGGTGCCGACGAGAGGTGGTGTGCGCGATGCGTGGTGCGGAGCTGCTCAGTGACGGGTTCGGGCGGATTGCGGAGGAGGTGCACGCGGCGGTCGAGGGCCTGACGGGCGAACAGCTCGGGGAGCGGCTCGATCCGGACGCGAACTCGATCGCCTGGCTCGTGTGGCACCTGAGCCGGGTCCAGGACGACCACCTCGCGGACGCGGCGGGCGAGGAGCAGGTGTGGACGGCGTCCGGGTGGGCGGAGCGCTTCGGGCTGCCGTTCCCGGACGGGGCGACGGGCTACGGGATGAGCGCGGCGGAGGTGGGCCGGGTGCGGGTGAGCGGCCCTGAACCGCTGCTGGGCTACTTCGACGCGGTGCACGAGAGGACCCTCGCGTACGTCTCCGGGCTCTCGGACGCCGACCTGGACCGCGTCGTCGACGAGAACTGGTCGCCCCCGGTCACGCTCGGCGTCCGTCTCGTGAGCGTGCTCGGGGACTGTCACCAGCACGCGGGCCAGGCGGCGTTCGTGCGGGGGGTGCTGGAGCGGCGTTGAGCCCCGGCCCCTCGCCCGCACGTCCCCGTACCGTCACCCCGTTGTCAGACCCCGGTGCGACGATGCCCGGCACGTGGACACCGCGCCCACGGGACTGGGGTGACCGGGATGAGCGGGACGGCGACGACGGTGGTTCGGGAACGCGGGACCAGGGAGGTGGCGGGCGGGCGCGGCACGGCGGACGAGCCGGTGGTGCTCGGCGACGTGCTGGCGGACGTGCTCCGCACGCTCGCCGCCGGGGATCCGCCACGCGCGGGCGGGCGCGTCGCTCTTCCCCGCCCGACCCGCGGGTGAGGCGCGGCGCGACAGGCCACGGCCCCACCCCCGTGCGGGTACGGGGCGGGGCCGTGGCGGAACGTCAGCCCACCGGTACCGCGTCGCGCGGCGCGACGGGCCGCACGGGGCGGCCGGGCGGCACCGGTTCGGGGCGGTCCGGCTCCGGCGGGGCGATGGCACGGCCCCGGCGGCGGGTGTCGCCGAGGTAGTGCTCGGCCGCGTGGGCCGCCTCGCGGCTCGTCCGGCGTGCCATGAGAACGCACAGCGTGTACGCGGTCGCCTCGAAGCGGCGGCGCACGGTGCCGTTGGCGGGGTGGTCGAGCGTGAGCCGTTCCCAGGCGCGGTAGCGGTCGAGCACGCGGGCCACGGCGCGGCGCTCGGGGCGCAGCGGTGTGGGCGCGGCGGGCGCGGGCGCGGGCTCCGGTTCGCGTACGGGCCGTGGGGGCCTCGTGGGGCGGCTCGCGCCGGTGCGGCGGATCGCCCCGGCGGGCCAGACCGGTGCCCGGACGCCGTCCATGGCGCTCACCGTGCCTCGGCCCCGGCCCGCAGCGGCTGCTCCGCCAGGACGGGATCGCCCTCCTGCGGTACCGGCAGGGACACGGGGAGCGGCTGGGCCTCGGGGGCGAGTGTCTCGGGGACGGCCTGCGGCAGGGGCACCCGCTGGGCGTCGGCGACCTTGCGGGTGAACCAGACGGCCTTGCCGCCGTCCTCGGTGGCGCATGTGCCCCAGCTGTCGCTCAGCGCGGCGACGCGGGCGAGGCCGCCCGTGCTCGCGGAGTGCAGCCGGGGCAGGCGCGGGTCGCGGTCGGAGACCGAGACGGTGAGCTGTCTGCCGCTCCAGCGCAGTTCGAGCGCGCACCGCCCGTCCCCGGTGTCGGCGTGCTCCACGACGTTGCGCAGCAGTTCGTCCAGGGCCGCGCACACGGGCGCGACCTGGAGGTCCAGGCCCCAGTGGCGCAGATGGGCGGCGGCGATGCGCCGCATCTGGGAAAGCCGCTCCCGCGTGGGTTCGCACGCGAGGTGGTAGCGGCGGTTGACCACACCAGCCATGACTCTTGGCTCCTTACCCGAAGCCCACACCCCTGCCCCCGTACACGGGGGGTGAGCGCTGACGTTCTGAGGGTCAGTGCCAATCTGGCCCGAAAGGGTGACGCCCGCAACACGAGAGGTGTCGGCGGGTGACCGCACCACCTCGGGACGCGCTACGGGGTACGGGGCGCGGTGGCCGGCACCTCCACCGTGGTGGCGGGACGCTTCCCGCCCGAGGTGGCGGCCCCCGTCTCCCCGCCCGCCTTCCGCGACCGGCCGAGGCTCAGTGCGCTGAGCAGGCCCACGGCGACGAGGGCGCCGGTGTAGAGGGTGAGCGCGCTCCAGTGGCCGTGTCCGTAGACGGTGCCGCCCGCCGAGCCGCCGAGCGCGCTGCCCACGTAGTAGAAGAACAGGTAGACGGCCGCGCCCTGCGCCCCGACGGCCTTCGAGCGGGCCCCGACCCAGCCGCTCGCGACGGCGTGCGCCGCGAAGAAGCCCATGGTGAAGACGACGAGCCCGGGGATCACGGCGCCGAGGCTCGGTATCAGCATGAGCGCGAGACCGCCGAGCGTGACGAGCAGCGCGGGCACGAGGACGAGGCGGCGGCTGAGGCGGTCGACGAGGCGGCCCGCGAGCGCGGAGGAGAAGGAGCCGGAGACGTAGGTGATGAAGAGCAGTCCCGCGGTGCCCTCGGAGAGCGAGAAGGGCGGGGCGATGAGGCGGAAGCCGAGGTAGTTGTAGACGGTGACGAAGGCGGCCATCGCGACGAAGCCGATGAGGTAGAGGCGCAGCAGCCCGCTGTCGGGCAGGGCCCGGACGACGCCGCGCGCGAGGGCGCGCGGGGAGGCGCCCTTGGGGACGAAGCGGACGGAGGGCGGGATGGTGAGGCGGAAGACGAGCGCGCACACGGCGGCGATGACGCCGACCGCGCCGATCGACCAGCGCCAGGAGTGGGTGAGCTGGAGAACGCCGTCGGCGGCGAGGCGGCCGAGCATGCCGCCGATGCCGTTGCCCGCCACGTACAGGCCCATCGCGCCGCCGAGCGAGCCGGGGTGCACCTCCTCGGAGAGGTACGACATCGCGGTGGCCTGGAGCCCGGCGAGCGCGAGGCCCTGGAGCAGGCGCAGGACGAGGAGGACGGGGAAGTTCGGGGCGAAGGCCGAGGCGATGCCGAAGACGGCCGCCGCGCCGAGCGCGAGCGACATCATCGTCGTGCGGTTCCAGGCGTCCGAGAGCGCGGTGAGCGGGATGACGCCGACGGCCATCGCGAGCGTCGCGACGGAGACGCTGAGCGAGGCGCCCGCCGGGGAGAGGTCGAGGTCGTGCGCGAGGGACGGCAGGAGCGCCTGCACGCAGTAGAGCGTCATGAACGTGCCGAGCCCGGCGGCGAAGAGGGCGCCCGAGGCCCGCCGGAAGGCGGGGGTTCCCGCGTGGTGGGGCGGCGGGAGGACGCGCGGGGCGGCGGGAGGGCGGGGGCCGGGGGCTGGGGAGCCCGCGGCGGAGGGGCCTTCGGCGGGGGGCGGGGTCACCCCGAAAATGTATGCATGGCCCATCCAATGCGTCCAATGCATGAATGCGGTCCTGCTCATCCCCTGCGGGATCGATCCCGGTGCGCTGGGCAAGAAACCCGCGACCGCAGGGCTGGTTTCGCGGGAAGCGGGGAAGGAAACCGGCGTGCTTGATCAACAGAGGGCGAAGCTCAGGGGAGAGCTGGGGGCGGCGTGGCGGCGGCTGCGCGGTGAGGGCAGCGCGTCGGAGCGCGTGGCGCACCTGTGGGAGCGGGTGTGGCGCGAGGCCACGGTGGTCCGCTCCGTACGGGCCGCGGGGGCGGCGACGCTCGCGTACGTCGTCGCCCAGCACGTGAGCGACACTCCGGCGCCGCTCACCGCCCCGCTCACCGCGCTCCTCACGGTGCAGGTGACGCTCTACGCGACCCTCACCACCGGTGTCCGGCGCGTCAACGCGGTCATCGCGGGGGTGCTCGTCGCGATCGGCTTCAGCGCGCTCGTCGGGCTGACGTGGTGGAGCCTCGGGCTGCTCATCCTGGCGGCCCTCGTCGTCGGACACCTTGTCCGGGTCAGCGAGTTCGTGCCGGAGGTGGCGATCAGCGCGATGCTCGTGCTCGGCGTCAGCCGGGTCACGGACACGGCCTGGGACCGGGTGCTGGAGACGGTGATCGGCGCGGCGGTGGGACTGCTCGTCAACGCCGTCCTCGCGCCGCCGGTGTGGACCGGGACCGCGGGGGACGCGCTGGAGGACCTGGCCCGGCGGATGCGGCGGCTCCTGCTGCGCATCGGTGAGGAGCTGAGCAGCAGCGACCCGGTGCGCGAGGCGCGGGCCACCCTCCAGGAGGCGCGGGACCTGGACAGGGACATCGCCGAGGTGGACGCGGCACTGCGGCAGGCGGAGGAGAGCCTGCGGTTCAACCCGCGCGTGCGCGAGGGGCTGCTCAACCGGGTCGTGCTGCGCACGGGGCTCGACACGCTGGAGATCTGCACGGTGGTCCTGCGGGTGCTCGCGCGCACCTTCACGGACCTGGCGCGGGTACGGGAGTCCGAGGACACCGCCGCGCTCTTCGAGCCGAAGGCGGCCCAGGCCGTGGAGAGCCTGCTCGCGCAGGTCGCCGACGCGATCGTGAGCTTCTCCGTCCTCGTGACGCACCCGGTGAGCGAGAGCGCGGAGGCCGCCGAGGACCGGCTCGCCGCCGAACTCCACGCCGCCCGCCGTGAACGCGCCCGCGTCGGCACGCTGTTGCGCGAGAGCGCCCGTACGGAGGACGGCCACTGGTACCTGTACGGAGCACTGCTGACCGAGATCGACCGCATCCTCGCCGAACTCGACCTGGAACAGCGATCCCAGCGGCTCCTGGACGAACTCGACCGCAACGCCCGTGAACAACGCGAACGGCACCCCCTGCTGACGCGCGCCAGGACCCGCCTCACGCCCCGCCGCCGTCCCGCCTCCCGCCTGCCCGGCCAGCGGGGCGGCAGGCGGGAGGCGAGGAAGCGCGAGGAGAACGCGGGGTCCACCGGATAGCCCCGCCGGTCCCCCACCCGCCGCGCGCACCTCGCGCACGGACGGGACGCCGCGTGGGCCGCACGCCGCTCGCGCGCACCCGCGCGCCACCTCGCGCGTCCACCCGGACCGGCCCGTGAGCCGTGCCCGCCGCACCCGTCGGGCAGCGCCCGGGACGCATGGTGGGCCGCCGGTGCGGGCGCCGGGCGGCCCACCACCTCCCCGTGTCAGCTCGTGAGGTGACGGAGGTCCTCCAGGAGACCCGGCTGCCTCGGCTCCCAGCCCAGCCCGGCGCGGGTGTGCGCGCTGGAGGCGGGCTGGTCGGTCACGAACATCTCTCCGAGCGTGCCGAAGGACTCCGCAGGCACGGCCTCGACCGGGAGACCGAGCCGCTCGCCGATGACCTCGGCCATGTCGCGCACCGCGACGCCCTCGTCGGCGACGGCGTGCCAGGCGGTCCCCGCCGGAGCCTTCTCCAGGGCCAGGCGGAAGAGCACGGCGGCGTCGAGCGCGTGGACGGCGGGCCAGCGCTGCGCACCGTCGCCCGGGTAGCCGGCGACCCCGGAGCGGCGGGCGGCCTCGGTGAGGATTCCGGTGAAGCCGCCCTGGCCGTCGTGGTGGACGGTGCGCGGGAGGCGGACGGAGGAGCTGCGCACCCCCTGCGCGGCGAGCGCGAGGGCGCGCTCCACGGAGCGGCCACGGCCCCCGACCGGGCCGTCCGTCGGGACCGGGTCCTCCTCCGTGGCGGCGCGCCCCGGGACGAAGGGCGTGCCCGACACGGTGACGAGCGGGCGGTCCGAGCCGATCAGCGCCTCGCCCAGCACGGTGAGGGCCTCGGACTCCTCGGCGACCGCCCGCGCGAGGGCCTCGGGCGAGCTGAAGTCGTTGCCGAAGGCGAGGTGGACGACGCCCTCCGCCTCCCCGGCCCCCGCCCGCAGGACGTCGAGGTCGGTGAGACCACCGCGCAGGGCCGTGGCGCCCGCCGCCTCCGCCTTGGCCGCGGAGGTCTCGGAGCGGGTGAGCGCGGTGACGGTGTGTCCTGCCCGGAGCAATTCGGCGACGACGGCCGAACCGATCAGCCCCGTGCCACCGGTGACGAAAACCTTCATGGGTCGTACTCCCAGACGTGATGCGACAGATGTCTCATCACTGTATCCGGCGAGGCGACACATGTCGCATCGCTAGAATGCACTCATGCCGAGATGGAAGCCGGACGCGCGGCAGCGCCTGATCATGTCCGCGTTCAGGCTGTTCGCCGAGCACGGCTACGACGACACGACAGTGGCGCAGATCGCCGCGCACGCGGGTCTGACACGCAGCACGTTCCACCGCCACTTCTCCGACAAGCGGGACATCCTCACCGCGGGGCAGGAGGCCCTCAGCCGGCTGCTCGCGGACGGCATCGGCGCGGCCCCGGCGGACGCGACCCCCGTCGCGGCCGTGGCGAACGGCCTCGCACGCGTCTCGGCGGAGATGACGACGTTCAACCGGGAACTGAGCCCGCTGATGCGCGCGGCCGTCGACGCGAACAAGGAGTTGCAGGAGCGGGAGGCGCTCAAGAGCGTCGGCATGGCCGAGGCGATGAAGGACGCGCTCGTCGCGCGGGGAGTGCCCGCCGTCGCGGCGCGGGTGGCCGCCGAACTGGGCGTGCTCGCCTTCAAGACCGGGTACGGGCGGTGGATCGACCCGGCGCGGGACGAGGAACCCGGCACCCTCGGGGACCACACCCTCGCGGCCCTGCGCGAACTCCACGCGGCGGCCACGCGGCTCGACTGACACCGCTCGGGACGTGCCGGGCCCATCCCGGCACCGGACATCCGAAGCCGACCACCTCCGGACGCACAGAGCACGGCCGATACCGCTGCGGACGCGCAGAGCCCGGCCGACACCGCTCCGGACGCGCGAGGGGGGACCCCCGCTGGCCCGCCCCCCTCGTCCCACTCCCGCTCACACCCCTTCGTGCAGTCCCCGGTCCGCCGGGCCCGCCGTGAAGCGGGTGAACCGCACCGTCAGCCCGGCGCGCTCCGGCGCGCAGCAGAACGGGCCCGCCGCGGCCTCCGCGTCCGGGGCGAGGTGGGCGAGGCGGACCATGCGCCAGGGGCTGGTGGCCGTCTTCGCGCGGACCGTGAGGGCGTCGCCCGCGCGGCTCACCCGGATCGTGACGTCCTGGCCGGCCCACTCGGGGACGGGGGCGAGCGACCAGTCGGAGGTGCCGTGGGTGACGACCGCGCCGAGGTGCGGGAGGCCGTCGCTCGTCTCGACGCCCGCCTTGAGCCAGGTGTCGGGGGCCACCCTGACGAAGAGACCCGCCTGGTCGTACAGCTCGGGGAGGTCGGCGCGGAAGGTCACTTCCACGGCGCTGTCGCCGGCGAAGGGCACGAGAAGGGCGTGCCCCGTGTCCCGGAGGAAACCGTAGGAGGTGGTGCGCCAGAAGTCGCTGCCCTCGGCCGCCGTGACGAGCAGTGCCCCGTCCTCCTCGTCCGTACGGACGGCGGGCGGCCGGTTGAGCCACTCCCCCGCCGTCCACCCCACCGTGTGCGTGCTGTCCGTGGTCATGGCCGAGAGCTTCGCACACCCGTGGTTCCTCCGGTTGCCCCGGCGGTGCGTGGGGTGCGCCATGGAGGGAGGACACCGCACGGCGAGGAGGTGGTCACGGTGGCGAAGAGCAAGCGACTGGGCGCGCCGGGTGAGCTGGACGGCCTCGATGTCTACGACGACGGCGGCGAGAAGATCGGCGGCGTCGACGAGGTCTACCTGGACGACCGCACGGGGCGTCCCGAGTGGGTCACGGTCCGCACGGGACTGCTCGGCCTGCGCGAGCACTTCGTGCCGCTCGCGGGCGCCGTCCGCGAGGGCCGCCGCATCACCGTCCCCTGGCCGAAGGAACGGGTGCGCGAGGCACCGCGCCCCGGCGACGCGGAGGACCACATCGACGCCGCCGAGGAGAGCGCCCTGTACGCGTACTACGGGCTTCCCGAGGACACCGTGCCCGAGGAGATCGAGGACGTGGAGGACTGAGCCCGGCCGGGCCGCGGCCACGCCGCCCCTCCCCCGCCCTCGCCCGTCCGGCGAAAGCGCCCCGCCCGCACGGACGGCCCGGTACGCCACGAGAGCACTGCTCGCTCCGGCGGCCCCGCCCGTCCCGTCCGCCCCCGTCCGTCGCGCGAAGGTACGGCGTGGCTCGCGTGAAGGGAGTGCGGCGGGCCCCGTGAAGGCGGCACGGCGGGGTTTGCGGGCGGATGGGCCGGTCACCCGCATCGGAACGTTTCCGATACGAGGAGTGATCTTCCATGGAGTGGATGCGACGCGCCGCCTGCGCGGACACCGATCCCGAACTCTTCTTCCCCGTCAGCACCGAAGGGCCGGGAGCCGTGCAGCGGCAGGAGGCGAAGCGCGTGTGCGCCGGGTGCCCGGTGCGCGCCGAGTGCCTGGAGTACGCGCTGGAGAGCAAGCAGCGGTCGGGGGTGTGGGGCGGCCTGGACGAGCACGAGCGGGCGGCGCTGCACCGTGGCCGCCGGTCGCGCCTGCGCTCCTCGGGCGCGGGGCACCACTGACCCGCGTGCCGGAGGAGCGCCACGGCCGCCCCCCACGGAGGCGCGTCGCGGCGGGCCCGTACTGGAGGTGCGTCGAGGTGCCCCTGCGGGGGCGCCAGGACGCGGCGGGCGCGCGCCGGGAGCGCGTTCAGGCCCGTACCGGGCTCTCCTCGCTCGCGTGCGGCGGCTCCGAGGGGTCGTCGTCGGTGGCGGCGAGTCGCGCGAGGATGTCCTCCGCCGCCGGGGAGGGCTCGGGCAGCAGGAGGCCGAGTCCCCCGTAGAGGGCGAGCGAGACGAGGACCGGGGTCGCGACGAGCCACGTCTGCGAGGTGTCGAAGACGTAGTAGACGAGCGCGTAGGCGATCAGGCCGCTCGCCCAGGAGACGAGCGCCGCGCGCGGTCCGCAGGTGCGGAAGCGCGGCAGCATACCGAGCAGGAGCGGGACGGATATCGGGCCCATGAGCGCGGCGACCCAGTTGACGACGATCTGGAGCACGCCACCGAGGTTCTCGGCCTGCGTCGCGACCGCCATCGTCAGCAGGACGAAGACGACCGTCGTGACACGTGCCGCCTTCAGCCCCTGCGTCTGGGTCCGGTGGCGGGCGCGTGCCGAGAGCACGGGGATCATGTCCCGCGTGATGACCGCCGAGATCGCGTTGGCGTCGGAGGAGACCATCGCCATCGTGTGCGAGAAGATCCCGGCGAGCACCAGCCCGATGAGACCGTGCGGCAGGAATGTCGTGGCCATGACAGCGTAGGAGTTGTTGGGGTTGTCGAGGCCGGGGATGAGCAGGGGCGCCGCGAACATCGGGAACATGAGCACGATCGGCCAGAACAGGTAGAGCGCCGCCGAGAGCCGGGCGCCGCGCCGGGCCTCGCTCGCGCTCGGCGCGGCCATGTAGCGCTGGGCGAGGTTCCACATCCCGCCGTTGTACTCCAGCGTCTTGACGAGGACGTACACGAGCAGGAAGACCGTCGTGTACTGCGAGGTCGCCGGGTGCAGGTGGGCGCTGGGCAGGTCGCCCCACATCGTCCACACCGCCGAGATCCCGCCGAGCTTGTGGAGCACCACGACGATCATGACGAGGGCGGCGGCGCCCTGGATGACGAACTGCCCCAGCTCGGTGAGGGCGTCGGCCCACAGACCGCCGATCGTGCAGTAGACGAGCGTGATGACGCCGGTGATGAGGATGCCGAGGTTGTAGTCGATCCCGGCGAAGACGTTGAGCAGGGTCGCGACGGCGAACCACTTGGCCGCGATGTCGGCGATCTTGAGAAGGCTGCCGCTCCAGGCGAGGGCCTGCTGCGTCGCCACGTTGTAGCGGCGGGCGAGGTATTCGAGGGGCGAGGCGACGCCGAACCGCGAGCGCAGCCGGTTCCAGCGCGCGGCGAAGAGCCAGCTGCCGATCCCGACGCCGACACCGATGGACGCGAAGCCCCAGAAGTAGACCGTGATCCCGGTCGTGTAGGCGACCCCCGCGTAGGCGACGAAGAGCACCGCGCTGTAGCCGGACATGTGGTGCGAGATCCCGGCGAGCCACCAGGGCATCCGGCCCCCGGCGGTGAAGAAGTCCTTCACGTCGCCGACCCTGCGGTGCGACCACCAGCCGATCAGGACCATGAGCCCGAAGTACGCGCACATGACCGTCCAGTCGAACGCATGCATCGATGACTTCCTTTCAGCGTCCGTCATTCCGCGAGGCGTTCACGAACATGAACGCATATGCTGTACTGGAACCTGTCCGTCTCCATGAACGCGACGGAAGCTAATATGGCGTCCGTCACAAGTCAACGGAGCGGACAGGGACGGCTGGAACGCGTGGGCGCGGACGGCTCCGGGAGGCTCGACTCCGGGAAGGCAGAGGGGACTTGAGGGGCGTGGCGACACCGGGGACGCAGGAGACCGCACGGACGGCACAGGCACGGGCGGCGGAGACGGGACAGGCCGGCCGGGCCGCCGCGGACGAGGAGGAGCGCGCCGGTGGCGGTACGGGCGTGAAGTCGGCCAGGCGCGCGCTGGACCTCATGGAGACCTTCGCCGCGCACGACACCTGGCTCACCCTCGCCGAACTGCACACGCTCACCGGCTTCCCGCGCTCCAGCCTCCACGGACTGCTCCGCACCCTCCTCGACGTGGGCTGGCTGGAGCAGGACGCGGGGGCGGCCCGCTACCGGCTCGGCATCCGCGCCCTCGTCTGCGGGACCGCGTACCTCGACCGCGACGCCGCGATGCCCTTCGCGACCGAGGCGCTGGAGCAGATCAGGGAGCGCACCGGGTTCACCGCGCACTACGCGCGGCGCAGCGGCGAGCAGGTGGTCTACCTGGAGACCCGCGAGGCGAAGCGCTCCACGCACCTCATCTCGCGCGTGGGGCGTTCGCTGCCCGTGCACGCGACGGCACTCGGCAAGGCGCTGCTCGCCGAGCTGACCCCGGCCGAGGTCAACGGGCTCCTTCCCGCGACGCTCACCGCGCTCACCGCGCGCACCGTCGTGAGCCGCGAGGCCCTCCTCGCCGAGTGCGAGCGGGCGAGGGAGCTGGGGTACGCGACCGAGTGCGAGGAGGGCACGCCGGGCATCCGCTGCGTCGCCGCCGTGGTCCCCTACCGCATCCCGGCGAGCGACGCGATCAGTTGCTCGCTCCCCGTGGACCAGATCGACGACGCGGGGGTACGGGAGATCGGCGAGCTGCTCGTCGAGGTCACCGCGCGGCTCGGGCGCGAGCTGCGGCGGGCGGGGATTCGCTGAGCGGCCCCCGCGCCGGGTCAGTGAGGTCATCATCCGCCCCCGCCCGGGGGCCGTCACGAAGGAGCACATCCGTGGGAGCACAGCGGCTGTTGATCACCGGGGCCGCAGGCGGGATCGGGCGGTTGATGCGGCGGCGGCTACGCCGCCCGGGGCGGGTGCTGCGGCTCCTCGACCTCGCGCCGCAGGAGCCGGCCGCCGAGGGCGAGGACGTGGAGATCGTGACGGGTTCGGTGACCGACCCGGAGGTGATGGCGAAGGCGTGCGCGGACGCGGACGCGCTCATCCACCTCGGCGGCCTGAGCCGCGAGGACTCCTGGGAGGCGACGCTCACGACGAACATCCACGGGACCCAGGTCGTCCTGGAGGCGGCGCGGCGGGCGGGCATCACGCGGGTGCTGCTCGCGTCGAGCAACCACGCGGTGGGCTTCCGCCGCGTCGAGGAGGCGGGGCCCGAGGGGCTACCGGCCGACTCCTCGCCCCGCCCGGACTCGTACTACGGCGTGAGCAAGGCGGCGATCGAGGCGCTCGGCAGCCTCTACCACTCGCGGTTCGGCATGGACGTGCTCGCGCTGCGCATCGGCTCCTGCTTCGAGACGCCGCTGCCGCTCGGCCCGCGCGGCCTCGTCACCTGGCTCTCGCCCGACGACTGCGCCCGCCTCTTCGAGGCCTGCCTGAGCGCCCCGTCACCGGGCTACCGGCTCGTGTGGGGCGTCTCGGACAACACGCGTCGCGTCTACTCGCTCGCGGAGGCGCGGGCGCTGGGCTACGAGCCGCAGGACAACGCCGAGACGTACGCGGACCTCCTGCGCGACACCCCCCAGCCCCCGCCCGAGGAGACCGCCCACGTCGGCGGCGGCTTCTGCACGAACCCCCTGGGCGCCCCGAACCCGCTGTGACGTGCGCGCCGGGGCCCACTGCGACGGGCGGCCCGAACACGCTGCGACCGGCAAGCCGCACCCGCTGGACCCGAAGCTCGCGGGTCCGGCGAAGCGGTGGGGGCGGGACCGGGCACTCCGCCCATTACGTCCGGGCCGCCCGCGCCTCCGACCCGCCCGGTTTGCGCACGATGCCGCCCGGGTGACCGCACCCGCTGCGACGGCCTCGGGGTGGGAGTGGCGGAGCGCCGTGCCGCGCTCGTCCCACGCGGCGAACGCCCGCCGGATGTCGTGCCCCCGCCCTCGGCATGGGCGGGGCGCGACGGCCCGCACCGGATGCCGGGCTCAGCTCCTCCGGACCCTCGCCCGGCCCCCGGTCAGGCCCCAGCCCCGCGCGGCAGCCTGACCACCGTCACGAAGAAGTCGTCGATCTGCCGGACCGCCGCGATGAACTGATCGAGGTCCACCGGCTTGGTGACGTAGGCGTTGGCGTGCAGGCGGTAACTGCGCAGGATGTCCTCCTCGGCGGAGGACGTCGTGAGCACCACGACCGGGATGTGGGCGAGGTCGTCGTCGCTCTTGATGCGCTCCAGGACCTGCCGGCCGTCGTACTTGGGCAGGTTGAGGTCGAGGAGGATCAGGTCGGGGCGGGGGGCGTCGGAGTACTCGCCCTGGCGGTAGAGGAAGTCGAGCGCCTCCTGCCCGTCGCGCACGACGTGCAGGGTGTTGCGGATCTTGTTGTCCTCGAACGCCTCGCGCGTCATCAGCTCGTCGCCCGGGTCGTCCTCGACGAGCAGGACCTCGATGGGCTGGACTGGCGTGTTCACTTCGTGGCTCCAAGCGGGGCGGAGGAACGGGGTTCCGGGGACTGGGCGGGGACGTCGGCCGGAGTCTCCTCCGCCGGGGGCGAATCGGGCAGGGCCGGGAGGGTGAAGCGTACGCGGGCACCTTCGGTGACGGAGTGGTCGAGCCCGATCTGGCCGCCGTGGTGCTCGACGATCTTGCGGCACAGCGCGAGCCCGATACCGGTCCCGCCGTACTCCTCGCGGCTGTGGAGCCGCTGGAAGATGACGAAGATTTTCTCGCCGAACTCCTCGGGGACCCCGATGCCGTTGTCGGTGACCGAGAAGTGCCACATGTCGCCCTCGCGGACGCTCGTGACACGGACGTGCGGGGTGCGCTCGGGATGGCGGAACTTGACGGCGTTGCCGAGCAGGTTCTGCCACAGCATGGTGAGCGTCGTGCGGTCGCCGAGCACGCGGGGCAGCTCGCCCTCGGTCTCCACGACGGCCCCCGCCTCCTCGATGGGCACTTCGAGGTCGCTCAGCGCGCGGTCGAGCGCCGCGCCGAGCGGCATCTCGACGAGGTCGCCGCCCATGCGGCCCACACGCGAGAAGGCGAGGAGGTCGTTGATGAGGACCTGCATCCGCTTGGCACCGTCGACGGCGAAGTCGATGTACTGCTTGCCCCGCCCGTCGAGCTGATCCCCGTACCGCTTCTCCAGGAGCTGGCAGAAGGAGGCGACCTTGCGCAGCGGTTCCTGCAGGTCGTGCGAGGCGACATAGGCGAACTGCTCCAGCTCCGCGTTGGAGCGCTGGAGCTCGGCGGTCTGGGCGTCGAGCTCGGCGGTGCGGTCGGCGAGCAGCGCCTCGCGGGAGCGGGACTCGGCGAGTTCGGCGACGATCTTGCGGCGCATGTCCTCGACGGCGAGGCCGAGAGCCCGTACGTCGGAGGGGCCGTCGATGACGATGGGCCGGTCGAAGTCGCCCGCGCGCACGAGCTGGGCGTCGCGTTCGAGGCTCGTGAGGGGGCGGCCGACGATGCGGCGCAGGAGGACTGCGAGGACGCCGCCGCCCACGATGAGGACGATGAGGATGCCGAGGAAGGTGCCGTCACGCAGCCGCTTCGCCGCGTCGAGTTCGTCGTTCGCCTTGTCGCGCACCTCGTCGAGGTGCGCGATCTGCACGGTGAAGAGCTCGCGGATGTGGTCGAACTCGGTCTTGCTGGAGTCCAGCGTGCCGGAGGACACCGGGGCGCCGTCCCGGACCCGGCCGATGACCGGTTCGGCGGTGCCCGCGCGCCACCGCGCCGCCGCCGCGCGCAGGCTCTTCAGGTCGGCGAGGGGCTTCGGGTAGTCCGCGAGGAGTCCGGCCGCGCTGTCCCCGTAGCGCTTCTCGTCCTTCCGGCCCTGGGCGTACGGGGCCAGGAAGGACTTGTTTCCCGTGAGGGCGTAGCCGCGGACCGCGGTTTCCTGGTCGAGCAGCGCCTTCTGGAGCCGGAAGGAGGCCGAGCGCGCCGGCTGTATGCGGTCGACGAGGTCGGAGGTGCGCTCGTTGGTACGGGATATCTGCGCCGCCACGAGGGCGGCGGCGAGCACGAGCAGGACGCCCAGGACGGCGAGGACGAGGTTCATCCAGCCCTGGACGGAGAGGCGCCCGGTGCGGCCCGCGCGGGGGGACGCGCTGTGCCCCTGTGTCATGACTTCTTCTCCCAGGCGAGGTGCAGGACGGCGAGGTCGTCGGAGAGCCCGCCCGCCGGTCCGGCGAGCGCGGTGACCTCCTCGACGACGGTGCGGACGAACGCGGGACCCGCCAGGTCGTTGTGGCGGCGGGCGAGGTCGAGGAGTCCGGACTCGCCGAGACGTGATTCCGGCCCCGTACGGCCTTCGAAGAGGCCGTCCGTGAACGAGACGACAGCGGTTTCGGGCTCGACGGCGAGCACGGCTTCGGGCCAGGCGGAGGCGGGCATGTCGGGGCCGAGCAGCCCGAGCGCCATGCCGCCCGCGGGCTCGTACCACTCGATGCCGCCGGACGTGCGGATGAGGCTGCCGTGGTGCCCGGCCCGTACGGTGTGCAGGGTGCGGCGGTCGGGGGCGAAGCGGAGGCTCACGTACGTGGCGAAGACGTGCTCGCCCGCGCGCTCGGCGCACAGGATCTCGTTGAGCAGCCGCGCCTGGTCGGAGCCCACGCAGCCGGTGAGCACCGCCGCGCGCCAGGCCACCCGCAGGCACACGCCGAGCGCGGCCTCGGCGGCGCCGTGCCCGGAGACGTCGCCGACGACCGCGTGGACGGTGCCGTCGGCGGTCTGGACGACGTCGTAGAAGTCGCCGCCGAGCAGCGCGTGGTCGCGCCCCGGCTCGTAGCGCGAGACGACCGAGAAGTCGGCGGGCACGGTGCGCAGCAGCGGGGTGGGCAGGAGGCCCAGTTCGAGGCGGGCGTTCTCCTCGGCGCGCAACCGGCTCACCTGGAGCGCGGCCGACGCGCGCTCGACGACCTTGCGCTGCACGGCGTAGCGGACGGCGCGGCCGAGGGTCTCGGGGTCCACGCGGTTCTTGACGAGGTAGTCCTGGGCACCGAGCGCGACCGCGTCGAGGCCGATATCGCTCTCGGCGAGCCCGGTGAGCACGATGATCGCGGCGTCCGGGGCGGAGGCCAGGACCCGGCGGACGGCGTCGAGACCCTGGGCGTCGGGGAGGTGCAGGTCGAGCAGGACGCACAGGGGGCCCGCCGTGCGGGCGAGCACCGTCTGCGCCTCCGCGAGGGTCTTGCACCATGTGAGGCCGATGTTGAGGGCGCTGTCGGCGAGGTACTCCTCGACGAGCAGCGCGTCACCCGCGTCGTCCTCGACCAGCACCAGGGTGACGTCGAGCTCCCAGCCGGGATCGGCGTGCCCGGCACGCGGTCGCGGCAGCGAGGATTCGAGCCCCGTGGGCCGTTCGGCCACTTCACACCCCCACTAAGAGCAGGCGTCCATGTGGCGGACCTCTGCGAGACAACCTGAAGCATACTGCCCGGTCCGGGGGTGGGTGCGGCCTGGGGAGGGGTGCTCAGCGGGCGAGGACGGCGGTCACCGTCTTGCCTCCGTCCGGCTCGGCGCGCACGGTCAGCGACTCGGCGAGCTCGCGGATCATCGGCCAGCCGAAGCCGCCCGTGGTGCCGTCCAGGCGCGGGGTCCGGGGAGCGGGGCGCTCGGGGCTCGGGTCGCACACCTCGACGGTGAGCGTGCTCGCTGTCGCGCGCAGCCTCAGCCCGCTGACGGCGCCCGCGTGCCGAAGCGCGTTGCTGACCAGCTCGGAGACGAGCAGCAGGAAGTGCTGCGCGGTACGGGCCGCGACGGCGGGGCTGAGCCCGTCGAGGAAGACACGCACGGACTCGCGTGCCTCGGCGGCGTGCTGGGGCCGGGAGTGGTGCCCGGTTTCGGCGGCGCGGCCGGGGGGCGCGAGTGCCTGTCCGGCCTGGTCCAGGTGATGCATGGTCTCACCCCGTCACTGGGAGCCCTTGGGGAACTCCGTATCGGTACGTGAAGTGGTGTACCCCGAGCGCGAGAGCTGAAAAGGGGGTGGTGAAAGGGGAGGTGCGGAAAGACACGGTGGCGGGAGCGGGTGCGGCGGGGACAGCCCGGGCATGGGCTGTCCCCGCCGCGCCTGCTCCCGCTGGGCGTGCCCCTTCGGCCCGGCAGTACGGGGCCGAGGGAGGCCGGCCGTACGGGCCGACCGGTCACAGGCCGTAGCGTGCCGCACGGACGGGCCGGAGGCGCCGGTCGTCAGGGTCACCCCGGACCCGTACGGGCGCGTTTTCGGCACCCGTACGGGCGGGGTCAGGACTCCGGCGCGTGCTCCGGCCGCTCGTCGGCGGGGCCCGGGGCCGCGGCCTGCGGCTGCTCCTGGGCGTGCGGCCGCGCGTCGGCGAGCGGGCGCGGCTGGGGGCCGGGGGGCGGGGCGGCATGACCGTCCGGGGCCTGTCCCGGCGCGACGGCACCCGGCTGCGCCGGCGGGGTCGTCGGGTGGGGCCGCGCCGCCTGGGCGGGCGGCGCGGGCGGTGCGGCGGAAGCGGCGGGAGCCTGGGCCGCGGCGGGCCGCGGCTGCGGCTCGGGGGCCGGGACGGACGGCCTGCCGAGGGTCTGCTCCGCCTTCCTGCGAAGCGCGTCGGCGGTCTGCCGGGTGTCGTTCAGAACGTCACCCTGCTCCTCGACGAGCTGCTGGTAGATCGGGGTGGGGGAAGACACAATGAAGGACTCTCTGCCATCTCAGGGGCTGTGCATCGGCCCGCCACCGGCTGCGACGGGCTCACGCCGTGAGGATCGCAGACGTGTCACCCGGCGGGGACGAGGGGGGTCGAGCCGGAGTCGCTGATCCGGCGGGGCGCCGACTCCTTGGCACTGCGTGCCATCGATGCCGTGCGCTCCTCGACGGCGGCCCGGGCGAGCCGCTCGCGGGCGACACCGAGCGCCGCGTCGATCGTGCGCGTACCGGTGGAGACGCACAGCGTGTACGTGACGTCGTCGAGGTCCCGGAGCGTTTCCGCGCCCGGTTCCTGAACGGCACTCAGGGCTTCGTAGCGGGCCAGCAGCTTGCGCAGCACGACAGGGTGAGCAATCAGCACGATGATTCCTTCCACTTCTTCGCGTCGACGTCGCCTCCCCGGAAACGGGCTCAGCCGACATGGGCCGCAGGCGGTCTTCTGACCGCTTACCCGGCACTAAGTGCCTCATGCGTGTGAAGTAAAAGGTTTTCAGTCATTGCGGACGATGAATCCGGCCAAAAGGCGGTGCGTCCGGTTCGAGGGCGCCCGGAGCCCTGCGCGCGGAGCGCGGGAGGGCGGCGCGGGGCGCGGACCACTGGGCCGGGCGGAGAGGGCGGCGCGGAGGCGGGTGGCGAGCGAGGAAACGGTCGGGCGCCGGGCCGGGACGCGGACCGCCGCCCCTGTCGAGGCGGCCACCGCCTGCCGTGGGGGCGGCCACCGCTCGGGTCCCGGCCCGGCGCCGCGCCTGCCGTCTCAGCGCCGTCCGAGCCTTCGGGCCCCGGCGGGTCCCCTCTGGTAGCTGAGGTCGTAGTAGGCGAAGAGCTTCGGCTCCTCCTCGGCGACGAGTTCGCCGTCGGTATCGATCGACGGCGAGTCCTTGACCCGCTTCTTGTCGTAGCGCACCTTGAGCGCTCCCGGCTTGACCGTCGCGCCGTCGAGCGGCACGAAGTTCAGCCTCCGCTTGGTGGGCAGCCCGGTCACGACGGTCGCGAAGGCGGGCAGATCGGTGGTCGTGTCGACGTACACGGCCTCCAGGGTGCCGATCTTGTGCCCCTCGGCGTCCACCACGTCATGGCCGCGCCAGTCCCGGATGTCCTCGGCTTCGAACAACGCCCTGCCTCCTCGTACGGTCCGTCGTCAGCCCCCCTCCGGCCGCTTGCCCCCGCCCGGCCCGGCCACACGCGAGGCTACCGGCCGGTCGCTGCCCGGACCGTCCGACGCCCCGTCAGGCCGGCGCCGTCCGCGCTGTTTCGCCCCGCCCCCCGAATCCGTGCGCGAGGCTGGGGCGAATGCCTGGGCGGACTCCGTACGCGCGAAGTACCTTCGTGGGCCGGGAACGGGAGCGTTCCGCGCCGCTCGACGCGCTGCGCACCCCCGAACTGGCCCCGCTGCGCGAGCGGTACGAGGCGTTCGCGCGGCGGGCGCTCGGCGATGAGCGCTGGGAGCTCGCGCACCGCGGCGGACGGCGGACGGACGCGCGGGAGGCGCTGTACTCCTGGCTGGACGGGCCGGACTGAGAGAGGTCCGGGCAGAGGAAAGGGCGGCGGCCCGGGACGGGATGACTCCCCGTCCCGGGCCGCCGCCCTCGGACTCTGCACGTGCTCATCGCTCACCCCCGCGGGTACGGGTTCGTGGTGCTTCGTGGGACTCGCGTGCCCCCGCGCGTCCACGGAAAACCGGCTGTCCCCCGAATGGCCCAGGCGGAGAGAATGCGGTCATGTGCTCCACCCCGCCCGCGCCCCCGTCCTTCAGCCTCGTCCCGCTCGCCGCCCGGCACGCCCCGGCGATGGCCGCCGTGCTCGCCGACCCGGCCCTGTACCGGTTCACGGGCGGGGAGCCGCCGGGGGTCGCCGAGCTGGAGCGCCGGTACGCGCGGCAGCTCGCCGGTCCCGGCGAGACCGGTGTCGCGTGGGTCAACCTCCTTGTGCGGCTGGAGGAGAGCGGCGCTCTCGCCGGGTATGTGCAGGCGACGGTGACGCGCGGCGAGGAGGCGGAGGTGGCGTGGGTCGTGGGCACGGCGTGGCAGCGACGCGGGCTCGCGAAGGCCGCCGCGCGGGCTCTGGCGGCGCGGCTCGCTCAGGCGGGGGTGCGGCGGCTGACCGCGTACGTGCACCCTGAGCACGCCGCGTCGGAAGCCGTCGCGCGCGCCCTCGGGCTGCGCCCCGACGGTTCCTGGCAGGACGGCGAGCGGCGCTGGACCGGCCCCGCCCCGGTCAGTCCCGTACGTAGCGCAGTTCGCTGAGCACAGGCCCGCCCCACGCGCCGTAGTCGTCGGGGCGGCGCGTCCCCTCGGCGCGGTAACCGGAGCGCTCGTAGAAGCGGCGGGCACGGTGGTTGCCTTCGAGCACCCACAGCGCGACGGGTCCGGCGAGGCGCGCGTGCACCTCGTCGAGGAGGCGGCGCCCGACTCCCGTACCGACGTGCTCGGGAGCGGCGTAGAGCGCGAAGAGCTCCCCGGCCGGGCCCTCCCCCGGGCGGGGCAGCCCGTAGCAGGCCCAGCCGAGCAGGGCGTCGCCGGTGCCGAGCGCGAGGAGGTCGGTGACGCGGTCCCGGCTCTCGCGGAACCACCCTGCGCGTGCGCGGGCGTCGGCCGCGGGGTCCATGGCGTCCAGGTACGCGGCGGGGACGAGCCCCTCGTAGGCGACGGCCCAGGCCCGGGCGCGCAGGCGCATCACGCGCGGGAGATCGGCCTCTGTCATCTCGGACACCCTCACCCGCGTGTGTTTCCTCCCGGTCGGCGACGTCCTCGGCGGCGGAGACGCGGGCGGGTGCACGCTCCCCGCTCCCCCGAGCGTGCGAGTGCAGCATCGCGCACCCGCACGGTCCCGGCCAGCGGTTTTCCGGGCGGTCCCGGCCTCGATCGTCCCCGTACCGCTACCCGCCGAGGTCCCGCAGCCAGAGGTCGTCCGGTTCCTCGCGGCGGATCAGGAGGCGGGCCGCGCCGTTGTGGACGGCGACGAGTGGGGGGCGGCCGTGGAGGTTGTAGGCGGAGGCCATCGAGAGCTGGTAGGCGCCCGCGACGGGGGTGGCCACGAGATCGCCGGGGCGGATGTCGGCGGGGAGCGGCACCTTGGGGGCGAGGACATCGCCCGCCTCGCAGTGGCGGCCGACGAGGTCGACGGGACGCGGGGCGGACGCGGAGACGCGGCCGAGGAGGCGGGGAACGCAGGGCGCGCCGTACAGGGTGGGGCGCGGGTTGTCGCCCATGCCGCCGTCGACGGCGACGAAGACGCGGTGCGCGGTGCGCTTGACCGCGAGGACGCGGTAGACGGCGACGCCTGCCCGGGCGACGAGCGCGCGGCCCGGTTCGATGAGCAGCCGGGGCACGGGCAGCCCGGCGGCGCGGCACGATTCGGCCCGTTCGGCCTGGAGGCGCCGGGCGAGGCCGGGGAGATCGAGCCCCCGCTCCCCCGGGCGCTGGGCGACCGCGTGGCCGCCGCCGAGGTCGATCTCGGGCAGCACGACCCCGTAGGTCTCCGCGATCCGGGCGCGGAGCCCGAGCAGCCGCCGTTGCGCGGCGAGGTACGGCTTCACCTCGGCGATCTGCGAGCCGATGTGGCAGTGCAGGCCGGTGAGTTCGAGGCGCGGGGTGGCGAGGACGCGGGCGACGGCGTGCTGGGCGCTGCCGTCGGTGAGCGAGAGGCCGAACTTCTGGTCCTCGTCGCCGGTACGGACCTTGTCGTGGTGTCCCGCGCTGATCCCCGGCACGACCCGCACCAGGACCCGCTGCCGTGCGCCGGGGGGCACCAGCGCGGCGAGGCGGGCGATCTCGCCCACGTGGTCGAGCACGATCCCGCCGACGCCGAGGCGCAGCGCCGAGGCGAGATCGCGGGGGCTCTTTGCGTTGCCGTGCAGGAGGACGCGGTCGGCGGGGAAGCCCGCGCCGACGGCGAGTTCGAGCTCTCCGGCGGAGCAGACGTCGAGGCCGAGGCCCTCTTCGGCGAGCCAGCGCACGAGGGCGCGGCAGAGGAACGCCTTCGCGGCGTAGTGCACCCCGGCGTCGGGGAAGGCGGCGCGGTAGGCGCGGGCCCTGGCGCGTACCTCGTCCTCGTCGAGCACGTAGAGCGGTGTGCCGTACCGTTCGGCGGCGTCGGTGAGCGAGACGCCGCCCACGCGGACGTCGCCGTGGGCGGCGGGGCGCGCGGAGGCGGGCCAGAGCGCGAGGTCCGTCTCGGTGCCGGTGA
This sequence comes from Streptomyces sp. NRRL F-5630, assembly GCF_000719475.1. Lineage (GTDB taxonomy): Bacteria > Actinomycetota > Actinomycetes > Streptomycetales > Streptomycetaceae > Streptomyces. Next base: position 12,074 of record NZ_JOGO01000044.1, on the reverse strand, counting down.
GGAGGCTCATGCGGCACCTCCGGCGAGATGCGCGTTCCCGGCGGCGAGGACGAGGCGCGGGTCCAGCGTGAGGGTGGTGACGCCGAGCGGCGCGACGAGGGCGCGCAGGGCGGCGGGGCTCAGGACGGTCCACGCCTGGCTCGTGCCGAGCGCGGCGCGCAGGGCCTCCGCGGTGGTGAAGGCGACGGCGGTACGGGGGCCGTGCGGTGTGCGGCACAGGCGCGGCGACTGCCCGTGCGGGCCCTGGGTCACGGGGACGTAGCAGCGGCGGGGCGCGGGTGGCGGGACGAGGGCGAGGGCGGCCCCGGCGGGAACGGGTTCCGGTTCGGGGTCCGGCTCCGCGGGGGCGGGCCGCGCGGGCAGGGAACGGCGGGCGGGCATGGCGTGCTCCGGTGGTTCGGGTCCCGCGGGTCGCGGGAACGTCCTGCCGGGAACGTACGTCCGTGCCGGGTGACGCCGGAGGGGCCCTGACGGGGTCTTGATCCCGGTGGGGCCGCCGCTGACGGGACCTTGACGGCTCCTGGCCGGCCCCGGGTGGTCGGCGGGGGCGACAGGCGGGGCGGCGGGTTCCTGGCCGGTTCCCGGCCGCTGGCCGCATCGGGGGCGGGAGTTGCGGGCCGAGCCGGCGGCGGCGCGGCGCGCGGCAGGCCCGGTGCGGGGCCTGCCGCGCGCGGCGGTTCAGGCAGGGGTGAGCGTCTTCTCGATCGCCGCGACGACCTCCGGGGACTCCGGCTCGGTGGGCGGGGCGAAGCGGGCGACGCCGGCGCCGTCGGGGCCGATGAGGAACTTCTCGAAGTTCCAGCGGATGTCGCCGCTGTGGCCCTCCGCGTCGGCCACGTCCACGAGTTCGCGGTAGAGCGGGTGCCGGTTCTCGCCGTTCACCTCGACCTTCTCGGTCATCGGGAAGGTGACGCCGTACGTGGCCGAGCAGAACTCCGCGATCTCGTCGGCGCTGCCGGGCTCCTGGCCCATGAACTGGTTGCAGGGCACGCCGAGCACGGTGAAGCCCCGGTCGCGGTAGGTCTCGTGGAGCCGTTCGAGGCCCTCGTACTGGGGCGTCAGCCCGCAGCGCGAGGCGACGTTGACGACCAGGACGGTCTTGCCCCGGTACTGGTCGAGCTGGGCGGGTCCGCCCTGGAGGGCGCTGATGTCGACATCGTGCACAGTCATGTCCGCATCGTACGACCGGTCGCGCGGCGCCCGGCGGGCCGTACCGGGCGCCTTGACGCGCCCCGTGGGCGTCGCGGGCATCGCGCGCCTCCTTCCGCGCCCCGTGCGACACGGCGCCGCCCCGCTCGGTACGTGCGCGGGCTCACCCGTACGAGCGGTCCCCGGCCAGAAGCCGCAGGAAACCGGCCATGAAGACTGCCGGAACCTGGCAGTGCGGGAGCGGCGGGCGCGGTGGGAGGCTCGGGGCACCCGCCCGGGACCGAGCGGTCCCCGGCGGAGTGCGTGACCGGGAAGGGGTGTCGCCGTGACGTGGTTCCTGGTGGCCGGGGTCGCGGGGCTCGCCGTGCTCGCGCTCTCGCTCGTCGTGGACGGACTGCTCGAAGGGCTCTTCGACGGAGTGTCCTTCCTCGACGGGCTGCTCGACGGGCTGTTCTCGCTGCCCGTCGTCGCGGGCACGGTGTCGATGCTCGGTTTCACCGGCGCGCTCACGCTCGCCACGACGGACCTCGGCACGGGCGCGGCAGCCGGGATCGGCCTCGCCGCCGGGCTCGCGGCCGGCTGGCTGACCTGGCGCCTCACACGCGCCCTCATGGGCGGCACGACGACGGCGACTCCGCGTGGCACCGACCTCGTCGGCACCTCGGGCGCGGTCGTCACCGCGATCCCAACCGACGGCTTCGGCGAGGTGCTGCTCTCGCTCGGCGGACAGCCCGTCAAGTACGCGGCGCGCAGCGCCGTCGCGGTGCCGCGCGGGGCCGAGGTGTGGGTCGAGGAGACCCTCTCGTCGACGGCCGTGCGCGTACGCCTCGTCGAACACTGAGCACACCCGGGGCGCGCGGCGCACCCGGCACGCACGACAAGCACGACGTACGAGAGTGATCCCCGCGCGGCGGGGTGTGAAGGGGGTGGAGCGGATGAGTCCTGTGGTGCTCTCCGTGAGCGGCATCGTGGTCCTGGTCGTCCTGGTGGCCCTGGTGGTCGTCACGCGGTACAAGGTCGCGGGGCCGAGCGAGGCGTTCATCGTGACGGGCCGGCGCGGCAAGTCCCGTACGGACCCGGAGACCGGACGGGTCTTCACGGACAACAGCGGCCAGAAAGTGGTGGTCGGCGGCGGGGTCTTCGTCGTCCCGTTCGTGCAGCAGCGGTTCACGCTGGACCTGTCCTCGCGGCACATCCCGGTCGCGGTACGCGGCGCGGTGACGCTGCGCGGCGTCAAGGCGAATCTGGAGGGTGTCGCGATCGTCAAGGTCGGCGGCACCGAGGACTCGATCCGCGCCGCCGCGCAGCGCTTCCTCATGCAGCAGGGCGGCATCGTCGGCTTCACGCAGGAGGTGCTCTCCGGGGCGCTGCGCTCGATCGTGGGCCGCATGTCGGTCGAGGACATCATCAGGGACCGCGCGGCGTTCGCAGGGCAGGTCGCCGAGGAGGCGGAGGCGAGCCTGTCGGGGCAGGGGCTCGTGCTCGACGCCTTCCAGATCCAGGACATCACCACCGAGGGTTCCTACCTGGAGGACCTCGGGCGGCCCGAGGCGGCGCGCGCCAAGCAGGAGGCGGACATCGCCGAGGCGGTCGCGCGGCGCGCCTCGGAGCAGGCGCGGCTCAAGGCGGCCGAGGAGATCGCGATCGCGGAGCGCACGTTCGCGCTCAAGCAGGCCGAGATCAAGGCCGAGACGGACGAGGCCGCGGCGCGTGCGGCGGCGGCCGGGCCGCTCGCGCAGGCGGCGCGCAACCAGGAGGTGCTGACCGAGCAGGAGAAGGTCGCCGAGCGGCAGGCCGCGCTCACCGACCGCGAGCTGGACACGCAGGTCCGCAAGCCCGCCGACGCGGCCCGCTACCGCGCGGAGCAGGAGGCCGAGGCGCAGCGCATCTCGCTCGTCAAGCAGGCGGAGGCCGACGCGCAGCGCGCCCGGCTCACCGGTACGGGTGAGAAGGAGCACCGCGCGGCCCTCGCCGAGGCCGTGCGCCTGGAGGGCGAGGCGGACGCGGCGGCGATCCTGGCGCGCGGTGCGGCGGAGGCCGACGCGATGCGCAAGAAGGCGGACGCCTTCGCGCAGTACGGCGACGCGGCGGTGCTCCAGATGGTCGTCGAGGTACTGCCGCAGGTCGTCGCCAAGGCGTCGGAGCCGCTCAGCGCGGTCGACAAGCTCACGGTCATCTCCACGGACGGCGCGGGCCAGCTTCCCCGTACCGTCGCGAACAACGTCGTGCAGGGGCTGGAACTGCTCACCTCGACGACCGGCGTGGACCTGACGGGGCTGCTGCGCAAGGCGACCGGCGGCGGGACAGGGACGGCCGGTACGAGCGCCGGGGACACGGGTGCCGCGGGGGCGGGCGAGGGCGTCCCCGCCCCGGCCCGGAAGGGGCACACGGAGATCACCGACTGAGCCCGGCGTGCGGTCACGGAGCGCCACGCGCGTTCCGTGACCGCACGCGGCCGTGACCTCGCCTCCCGCGAGCGCGCGTTCCCCGCCCGCCGATGCCATGGTGGGAAGAACGTCACTCCGAGGGAGGCCGCGGTGCGTTGTCTGGTGACCGGAGCGAGCGGGTACATCGGCGGCCGGCTCGTGCCGGAACTGCTCGAAGCGGGGCACAGCGTCCGCGCGCTGGCCCGCACCCCCGGGAAACTGCGTGACTACCCCTGGGCGGACCGTGTCGAGATCGTCAAGGGGGATGTCACGGACCCCGCGTCCCTGCGGGCCGCGATGGAGGGCATGGAGGTCGGCTACTACCTCGTGCACGCGCTCGCGTCGGGCCCGGACTTCGAGGAGACGGACCGCGCGGCGGCGCGCGGCTTCTCCGCGGCGGCGGGCGCGGCGGGGCTGCGGCGGCTCGTCTACCTCGGCGGCCTCACGCCTGCCGGGGTGCCGGAGGAGGAACTGTCCCCGCACCTGCGCTCGCGCGCCGAGGTGGGTCACATCCTGCGCGCCGGGCCGACGCCCACGGCCGTGCTGCGGGCGGCCGTCGTGATCGGTTCCGGTTCGGCCTCCTTCGAGATGCTGCGCTACCTGACCGAACGGCTGCCGGTCATGGTGACCCCGACCTGGCTGAGCACCCGGGTGCAGCCGATCGGCGTGCGGGATGTGCTGCGCTACCTCGTGGGCGCGGCCGAACTGCCCGAGGACGTCGACAGGGACTTCGACATCGGCGGGCCCGACGTGACGACCTACCGGGACATGATGGAGCGGTACGCGGAGGTGGCGGGCCTGCGCAAGCGCCTCATCGTGCCGGTCCCCGTGCTCACCCCGCGCCTGTCCTCGCACTGGATCGGCCTCGTCACGCCGGTGCCGCGCGGTCTCGCGCGACCGCTGGCCGAGTCACTGCGCTACGAGGTGGTCTGCGCGGAGCACGACATCGCCCGGTACGTGCCGGACGGCGCCGGTCACCCCCTGCCCTTCGACGAGACGCTGCGGCTCGCGCTCCAGCGCGTGCGCGAGGCCGATGTGGCGACACGCTGGTCCTCCGCCTCCGTGCCCGGAGCGCCGAGCGATCCGCTGCCGACCGACCCGGACTGGGCGGGCGGCTCGCTCTACACCGACGAGCGGCAGCGCGCGACGAACGCCCCCGAGTCCGCGTTGTGGCGGGTCATCGAGGGCATCGGCGGCGAGAACGGCTGGTACTCCTTCCCGCTCGCCTGGGCCGTGCGGGGCTGGCTCGACCGGCTCCAGGGCGGGGTGGGATTGCGCAGGGGGCGCCGTGACGCGCGGCGGCTGCGGGTCGGGGACTCGCTCGACTTCTGGCGGGTCGAGGAGATCGAGCACGGGAAACTGCTGCGGCTGCGCGCCGAGATGAGGATGCCGGGCCTCGGCTGGCTGGAACTGCGCGCCGACCCGGCCGAGGACGGCGACCCGGACCGGTCCGTGTACCGGCAGCGGGCGGTCTTCCACCCGCGCGGACTCGCGGGACAGGTGTACTGGTGGAGCGTGTCGCCGTTCCACGCGGTGGTCTTCGGCGGGATGGCGCGGAACATCGCGCGCGCGGCGGAGCGGATGACGCGCGGCGAGCCGGTGTCCGGGCAGGCGGGCAAACCGGTGCGGGCGCTGCTCGGGATGCTCCGGCCCCGGGGCGCGGGAGGCTGACGGCCTCACGGCTTTCTTCCGCGAGGGGCCTCTCCCGGGCCGGCCGCGGCCTGCCGCGCAGGACAGGCGGTGGTGTCAGGTACGTGGGGGGGTTCATGCGGAGGCGGGCGCGTTCGAGGCGGCCGGGGTTCTTGACCCGCACGCCGCCGATGCCCGCCGCTCCTGTGAGCCGCAGCAGGGGGGCGCCCCGCTCGGGGCGCGGCGTCGTGCGGTCGCGCACCCCGCCCAGGCCCGGTGCGACGCCGTCGGTTTCGACCCTCCAGGACTCCGGCACCACGATCCGCACGCCGGCCATCTCGCCGTACACCTCGACGAGGATCTCGGCGAGGCTCGTCCGTACGCGCGTGAAGTCGAGCGCCACCCCGCCCAGGCCGCCGTGCACCACGAGGTGCGCGGGCACCGCCCACTCACCCGCACGGCGGACCCCGTGGGTGCCGCCGCGCAGCTCCAGCGGCTCACCGGCGGGCGGCGCGGGCGGCGGGACGGGTCCCGGTGCCGCCGGCAGGTCCGCGAGGAGCGGCCGCAACTGCCCGTACGTCCGCGCGCTCAGCGCGGCCTCCAGGCGCTCGTCCAGCTCCTCGAAGTCGATCCGCCCCTCGGCCGCGGCCTCCCTGAGCCGCTCGGCGACCACGTCCCTGTCGGCGTCGGAGGCGCGCTGCCCGTCCTCGAAGGGGAAGTCCCCGGGGAAGCGGCCGGGAAGCGGTGAAGAACTCATGACCGGGGATCATAGGCGGCCGCCGATCGGGAACACCAGGGAGCGCACCCCGCCCTCCCGGCCCCTTCCGGGCTGCGTGCCGGGGCGGGCGGTGCCACCCTGGCCAACAAGGACCGACCACGTGGGAGCCCCTTGTGCGAGACACCTTCGAGCTGAACCCGGACACCCTGGCCGCGCTGCGCGCCCCGCGCCCGTACCCGGCGGTGTCGCTGCTGCTGCCCACGCACCCCGCCTCGCCCGACGGCGCGGAGGACGCGATCCGGCTGCGCAATCTCGTGACCGAGGCGAAGAAGCGGCTCGCGGACGATCCCGGCGTGGACAAGGCGGCGCTCCAGGCCGTCGGGGCGCGGATCGACGAGGCCGCGGCTTCGGTGGACGCGTCGGAGATCACCGAGGGGACGCTCCTGCTCGCCTCGGCGAACGACTGGGAGGTCTGGAAGCTGCCCGTCACGCCCCCCCGAGCGCGTCGTCGTCGCGGACACCTACCTGACGCGGAACCTCGTCTCCTCGTGGCTGCACGAGCGCCCGTACTGGGTCCTCGTCCTGTCCGAGGAGGGCAGCAGGCTGTGGCACGGGGCCGGCGAGTCGCTCACCGAGGTGACCGGCTTCGGCTTCCCCGCGAAGCCCGGACTGCCCGACCCCCAGGACGCGGAGCCGGGGGCGAACTTCGGCACCCAGCCCTCCCCGTACCGCGAGGAGCGGCTGCGCCAGTACCTGCGCGACGTGGACGACAAGCTCGCCGAGGCGCTGCGCACGGGCAAGGGCCCGGTGCACGTCGTGGGCACGGCGAACCAGATCAACACGCTCGTGGAGCGCAGCCGGAACAAGGAGCGCGTCGGGGAGCGCGTCGAGCGGGCCGGGGCGGACAAGCTGACCGGGCACCTCCTGCTCGACGTCATCCGTCCCGCGCGGGAGAAGTACACCGCCGAGCAGCGGCGCGCGGCCCTCGACCGGCTGGGCGAGGGCATCGGGCAGCGACGGTTCGCGGCGGGCACCGACGAGATCTGGCAGAACGTGCAGGAGGGCCGCGTCCACCTCCTCCTCGTCGAGGACGGCTTCCAGGTCTCGGCGATCCCGGAGGCCACCCACCTGCGCCCCGCCGCGTCACCCGAGGACCCGGACGTCGAGGACGACATCGTCGACACGCTCGTCGAGACGGCGCTCGGGACGGGCGCGGACGTCGTCTTCGTCCCGGACGACGCGCTCGCGGAGCACGGCAGGATCGCCGCGGTGCTGCGCTACTGAGGCGGCGTCACGCGACCGGAAGGGGCGCGCGGTCCTCGTGACCGCGCGCCCCTTCCGCCGTTCCACTGCGCCTCTCCCCCGCCGGGGCAGCTCCGCCTCTCGCGCGGCGAGGCTCAGCGGTGGCGGCGACCGCCGAGGCGCGAGGAGGCGCCACCGAGGTGGGCGGCGAGGACGGCCAGGCCGACGAAGCCGAGCGCGGTCGGCGAGCACCACGTCTCGGTGCTCGTGCCGGTGGCGAGCAGCAGGTAGGCGAGCGCGAAGAGGGCCGCGGCGACATAGGCGAGCACGGTGTCTCCCGGGGGAGGGCGGCGGGCCGCGCGGGCCCGTGGTCCCGGCGGGACCGGTGTGCGAGTGCCCCGTCGCCCGCGGCGCACGCCTGGGCGCGGACGGTGTTCGTTCTGAGCGCTTTCCCGTTTCCGTGCGGCGGGCGGGGGCAACCGGGCCGCATGACTAGCGAATCGACGACGCGGCGCGCGCACCAGAAGGCGGAGCGCGCGGCAGACAGCAAAGCGGTGGACCGCGCCGCCCGTGCCGGGTTCGTCGCCCGGGGAATCATCTACCTGCTGATCGGCGTGATCGCGATCAGACTCGCCTTCCACCCCGGGAACGGCAAACAGGCGGACCGTTCCGGGGCGCTCGCGGAGATCGCCGAGAAGCCCTTCGGTCTCTTCCTGCTGTGGGCGCTCGGCATCGCCACGGCGGGCATGGCGCTGTGGCGGCTGTCGGAGGCGGCCTTCGGCGCCTCGGGCACGGACGGCGACAAGGCGGGCAAGCGACTCATATCCCTCGGCCGGGCCGTCTTCTACGGTTTCGTGGCCTACTCCGTGCTCTCCTTCGCGATGGGCAGCGGCGGTGGCGGGTCCTCGGACAAGAAGTCGAAGGACGTGACGGCGACGGCGCTCGGCTGGCCGGGCGGGCGGTGGATCGTCGCCGTGGCGGGGGCGGTGGTGGTCGGTATCGGCGTGGGCCTCGTCGTCCGTGCCGTGCTGCGCAAGTTCCGCAAGCACCTCAGGACCGGCGAGATGAGCCGCCGCACGGAGCATGTCGTGGACGCGCTCGGGATCGCGGGGAACACGGCGCGCGGCGTCCTCTTCGGCGCCGCGGGCGTCTTCGCCCTCGTCGCGGCGTACCAGTTCGAGCCGAAGAAGGCCAAGGGCATGGACGACACGCTCCGTTCGTTCACGGAGACTCCCGCGGGTCCGTGGCTGCTCGTGGTCGTCGCGATCGGGCTGCTCGGCTACGGCGCCTTCTCGATGGCGAGTGCCCGGTACCGGGAGACGTGAGCGGGCGCCGGTGCGCGCTCCCGGGGCCAGCGGTGCGTGCTCCCGCCGGGACGACCGGAGCGGGCGGGGCGTGTGACGCGGAGAGTCGCGGGCTTCGGCGAGCGGCCTCGGGGGCGACGGAGCGGGCGGGGCGCGCGCTCAGACGACGGGTTCTCCCTTCGCCCCGGTGCGCTCGCGCCCGGTCGGAGTCCCCTGCGGGGTGAACAGACGCTGGAAGGTGAAGGCATGAGGTGCGGAGCCGTGGTCGTGGAGGTGGTCCAGCCGGGAGACCCCGTCCCGCCAGGTGGGTATCGCCTCCTCGGGGGCCCACCAGAGCACGTGGCCCGGGTGTCCTGTCCTCTCGAACCAGTCGGAGCGCCTGTTCAGCGCTTCGCGGTGGAGACCGGCGTAGACGGCGTCGAAGGCGGAGCCGGGCCCGGTCCACAGGGAGAGGGTCGCGGCCAGGGCGACGGTCTCCGGCGTACGGCCCTTCCCGTACCAGTCCGGGACGACGAACTCCCCCCACGCGCCCCAGTCCAGGTCGAAGTGCGTGCCCCGGCCGCCCGGCGCCGGTTCGGCGTGCGCGAGGTATCCGGGGTGGGCGGCGATCCGCTCGTAGACGGCGGCGCCCCTGTCGTGGAACGCGCGCGTGAGGGGTGCGGGATCGGCGAGCGGCGACTTCAGGACGCCGAACGTGTAGAGCGCGAGGGGCATGTGTCTCTCCCTGGTCGGGGGCCCGGGGTCACCGGGGACCAGGTGAACGTAGCCGCCTTCGCGGATCGTGTCGACGTTGTGTTTTCCGGGCCCGTGTGGCCTCTCCCGCCGGTCGCCCACGGCGTCCGGCGGGGTGGGTCGCGGAGGCTCCGCCCCGGCGGACCGGCACGCGAGACGCCCCCGTCCCCACGGCCGGTGAGGGGGCCGTGGGGACGGGGGCGCGAGGATGTCACGTGCTGACGGCGGGAGGAGGCCCGGTCGTCGCGCGGACGGGCTCAGCGCTCCGACATCAGTCCGGCGCGCAGGGTGCTGAGGGTGCGGTTGAGCAGACGCGAGACGTGCATCTGCGAGACGCCGAGACGCTCGCCGATCTGGGCCTGCGTCAGCTCCTGACCGAAGCGCAGCTCCAGGATCTGCCGGTCGCGCGGCTCCAGGCCGGCGAGGAGCGGGGCCAGGGCGTGCAGGTCCTCGACGAGTTCCATGCCCGGGTCCTCGGCACCGATGAAGTCGGAGAGGGCCGCCTCGCCCTCGCCGCTGTCCTCGCCGCCGATGGTCGCGTCCAGCGAGGAGGAGGAGTAGCCGTTGGCCGCGATCTGGGCCTCGACGACCTGCTCCTCGCTGAGGTTCATGAGCGCGGCGAGTTCGGAGACCCTGGGTGCCCGGCCGAGGCGCGTGGAGAGTTCCTCGTTGGCCTTGGCCAGCTCGACACGCGCCTCCTGGAGGCGGCGCGGAACGTGCACGGCCCAGGTGGTGTCGCGGAAGAAGCGCTTGATCTCGCCGACGATGTAAGGAACGGCGAAGGTCGTGAACTCCACCTCGCGGCTCAGCTCGAAACGGTCGATCGCCTTGATGAGGCCGATCGTGCCCACCTGCACGACGTCTTCCATGTCGTCGCCGCGGCTGCGGAAGCGGCGGGCCGCGAAGCGCACGAGGGACATGTTCATCTCGATAAGCGTGTTCCGCGCGTCCTGGTACTCCCGCGTCCCCTCCTCCAGCGCGTCGAGCCGGTCGAAGAAGAGCCGGGTCAGCTCCCGTGCGTCCCGGGGAGCCACCTTGTGCGGCTCCGCGATCTCGGGCAGGGCGGGGGCAGCTTCGGTCCGTTCTCCCGCTGTCGTGACGGTCCTTACCGCACCCATGAAAACCTCCTAGCTCCTGCGCCGCACCGCGCGGCGCGCTGCGGCCCGTGTACCCCGGCTTCCGGCCGTCATACTCAGCCGTTCGCGTATTTTTTCCGGGCGGCTTCCGCCGCCCCGCTCACGGGGCCTTCACTCCGGTGTTCACGACTCCTGTCTACCCGTCCGGACCCTGCCGCGTACAGCCGGGGTGCCTTTCCGGCCGCCCGACGCACGCGCAGGCACGAGGCAACGAGACCGAAATACCGGCGCATAAACGGAAATACCCGGACACCGGGCGCGGAGGACGCGCGGCGTCCGGGGCCGGATGTACGGGTTTCCGGTGACCTGGGCCGGTCGGCTCAGGTGGCCGAACCGAGGTCCTCGGCCTCGGCCTGGCGGACGAGCTCCTCCTCCTTGTTCGCGCTCGCGCTGTGGTGCGCGGCGTCGGCGGCCTGGGCGCGCTCGGCCTCGGCGAGGAGGCGGTGGCCGGTGGCGAGGATGACGATCCCGAGGACGACGACCCCGGCGCCCACGTAGAACGGGACGTGCAGGTTCCAGTGGTCGGCGAGCTTGCCCGCGAAGTACGGGGCGAGGCCGCCGCCGATGAAGCGGACGAAGCCGTACGAGGCGGAGGCGGTGGGCCGGTCGACCGGCGAGACGGTCATGACGGCCTGGGTCGTGACGGTGTTGTTGATACCGATGAAGCAGCCGGTGACGATGACGGCGACGATGAGGGTCGTGCGGTGCTCGGTGTTGAGGCCGATGACGAGGACGTCGGCGGCGAAGAGCGCCAGGTTCAGGTAGAGCGCCTTCGCGACGCCCAGCTTCGCCTGGAGCCAGGGCGCGCCGAAGACCGAGAAGAAGGCGACGAGCAGGCCCCAGCCGGTGAAGACGTACCCGAGCTGGTGGGTGTCCAGCTCCATCGGGTAGGGCGCGTAGCCGAGGACGGTGAAGAAGCCCCAGTTGTAGCAGAGGGCCATGAGGCCCATCGTGAGCAGGCCGCGGTGGCGCAGCGCCTTCAGCGGGTCCAGGACGGATGCCTTGCGCGCGGGCTTGGGCGTCGGCCGGACCAGGACGATCGTCGCGATGAGCGCGATGGCCATGAGCACGGAGACGCCGAAGAAGGGCCCGCGCCAGCTGATCGCGCCGAGTTCGCCGCCGAGGAGGGGGCCTATCGCGATGCCGATGCCCAGGGCGGTCTCGTAGAGGATGATCGCGCCGGCGAATCCGCCGCTCGCGGAGCCGACGATGACGGCCAGCGAGGTCGCGATGAAGAGCGCGTTGCCGAGGCCCCAGCCGGCCCGGAAGCCGACGATGCCGCCGATGCTGCCGCTCGCACCGGCGAGGGCACTGAAGACGACGATGACCACGAGCCCGCCGACGAGCGTCCGCTTGGCCCCGATCCGGCTGGAGACGAAGCCGGAGAAGAGCATCGCGACGGCCGTCACGACGAGGTAGCTCGTGAAGAGCAGCGAGACCTGGCTCGGCGTCGCTTCGAGGCTCGTGGAGAGGGCGGGGAGGATCGGGTCGACGAGGCCGATGCCCATGAAGGAGATGACGCAGGCGAACGCGACGGCCCAGACGGCCTTCGGTTGCTTGAAGGGGCTTGCCGGCTTCGGTCCTGATGCGGACAAGGTGTGCTCCAGTGAGGGACGTTCGGCCGCTCCGGCGCGGGCGGGTCCCGGCGGGGCGGCGGGGCGGAACGCACGGCCACGGGCAGGGCGTGGCCGTGCGGTGGTGCGACCGCGCGGCGCGGGGGCCGTGCGGGGTCCGGGGG
>NZ_JOGO01000043.1 GCF_000719475.1 Streptomyces sp. NRRL F-5630 | reverse complement strand
CCTCAGACCTCGCCGCCCCCGACCCGCCCGCCTCCGTGCCCGCGCCCCCGACCCGCCCGCCTCCGTGCCCGCGCCCCCGACCCGACCCGGCCCGCCGCGACCGCTTCGGCCTCCCCTACCCCCGGTCCCCCGCCGGTCTCGCGTCCCAGCGCCAGCCGTTCGCGCGGTCCGGCAGGCCGGGCAGTGAGGCGCGGCCCGTGGCCCAGCGGAGGGTGGGCCACGGGGGTGCGAGGTCGCGGGGGACGTCGGGGAAGAGGCGGTCCAGCGACCGGGCGACCTGCGCCTCGGGCGGGTTCCACTCCAGGCCCAGGCCCTGGGCGAGGTCATCGGTGTGCACGAGGGTCTCCACGATGCCCATCGCGGCGAACCCGGCCGCGTCCGCCCGGCCGAAGACGTGCTGGGCGCGGGCTTCGGGCGGCGTGACCCGTACGACCGCCGCGAGCAGCCCGCCGCACGCGTCGATCACGCGCAGGAGCCCGGCAGGACCGTGCGCGGGATCGGCGCGGATCGTGTTCGCGGGGCCGCCGGGTGTCGTGCTCTCCCAGCGGAAGGGCACGTCGTCGTCCGCCGGTGGGGCAGCGGGGGCCAGTTGGGCCGCGTAGGCGAAGAGGTCGTCGGCGAGGTGCTCGCCCGTCTCCCAGCAACTCCACGTCAAGGGCCCCGCCGGGACCGACCATGACGGGGCGCCTTCGCTGGTGGCGGGCGCGAGTGCCGCCATGGCGCGGGCGACGGTCTCCCGCACGTCGTCGGCCCAGCGGGCCCCTTCGTACTCGGCGGTGGTTCCGCTCACTTGGTCAACTCCCTGATAGACAAGGCTGGTTTTTCCGCTGTGGCGACTCGGCGCCCGTGCCCGCCCGGCAGCGGACGGTGTCCAGGCCGAGGCGGGAAGCGCGAGCATGACGGCGGACCCGTCGCACAGCGCGCCCGCTGTCTCGCGCCCGGCGGCGGGCACGAGTCGGCCCCGACGGCGGTCCGCGCAGTTCCTCGACGTCAGGCAGCCCCGAAGCGGCGAAGGAGCGCAGTTCGTGCTCCAGGAAACGCGGTTCGTGGGCAGACAGGCGTGCTGCCGGATCCGGCGCGGGCTCCCACGGGTCACCGCCCATCCTCGTCCCTCGCGGCGAACCCGTGCCCCGGCGGCGCCCATCCCCTCCCGTACGAGCGTCCCGTGCAACGACGCGAGGAACGCCGCGTGCCCCCTAGGCACCGGCACCGCCACGGTCAACAGGCCGAAGGTTGAGGGCTCCTGAGCGAGGACGCGGCGCACGAGGGCCGGGTGCCTGGCAAGCGGGTCCAGGCGGACGAGCGCCCCGCCGCACGCACTCCCTGATCACGACGGCGGGTCTCCGCCCCGAAGGAGGCGCGCCGCCGAGCGCCGCCCTCTCCTCCGCCCGCAGCTCCACGACCGTGTGCGGACCGGCCGTCGAGCACGCCGCACGAGTACCGGCGCGGGTCGAGCGCGACGACAGTCCACGCGGCGGCCACCAGCAGCGCGAAGCTGTCATACGCCCCAGCGTCTCCCCCGCCGCACCGGAGCAACACCGGCCCGCCGCCCCGCACTCCGCCGGGAATGCGCTCCCCGGCACGGGCAGGACCCCGACCTGCGAGCACGCAAGGTCACCCACCCCGCCGCCGCCTTGACCGCCCCCTCCGGCTCCGCACTCCCCCGTCTTCACGAGGCGCGAGGCTACGGCCCGCCCCTCGCGCCCGCGAACCCTTTTCGCCCACCCGCGCCGAGACCCTCGACCTCACCCCATGCCCCCCCCAGACCGCCGCCCGCCCTCTCACCGGACGTCATGCCCGCCGCCGCACCACCAAACCCACCAGCCACGCACAAGCCCCCGATCGAGTGACACACCGGACGAACGGGAACTCACCGCCCACGAAGGCACGCCCCTGGCCGACCTCCCGGCGCGGGCTCCGGGCCGTCGTCCCACCGACCCCTGTCCGGCACGCGCCACGCACCAACGCGCCCCGCGCGCCCCGTTATTCGGTGGCCGTAGGTCCCGCGCCGTGTTCCCCTCCCTCCATGGCTTCTCTCATCAGGCACCTGACCGTCGACTGCACCGACCCTCACACGCTCGCGACCTTCTGGGCCGCCGTCCTCGACGGCTCGCTCGCCGAGGACGACTTCCCCGGCGATCCCGAGGCTTCGGTGCGCACCCCGGACACGGGGCTCCTCTTCGTACGCGTCGACGAGCCCAAGACGACCAAGAACCGCTGGCACGTCGACCTCCAGCCGCAGGACCGCACACGTGACGAGGAGGTGGAGAGGCTGCTCGGTCTCGGCGCCACGCTCCACGAGGACCACCGGCTCGCGGACGGCCGTGGCTGGGTCACGCTGCGGGACCCCGAGGGGAACGAGCTGTGCGTGGAGCGGAGCCAGGCCGAACGGTGAGGAGCGACGGCGCGGCGACCACCCGACCGGTGAAGCCGAACGCTGAGGCAGCCGCCCGGTGAAAGGCGACCGCTGACCACATCCGGCGGGCAAAACGAACGCTGACCGCAGGCGAGCGTTCAAAACAGGCGAACGCTCAAGACCGGCGCGCCGTCGGGACCGGCACGCCGTCGCGACCTGCGCGCAGTGCAGACCTGCGCGCGGTCGAAGCGCCCGGTCAACGCGTGCGCGCGCCGCGACCTCCCCCAGCGGCGGGCGGGCAGGGGGGCCGGTCGGCGGACGGGGCCCTCTTCGGCGGTAGGCCGCGAGGACGACACGGTAGGCGTGAGGAGGACAGCGCAGCCGAGACGCGAGGACGTACGAGATGAGCCAGGAACAGCGCACGCACCGCGCGATGCGGGTGGAGGCGGCCGGCGAGCCCTTCACCGAGGCGCGGGTCGAGACCGGGGAGCCGGGGCCCGGGCAGGTGCGGATCGCCGTCGAGGCGTGCGGGGTGTGCCACTCGGACACGGCTGTCGTGAGCGGCGCGCTGGGCAACCCCTTCCCTGTCACGACGGGGCACGAGATCGCCGGGCGGATCGACGCGCTCGGCGCGGGGGTCGACGGCTGGGAGGTCGGGGACCGGGTCGCCGTCGGGTGGTACGGCGGGAGCTGTGGGCACTGCGACGCGTGCCGTACCGGGGACGGAGTGCTCTGTCCCGAGGCGGAGATCCCCGGTGTCGCCTATCCGGGCGGGTACGCGGAGTCCGTGATCGTGCCCGCCGTCGCGCTCGCCGCCGTCCCGGACGGGCTCAGCGCGGTCGAGGCGGCACCGCTCGCCTGCGCCGGGGTCACCGTCTACAACGCCTTGCGGCGCAGCGCGGCGCGGGCCGGGGACACGGTCGCGATCCTGGGGCTCGGCGGGCTCGGGCACCTCGGCGTGCAGTTCGCCACGAAGATGGGTTTCCGCACGGTGGCTATCGCCCGTGGGGCGGAGAAGGGCCCTTTCGCGGCGGAGTTGGGCGCCGCGCACTACGTCGACAGCACGAGGCAGGATGTCGCGGCCGAGCTCCGGGCGCTCGGCGGCGCGAAGGTCGTGCTCGCGACCGTCACCGAGGCCCAGGCCATGGCCGACGCCTTCGAGGGGCTCGGCCGCCGGGGCGAACTCGTCATCGTCGGCATCGCCCCCGAGCAGCTCGGCCTCAGCGCCGCGCAGTTCGTGGACAGGGCCCGCCGCGTCTACGGCCACGCCTCCGGAATCGCCGTCGACACGCAGGACACGCTCCGTTTCGCGGCGGACACCGGCATCCGCCCCTGGACAGAGGAACGGCCGCTCGCGGAGGCGGACGAGGCGTTCGACCGGATGCGGCGCGGGGAGGCCCGCTTCCGGATGGTGCTGACGGTGTGAGGGCCGGGCCGGTCGGACGAGATCGGACGGGGGCGGGGCACGACTGAGCGGTGACGGTACGAGGCGCGCGGCACCACGAGGACGAGCGGGCCGGTACGAGGACGAGGGGGCGGGCGGTACGCGCAGGGGCCCCGATCGGGAGCGCGCCCCGGGCCCGGCTTGCCTGACGTCCCGCCCGTACCGGGCGGCGCACGTCCAGCCGCCCCGAGGACCCGCGTCCCAGCACACCGCAGGACGCGCATCGTGCTCCACCACCGACCGCCCCGCCCGGCGGCCTCGCGGCTCCGCCGCCTCGGGTCCGCGCGGCGAACCCGTTCGTTACAGTGAACGGGCCCGGGGCCGCTCCGGGCCGTGACGGCGAGGCGAGGCGAGCGAGGGACATGGACGGCGACGACACCACGGACCCCGCGCCACCCGGCGGCCGGGCCCCCGCGTCTCCACGCCGCGCCGCCGCGCCCCGTACCGCCGCCCCGCGCAGCCGCCGCGACCGCCCCGCGAAACCGGCGCTGAGCCGCTCCGGCATCGTCGCGGCGGCGATCCGGGTGATGGCCGCCGAGGGCCTCGACAAGGTCACGATGCGGCGCCTCGCGAAGGAACTCGACACCGGGCCCGCCTCGCTCTACGTGTACGTCGCGGGGACGACGGAGCTGCACGCGGCGATCCTCGACGAACTCCTCGGCGAGGTGGAGGTCCCCGCGTCCGCCGAGGTCGCTCCCGAGGTGGACGCGGCGGGGTGGGAGCGGCGGCTGATCGGCCTGCTCCACTCGTACACGCTCCTCCTCTTCCGTTACCCGGGCCTCGCGCGCTCCGCGCTCGTCGCCCGCCCCAGCGGCCCGCACTACCTCGACCTCATCGAGCGCATGCTCGCCCTCCTCGCCGAGGGCGGCGTCGCGGCCGACCGGGCCGCCTGGGGCGTGGACCTGCTGCTCCAGCACGCCACGGCCACGGCCGCCGAACAGACCGACCGCGACGCCTCACCGGTCGCCGACGAGGAGTGGCAGGCGATCCGGCACGCCGTCCACGGCGCCGACCCCGCCCGTCACCCGCACATCCGCGCGGCCTCGTCGCGCCTCCTCTCCGGCACCCCCGACGCCCGCTTCACGTGGTCCTTCCGCGCGCTGCTTCACGGCATCAGGCACACCCCGCTGCCCCCGGACGGTCCCTCCCGGGACTGACCACGGGCAGGCCCCGGCCGGCCCTCGGACAGTTGCCGTCCGTCCTCCGCCGGGTCGCGGCCCGGCTGACGGCGTGCGCGGGCGTACGGTCACGGCCGCACCGACCGGAAGCGGCCACCGGCCGAGCACCGCCACCCCCACCACCCCGAAGCAGCCACCGGCCGGACAGCGCACTCAGCCAGACCGTCCGCCGACGCGACGCGCCCTCACTCCCCCACCCGCCCGTCCGTCAACTCCCGCACCACGTCGAGGTGTCCCGCGTGCCGCGCGTACTCCTGGAGGACGTGGAAGAGGATCCACGACAGCGTGGGCGGCTCGGCCGGGGGCGGGAAGCGGCCCGTGCTCGCCGCGCGGTCCTGGAGCCCCGCCGCCGCGACGATCCGCCGCGAGTGCGCGCACTCCCGCGCGAAGAGGTCCCTGATCCCCGCCGGGGACTCGTCCGCGCGCACGTGCCAGCGGCCCGATTCCGGGTCGTTGTCGCCCCAGGCCGTGGGCTCGTCCATCTTCTCGCCGAGGAAGCCCCAGCGCAGCCAACGACGTTCGACGTACGCGAGGTGCTTGAGCAGTTCGAGCGGCGACCAGCCGGAGGGCAGCCTGCTCCCGCGCAGCTCGGCCTCCGAGAGCCCGTCCAGCTTGGCGAGCACGGTGGCGCGGTAGTAGTCCAGGTAGGCGGGGAGCAGCGCCGCGGGGTCGGTGAGCGACCACGGGGGCTCGACGGGCGGGCCGGGGAGGGGCGCGTCAGCATTGGGGGGCGAGTTGTCACTCATACGAAAACGCTAGCCCCCGCGTTCGCCCCGCTCCACCCGTGCGCCCCGCTCCACCCGTGCGCCCCCGGCGCCCCCATCACCGCGTCCGTTCCACCACTTGCCTGGAGTCCACTCCAAGGCGTTGGCTGGATGGCATGAGGTACACGCAACTCGGACGTACGGGACTTGAGGTCAGCAGGCTGGTCCTGGGGACGATGAACTTCGGGCCGCAGACCAACGAAGCCGACAGTCACGCCATCATGGACGCCGCGCTCGACGCGGGAGTCAACTTCTTCGACACGGCCAACGTCTACGGCTGGGGCGAGAACAAGGGCCGGACCGAGGAGATCCTCGGGACCTGGTTCGCGCAGGGCGGCGGCCGGCGCGAGAAGGTCGTGCTCGCCACGAAGGTCAACGGCTACATGGGCGCCGGTGACCCCTGGCCGAACCACCACAAGCTCTCCGCCGCCAATATCCGCCGCGCGGTCGACGCGAGCCTCAAGCGGCTCCAGACCGACCACATCGACCTGTACCAGTTCCACCACGTGGACCGGAACACCCCGTTCGAGGAGATCTGGCAGGCGATCGACGTCCTGATCCAGCAGGGCAAGATCCTCTACGCCGGTTCCTCGAACTTCCCCGGCTACAAGATCGCCCAGGCCAACGAACTGGCCTCGCGGCGCGGCATGGTCGGCCTCGTGAGCGAGCAGTGCCTGTACAACCTGGCCGAGCGCCGCGCCGAGATGGAGGTCGTCCCGGCCGCGCGCGAGTACGGGCTCGGGGTCATTCCCTGGTCGCCGCTGCACGGCGGGCTGCTCGGTGGCGCGCTCAAGCGCGAGCGCGAGGGCACGGCGAGCGGCCGCAGCGCGAGCGGTCGCAGCGCCGACGCGCTGAAGAACTCGGCCGTGCGGGACCAGATCGAGCGGTACGAGGCACTGCTCGACAAGCACGGGCTGCTGCCCGGCGACACCGCCCTCGCCTGGCTCCTCACCCGTCCGGGCGTGACGGGCCCGATCGTCGGTCCGCGTACGAAGGAGCAGCTCGACTCGGCGCTGCGCGCCGTGGACGTCGAGCTCTCGGAAGAGGTCCTGAACGGCCTCGACGAGATCTTCCCCGGCCCCGGGCCGTCCCCGGAGGCGTTCGCCTGGTGACGGCGGGCCTCCGGCAGGAGGCGCGCGCGGTGGCGGCGGTGCGGGGCTACTGGCCCACGGCCGCCGCCACCGCCACGACGACGAACATCATTACGAGCACACCGGCCATGATCCGGTTCCGGGTCTTCGGGTCCACGTTTCGAGCCTAGCCGTCCCGCCGGGCAGGCCCGGCCAGGGGGTACGTCGCCTCCGTCACGTACTGGTTCGCGATCCCGTGCCCGCCCGGCACGCTCCGCAGGAGCCGCACACGGTCGGCGGTCCAGGCCCGGCCGGAGAAGGACCCGAGCAGCTCGTCGTGCGAAGCGAGCAGTGCTTCGCACGCGCGGGGGGACATCCTCCGCGAGACCCGCGCCAGCGACAGGTGGGGCCGGTAGGCGTGCTCCGTCGCCGCGCCCAGGGCCCGCGCGTCCCCGGCGAGGGCGCGCAGGGCGGCGATGTCGCCCCGTACTCCCGTCCACAGCGTCCCGCCACGGAAGTCCCCCGCGCCCGCGAGGGACAGGCGCAGGGGCGCGTGGGCGGCGGCCAGAGCGGTCAAACCCCGTATCAGCGGCTCCTGTTCGGCGTTCCCGTAGAACGCCAGCGTCACGTGCCAGCCGTCGGGGCGGGTCCACCGCACCTCGTCGGCGCCCGGCAGGCGGCGCAGCGGGCGGACGGCGGCGGCGAGTTCGTCGAGGGCCTCGGGCGGGGGCAGGAGCGCGGCGAAGAGTCTCATGGTGCCGGGAACGATTCCACAGGCGCCGAGGGAATTCCCGCCCGCCTGTGGATAACCGGGCAGGCAAGCCGATGGTCCGACAAGCGGCCGAGGTGCCCGAGGCGGCGCCTCGACGCCCGCGAAACGTCTCCCGGGGCACAGTGGCGGCACGCGGCCAGCATCCGGCGCCCCGCTCCCCTACCCTCGCGGGCATGGACACCTCCCGAGCGCTGACGCTCAGACCCGGCAAGGCAAGGGACGTCCCCGCCGTCCTCGCGCTCCTGGACGGGGCGGTGGACTGGCTGACCGCGCAGGGGTTGTCGGGGCAGTGGGGCACCCGGCACTTCACCGACAGGCCGCGCGCCGTCGAACTGGTCGAGGAGTACTTCGCGAAGGGCGAGCCCTGGGTCGCGGAGCTGGACGGGCGCGTCGTCGGCTCCATGACGCTGAGGGAAGGCCCGGGGCCCTCCCCCGGCCCCGCGCCCGAGCCGGAGCGCTCCCTGCACTTCCTCGTGAGCGACCGGAGCCTCGCGGGTCACGGCATCGGCGCCGCGCTCGTCGCGCACGCCGTCGCCGAGGCGCGGCGCGCGGGGGCCGGGCTGCTCCGCGTCGACTGCTACGCGGGCGACGACGGACGGCTCGTCGACTACTACGTGGCGTGCGGATTCCGCCCTGCGGAGCGCTTCGACCAGGACGGGTGGCCGGGCCAGGTCCTCACGATCCGCCTCGACGACGCCCGGAGCGCGTAGGGCCCGCGCGCCGAGCACCGCGCCGCCGACCCGGCCGCAGGCACCTGCCGCAGACGGCGGGGCACGCCCCACGCCCCCGCTGCCGCACAGACGCGGAGAACGACGCCGACGCCGACGCGGACCACGCTCTCCCGCGAACCGTGCTCCGCGTCGGCCCACTCCCGTACGCCGTCACCGCACTCCCGTAAGCCGTCGCTCCTCCCGGAGGGCGCTTCCGTAGCCTGTGCCGCGTGACCGAGAGCCGTCCCCGCCGTCCCCGCCGTCTCCGCCGCGTCGCCGTCCTCGTGCTCGAAGGCGCCAAGCCGCTCGACGTCGGCATTCCCGCGCAGGTCTTCTCGACCCGCGCGAGCATGCCGTACGAGGTACGCGTGTGCGGCGCCGCGCCGGGGCTCGTGACGGGCGGGGACGGTCTCTCGTACGGCGTCGCGCACGGGCTGGAGGCGCTGGAGTGGGCCGAGACCGTCTTCCTGCCCGGCTACCGCCACCCCGACCGCGAGGACCCGCCCGCCGAGGTCGTCGCGGCGCTCCGCACGGCGCACGCGCGCGGCGCCCGGCTCGCCGCGATCTCCACGGGCGCCTTCGCGCTCGCCGCGACCGGACTGCTCGAAGGGCGCCGCGCCACGACGCACTGGCACTACACGCGCGCCCTCGCCGAACGCCACCCGGGCGTACGCGTCGACGAGAACGTCCTCTTCGTCGATGAGGGCACTGTCCTCACCTCGGCGGGCGCCGCCTCCGGTATCGATCTGTGCCTGCACATCCTGCGCCGCGACCTCGGCGTCGCCGCCTCGCACCACACCGCGCGCCGCCTCGTCGCGGCGCCGTACCGCAGCGGTGGCCAGGCGCAGTACGTGCCGCGCGCCGTCCCCGAACCGCTCGGCGAGCGCTTCGCGGCGACCCGCGAGTGGGCCCTGCGCCACCTCGGCGAGCCCCTGAGCCTCGGCGTCCTCGCCCGGCACGCCGCCGTCTCCGCGCGCACCTTCTCGCGCCGCTTCGCCGACGACACCGGCTACACGCCCATGGAGTGGGTGACGCGCGTGCGGATCGACGCGGCGCGCGCGCTCCTGGAGCGCTCGGACCGGGGCGTCGAGCAGATCGCCGTCGAGGTCGGGCTCGGCACGGGCGCGAACCTGCGGCTGCACTTCCAGCGGGTCCTGGGCACGAGCCCGAGCGAGTACCGGCGCACGTTCTCCCGCGGCGAACCCGGAGAACACGACGGACGCGACGGGCATAACGGACGCAGCGGACACGACGGACGTGAGGGGCAGAACACACGCGACGGACGGAACGCGCGCGACGATCCCCGCGACTGAGCCGCTGGCGTGATCCTTGCGCACCCTGGCGCTTCCGCCTCGGCCACGGCCCGGCGCGCGGCGCGAGTCTGGTGGGGAAGGCAAGAGCCGCAGCGCAGAACGTCAGGAAGGGCCCTCACCATGACCCGTATCGCCATCAACGGATTCGGCCGCATCGGCCGCAACGTCCTCCGCGCCCTCGTCGAGCGCGACAGCGAGCTGGAGGTCGTCGCGATCAACGACCTCGGCGACCCGGGGACGCTCGGGCGGCTGCTGCGGTACGACACGACGGCGGGGCGCTTCGGGCGGCCCGTGAGCGTCGACGGGGACACCCTCGTCGTGGACGGGCGCCGGATCAAGGTGCTCGCCGAGCGCGAGCCGGCCCGGCTGCCGTGGGCGGAACTCGGCGTGGAACTCGTCCTGGAGGCGACCGGTCGTTTCACCTCCGCCGACGCCGCGCGCGCCCACCTCGACGCGGGTGCGCGCAAGGTGCTCGTGAGCGCGCCGTCCGCCGGAGCGGACGTGACGCTCGCGTACGGCGTCAACACCGAGGCGTACGACCCCGCGACGCACCACATCGTCTCGAACGCCTCCTGCACGACGAACGCCCTCGCCCCCCTCGCCTCCGTCCTGCACGAACTGGCGGGCATCGAGCACGGCTTCATGACGACCGTGCACGCCTACACGCAGGAGCAGAACCTCCAGGACGGCCCGCACCGCGACGCCCGCCGCGCCCGCGCCGCCGCCGTCAACATCGTGCCGACCACGACAGGGGCGGCGAAGGCCATCGGGCTCGTGCTCCCGGAACTGGACGGCAAGCTCTCGGGCGACTCGATCCGCGTGCCCGTCCCGGTCGGCTCGATCGTCGAGCTGAACACGACGGTGGCGCGCGAGGTGAGCCGCGACGACGTGCTCGCCGCGTACCGCGAGGCCGCCGCCGGACGGCTCGCGGGCGTCCTCGAATACGCCGAGGACCCGCTCGTCTCCTCCGACATCGTCGGCGATCCGGCCTCCGCCGTCTTCGATGCCGCCCTGACCCGCGTCGACGGCAAGCACGTCAAGGTCGTGGCCTGGTACGACAACGAGTGGGGCTTCTCCCACCGCGTCGTGGACACGCTGGGGCTGCTGGCAGGCTGAGGGAGCCCCTGAGGGGCGGCACCAGGCGCGCAAAACGCCCGTAGGGGTCTGTACAGATGTCTGTACAGACCCCTACGAGCGTTCCTCCGCGTTCCGCCACGGCGACCGACCGGCCGGAAGGCCGCAGACCCGGGGGCCGTGGGCCGGGGTCCGCCGGCCGGGCAGCCGGGATCGGCCAAGGGCTCACGCCACCGCCGCCAGCTCCTTCGCCCCCTGCCCCTCGCGGGGCACGAAGCGCAGGCGCGGGTGGCCGTGGTTCCAGCCGAACTCCATGCGCAGGCCGCCGATACGGGCCAGGACGAGCCCGACCGCGACGGCGGCGACCGCCGTGATCACGCCACCTGCCGCGAAGCCGACGCGGGCGCCGTAGGTGTCGGTGAGCCAGCCGAAGAGCGGGCCGCCGATGGGCGTACCACCGGTGAAGACCATCATGTAGAGGCTCATCACGCGCCCGCGCATCTCCGGCTCGGCGGCCATCTGGACGGCCTGGTTGGCGGTCGTGTTGGACGTCAGGCCGAACATGCCGATCGGCACGAGCAGCGCGGCGAAGACCCAGTAGGAGGGCACGACGGAGGCGACGATCTCCAGGACGCCGAAGGCGATCGCGGCCCCGACGAGGAGCCGCAGCCTGGTGCGCGCGCGGCGCGCGGCGAGCAGCGCTCCGGCGAGCGAGCCGACCGCCATGAGGATGTTGAAGACCGCGTACGTGCCCGCTCCCGCGTCGAAGACGTCGTCGGCGAAGGCCGAGAGCCAGACGGGGAAGTTGAAGCCGAAGGTGCCGACGAAGCCGACGAGGACGATCGGCCAGATCAGCTCGGGCCGCTTCGCGACGTAGTGGAGCCCCTCGCGGAGCTGGCCCTTACCGCGCGGGGTGCGGTGGCTCTCGTGCAGCTCGCCCGAGCGCATGAGGAGCAGGCCGACGATCGGCGCGACGAAGGAGAGCCCGTTGAGGAGGAAGGCGTAGCCGCTGCCGACCGCCGTGATGAGCGCGCCGGCGACGGCCGGACCCACGAGGCGGGCCGACTGGAAGTTCGCTGCGTTGAGCGAGACCGCGTTGCGCATCATCCCCGGGCCGACCATCTCGGAGACGAAGGTCTGCCGGGCCGGGTTGTCCACGACCGTGACGAGGCCGAGGACGAAGGCGGTGAGGTAGACGTGCCAGACCTGGACGTTGTCGCTGAGGGTGAGGACGGCGAGCGCGAGTCCCGTGAGGCCCATGACGGCCTGCGTGACGAGCAGCGTCTGCCGCTTCGGCAGGCGGTCGACGAGCACGCCGCCGTACAGGCCGAAGAGCAGCATCGGCAGGAACTGGAGCGCGGTCGTGATGCCCACGGCGGCCGAGGACCCGGTGAGGCTCAGGACCAGCCAGTCCTGGGCGATGCGCTGCATCCAGGTGCCGATGTTGGAGACGACCTGGCCGGTGAAGAAGAGCCGGTAGTTGCGGACGCGCAGCGAGCTGAACATCGAGGTGCGGCGCGGGGGCTCGGGATCGGCGGGCGGCTGGGGAGTGCCGGCGCGCTCGTGCTCGGAAGGCTTTCCAGGCACGGGGTGCGTGGAGGTGCGCGCCTCGGACGCGGTACGGGCGTCGCGCGCGCTACCGGCGTCGGACGCCGTACGGGCATCGGGCGCGGTACGGGCGTCGGGGCGCCCGGTGGCGGGTTCTTCGACGGGGACCGGGATCTCGTCCGGGTCCTCCTGGGCGGCGTCCGCTTCGAGAGCCTCGCGCTCCGCCGTGCGGCGGGCGGGGTCCTCGGCGGAGCCGGGAGCGGGGCGGGCGGTGGTGTCGTGGTGGTCAGGTGCGGGGGCGGAGTCTGCTCCGGGTCCCGTACTCAAAGAGTTTCGCCTTCCTTTCGCTCACAGGTGCGCGAGCTTCTCCAGCACCGGGGCGGCTGCCCGGAGCTTCTCCCATTCGTCCTCGTCCAGCTCGGCGGCGAGCTGGGCCAGCCACACGTTCCGCTTGCGGCGGCTCTCGGCGAGCATCGTCTCGGCCCGCTCGGTGGGGCTGACGACCTTCTGCCGACGGTCCTCCGGGTGCGGTTCGAGCCGGACGAGGCCCTTCGTCTCCAGGAGTGCCACGATCCGCGTCATCGACGGCGGCTGCACGTGCTCCTTGCGCGCCAGCTCACCGGGGGTCGCGGAACCGCACCGGGCGAGGGTGCCGAGCACCGACATCTCCGTGGGACTCAGCGACTCGTCGACTCGCTGGTGCTTGATACGGCGGGAGAGCCGCATCACGGAGGAACGGAGTGCGCTGACGGCGGCGGCGTCCTCACCCTGACTGAGGTCGAGCATGGTAGTTAGCGTAACTCATTACTCTGACTAAAGAGACTGTGGGGAGGGTGCCCCGACATGACCTGCCCCACACCCGCCCGCCACCTCCGGGACACTCGCACGCAAGACCGCACTCACCCGTACGAGTGAGTCCCGGCCGGAAAATATCGATCCCACCCCCAGTGCCGTGATTCTGGGCGTATGGGGACCGATGTGCTCAGCCTGCGGATCGACGGCGAACTGCTCGACCGGATGCGCGCGCACGCCGCGCGGCGCGGCATGACCGTGCAGGACTACGTGATCAGAACGCTCGTGCGGGAGGACTTCGACGAGCGCTTCAAGGTCGCGGTGGAGAAGACGGAGAAGTTCTACGGGTGAGGGCCCCGGGGCGGCGGGAGTGGGGTGGAGTGGGGGTGGGCGCGTGACGGGGCGGCGCGCGAGGAGGCGTGCGGGGCAGGGGGCGTCCCGAGTGGCGCGTGGGCGTGGACGGCGCGGGTGAGCGGCGCGCGAGCGTGGACGGCGCGGGCGAGCAGCGCCCCGCGCTCAGTGGGAATCCCGCCACCCGCCACGGTCCGAGTCCCGAGCCCCGGGGTCCTCGATCCCTGACCGCCGCCCCCGGAAAACGACCGACCCCCCGCAGCGCGCACCGCACGCCCCGGGGGGTCACCCGCATCTCCGGCGCCCTACGTGAGCTGGAGCGCCGGCATCAGGTAGTAGAAGGCGAACACGGCGGACACGATGTACATCGCGACCGGCACCTCGCGCCACCGCCCGACGACGATCCGCAGCACGGTGAAGGTGATGAAGCCGATCCCGATGCCGTTCGTGATCGAGTAGGTGAACGGCATCATCACCATGGTGAGGAACGCCGGGATGGCGATCGTGAAGTCGGTCCAGTCGATCTTCGTGATCGATCCCGAGAGGATCAGGAAGCCGACCGCGACGAGCGCCGGAGTCGCCGCCTGCGAGGGGACCATCGTGGCGACCGGGGTCAGGAAGAGCGCGAGGACGAAGAGCCCGCCGGTGACGATGTTCGAGAAGCCGGTCCGCGCGCCCTCGCCGACACCCGCCGTGGACTCGACGAAGCAGGTCGTCGCCGAGGAGGACGAGGCGCCGCCGACGGCGACGGCCACCCCGTCGACGAAGAGGATCTTGTTCATACCCGGCATGGAGCCGTCGGGACGGGTGAGGTGCGCCTCGTCGCCGACGCCCATGATCGTGCCCATCGCGTCGAAGAAGCACGAGAGCAGCACGGTGAAGACGAAGAGGATGCCGGTGAGGACGCCGACGTGCTGGAAGCCGCCGAAGATGCTCACGTTGCCGATGAGCCCGAAGTCGGGCGTGGAGACCGGGTTGCCCGGCCACTTCGGTTCGGTCAGGCCCCAGGCGCCCGGCTTGATGTCGGCGACCGCGTTGATGAGCACGGCGACGACGGTCATGGCCACGATGCTGATGAGGATCGCGCCCGAGACCTTGCGGACGAGCAGGGCGACGGTGAGCAGCGCGCCGAGGACGAAGATGAGCACGGGCCAGCCGTTGAGGTGGCCGTCGCCACCGAGCTGGAGCGGGACCGTGGTCTGGGCGACGTCCGGGACTCGGGAGACGAAGCCCGAGTCCACGAGCCCGACCAGGAGCACGAAGAGACCGATCCCGATCGAGATGCCCTTGCGCAGCCCGTTGGGGACCGCGCTCATGACGCGTTCGCGCAGCCCGGTCGCGACGAGCAGCATCACGACGAGACCGGCGAGGACCACCATGCCCATCGCGTCCGGCCACGTCATGCGGGGCGCGAGCTGGAGCGCGACGACCGTGTTGACACCGAGGCCCGCGGCGAGCGCGATCGGGACGTTGCCGATGACCCCCATGAGGAGTGTCGTGAAGGCGGCGGTGACGGCCGTCGCGGTGACGAGCTGGCCGTTGTCGAGGTGATGACCGTTCATGTCCTTGGCGGTGCCGAGGATGATCGGGTTCAGCACGACGATGTACGCCATCGCGAAGAAGGTGGCGAAGCCACCCCGGATCTCACGACCGAAGGTCGAGCCACGCTCGGAGATCTTGAAGAAACGGTCCGCGGCGTTCCGGGGCGGAACCCCGGACGGTCCTCCGGACGCGGGGTCCTGGGCGATTGCCGAGGTGGGCATGGGGGAAACCTCTGGTCAGGAGAGCGAAGGCAACGGGGACGACGGGTGGGACACGTGAGCTCCCGGTCGCTCTCCGTCGAGCAATTCGGTCGCTTTGTCGCTTCTTACGAAAGAACTCAGCCACACCCGAGCGGGTTCAGTATGAAGACCAGAACGCCAAATAGCTATCTCCGCGCGTAGAACGCAAGTCGGGCTGATACGGCGTGTCGCGTGGATCAAGAGATGACCTCGGGATATAAGCGCGGCGGAGTCACCCGGGGACCGCGCGCGTCCGCCGCGTAAGCTGGCCCCATGGAGAAGTGGACGCCGCGGCACGAGGCACCGGAACCGCTCGAAGGCCCGGTCGTGGCCACGGTCGCGACCGGTACGGGGATCTGGTTCCTGCTCTTCCTCGTCCAGCTCCCGTTCTACGGCTGGTTCGACGACCACGGGCACCTGTGGTGGCTGTGGACCTGCGCCGCCGGAGCCGGTCTCGGCCTCTTCGGCACCTGGTACGTGCGTCGCCGCGACGAGGCGATCAAGCGCCACGCGGCCGAGCGGGCGGAGGCGGAGCCGGGGGTCTGACCGGCTCGTGGTGGAGCCTGACGGGCTCGGTGGCGGGGGCCTGACGGGCTCGGTGGCGGGGGCCCGGGGGTCTAGAAGCCGGGGCCCGACGGCCCAGAGGCGGGCCTGAACAGCCCGGAAGCCGCTGCTCCGACGCCGACTCCCCGGCGGGGCCCCGGCGACACAGGGCGACGACTGCGCTCAGGGCTCGCGCGTGAAGTACTTCCGCGCGACCGCCACGTTGTACTTGCGGAACATCTCCCCGAGCACGCGCAGATCCGCCTCCTCCCAGTCCGCGAGGAGGTCGGCGAAGTCCTCCTGACGGCGTCGGCGCACCTCCGCGGCCAGGCGGCGGCCCGTCTCGGTGGGAGCGATGAGGCTGCGGCGGCGGTCGGCGGGGTCGGGGGTCGTGGTCGCGAAGCCCTTGCGGCGCAGGGCGGCGACCTGACGGCCCGCCGTCGAGGGGTTGAGGCCGAGCATCGCGGCGAGGGCGTTGATGTCGGGGGGTTCGGGGGCGGCGCCGAGCGTGCGGAGCATGAGGTACTCGGAGCGGTCCATCTCGCTGTGCGTCCGCGACCTGCGGTGGAGCAGTTCGAAGTTGCGGTTGAGGAAGGCGGTCTGCCGCTCGATCCGGTCGATGAGGTCCGGGCGGGGCGACTCGGCCCCGTCCGGCCGGTGCTCGACGGTCATCCTGCTGGCACTCCCCGTGAGGAATATCGGTACGGTACTTGTTATTATATGTAACGTACACGCTCCGGAGGCCTCGTCTCTTCGACCCGCCCGGGGCCCTCCTTCCCCGAGTGACAAGGACCAGATGGCAGAGGGCATACGCTCCGAAGCACCGCACGCCGCCTCCGCGGCCCCGCACCCCACGACCTCCCAGGCCGCGCCCCCTCCCGGCGCGCCGCACGCGACGACAGCCGACGGCCGCAAGGCCCCCGCACCGCGCACCCCCGCACTCCGCGTCCCCGTCGTGCCCCGCGCCTCCGCGCTCCGCGCCGCCGCCCACGGCATCCGGGATGCCCACCTCGGTTCCGACCCCGGACTCGGGCGGCTCCGGTCGGCGCTGACCGCGGGCCTCGCGATGGCCGGCGCGCTCGGCGTCGAGTACCTCTACGCGAGGCTCGCCGGTGCCGCTCCGCAGGACATGATCGTCTACATGATCATCGGCACGGTGATCGCCATGCTGGGCTCGAACGCCCTCGCCGGTCCCTCGGTCGTGGCGAACCTGCGCATCGCCGTGTTCTTTCCCGTCGCCCTCTTCGCCGGGCTCCTGCCGGGCATCGCCGTCGCCGCGCACGACGTGCCGATGCTGGCCGGTTTCGTCGTCGTGATGTTCGCCGCCGTGTACGTGCGCCGCTTCGGCCTCGCCTACTTCTTCTACGGCTTCATGGGCTGGATGGGGTACTTCTTCGCGGCCTTCCTCCACCCCCAGGTGTCCCAGCTGCCCGGCCTGGTCGTCGCCGTCCTCCTCGCCACCGTCTGGGTCACGGCCCTGTGCCTCGCCCTCCTGCGCCACCGCGCGGGCAACGCGCTGCGCCACGCGCGCGCCGCCTTCGGCGCTCGTGCCCGCGCCGTCGCGCGCACCGCCGCCGCGCTCCTCGCCGCCGAGCGACCGCGCCGCCGCGCGCGCCTGCGCCGCGAACTCCACCTCCGTCAGCTCGGCCTCGCCGAGACGGCGCTCCTCGTCGAGGGCTGGTCGACGGAGCCGGGCGCGCTGCCCGAGGGCTGGTCCCCGCGCGCGCTGCGCCGCCGCCTCCTGGAGGCGCAGCTCGCCATCGAGGCCATGGCGCACGCCGCCGACACGCTCGCGCGGCAGCCGTACGAGCCCGAGGGGCCGCGCGCCGCCGCGCACGCCATCGCGCAGGCCCTCGGCCACCACCACTACCCGCGGGCCGGCCGGCTCGCCCGCGCGCTCCTGGAGTCCCGCCGCTCCGACGCGCCGGGCTCCGCGCCGGGCGCCCTGCCCGCCGCGCGACAGCTCGCCGCCGCCGCCGCGACGTACACCGGGCTCGTGGGCCGCGTACCCGCGCCCGGCACGACGCCGCCCGCCGACAGCGGTTTCGAGCCGGCCGTCGCGCTGAGCCTCGGCAACCTGCCGGGCTCGCCGTCCGTCGCCAAGGACGTGCACGCGCGCGGACGTGGCTGGAATCCGCTGCGCAGGGTGCGGCTCTCGACGCGGCAGGCGTTCCAGGCCGCCTTCGCCGGAGGGCTCGCCATCGTCGTCGGCAAGGCGATCTCCGAGCAGCGGTACTACTGGGCCGTCATCGCCGCGTTCGTCGCCTTCACCGGTACGGCGACGCGCTCCGAGACCGTCATCAAGGCCGGTCACCGCGTCCTCGGGACGCTGCTCGGCATTATCGCGGGCATCGGGCTCGCGCACCTCACCACCGGGCACGACCTGCTCGCGCTGACCCTCATCGTCGTGAGCATGAGCGTCGGTTTCTACCTGGTGAAGGTCTCGTACGCCTACATGATCTTCTTCGTGACGATCATGGTGGCGCAGATGTACACACTGCTCCACGAGTTCTCGGCGGAGCTTTTGCTGCTGCGCCTGGAGGAGACGGCGGCGGGGGCGCTCGTCGGCATCCTCGTCAGTCTCCTGTTCCTGCCGACCAGCACGCGCGACACCGTGAACGCGGCGCGGGCCGAGCTGTTCGGGGCGCTCACCGAACTGCTCGAAGGGGTGGCGCTGCGCTTCGAGGGCGCGGCCGTGGAGGACGCCGACCCGGACGCGCTCGCCCGCGAGGTGGACCACCGGCTGCATGCCCTCGCGCTCGTCGCGCGCCCGCTGACCCGGCCGCTGGTCCGGCGCCACGACCCCTCGTACCTCCGCGAGCGGCTGCGCGTCTACGCGGCGGCGGCGCGCCGGGCCCGTGTCCTCGTGCCGCTCGCGAGCGCGGCGACGCACACGGCGGCCCCGACCCCGCCGCGCGCCCACCTGGCCACGGCGACCCGTGCCCTGGCCGCGGCCACCCGCGACCTGACGAGCCACCCGGACCGTGCCGTCGTCGCGACGGACGAGGTCCGCACCTCCCTCGCCGCGGCCCGCGCCTCCCTCGCGGCGGCGGAGGAAGCGGCCCGCGCCGAGCACACGAGGACCCCGCGCGCCCTCCTCCCCCTCCACCACCTGTGCGACCTCCTCGACGACCTGGCCACAGCCCCGGCCCTCCACCGCGGCGGCCCGGCTCCGGCGATACCGGCCCGGGAAACAGCGCCCGCCACACCGATGACGACAGCGCCGACGGCGGCCGCGCCGGTGACGCAAGCGGTGGTGGATGGCTCCCCGCTGGGGACCGCGCCAGTGGGGAACGTCGAGATCCCCCGCCTGACGGAGCGGCGGGGCTGAACGGGCAGGGGACATCCCCGTACGGCGCGGGTCCGTACCTCCCCACGTCCACGCCCCACCTGCCCCCCTCCCCCTCAGGCCCTACTGCGAAAGAATGACCCGCGCCCCGGGGGATCCCCCCACAGGCCGAAATCTTGCGTGGCACGCAGGTTTTTACTCTTCTCGACAGGTGGTGGGCCTGCTCAGCGCATACGGTCGGTTCCATGACGGATGGGGTGAAGGCCGACGAGGGGCCTGGGGGCGGGGCGGGGGCCGGTGGCGGGGTCGCCGCCGGGCTGAGTGATGCCGAGGTCGCGGAGCGGGTGGAGCGGGGGGAGGTCAACGACGTCCCCGTGCGCAGTTCGCGCTCGCTCAAGGAGATCGTGCGGGCGAACGTCTTCACGCGCTTCAACGCGATCATCGGCGTGCTGTGGCTGGTCATGCTCGCCGTGGCGCCCTTCCAGGACAGCCTCTTCGGGTACGTGATCGTCGCCAACACCGCGATCGGCATCTTCCAGGAGTGGCGCGCCAAGCGGACGCTGGACTCGCTCGCCGTGATCGGTGAGGCGAAGCCGACCGTCCGCAGGCAGGGGCGGTCCCGGGAGATCTCGGCGAGTGAGCTGGTGCTCGGGGATCTCGTCGAGATCGGGCCCGGGGACAAGATCCCGGTCGACGGCGAGGTCGCCGAGGCCGAGAGCCTGGAGATCGACGAGTCGCTGCTCACGGGCGAGGCCGATCCCGTCGTCAAGCGGCCGGGGGACCCGGTGATGTCGGGGAGCTTCGTCGTCGCGGGCGGCGGGGCGTTCACGGCGACGAAGGTGGGGCGCGAGGCGTACGCGGCGCGGCTGGCCGAGGAGGCCTCGCGGTTCACACTCGTCAGCTCGGAGCTGCGGACGGGGATCTCGACGATTCTGAAGTACGTCACCTGGATGATGGTGCCGACCGCGATCGGCCTCGTCGTCAGCCAGCTCGTCGTCAAGGAGAACAACTTCAAGGACGCCGTGGCCCGCACGGTCGGCGGCATCGTGCCGATGGTCCCCGAGGGCCTCGTGCTGCTCACGTCCGTGGCCTTCGCGATCGGCGTGATCCGTCTCGGGCGCAAGCAGTGCCTGGTCCAGGAGCTTCCGGCGATCGAGGGGCTCGCGCGCGTCGACACGGTGTGCCTCGACAAGACGGGCACGCTCACCGAGGGCGGCATGGACGTCGCCCGGCTCGCGCCGCTCGGCCCGTACGACGAGGAGCGGGCCGCGACCGTGCTCGGCGCCCTCGGCGCCTCCGACCCGCGGCCCAACGCGAGTCTCCAGGCCGTCATCGACGCCTACCCCGACACGAGCGGCTGGCGGGTCGAGCAGGCGCAGCCCTTCTCCTCGGCGCGCAAGTACTCGGGCGCCGTGTTCGCCGGGCAGGGCGGCTGGCTGCTCGGCGCCCCCGACGTCCTGCTGCCCGCCGGTCATCCCGCGCTCGCGGAGACCGAGGAGCTGAACCGGCAGGGACTGCGGGTGCTGCTCCTCGCCAGGGCGCGCGAGGGCGCGGCGCTCGACGCGCCCGGAGCGGCCGAGGGCGCCGAACCGGCCGCGCTCGTCGTCCTCGAACAGCGGTTGAGGCCGGACGCCGCCGAGACCCTGAGGTACTTCGAGGAGCAGCACGTCGCGGCGAAGGTCATCTCGGGGGACAACGCGGTCGCGGTGGGCGCCGTCGCGGCGAAGCTCGGGCTGCCGGGGGCGGACAGCGCGGTGGACGCGCGCGAGCTGCCGAAGGACCCGGCGGAGCTGGCCTCGGCGATCGAGAAGCACACCGTCTTCGGGCGGGTGACGCCGCAGCAGAAGCGCGAGATGGTCGCCGCGCTCCAGTCGCGCGGGCACACGGTCGCGATGACGGGCGACGGCGTCAACGACGTCCTCGCGCTCAAGGACGCGCAGATCGGCGTCTCGATGGGCTCGGGCTCCGAGGCGACCCGGGCGGTCGCGCAGATCGTGCTGCTCAACAACAGCTTCGCGACGCTCCCCTCGGTCGTCGCCGAGGGCCGCCGCGTCATCGGCAACATCACGCGCGTCGCGACGCTCTTCCTCATCAAGACGGTCTACTCGGTGCTGCTCGCGGTCCTCGTGGTCTGCTCGCAGGTCGAGTACCCGTTCCTGCCGCGGCACCTGACGCTGCTCTCGACGCTCACGATCGGTGTCCCCGCCTTCTTCCTCGCGCTCGCGCCGAACAAGGAACGCGCCCGCCCCCACTTCGTGCGGCGCGTCATGCGGTACGCGATCCCCTGCGGCGTCGTCGCGGGCGCGGCGACGTTCCTCGCGTACCTCCTGGCCCGCGCGCACTACTCGGGGCCCGGGGCGCTCGGCGCGGAGACGAGCGTGGCGACGCTGACGCTCTTCCTCATCTCGCTGTGGGTCCTCGCGATCGTCGCCCGCCCGTACACGTGGTGGCGCGTCCTGCTGGTCGCCGTGATGGGCTTCGCGTTCCTGCTCGTCCTCGCGGTGCCGTGGTTGCAGGACTTCTTCGCGCTGAAGCTCGTCGGGACGACGATGCCGTGGACGGGCGTGCTGATCGCGGTGGTCGCCTCGGTGGTCCTGGAGTTCGTGTGGCGCTGGGCGGGCCGCCGGTTCCCGAGCGAGCCGGCGGCGCAGACCCCGGCGCGGGCGCGGCGGCTCGCGCGGCGGGACGGGGCGCGGCGGGCGGGGTCGCGGAAGGACGGCTGACGCGGG
Source organism: Streptomyces sp. NRRL F-5630 (assembly GCF_000719475.1). GTDB lineage: Bacteria > Actinomycetota > Actinomycetes > Streptomycetales > Streptomycetaceae > Streptomyces. The sequence goes on along the minus strand of NZ_JOGO01000043.1, from coordinate 32,560 downwards.
AGGGATCGCGGAAGAGCGGCTGACGCGGGCGGGGCGCGGAAGGACGGCTGACGCGGGCGGGCCCCCGTACGCCGCTACGGGGGCCCGCTTCCAGCCGGGTGCGGCTTACTTCACGTCGACGTAGTCCGCCGTCGAGGAGACGGCGGGGGTCGTGGACGTCCCCGCGAAGGAGTAGCGGAAGTAGCCGTCCGCGGTGGCCTTCGTGGTCGTCTTCAGCTTGCCCTTGCTGTCCGTGGTGACGGTCTTGAGGGTCGTGTAGGTGCTCGACCCCTTCTTCTTGAACTGGAGCTTCACGGACTGCTTGGTGTAGCCCGCGTACGTGTCGGTGTCCCAGTTGGCGCGGGTCAGGGTGCCCGTGACGGTGATCGTCTTGTTCTTCTTCACCGGCTCCGGGGACGCGTTGGCGGTGAGCTTGGAGGCGCGCTGGAGGGTGGCGGTGGCGGCCTTGTGCTGCTCGACGGTGCTGATCTTCGCGGGGTCGGCTGTCTCCGGCTTCTGGCCGTTCCAGGCGACGGCGCCGAGGAAGAGCTTCCAGCCGGTGCCGGCGTCCGCGTTGGAGAGCTTCGCGGCGGGGACCGTGATCTTCGTGCTGCACGAGAGCGAGGTCGTGGTGGGCTCCGAGCAGGCGATGCCACCGCTCCAGAACTCCCTGGTGGCGTGGTCGACGTCGCTGCCCCGGTAGAGGCCGACGGCGAGGTTGACGCTGCCGTCGAAGACATCGACCTTCTTGCCGCGCTTGGCGGTGAAGGTGACCTTGACCGCGGTGGTGGCCTTGCCGGTCGTCGCGACGACGGGCTTGCCGCCGTTCACGGTCGCCTTGCCGAAGCTCAGGTCGAGCGCCGGGGGCTTCGTCGCCGCCTGGGCGGCGGGCGCGGTGACGGCGCCGAGGGCGAGGGAGCCCGCGAGCGCGGCGACGGCCGCGGTGGCACGCATACGCATGTGTGTCCCCTGGGGGAGAAGGGTGCCCGCGCCGCGCCGGGTCCGGGCGGCGCGCGTACGGGACGCGGCGCGGTGGACGCACGGGGGCGCGGGGCACGTGTGAGCGAGGAGCCTCGTGGCTCGTACGAGGAGACAGGCCAAGGGGCTCTCCGGTTGTCCTCGCCGCCCAGACTTTCCGATCACATTAATTTCACAGCGGCGCCACATGCCCCCGGTCGCCGGGCGCTCAGGCCGCGTGCCTGCGGACCTTCAGCGCGTTGTCCCTGCGGTGGTGGGCCTCGCCGTCCGGGGCGTGCTGCACGCGGTCGTGCTCGGCGGCGACGAGAACGTCCCACTCGTCCTCGGGCAGCCGCAGGCTCTCCAGGAGCTCCTGCGGCGAGGGCAGGTGGAGGGCGAGGTGCGGGTCGTCCTCCTCGTACGACTCCCAGGGCGCGGGACCCGCGTGGCCGAGGACGAGGAGCGTGCCGCCGGGGGCGACGGCCGCGGCGGCGCGGCGCAGGATGGCCTCGCGCGGGAAGGAGACGTCGGGCGAGTGCAGGAAGGACGCGGTGACGAGGTCGTACGTGCCCTCGGGGAAGCTCGTGCCGAGGACGTGCCGCTCGAAGCGCGTGCGGTCGGCGACGCCCGCTTCGGCGGCGTGCGCGCGGGCGCGGGCGAGGGCGGTCTCGGCGATGTCGGTGCCCGTGACGGTCCAGCCGCGCCGCGCGAGCCACACGACGTCGGCGCCCTCGCCGCAGCCGAGGTCGAGCGCGCGGCCCGGGGGCAGCTCGGAGACCTCGCGGACGAGCGCCGCGTTGGGCTCGCCGCTCCAGACGCGGTCGCTCTCCGCGTACCGCTCCTCCCAGAAGGCGTGCCCGTCGCCGAAGTCCTCGCCGACCGTGTGCCTCGGGTGCCCGCTCATGTCCGTCCCTGCCTCTCTCGCCCACGCCCGCGCGACCGCGGGGTGAGCTGCCAGGGTGCGGGCGGGGGCGGGCGCGCGCCAAGCGGCCTTGCCGTTCCGGCAACAGGGCGCGCGCCCCGGGGCGCTCAGTCGAACCAGCGGTCGCGCGCCAGCTCGGCCGTCCGCGAGTCGTCCTCCAGGAGCGCGGCGACCTCGAAGCGGCGCGGCCACTGCCCCGCCGCCCACGCGAGCCCCGCCGCGACGCCCTCGACCGTCGCGGCGTGCACGGTGCCGTCCGGCGTGTGCCGCCAGTCGACCTCGACGCCCCCGGCGGTCAGCTCCTCGTACTCGGTGTACGTGGCGGGTGTGCGCGGCCCGAGGAGCGTGCGCACGGCGGCGGGCACGTCGTGCACGGTGCCCTCGCCCTCGACGGTCGCCGGGACGGCCTCGCTGAGCCTGCCGACCTGGAGGAGTTCTGCGAGCGCCCCCGCCAGCGCGGGCCGGACGGGCAGGAGCGGGCGGTCCCCGGCGAGCGGCAGCAGGTCGGGGGCGTCGGCCACGTACGCCTCGGTGGCGTCCACGACGCACGGGGCGGCGCCGGGCCCGGCGGGGACGGCGCGCAGGTCCTCGGGGAGCGTGACCTCCTCCGGGTCGAGCGTCGCGAGCGCGGAGTAGAGGCCGTGGAGCTGGGCCGCGGAGACCTCGCGGGACGGGTCGGCGAGGCGGTCGAGGAGTTCGGCGGCGCCGCCGGGCTCGTCGAGGAGCGCCCTCGCGCTCGTACGGACCCCGAGGGCGCGCAGTACCTCGGCGTCCTCGAAGCCGCTCGCGTCGGCCTCCTCGTACAACCCGGCGAGGAGCGGGTCGCCGCCCGCGGCGAGGAGCCCGGCGGGGCGGCGCCCGCCGAGGACGGGGTGGCCGCGCAGCCACCAGGCGGTGTAGGAGCGGACGGACTCGGTCGTGCCGTCGGGGAGCAGCACGCGCACGGGCGCGGTGAGCGCCTCGCGGTAGGGGGGCTGGGCGAGGAGGGCGAGGGCCTGGGGCCAGCGGTCATCGGCGACGAGGTCGAGGTCGCGGACGGCGAGGAGTTCGGTCGCGACGGGCGGCACGGGCGTGTCGGGGAAGCGGTCGAGGACGTCCTCGCACCACACGTCGACGGCGTCGAGCAGTCCGGCGTCGTCGGGCTCGGGCCAGTCGCCCTCGCGGGGTTCCAGCTCGTCGGGGTCGAGGACGGTGTCGTGGGCGCGGACGAGCGCGAAGGAGCTGAGCACGCCGCAGGCGGCGAGGGGCTTCTCGCCCCAGCGCGCGGCGAGGCCGGCGTCCACGGCGGCGAGCGCGTCCGCGCGCATCACGGAGGCGAACGCGCCGCCGGGGAGGACGAGTTCGCAGGCGGGGGCGAGTTCGCCGTCCTCGTCGGGGAGCGCGAGGGCGCCGAGCCAGGGCTCGTCACCCGCTTCGATGTGCGCGTCGCGGACGAGCCCGAGGACGAGTTCGGCCAGCTCCTCGGGGTCCGGCAGCCCCTCGCTCTCCAGTCCGCCGTCCCAGGGCTCCTCGTCGAGCGAGGCGGCGACGGCGGCGCGGACCTGCGGCGTCGTGAGGACGGCGCGGGGGGTCGCGGGGAGCGCGCCGAGCTTTTCGAGGAGCGGGTGGGCGGCCTCGGGGTCGGCGACCTTGAGGCCCAGGCGCGCGAGGGCCTCGGCGGCGGGCCCGCCGTCCGGGAGCGGCAGGAGCAGGTGGCGGGGGCCGAGCGCGGTGCGTCCGGAGGCGAGCGGGACGGGCAGCCCGGTGAGCCGGTCCGGGTCGACGCCCGCGAGGGAGTCGTAGAGGCGGTACCACCAGCCGGGGGCGCGTTCCAGACCCGCGAGGCGGTCGATGGCCTCGGTGAGCGGGACGCGCGCGATGTCCAGCGTGCGCAGCGCGGGATGGCTCTCCAGCCCGGCGGGGAGCAGGCTCGGCAGGACCTCGGCGAGGACGTCGACGGTCTCGCGGCCCGCGCCCGAGGCGACCTCGGCCTCGACGGGCCGCAGCGCCGTGAAGCTGCCGGGCTCCTCGCCCTCGTGCGGCACGGCGGGCGCGAGGAAGGCGGTACGGGGCAGCAGGGCGAGGATCGCCGCGCGCACGGCGCCGTCCAGCTCGGCGCGCCCGAGCGGCCCCGGCACGAGGTCGAGGAGCGCCGGGGTGACGGGCCGCCAGTCCGCGAGGAGTTCCGCGTACGCCTCGGCGGCGCGGGCGACGAGGAAGTCGGTGAGCGGCCCCGGCGCGACATGGCGGCGGCTCGTGTCGAGCGGGAGCGTCGCGATGAGCAGCGCGGGCACCCCGAGCGGTTCCTCGCTCGGCGTCGGGGCGTGCACGACGGGCACGGTACGGGGCGCCTGGGGCGCGCCCTCGGCGTCGACGGGCACCGCCCAGGTCACGGCCCACCAGGGGCGCAGGCGTTCCTCGACGGGGCGGCCCGCGAGGAGCGCGGTGTCGAGGGCGCCGCCGTGGCTGACGGTGCGCCAGCGGCGGACGACGCCGTCGTCCTCGATGACGGTGTACGGGGCCTCGGCGCGGCGACGCAGGACGCGGGTGCCCTCGGGGGTCTCGACGACGATCTCGGCGAGCCCGGGCAGCGAGAGGAGGAGCGCGTCGTCGATCCCGGCGAGGAGGCGCTCGACGAGGTCCTCGGCGACGCTGTCGCGCAGCGGGAGGACGACGACGGTGTCGTAGCCCTCGGGCGCGGAGCCCTCGGCGGGGAAGGGGAGGCGGAGCAGCGGCACATGGCCCTCGCGGCGCCGTACCTCCTCGTCGAGCGCGGGCACGCCGAGCGCGGCGACGGCCTCGCGCGCCTCGGTCAGCGACCAGCGCACGCCACCGGTGCGGCCGAGCACGGCGGGCTCGTCGCTCACCGCGAGGACCGCGGCGAAGCCGACGCCGAAGCGGCCGACCGTGCCCGTGCCGTCCTCGCGCTTCGCGGAGGCGCGCAGGGTCGCGAGCGAGGCGACGCCGCTCGCGTCGAGGGGGGCGCCGGAGTTCGCGACGGCGAGGACCGGTGGGTTGTCCCCGGCGCGGTCGCGCAGGGCGATACGGAGCCGGCCCGGCACTCCGGCGCGGGCGGCGGCGTCGGCCGCGTTCTGCGCCAGCTCGACGACGACGCGGTCCCGGTAGCCGCCGAGCGCGAGGTCCTCCTCGGCGTTGGCGTCCTCGCGCAGGCGCGCGGGGGAAGCGGACCAGGTGGCGAGGACCGCGTCGCGGAGGCGGGCTGTGCCGAAGACGTCGTCCGCGGTGGCGTGGGGGCGGGGGGATTCTTCGGCTTCTCGGGTCACAGGGCTCACTCCTCGGCGATGCGTGTGCCCCTGAAAGTAGCGGGGAATCGGGGCGGGCCCGGGCCGCGTGGTCGGCCTGCGCCCCGGTGGGGCTTTTGTCCTCCTCCGCCGGAGGGGCCGGGTGGCGGGTTCTTCGGCCGGCGTTCGAGGAAGCGGGCGGGGCGAAGAAGGCGGGCGCGAAGAGGCGGGCGCGGCGAAGAGGCGGGCGCCGGGAAGAGACGGCCCGGCGGCCACGAGACGGGCGCGCCGGAAGAAGCGGGCGGGGAAGGGCCGGGCGCGGGGAAGGAGCGGGCGCGCGGGAGCCTCCGGCCGTGGCCTCGCACCCCGGACGGGCCGAGCGCCGCCGCCGAGGGCGGGGGGCGGAGCGGGTCGCCCGGCGGGCCGGGGCCTACTCCACCAGCGGTTCCCCGACCTCGTCCAGGCGCAGCGGGGGAGCCTCCGGGGTCTTCGGCATGACCGCCGCTTCCGAGTGGCCGCCGCAGCCGTAGGAGAGCGAGACGACGTGACCGTCCGCCGGGGCGAACTCGTTGGCGCAGAGGCCGAAGGACTGGCGCAGGGAGCCGGCGAGCGGGATCAGGAAGGCGCACGTCCGGCAGGGCGCGGGGGCCGCCTGGGCCATCTGGGTGCCCGGCCCGTACTGCTCCTCCCAGCGCTCGGCGGCGAGGTCCAGGCCGTAGCGGGAGAGGACGCGCGGGCGGCCGAGGCCCAGCTCGCGGCCGACCTCGGCGATCGAGCCGCGCGAGGGCGCGGTGGGCAGGCCGGCGGGCGGCCCGTCGCTGACCTGGGCGTCCTCGGCGTCGGCGCGCTCGGCCAGCTCGGGGCTCAGCGCGGAGTCCGGCGGCGGGGTGTCGTCGTCGCCGTCGTACAGGCCCGGCTCCAGGCGCGGGTCCTCGGCCTCGGTGGGCAGGAGGTCCCCCGGGCCCATGTCGCCGGGGCGCAGGCGCTCGCTCCACGGCAGCCACTCGGGCGCGAGGACCGACTCGGGGCCCGGCAGGAGCACCGTCTCGTCGAGCGTGACGACCTTGGCGCGCGAGGCGCGGGCCACGGTGACGGCCCAGCGCCAGCCCCGGTAGGCGACGTCCTCGCAGGCGAAGTAGTGGGTGACGACCCGCTCGCCCTCCGCGACGGCGCCGACGTGCGCGCCGACGACACCCGGCGCGGCGGTCTCCTCCGCCGCGGCGCGCGCCAGGTCGACCGCCTCGGCACACAGGCGGTCAGGGGTGCGGCTTCGCGTTGTCGCTGCGCTCACAGGTATCGCTTCTCTCCTACGCCGTCTCACGAGTGCGCCCGCTCCGGCGGGGCCCGGACACGGTCGGGGGTGCGGACGGAGCGGACCAGGGGACCGCGTCGACGTCCGTACCCGGTCGGTTGGGGTCCCGGGCGCGCCTCCACCATCCATTCTGAAGGATCGCGAAAGGGCGCGCGGCCAGGAGTAACCGCCGTGGGCGCGCTGTGCACGCTACCCTCTCCGCGCCCCGGGGCCCACACGGACGTCCCCCACTCCCCCGTTCGCGCCCCTCGCGGCACCCCGTACCACCACCCCGCCGGCCCCCTCGGCGACCCGCCGCCGCACCGGCCGTACGGACCGCTCCGCCGTCGCCCGTACGTCCCCTTCCCGCACAGGGGACGCACTAGGCGGCGCACTTCGGGGCAGGATGACGACGTGACCGCTTCCACGTCGTCGGGTGAGCAGCGTACGGAGCGCGGGGGTCCCCGGCTCCGGCGGACGCGTGCCGCCGGACGGGTCGCCGCGGCGCCCTTCGCCTCGACGGGCCGCCTGGTGCGGCGCGTGACGCACGCGCACGGCGCGGGCGAGTCGGGGCTCGGCAAGCTCATCGAGTTGCACGGCGTCAACGGCGCGGGCGACGTGATGATCACGGTCTCGCTCGCCTCGACGGTGTTCTTCGCGGTGCCGACGGACGAGGCGCGCGGGCGCGTCGCGCTCTACCTGGCGATCACGATGGCGCCCTTCACGGTGCTCGCCCCGGTGATCGGCCCGCTCCTCGACCGGCTGCCGCACGGGCGGCGCGCCGCGATGGCGACCTCGATGCTCGCGCGCGCCGTCCTCGCGCTCGTCCTGTCCCACGCGGTGGTGAGCGGGAGCCTGGAGCTGTATCCGGCGGCGCTCGGGGTGCTCGTCGCCTCGAAGGCGTACGGGGTGGTGCGCAGCGCGGTCGTGCCGCGCCTGCTCCCGCCACGGTTCTCGCTGGTCAAGGCGAACTCGCGGGTCACGCTCGGCGGGCTGCTCGCGACCGGCGCGGCGGCCCCCGTGGGCGCCGGGCTGCAACTGCTCGGGCCGCGGTGGCCGCTGTACGGGGCGTGCGCGCTGTTCGTGCTCGGCGCGTTCCTGTCGTTCCGGCTGCCGCCGAAGGTGGACTCGGCGAAGGGGGAGCGCAGGGCGCGGCTGATCCCCGACGAACCGGTGCGGCCGCCGCACGACGCGCCCGTGCGCCTGGAGAAGGACGGGGAGCCGGGAGACGTGCGGCGCGAGGCGGCGCGCGGCGGGCCCGGGAGCGGCCCGGGGAGCGACGCCGGGAGCGGGGCCGGGCGGGTGAAGGGGCTGCGGGCCGTCGGCTCGACGGTGCTCCTCGCCCTCGGCGCGAACGCCGCGCTGCGCTGCCTCTCCGGATTCCTGATCTTCTTCCTCGCCTTCCTCCTGCGCGATCAGCCGCTCGGCGGGCGCAGCGCGGCGGTCTCGCTCGGGATGGTCGGGGTCGCGGCCGGGGCGGGGAACGCGCTGGGGACGGCGGTCGGGGCGTGGCTGCGCACGCGCACCCCCGAGTTGATCATCGTGACGGTCGTGGGCGGGGTGCTCGGGATCGCCATCACGGCGGCGTGCCTGTTCAGCCAGTTCTCGGTGGCGCTGCTGGCGGCGTGCGCGGGCTTCGCGCAGGCGCTCGCGAAGCTCTCGCTGGACGCGCTCATCCAGCGCGAAGTGCCCGAGCAGGTCCGCACCTCGGCGTTCGCGCGCTCGGAGACGATGCTGCAGATGGCGTGGGTGCTCGGGGGCGCGATCGGCATCGCGCTGCCGCTGAACGGGGTCCTGGGCCTCGCGGTCGCCGGGGCGATCGTCGCGACGGGCTGGCTGGGCACGCTGCGGGGACTGCTGCGCTCGGGCAGGAGCAGGCACGGGAGCGCGCGGGTCGCGTGACGGGGACGGCCTCCCGCCCGGAGGGCCGGACTCCCTGGAGGGGTCGGGCTTTCGCCGCTCCCTGACGGCGCGTCGGCGCGCACGGCACGCCGTACCCCGCGCGGGTGCGCACGAGGAGAGCCATATAGCCTGCCCCCCATGACCTCCCCGCGTTTCCCGGCCCACCGCCGCCGCGCCGTGGCCGCCATCGGCGCCGTGTCCGCCGGTCTCCTCGCCCTGTCGGCCTGCGACAAGCCGACCCCGCTGGCCACCGTGACGGTCGGTACGACCTCGGTGAACTCGGAGGCCACCTGCTACGACGACGGGCACGCCCTCGACACGGCGGCGCTCCAGAAGTGCCTCAAGGACACGAGCGACGCCAAGACGGTGAAGGTGGACCCGGACGCGACGGTCCGCTTCGGCGTCGACCCGGCCGTGGCCGACAAGGGCTGGACGTTCCTGCTGAACGGTCAGCAGATCACCGAGAGCAGCAAGAAGACCTACACGACCATCCCGGGCAACGTGTTCTTCAACGAGCAGTACGGCGGCCGGTCGTCGACCGGCACCGTCACGATCGTCGAGGGCGACGGCAAGAAGGCGTACGGCCTGTGGACGTTCAAGGTGAAGAAGGACGACTGAGCCACGTGACGACGAAGGACGGCTGAGCCACCCCATGCGCGTACTCATCGCCACCGCGGTCCCCGCCGAACGGGACGCGGTGGCGCGCGCGTTCCCCGGCCGTCCGGTGCCGCGCGCGCTGCCGGGCGGCCTCGAACTGCTCGCCGTGCCCGATCCGCTGCCGAGCGATCACCTCTTCTTCGACCCGCTGCTCGCGGGCCCGCTGCCCGTGGCGCCGCCGCTCCCGGAGCGCGGTGCCGAGGCGCCGGGCGCGGCCCAGGCCGTGCACCTCCTCGCGACGGGCGCGGGCCCCGCCGCCGCCGCGGCGGGCACGGCGGCGGCGCTCGCGGTGGCGGCGCTCGACGAGCGCCCGTACGACCTCGTGCTCTCGGCGGGGATCGGCGGCGGCTTCGCGCCGGTGGCACCGCTCGGGACGCTCGTGGTGGCCGAGGCGATGGTCGCCGCCGACCTCGGGGCGCAGACGGCGGAGGGCTTCGTGCCCGTGACGGACCTCGGCTTCGGGCGCGCCGTGCACGTACCGCCCGCGGCGCTGCTCCGCGACGTGACGCGCGCGCTGAGCCCGGACGACGCGGCGGACGCCGAGGACGCGCCCGAGCTGCCGCCGGTCGTGGTGGGCGAGGCGCTGACGGTCTCGACCGTGACCGGAACGGCGGAGCGGGCGGCCGAACTGCGGGGCCTGCGCCCGCGCGCGGCGAGCGAGGGCATGGAGGGCTTCGCGGTCGCCGAGGCGGCGTACGGGTACGGCATCCCGGCGCTCGAACTGCGCGCGGTCTCGAACCCGGTCGGCCCGCGCGACCGCGAGGCGTGGCGCATCCCCGAGGCGCTCGCCGTCCTGACCTCGGCCTTCGCGGCGCTGGCACCGGTGCTCCAGGAGGCACGGCGGTACGTGTGAGGAGCCGCGCGCGGGGGCGGGGCGGTGCCCCTGAGGGATCGCGTGCGGGGCCCGGGGCCGCGCCCGCGGTGGCCCGGCGCTCTCGGTGCGGCCCGGTGGGTGCACCATGAAGGGGTACGCGACGGGGGCGGATGATCAGGAGGCCGCGGGATGACGGTGACGGAGACGGGCACGGGCACGGACGGGACGGCGCCGGACGGCGGGCTGCCGGAGACGCTGCGCATCGCTTTCTCGCCGTGCCCCAACGACACCTTCGTCTTCGACGCCTGGGCGCACGGCCGGGTGCCCGGCGCGGCGGCGCCCGAGGTGACGTTCGCGGACATCGACATCACCAACGGCATCGCGGAGCGCGGCGGGGACGCCTCGCCCGAGATCCTGAAGGTCTCGTACGCCGTGCTGCCGTGGATCCTCGACGAGTACACGCTGCTGCCGTGCGGCGGGGCCCTCGGACGCGGCTGCGGGCCGCTCGTGCTGACGCGCGAGGCGGGGCAGGACCTGAGCGGGGCGAAGGTCGCGGTGCCGAGCGAGCGCTCGACGGCGTACCTGCTCTTCCGGCTGTGGGCGGCGGACACGGTCCCCGGCGGGGTCGGCGAGATCGTCGTCATGCCGTTCGACCAGATCATGCCCGCGGTGCGGGACGGTCGCGTCGACGCCGGGCTCGTGATCCACGAGGCCCGTTTCACGTACCAGAACTACGGGCTGCACAAGGCCGCCGACATGGGCGAGCACTGGGAGTCCACGACGGGCCTGCCCATCCCGCTCGGCGCGATCGTCGCCAAGCGCTCCCTCGGCGCCGAGCGCCTGCGCGCGCTGGCCGACACGATCCGCGCCTCGGTCCGCATGGCCTGGGCCGACCCGGAGGCGACCCGCCCGTACGTGGCCGCGCACGCGCAGGAGATGGACCCGGCGGTGGCGGAGCAGCACATCGGGCTCTACGTCAACGAGTTCACGGAAGACCTGGGCGAGGACGGCTACGGCGCGGTGCGCGGGCTGCTCGGGCGCGCGGCGGAGCAGGGGCTCGTGCCGGAGGTGCGGGCGGAGGCACTGGACTTCGGCTGAGGAAGCGGGGACCTCGGCAGCGGGCGCCGGGTGCCGTGCCGCCGTCCCGGGGAGCGGGTGAGGCGGGGCCGCTGGGGCGTGCCCGTGGGGGCGGTACGGGTGCGGGGTGGGTGCCCGCACGCGTACCGCCCCCGGGAGGGCCCGCTCAGACGTCGAGCTGGTCGGCGACCGCGCGGAGGAGGTTGGCGGTCTTGGCGCCGCTCGCCCGGTCGGGGTAGCGGCCCCGTTCGAGCTGCTGGGCGACGCCTTCCAGGAGGGTCGTCAGGTCCTGGACGATCGAGGCCAGTTCATCGGGTTTGCGGCGCTGGGCCGCGGCGACCGAGGGGGTCGGGTCGAGGACCGTCACCGTGAGCGCCTGGTCGCCGCGCTGGCCGGCCACGACACCGAACTCGACGCGCTGGCCCGGCTTGAGCGTCTCCACGTCCTGTGGCAACGCCGAGGAATGGACGAAGACGTCACCGCCGTCGTCGCGGGAGAGGAAGCCGAAGCCCTTCTCGCTGTTGAACCACTTGACCTTGCCGGTAGGCACCTGCTCGTCCTCGTCCTCGCTTGTCCACGGCGGCCCACCACAGCGGGAGCCGCCCCTGTCTCCGTCTCCGCCCGCCGCCGGTGCGCCCCCGGCCCCGGACAGGGACCGGCGGGAGCCGCAGGTGGTGCGCGGGGCGGGCCCCGGGCACCACGAACGGCCCGCCGACGCGCCCGAGGACCCGTCAGCGGCCTCGCGGGCCCTGGAGAGCACAGCAGCGGGCCATCGGGACCCGCCGCCGTCCAGGCTAGGGGGTGTCCGGCGATTCCGTGCGGTCCGCCGGGTGCCGCACCAGGCGGCGCCCCGCCCACGCGGAACCGTCCGCCGGGTACCGCCGCAGGCGGCGCCCCGCTCACGCGGAATCGTCGGACGCCCCCTCAGCGCGAGGGCGTCTGCCGAGACGTCCCGGGTTCCACCCCGGACCTTGGAACTACCCTGGTGCGGTGCCTGACAAAACCCCTGCCCAGGAGCCCGGCCCCGGCGACCGCCTCGTCGTCGCCGGAGGCGTCGTCTTCGTCATCGGCGCCGTCGCGACCCTCGTCACCCTCGCGCCCCTCTTCCTGCACACCGACCCCTTCCCGACGGTCGCGTACGCGGTGTGCATGTTGATGGGGGTGGGACTGCTGCTCGCGGGAGCGGGAGTGGTCCGGGGGATCGTGGCGGGGAGGCGGACGGCGGGGATGTGACCGCCCGACCACCCCCGGACAAGGGGCGGCTCGCGGGGCACCCCGCTCATGGCCATGCCCTCACGTGCGGGGCGCCTGGCCATGCCCTCGCGTGCGGGCGGCCTCGTGACCGCGAGGACGCCGCCCGTCGGCATCGGAGGTCACGCGGGGAGGGAGTCCCAGAACCGGTGGAGTACCTCGGCGCCCCGGTCAGGGTCCTGGAGCATCCAGTAGTGGGTGAGGTGCTCCAGTTCCACCGCCCGTGCTCCGGTTCGCGCGGCCACGTCCCGGTCCATCGCGGGCTGTGCCAGGGGATCGCCGGTCGGGATCAGGACGAGTCCCGGCGCGGGAGCGGGGCGGTCGAAGTCCTTGCCCCAGTCGGCGTGGAAGTGGGGCCAGGCCGAGCGGTAGAGCGTCAGGATGGCCGTGCTCATCTCCTCGTCGTGGACGCTGTCGACTTCCGCCGCCAGTTCGGCGCTCATCCCCCGGGGGCGGAGGAAGTCGCCGAAGCCGGGGCTGCCGGGCGTCCGGGCGCGCAGCGACGCGAGCAGTTCCTCGCCCTGCGGGGTCTTCTGGAAGAGGGTGGCGGCCTCGTGCCACCGATAGTCGGGGTGCCAGCCGTGTGCGACGTCGGACACCCAGCTGCGCACCGGAACGTCGTAGGCGGAGACGATCCGCATCACCAGGTGCGCGCCCCAGTCGTGGCCCACGAGATCGACGGGCTCACCGAGGGCGCGCAGCTCGTTCGCCAGCCAGACGGCGTACGCCTCCTTGCCGTCCAGGCGGGCCGGGCGAGGGCTGCCGAAGCCGGGCAGCCGCAGGGCCGTGGTGGGGCGGTCGATCCGGCTCCGGAGGTCGTCCCAGAGGGAGGGCGTCTCCGGTACTCCATGGATGAACACAACGGGCATGGCCGCTCCTGGCGAAGTGAAGTGGATTAGCTATCCACTTGACCGTAGCACCCACCTGATAAGTTATCCACATCGGTGGGAGAAGGAGGGACCATGAGGCCGGACGCCGCACGCAACAGGCAGAGGATCTTCGAGGAGGCCCGCGACGCCGTCCTCGGCGGGCAGACCGCGCTCACCCTCAACGAGCTCGCGCGCAGGGCGGGCGTGGGGGTCGGGACGGTCTACCGGGTCTTCCCCACCCAGCGGGCCATGCGCGAAGCCGTCCTGGAAGAGACCGTCCGAGAACTCATCGACGCCGCGACAGCGGCCGGCGGAAATCCCGAACCCGCCAAAGCGCTCATCGACTTCCTGCGCACGGCACTCCTGACCGCCCTGGCGCGACCGGGCCTGACCGACGTGCTGATCACCGGGACCGACGAGACCGACTCTCTGCACCGGGCCAAGGGAGAGCTGGTCGACGTCACCTCCCGCCTGCTCGCACGCGTCCGCCCCTCCCCCGCCCTCACCGGCGAAAACCTGCTCAAGCTCCTGTGCGGCCTGATCCACGCGGTCAGCGAGCACCCGGCGGAGCGGCAGCAAGCCGCGATCGGCAACTACCTCGACATCCTCCGGACCGGCCTCGCACCCACCACCCTCTAGGAGCGGCTCCGGGGTGCGGGCCGGGACCGAGCTCGGGCGGGGGGGGCGGGGCCGGGCGTGGGGGCGGCGGGGGCGAGCTCGCGCGAGGGGCTGCGGGGCGGGGCCGGGGAGCGGGGGCCTGGGGCCTGGGGCCTGGGGCCTGGGGCCTGGGGCCATCACATCGTGCGGCCCTCCTTGAGGCGGACGTGAAGGCACGGGCTGTCGCAGGGGTCGGGGGAGCCGGGGAGGAGTTCCCGGACGTGCGCGGTGTGCAGTGACTGTCGGCGTGGGCGCCGGTGCCGGCGGTTGCCGTGCCGGGCGTTGACGGGCCCGCGGACGGTGGCTCGCCCCAGGGGTGGGAACTCCCTCCCCCTTATCGCCGACTCCTGAGTGGCGGCAGGGTTTTCAGGTGCCGCCACGAGCGGAGGAGGAAACATGAGTCTGCGTGTCCAGATCCTGGTGTACGACGGTGCTGAGGAGCAGGACTTCACCGGTCCGTACGACGTGTTCGGGTGGGCCGCCCGCGCGGGCGGTGATGTCTCGGCCACCTGCGTTCGGGCCTCTGCCCCCGGCGAGGTGACCACCCTCTTCGGGAGCCGGCACGTCGTACCGGACGTGTGGGACCCGGTCGCGGGCGATGTCGTGATCGTGCCGGGCGGGGAGGAATGGCTGATCGAGGATGCCGGTACGCATCGCGCGCTCGTCCGCGCCCAGGAGGCCGGAGTCACCATCGCGGGCGTCTGCACGGGCGTCATGGTCCTCGCCGCGGCCGGGCTGACCCGGGGCCGCCCCTGCACGACGCATCACCTCACCAAGGCCGAACTGGCCGCGCGGGGCGGCACGGTGGTGGATGCCCGGGTCGTGGACGACGGGAACCTCGTGACGGCGGGCGGTGTCACGAGCGGACTCGACCTCGCGCTGTGGCTCGTCGAGCGGGAGTGCGGGGCCGAACTCGCGCTCTCGGTCGAACGGATCATGGAGTACGAGCGACGCGGCACCGTCTGGCGCGCCGACCGGGTAACCGGCTGAGGAGAGCGGGAGCACGCGGGCCGCGACCCCGCTCCGGCGTCCGGTCCGGGGGCGTCGGCTCGCTCCGTGCCCACGGCGTGTCAGTCAAGGGCGCAGCGGGGGGCGGCCGTTTGGTCCGAGGAGGGACGCCCTGGTTCTCCTCGGCGCGGACAGCCCCGCCGTCCTTCCAGGGCGACGACTGTCTGGCCCGCAGGGGGACGCCCTGGATCTCCCGGACGCGGGCAGCCCCTGCCCTCCCGGGGGGCCACCGTGCGGCCCGAAGGGGACGCCTGGTTCTCCCGGACGCGGAGAGCCCCCGCCCTCCCAGGCGGCCAACGCCCGGCCCGACGGGGACACCCTGGTTCTGTCAGACGCGGACAGCCCCCGCCCTCCCAGGGGCCACCGCCCGGCCCGAAGGGGACGCCCTGGTTCCCCCGTCGCGGAGAGCCCCCGCCCTCCCAGGCGGCCAACGCCCGGCCCGACGGGGACACCCTGGATCTCCCGGACGCGGACAGCCCCCGCCCTCCCAGGGGGCGGCCCCAGTACCAGTCTTCCAAAACCACCCCCACCCCCCGCCCTCTCCCGCCACATCTGTGGACAACTCCGGGAAACCCGCACAACGCCTCACTCCACCGAGTGAGACCCGTGCGCGCACAACGCGAGTTGTCCACAGCCTCCAACGTGACGATCACACCGCAGGGCCACCCGCGTCCCCCACGCCCTCCGCGTCATCCGCACGACCCGCCCCACCACCTACGCCGCCCCCAACTCCCGTACGGCCCGAACCCGCCGCGCCTCCGACATCGGCACCGCTCCCCCCGCCCGCCGCACTCCCCGCATCCGCGCCGCTCCCCGCATCCGCCCCGCCCACGTACTCCCCCAGCCACGCCGCGAACGCGTCGAGCGTGCCGAGGACCACGTCCGCCCCCGCCGCCCGCAGTTCCTCCTCGTCGCACGGACCCGTCGCCACCGCGACCGACACCGCGTCCGCCGTGCGGGCTCCGCGCACGTCCCCGATGTGGTCCCCCACGTACACCGAGGCACCCTGGGCGCGCAGCGCCGTCCCCTTCGCCTCCGCCCACAGCCCGCCGATCAGCAGGTCCGGCTCCAGGCCGAGGTGGCTGAGGTGCAGCGCGGCGTGCGCGCGGTTCTTGGCGGTGACGACGAGGACGCGCCCGCCCGCGGCCCGTACCGCCGCGAGCGCCTCCCGCGCGCCCGGCATCGCCGTCGTGTCGGCGATCGCGTGCGTGGGATAGAGCGCACGGTAGCGGTCGCTCATGGCGACGACCTGCTCCGGCGGGAACCAGTTCGCGATCTCGTGCTCCAGCGGCGGCCCGAGCCGGCTCGTCACGAGGTCCACGTCGATGTCCGTGCCCGTCTCCGCCGCGAGCGCCCGGTAGACCGCGCCGATCCCGCGCCGCGAGTCGACGAGCGTCATGTCGAGGTCGAAGCCGACGACCGGACCGCCGTCGGTGGTCTCGGAGAGCGGTACGGCGGAGGGGTTGGCCGCGAGATCGTGGCTGGTCACGGGGGCACTGGGGGCTATGTCCTGGGGCATGGTCCCCAGTCTCTCAGGCGGTACGGGGACGCCGCCCGTCCAGCGCCCCCGCGGTCGGCGTGGGCTGCGGGACGCGTGGGCAGTGGGCGCCGTGACCGGCCACAACTCGCGGCAGGCACCCCTGGCCACCCCCCGCCCCTGGCCACACCCCCACCGCCGACACGGCGTGCCCGCCACCTCGGCCGCGAGCACGCCGCCCCCGCCCCGTACGGGCCCTCAGTCCTTCGCCACGCGTTGCGAGCGCCAGACGAGGAAGAGCGCCGAGGAGATCGCCGCGACGCGCACCACCGACGGCCAGGTGTCGGCGATCGCGGCGCTCCACTCGCCCCGCGCCAGCGGCTCCCCCCAGCGGCCCTCGCCGCGTCCCCACAGCCAGACCGCCCCGGCCGCGAGCGAGAGGGCGGGGATGCCGATCACGGCGACCTTCGACTCGTTCGTGCTGAGCCGCCGCGAGGCCCAGGCCAGGAGCCAGCCGGCCGCGAGCGGCAGCCAGGAGCCGAGCACCGCGCCGACGACGAGTGCCGCCGCCGCGAGGAGCAGCAGCGGATTGCTGAACGTGCCGGGACGGGGCACCCGCAGGCGCCGCCGGGTCTTTTCTGCGGGCTCCTCCACGACCACTGTCTCGGGCGGCGTCTCCTTCTCCGCCCCTCCCGGACGCTGCGTCGGGACCCGGGGCCGCAATCCGAGCATCTCGGGTGCCTCGATCCCGCCGACGAACCCGGCGACCTGATCGCCGCCGCCGAAGAAGCCGTGCGACTCCGCGCCGCCCGCCTCCGTGCGCCACCACTCGGCGCCGCTCCCCACACCGCCGCTCCCGCCGCCCGCCGCCGACGCGCCGTCGTCGTAGTCCTCCAGGCCGCCGGTCCGTGCCGTACGGGGGTGCGGCACGCCGGGCACGGCCGGGTCGGGCCCGTCGCCCGCCGGAGAAGCGCTGTCCTTCGAGAAGCCGCGGAAGCGGGCCGGGCGGGTCGCCCGGTCCGGGGCGGGGGCGGAGGCGTCCGGTCCGGGCGCGGCCCCCGCTCCCGGCGAGCCCGCGCCCGCCACGACGTCCTCGGGGCTGCCGAGCCGCGAGAGGATACGGCGCACGGCGGCAGGCGAGTCCGGGGTCGTCGGCTTGGCCCTGCTGCGGTCGATCTCCCCGCGCAGCCCCGCCACGAGCCGCATCCGCTCCCCGGACGGCAACTGCTGTTGCTGCGCCAGATCCCCGACCCGGCTCAGGTAGTCGAAGACGAGCTGATCAGTCTCGATCCCCACCGCTGCCCCTCCACGTCCGAGAGCCCTCGCGCACTTCGCTGCGACGACGGTACCGAACTCGGCGCGGTCCACGGGGATATCGGCCCCGGATCACCCCCTCGCACGGGGATACGGGGCGCCTCCGGTGCGGGTGACGGGCGCGCACCGCGTCGGCGGGGGCGCCGTGTCGCGTGGCCGGGGGCGGGCTTCCCGTACGGGCCGTGCGCCGCCCGCGCCCGCGAAGGCCGCCCGGGGCGCCCCCGGGCAGCACGCCGGAAGGCCCCGTACCGAGGCCGTCGCGACCCCTGGCGCGGGGCGGGTCCGCGACACCCGAGCCGTCTCGCACCCACCCACCGCCCTCCGCACCCGCTACCGTGGGCGGGATGAGCAGCCCTGCACCAACCGAGGACGGACCGGCCACGCGACCGGGACCGCGTTCGCTCGCCGAAGCCCTGCGGGTACGTGACGACGCCTCGCTCGTCGCGCTGCTGCGCGCGCGGCCCGATCTGCTCAACCCGGTACCCGTCGACCTGACACAGCTCGCCACCCGTGCGGCGACGCGTGCCTCCGTCCTGCGCGCACTGGAACGGCTCGACCGTTTCGCCCTCCAGACCGCCGAGGCCCTCGCCGTCGCCCCCGACCCCGCCCCCTACGACCTGCTCGAAGGGCTCCTGACCGGCGACGAGGGCGACCCCGCCACCACGGAGGCCCTGCCGCGGACCCTGGCCCTGCTGCGCGAACGCGCCCTCGTCTGGGGCCCGGACGAGCGGCTGCGTCTCGTGCGCACCGCGCGGGAACTCCTCGCCCCGAGCGCGGCGCATCCCTCTCCCACGGGTCTCGGCCCGAGCCTCGCCGAGGCCACCGCGGGCATGTCCCCGGGACGGCTCCAGGTCATCCTGACGGAGGCCGGTCTCGGCTCGACGCACGACTCGGTGACCGCCGTCCAGGCGCTCACCGCGCTCTTCACCGACCCGGCGCGCCTCGGCGCGCTCCTCGACGAGGCTCCCGCCGACGCCGTCGAGGTCCTCGGCAGGCTCGTGTGGGGGCCACCATACGGGCAGATCACCGCCCACCCGCCGACGCACCTGCGCTGGCTCCTGGACCGCGGACTGCTCGTGCCGACCGCCCCCGGGACCGTCGTCCTGCCGCGCGAGGTCGCCCTGCACCTGCGCGGCGGGCGCGCGCACCGCACCGTCGAGCCCGCGCCACCGGCCATCGCCGTCCGCGCCGTGCGCGAGGAACGCGAGGCCGACGCGGCGGCCGCCGGGCAGGCGTACACCGCGCTCCAGACCCTGGAGGACCTGCTCAAGGAGTGGGGCTCGCCGCGCCAGTCGTGGTCGCGGACGAAGGACCTCGGCCCGGCCGTGCTCCGCGCGGGCGGCCTGAGCCAGCGCGACCTCAAGCGCACCGCCGGGTACCTGGAGACCTCCGAGGACATCGCCGCCTTCTGGCTCGAACTCGCCTACGCCGCCGGGCTCGTCGCCGCCGACGGCGAGGCCGACGAGCACTACGCGCCCACTCCGTACTTCGACGAGTGGCTCGATCTGCCGCCCGCGCGCCGCTGGGCCGTGCTCGCCACCGCGTGGCTCGGCGCGACCCGCACGTCCGGGCTCGTCGGCGGCAGCGACAGCAAGGACCGCACGCTCTCCGCTCTCGGCCCGCACCTCGACCGCACCGCGGCGCCCGAGGTGCGCCACCGTGTCCTCGCGCTCCTCGCGGAACTCGGCCCCGGCGGCGTGCCCGAGCCGGACTCGCTGCTCGCGCGGCTGCGCTGGGAGCGCCCGCTGCGCGGCGCCGCGCACGAGAACGACCTGCGGAGGGGCATCGCGGGCTGGACGCTCACCGAGGCCGAACTCCTCGGCGTCACCGGGCGCGGCGCGCTCACCCGGCAGGGGCGCGCGCTCCTCGACGGGCAGGACACGGCGCTCGTCGACATGCTCGCCGAACTGCTGCCCCCGCCGCTGGACCACGTGCTGCTCCAGGCGGACCTGACGGCCGTCGCCCCGGGGCCGCTCCAGCGTCCCCTCGCCGAACGCCTCGCGCTCCTCGCCGACATCGAGTCCAAGGGCGGCGCGACCGTCTACCGCTTCACCCCCGGCTCCGTGCGCCGTTCCCTCGACGCCGGTTACTCCGCCGAGGCGATCCACGAGTTCCTCGCCGCCCACTCCCGCACGCCTGTCCCGCAGCCCCTCGCCTACCTCGTCGACGATGTCGCCCGCCGCCACGGTCATCTCCGGGTCGGTGCCGCCTCCTCGTACGTGCGGTGCGAAGAGGCCACCGTGCTCGACGAGATCCTCGCCGACCGGCGCTCGGAGACGCTGCGGCTGCGCCGGCTCGCGCCGACCGTCGCCGCCTCGCCCTCGGAACCGGCCGTGCTCCTCGACGGCCTGCGCGGCCTCGGCTTCGCCCCGGCCGCCGAGGGCCCCGGCGGGGACGTCCTCGTGCGCCCAGGCGCGCAGCACCGCACACCGCCGCGCCGCGCCCCGGAACCGGTCGGCGAGGGCGGGGCGCACCCCCGGCAGACGATGCTCGCGGCGGCGGTACGGGCGATCAGGGCCGGTGACACGGCGGTGACCACTCCGCCACCGGCGCCCCCGGCCGGGCTCGTCACGCCCTCCGAGCCGCCCCGCGGCTCGGCGTCGGAAACCCTCGTCACCCTCCAGAACGCCGTCCTGACGGGCGAGTCCGTCTGGATCGGCTACATCGACGCGGAGGGCGCCGCCGACCGCCGCCTCATCGCCCCGGTCCGCGTCGAGGGCGGCTTCGTCACCGCCTACGACCACACCGCCGGGGAACTGCGCACCTACCCCCTGCACCGCATCACCGGCGTCGCCGAGATCCCCGCCCCGGCGGAGGGCGAACCGGCACCGGCGTCCGGGCAGGGCGGGGGCTGACGGCGGGCGGGGGCGGGGGCACCCGCGCCCGCACCGCTCGGCCCCGGCGCGGAGCAGGCCCCCACGGGCGTGCGCCGGCCTCGCGGACCTCGCGGGGCGGTCGTCGTCCGGGGGGCGTCCGCAGGGCGCTCGCCCGCGCGATCCGCTCAGGCCCTGGGGCCGGAGAGTCCCGTCGTCGGCCCCGGTTTCGGCTCGGCGCCGCGGCGGGTGGGCAGGGCGCGGGCCGTCGAGGCGCGCAGGCGGGCCAGCCGACCGGAAGCGGCGGGTGACGCCGCGGGCTCCGCCGGGGCCTGCGGCTCCGGCGCGGTCCCGGGACGGGGCTCGTGTCGTGGGGCCGCCGGCTTCCGGAAACGGCGGACGCGGGACGGGCGCGGGTCCGTGCGGCGGCGGAGCGAACGGGCCAGACGGCGGCCGAGGAACGCGTACCCGAGCAGCGCCCCCGATGTGTTCAGGATGACGTCGTCCACGTCGAAGGCCCGGCCCTGGATCACCGCTCCCTGCGCGAGCTCGACCAGCGACATGACCAGCAGGGTCACGACGAAGACCCGCACCAGGCGCAGCCCGCGCGGCGCCAGGAGCGGCAGCAGGACCCCGAAGGGGGCCCCGAGCAGCAGGTTCCCGCCGACCTGCTTGCACGCCGCGAGGAACGTGTAGTCCTGCGCGTACTGCCGCAGCGAGTGTCCCGGCCGCAGGTTCGAGCCCGCGAGGCCGTCCGAGGCGGGCGAGGGCGTGAGCGTCAGTTTCGCCAGCACCGCCGAGAACGCCACGAGCAGCAGGAACGCCACCACCATCGTCAGGCCGAGCAGCAGTGCCCGGCCCCAGGTCCTGCGCACCACCACAGCGTTGTCCGCCACGGCACCGTCCGTCTCCCCGGCGGCGGGATCTTCCCCACCGGCGGCAGGCTCCTCCCGGGGCGGTACGGGGCCCGGCCGGGACCTTCCCCGTCCCGGCCACGCCTCCCGCCACCGCCCGTGCCGTACCGCCGTCCCGGACCCCGTGTCCGGCTTCGCCCGCTCGTTCCGCCCAGCCCTCGTCATACCGGCCGCTTACCCCAACACCTCCCCCACACACGGCTGTTGCTCCAGCAGGCCGAGGCCCCGCTCCGCCCCGGGACCGAGGCGCCGTCCCGCCCAGCGACCGATGCGCCGGAGGGGACGCGAGTGCTGGGATGGGCCGGTGAACGCGCACCAGGACACCCCAGGACCGCATCCGGTCGCCCAGCACTCCGACGGCCTCCCGCAGCAGAGCGCGGAGGCGGGCCCAGGGCCCGGCCCCGCGCGACCGGAGGCCCCCCGGCGGGCGGACCCGGCGCCCTCCGGCGGAACGGACGCGTCGACGGCACCGCGCACCTGCCCGGCCCCCAACGCCGAGGCCGCGCACCGGCTCGCCCGTGCACGCAATGTGTGGCTGTGCACCACCCGCGCGGACGGCACGCCGCACGTGACTCCCGTGTGGTTCGTGCACCACCTCGACCGCTGGTGGATCGGCAGCGACGAGCGGGCGGTCAAGGTGCGCAACGTGTGGAGCGCGCCCACCGTCTCCCTCGCCCTCGAGGACGGCGACCACCCTCTCGTCGCCGAGGGCACGACGCGGGTGCTGGCGGCACCGTTCCCGCCGGACATCGTCGCGGCCTTCCGGGAGAAGTACGACTGGGACGTCTCCGCGCCGCGCCCCCACGCCGGCGCCCGTGTCCTCCTGGAGGTGCGCACCCGGCGCTGGCTCCTCGCGGGCACCGCGCGGTGAGCGCGCCACGTGATCCGGCCCACCCCCGCGCCCCGAGGCCCGACGGGCGCGCGGCGTACGGAGGTAGACTTCCTTGTTTCGCGCGCAGACGCGGCCACGGCAGGGCCCGGGCCCCGGAGGGGTCCCACGACCGGCCCGCGGCGGCGCCGTGCGCGGTGCGGCACTCGTCGCGCGCCGGACGCCCGGCGAAGTCATCGGACGATCCCCGCCCACGGAGGGACGATCCCGCCCACGGAGGTATGCGTGTCCTGCCTGATCGTGCAGAGCGACAAGACTCTGCTGCTCGAAGTCGACCATGAGCGCGCGGACGCGTGCCGCCGGGCCATCGCCCCCTTCGCCGAACTCGAACGCGCCCCGGAACACATCCACACCTACCGGATCACCCCTCTCGGCCTGTGGAACGCCCGCGCCGCCGGTCACGACGCCGAACAGGTCGTGGACGCGCTCGTCGAGTACTCCCGCTACCCCGTCCCGCACGCGCTCCTCGTGGACATCGCCGAGACGATGGCCCGCTACGGCCGGCTCAGTCTCCACAAGCACCCCACCCACGGCCTGGTGCTGAGCACCACCGACCGTCCCGTGCTCGAAGAGATCCTGCGCTCCAAGCGGGTCCAGCCGCTGGTGGGGCAGCGCATCGACGCGGACACCGTCGCCGTGCACCCCTCCGAGCGCGGCCAGATCAAGCAGACCCTGCTGAAGCTCGGCTGGCCCGCCGAGGACCTCGCCGGCTACGTCGACGGGGAGGCGCACGCCATCGACCTCGCGCAGGACGGCTGGTCCCTGCGCCCGTACCAGAAGCAGGCCGTGGACAACTTCTGGCACGGCGGCTCCGGCGTCGTCGTCCTGCCCTGCGGGGCCGGGAAGACCCTCGTCGGCGCGGGCGCGATGGCCGAGGCGAAGGCCACGACGCTGATCCTCGTCACGAACACCGTCTCCGCCCGGCAGTGGAAGCACGAGCTGGTCAAGCGCACCTCCCTCACCGAGGACGAGATCGGCGAGTACAGCGGGACGAAGAAGGAGATCCGGCCCGTCACCATCGCCACCTACCAGGTGCTGACGACGAAGCGGAAGGGCGTCTACCCGCACCTGGAGCTCTTCGACTCGCGGGACTGGGGCCTCATCGTCTACGACGAGGTGCACCTGCTGCCCGCGCCCGTCTTCAAGTTCACCGCCGATCTCCAGGCGCGGCGGCGGCTGGGGCTCACGGCGACGCTGGTGCGGGAGGACGGGCGCGAGTCGGACGTCTTCTCGCTCATCGGGCCCAAGCGGTTCGACGCGCCGTGGAAGGAGATCGAGGCGCAGGGCTACATCGCCCCGGCCGACTGCGTCGAGGTACGCGTCAACCTCACCGAGTCGGAACGCCTCGCCTACGCGACGGCCGAGACCGAGGAGAAGTACCGCTTCTGCGCCACGACGCCGAGCAAGCAGCGGGTGACACGGGAGCTGGTGAAACAGCACCAGGGGGAGCAGACCCTGGTGATCGGCCAGTACATCGACCAGCTGGACGAGCTGGGCGCCGAGCTGGACGCGCCCGTGATCAAGGGCGAGACGAGCAACGCGCAGCGCGAGAAGCTCTTCGACGCCTTCCGCGAGGGCGAGATCTCCGTCCTCGTCGTCTCGAAGGTCGCCAACTTCTCCATCGACCTGCCCGAGGCGACGGTCGCCATCCAGGTCTCCGGCACCTTCGGCTCCCGGCAGGAGGAGGCGCAGCGGCTCGGCCGGGTGCTGCGGCCGAAGGCGGACGGGCACGAGGCGCGCTTCTACTCGGTCGTCGCCCGCGACACGATCGACCAGGACTTCGCCGCGCACCGGCAGCGCTTCCTCGCCGAACAGGGCTACGCGTACCGCATCGTGGACGCGGACGAGCTGTCGAAGGAGAGCTGAGTCGGCTCGCGACAGGCCGGGCGGCCTCCAGGCGACCGCCCGGCCGCCGGGCCGCTTCGCCGAGGGAGCACCGGCTGCGGCGTCCGTGGGGCCCACGCCCACGCTCCCGCCCGCGCTCCCGGTCAGGCGGCGGAGGGGCGCCCGCAGTTTCCCCCTCATGTGCGGTGGTCCCCCGGCGCGCTCTCCGCGAGGTGCCGCAGCCGTGGCGCGACACCGGCCCGCTCGTCGTACGTACCGAGCAGGGCGACCTCGCACGCGGCGGTGGCGAAGGCCCGCAGCGCGCGCAGCGAACCGCCGAGCCCGCGCCGCCCCGCCGCGACGGCGGGCGCGGCGAGGCGCGAGGGCGACAGGGAAGAGGCGAGGGACGAAGCGGACACGGACGGTGTGGTGTAACTCACGCTGCTCATGCCTCCAGCGTGCCCGCTCCACCACCCCGAGCGGATCAACCCACGGGTTGACATCTCCCGTTCGCCGCCTCCGCCCCCAGGGGGAGCGCACCCCGGAGGCGATCCCTGAGAGGGACCCGGAGACGACCCGGAGGCGGGTCGAACGGAATCCCTAGGGGATGGGAGGGCCCCCGACGGGCCACAACGAAGGGGGTGGGCAAGGGAGTTCCCGGGATACGCCGAAACGGCGGGAGATCACCCTCGGCCACGGGGCGGCAGATGTCCTTCGGCCGAAGGCGGCAGATCGCCTCGCCTTGAAGGCGGCAGATCACCCTCGGCCGCAGGACGGGAGATCACCCTCGGCCGAAGGCAGCAGATGTCCCTCGGCCGCAGGACAGGAGATCCCCCTCGGCCAAGAGACCGCCCGACAGGAGGCTTCCGGACAGGAGGCCGCCCGACAGGAGGCCGCCGGACTCCCCGCCCTCCTTCCTCCGCCCCCTGACCCCATTTGGGCTCTCCCCTCCCTCTCCCCTACAATCGCGCGTCTGCCCGCCTCCCTTCCGTGGAGCGCTGCCTGCCGGACGGAAACCGGCGGCACCTCGGCGACCGCGACCGCCCCGGCCCCCGGCCGGTTCCCGGCGGCCGGGCCGTTCGTCTCATTCGTTCGCCATTCGCGCGGCGCCACCGCCTTCCGCCTCGCGCGCGCACTCGTGCCCGCGCACGCGTGCCCGCGGGGTGGTGCCCGGCCGCGCGCGCCCTTCCGGCAGGAGGCCGTACCGTGAGTCACCCGTCCGCGTCGTCCCCGTCCACCGCGCCCGCCGATCCCCCGCCCGGCGGCGAGCCCGCCGGTGCCCCGCCCGATACCGGCACCGACCCCCTCGCCCGCGAGCGCGCCCACCTCTCCCTCTCCCGTACCGCGCTGCGCGTGATGCGCGAGGAGACGGAGAACCTCGACATCCGCGACGTCACCGCGAACTGGGTCAACGCCGCCGTGCTCCAGGCGCAGATCGAGGAGCGCGTCAAAGCGCTCGCGGATCTCGCCGACACGCCGCTCTTCTTCGGGCGGCTCGACTTCACCCGCCCTCCGGGGCTCGAGGACGCCGAGGGCGCGGAGGGGGAGCGCTTCTACATCGGGCGGCGGCACGTGCACGACGCGGACGGCGATCCGCTCGTCATCGACTGGCGCGCGCCCGTCTCGACCGCGTACTACCAGGCGTCGCGGCAGCGGCCGATGGACGTCGGGCGGCGGCGGCGCTTCGGCTACACGGGCGGTGAGCTGACCGCGTACGAGGACGAGGTGCTCTCCGGGCCCGGCGCCGAGGAGAGCGACCCGGGGACGAGCAAGCTCCTGCAACGCGAGATCGAGCGCCCGCGCGTCGGTCCGATGCGCGACATCGTCGCGACGATCCAGCCCGAGCAGGACGGCATCGTCCGCGGGGACCTCAGCGGCACCGTCTGCGTGCAGGGCGGCCCGGGCACCGGGAAGACCGCGGTCGGCCTGCACCGTGTCGCCTACCTCCTCTACGCCCACCGCGACCGGCTCGCCCGCACCGGAACGCTCGTGATCGGCCCGAACCGGTCCTTCCTGCACTACATCGAGCAGGTGCTGCCGGCGCTCGGTGAGATGGAGGTGCGTCAGGCGACCGTCGCCGACCTCGTCGCCGTGCCGGGCGTGGAGGTGCGCGGCGAGGACGACGCGCGGGCCGCGACCGTCAAGGGCGACGCGCGTATGGCCGCGGTGCTGCGGCGGGCGCTGCGCGCGCACGTGACGATGCCCACCGAGGGCGTGGTCGTGGTGCGCGGCTCGCGGCGCTGGCGCCTCGCGGCGTACGAGGTGGAGGAGCTGGTACGCGAGCTGCTCGACCGCGACATGCGGTACGGGGCGGCCCGCGAGGCGCTGCCGCAGCGGCTCGCGCACGCCGTCCTCGTCCAGATGGAGCGGGCCGGGGAGGCGCCCGACGACCGGGTGCAGGCGACCGTCGCGCGCAACGCCGCCGTGAAGGCGGCGGTCAACGCCGTGTGGCCGAAGGTCGATCCCGCGAAGCTCGTCCTGCGGTTGCTGAGCGACCCCGCGTTCCTCGCGGAGCACGCCGAGGGGCTGCTCGACGCAGGGGAACAGGCCGCGATCCTGTGGCCGAAGCCGGCGCGCTCCGTGAAGAGCGCGCCGTGGTCGGCGGCCGACGCCGTTCTCGTCGACGAGGCCCGCGACCTCGTCGAACGCACCCCCTCGCTCGGCCACGTCGTGCTCGACGAGGCGCAGGACCTCTCCCCGATGCAGTACCGGGCGGTGGGCCGCCGGTGCAGCACGGGCTCCGCGACGGTCCTCGGCGACCTCGCGCAGGGCACCACGCCGTGGGCCACGCGCACGTGGGCCGAGGCGCTGCGCCACCTCGGCAAGGAGGACGCGCACGTCGAGGAACTGACGGCCGGTTTCCGTGTGCCGCGCGAGGTCATCGCCTACGCCTCGAAGCTGCTGCCCGCGATCGCGCCCGGCCTGGCCGAGGTGCGCTCGGTGCGCGAGTCCCCCGGTTCGCTCCGCGTCCGGCGCGTCGACGAGGAGGCGCGCGAGGCCGCCGTCCTCGCCGCCTGCCGCGAGGCACTTGCCCACGAGGGGTCCCTCGGTCTCATCGCCGCCGACGCGCGCGTCCCTGCGCTCGCGGCGGCGCTGGCCGACGCCGGGCTCGCGCATCTCGCGCCCGGCACCGAGACCACGCGCGAATCCCGCCTCACGCTCGTCCCGGCCTCGCTCGCCAAGGGCCTGGAGTACGACTACGTCGTGCTCGACGAACCGGCCGCCGTCGTCGCGGGCGAGGCCGACGAGCCGACCGGGCTGCGCCGCCTGTACGTGGCGCTCACCCGCGCGGTCTCGGGACTCGCCGTCGTCCACGCGGAGGAACTGCCGCAGGCCCTGACCACGGTGTAGCGGGCGGACGCGCACGGGCGACCGCGACAGGAGCGGTCGCCGTGCGCGGCCCTCGCCCCGCGCGGGCGCGCGCTCCCTCAGCCGAGCGCCTCGCGCCAGCGTGCCACGGCCGCCGCGTCGACCGGCCCGTCCCAGCCCGCGGGGCGGGCCGCGCTGCCGATGTGGAAGGCGGAGATACCGGCGGCGCGCAAGGCGGGGAGGTGGTCGAGGCGCAGGCCGCCGCCCACGAGGAGGCGCTGCGTGTAGCCGGGGCTGCCCTCGCGCGCCGCTTCCTCGCACAGCACGGTCAGCCCCTCGTCGACGCCGCCCGCCGCACCGGCCGTGAGGTAGGTGTCGAGGCCCGGCAGTCCGTCGAGTTCCGCGCGCAGCGCCTCGCGGTCGCGACTGCGGTCCACGGCGCGGTGGAAGGTCCAGGCGCAGCCGTCGAGGGCGTCGGCGAGACGCTTCAGCGTGTCCAGGTCGGGGTCGCCCTCGGGGTCGAGGAAGCCGAGCACGAACTCCCGCGCGCCCGCCGCGCGCAAGCGCGTCGCGCGGTCCACGAGCGCGGCCACCCCGCTCGTCCCGCCCGCCGCGAAGCCGTCGCTCAGGCGCAGCATCACGCGCAGCGGGAGGGCGACGGCGGCGCGGATCTCGCGGAAGGTCTCGACGGTGGGCGTGAGCCCGTCGGCCGCCATGTCGCTGACGAGTTCCAGGCGGTCGGCCCCGCCGTCCCGCGCGGCTCTGGCGTCCGCCGCGTCGAGGGCGATCACCTCCAGGAGTGCGGCTGTGCCTTCGGGCATGGTCATGGCCCCTCTTCCCGTCCGTCCCGTGTCCGGGCACCCTTCAGGGGCCCCGTCTGCCGGGGCCCGCCGCGTCGCGGACCCGCCGTCGCGCGCGTCAGGGCAGGCACGGCCACTCCTCCGGAACCTCGCCCCGTCGCGAGACCCCCGGGCGTCCCGCCGGGAGGAGAAGCGGTCTAGTCCAATCGCGCTGGAGGGCAGCCTACGCGGCACCCGGGGCCCCGGGCAGCACCGTCCGGGGGCGTACGGGCGGCGGACCGGGGCGCGCGGGCATCGCGCAGAGGGCCGCGCCGGGGGCGCCGGTTCTCCCGGGTGGCGGCCGTCCCCGTACCGCGAGGGGCGGGGCCAGGAGGGCGCGGGGGAGAATGGGCGGCATGGACGGTGAGCGGGACCTCGCGGAATCCGGGCGCGCGGCGGCGTACGAGGAGCTGCGCGCCGCCTTCGCCGTGACACTGCTGCGCGTGCGGGGCGGGGCCCCCGGGCCCGCCCCGGAGCCGTACGCCGACGCGCTCCTCTCCCGCTGGGCGGAGCCCCAGCGCAAGTACCACACGCTCGACCACCTGCGGGCCGTGCTGCGCCACCTCGACACGCTCACCGCCGAGACCGCGCGCGCCGCCGCGCACGGCACGGCGGCGGAGCGCGCGTGGGCCGAAACGGTGCGCGACCCGGACACGGTGCGGCTCGCGGCCTGGTTCCACGACGCGGTCTACCGGCCCGACCGCTCCGAGAACGAGGAGCGCAGCGCGACGCTCGCCGAACGCGCCCTGCGCGAGGCGGGACTCGCCTCGGGGCCCGTCGCGGAGGTCGCCCGCCTCGTCCGGCTCACCACCGACCACGAGACGGCGGAGGGCGACGGGGACGGCGAGCTGCTGTGCGACGCCGACCTCGCGGTGCTCGCGGGGCCGCCGGAGGAGTACGCGGCGTACGCCGCCGCCGTCCGCGAGGAGTACGGCTTCCTCCCCGAGGAGCGGTTCCGCCACGGCCGCGCCGAGGTCCTGCGCCACCTCCTCGCCCTGCCCCGCCTCTTCCGCACCCCGTACGGGACCCGCCACTGGGAGCAGCGGGCACGCGAGAACCTGGCGACGGAACTGGCACTGCTGGGCGGATGACCACCGCGCCGGACCGCCCGGCGGTGGCTCGACGGAGGAGCCGGGGGGCGGTTCGGCCGGGGAGCACGCGGCCCCCGGCGTGGCAGTCGGACGCCCCCGCGCCCCCGCGCCTGCCGTCCGCCCGTCTACGGAGCCCGCCCCGCCTCCCCGCGGTCACCTCGTGTCTTGCGGCGGCGCAGGCCCGCCGCGGTGAGGCGGGCCACGAGCTCCTTGCTGCCGATCCCGGTGGCTCCCGCCGCGAGGGCGTCCGCGTACCGCTGCGCCGGGAGGTCGTAGTGGTCGCGGTCGAAGGCGCGGCGGGGCACGCCCAGCTCCCGCGCGAAGCGGTGCAGTTCCTCGTAGGAGTCGTCGCTGACGAGGTGCGACCACATGCGGCCGTGCCCCGGCCAGTTCGGCGGGTCGATGTAGACGGTCACCGGACGCCCGGTACGGAGTCGAGCGCCCCGACGGGCGCGACGAGGACACCCGCCTCGGAGCAGACCCAGTGCGGATCGGGGCCGAGTTCCGGTTCGACGACGAGGGCGTGCGGCTCCTCGTCGGTGCACACGGGGCACAGCGGCCAGCGCCCGTGCTGCTCCAGGAGGCCGTCCTGGACGTCCTGCGCGACGAGTCCGGCGACGAACTCGGCACCGTCCGGCCACTGCTCCACCCACCAGCGGCGCTGCGTCACCGCCTCCTCGACGAGCGAGACCACGCGCGCGTCGCTCACCTCGCTCGCCCCGAGGTCCGCGAGCACCCGGGCGCGCGCGGCGTGCAGCGTCTGCTCCAGGGGGCCGGGCTCGGGGGCCGCCCCGGACGTGCCGGAGGAGTCGGAAGGGGTCATGGGCCCATTGTGCGGCAGGGGCGCCGGGACCGGAAACGCCCGTGGGCGACCCCCGGGACGTCCGGCGGTGGCCCTGCGCGCGCACCCCGAGGCGCCCCCGGAAGCGACCCGTCGGCGACCCCCGAGACGCCCCGCGGGCCCCTTCGAACGGCCCCCTGGAAGAACCCTGAGACGCCGCGCCCCGGCCGCCCGCGCCCGCTGTCCGGCCCACGCGTCGGTCCCTCGTCCTTGACCCCCACCCCTTGCTGAAAGTAAATTTCAGCCGTGACCAAGGACGTGAAGGATTTTGCCAACGGCGCCCCCGCGCTGGGCCGCCCCGCCACCGGGCCCGGCCGCGCCACGCGCCCGGCCGCCGCCTCCACCCCCGCCCCGGCCGCCGCGCACCGCGCCCCGGGCCGTGCCACCCCGGCCCCCGCCCGCCCCCACCCGGGCGCATCCTCGCCCGCACCCCCCGCTCCGGCCGCGCTCGCCGCGAAGGTGCGCACCCTCGCCCCCTCCATGACACGCTCCATGCAGCGCGTCGCCGAGGCGGTCGCCGCCGACCCGGCCGGCTGCTCGGCGCTCACCGTGACCGGGCTCGCCACGCGCACGGGTACGAGCGAGGCCACCGTCGTCCGCACCGCGCGCCTCCTCGGCTATCCGGGCTACCGCGATCTGCGGCTCGCCCTCGCGGGCCTCGCTGCGCACCAGGAATCGGGCGCCGCGCCCTCCGTCACCGCCGACATCGCGCTCGACGACCCCATAGCCGACGTCGTCACGAAGCTCGCCCATGACGAACGGCAGACCCTCGCCGACACGGCGGCGAACCTCGACACGGCCGCCCTCGGCGCCGCCGTCACCGCGCTCGCGCAGGCCCGCCGCATCGACATCTACGGGGTCGGCGCCTCGCACCTCGTCGCGCAGGACCTCGGGCAGAAGCTGCTGCGCATCGGCCTCTTCGCGCAGGCCCACGCGGACCCGCACCTCGCCATCACCAACGCGGTGCAACTGCGCGGCAGGGACGTCGCCGTCGCCATCACGCACTCGGGTTCCACGAGCGATGTCGTCGAGCCGCTGCGCGCCGCCTTCGAACGCGGTGCCACCACCATCGCCATCACCGGCCGCCCGGACGGCTCCGCCGCGCAGTACGCCGACCACGTCCTCACCACCGTCGCGGCCCGCGAGAGCGAACTGCGCCCGGCGGCCATGTCGTCCCGGGCCAGCCAGCACCTCGTGGTGGACTGTCTCTTCGTCGGCGTCGCCCAGCGCACCTACGACCACGCCGCCCCCGCCCTCGCCGCCTCCTACGAGGCCCTGGCGCACCGTCACCGGCCCCGGCACGGCCTCGGCGACCAGGGCTGAGCCGAGGCCCTACCGGTTCCCCCGCCCGTCCCGTCGTCCGCCCACCCGGCGACAACGCTGTCACGCCGCCGTCCCGGCCTCGCGCGACGGCCGCCCCGCCCCGTACAGCCCCGAGCCGTCCTCCGTACGGAAGCCCCCAGACCTCCGGCCAGCCGGGCCGGACAGCACCGCCTTCACCGCCCGCACCACCTGTCCCTCAGCACAGCGGAGAGCCGCACATGACGACCACCGGGCCCACCGACCGGGCCGCGCATCCCGATGCCCCGCACGGCCGGAACCCGATCCCTTCCGGGGGCCGCGCGCCCGCCCCCGGAGCCGCCCCGTACGAAGAGCTCCGGGCGGAACTCGCCCACCTCACGACTGAGCAGTTCCGCCCGGAACTGGCCGAGATCGACCGGATGACGACCGAGGAGATCGCGCGGACGATGAACGGGGAGGACGCGACCGTCCCCGCCGCCGTCGCCCGCGCACTCCCCCGTATCGCCGCAGCGATCGACGCCGCCTCCGCCCGCATGGCGCGAGGGGGCCGTCTCGTCTACGTGGGCGCCGGGACCGCGGGGCGGCTCGGCGTCCTCGACGCGAGCGAGTGCCCGCCGACCTTCAACACCGCCCCCGGCGAGGTCGTCGGCCTCATCGCCGGCGGCCCCTCCGCGATCATCACCGCCGTCGAGGGCGCAGAGGACGACACCGAGCAGGCCGCCGCCGACCTCGACGCCCTCGGCCTCGGCCCGGACGACGTCGTCGTCGGCATCTCCGCCTCGGGCCGCACCCCGTACGCGGTCGGCGCCGTACGCCACGCGCGCACCGTCCGCGGCGCGCTGACCATCGGCCTCTCGTGCAACGCCGACAGCCCCCTCGCCGCCGAGGCGGAGCACGGCATCGAGGTCGTCGTCGGCCCGGAGCTCATCACCGGATCGACCCGCCTCAAGGCGGGCACGGCGCAGAAGCTCGTCCTCAACATGCTCTCGACGATCAGCATGATCCGGCTCGGCAAGACCTACGGAAACCTGATGGTCGACCTCCGCGCCTCCAACGAGAAGCTCCGCGCCCGTTCCCGGCACATCGTCGCCCTCGCCACCGGCGCGGACGACAGCGAGATCGAGGCCGCGCTCGCCGCGACCGGCGGCGAGGTGAAGAACGCGATCCTCGTCCTCCTCGGCCATGTCGACGGCCCCGAATCCGCCCGCCTCCTCCACGCCCACGGAGGCCACCTGCGGGCGGCGCTGGAGGAGGCGGCAAGGGGCTGAGCCGACGGGGCGGGAGGGGGAGGCGGGGAGCCCCGGGGCCCGTCTCCCGCTCCCCCGCGCCACCCCTCCCGCCC
>NZ_JOGO01000042.1 GCF_000719475.1 Streptomyces sp. NRRL F-5630 | reverse complement strand
TCTCCTTGACGCCAACGCCCTCGTCGTCCCCCTGACCCACCCCTATGCCGATACCGGCGAAGGGTCCGGTCCGACTCCCCAACTGCTGGCAGCCCTTTCTGCGGGCTTGAAGAGGAAGTGGCCTGATGCCGTCGCCTATCCCCAGGCCGGATGACCCGACCACGGTTTCGCCGCACCCACGGGCCGGTGCGCCGACCGTGCTGAAGATCGTGATCGCCGGGGGCTTCGGCGCCGGCAAGACCACCGCCGTGGGCGCCGTCAGCGAGATCACACCTCTGAGCACAGAGGAGTACCTGACCGAGGCGAGCACGGACGTCGACAGCCTGGCGGGCATCGAAGCGAAGCAGACCACGACCGTCGCCTTCGACTTCGGCCGGCTCACCCTGCCCGACGCGCCGATGCCTCTGGAACTGTTCCTGTTCGGCACGCCGGGCCAGGACCGGTTCGTCGACCTCTGGTACGACCTCTCCCGCGGAGCCATCGGCGCGATCGTCCTGGTCGACACCCGCCGCTTGGAGAGCAGCTTCACCCCCGTCAACTTCTTCGAAGCCATGGGCCTGCCCTTCGTCGTCGCCATCAACCAGTTCGACGGGGCGCACCGCTACCACCCCGAGCAGGTCCGCACCGCTCTCGAACTCCCCTCCGCCGTACCTGTGGTCACCTGCGACGCCCGCGACACGAATCACGTCGCCGGCGTTCTGCTGACCCTCGTCGACCACGCCGTGAACAGCGCCACCACCAATCGCACTGGTCACGCCCCATCCACGACCCTCCAGGACGCCTGATGTCACAGCACCCCAGCGACCCCTACCGCGCACCGCAGACCGCCCCGTCCGCAGGGTCCTTGCCGTGGCGCGACATGCGGGACACCACCCGCGGTCCGTTCACCACCGCCCTCACCAGCCAGCGGCCTCAGCAGTCGCTGGAGCTGGCGCAGCGTTACGAGCTGCTCAACCGCCTGGGCGTGCCCCCGGTGGCCAACGAGGACTTCGACGACCTGGCCCGCGACATGGCTGAGAAGGCCGGGTTCCTGTACGGGTTCGTCAATCTGTTCCTGGAGGAGCAGACCTTCATCGGACTGCACCAGCCGCCCGCGGACAGCGGGTACGTGATCGTCGGCCGCACCATGAGCCGGGACCACGGCTGGTGCCCGGAAGTCATGGCCCGCAAAAAGGCCCTCCCGCTGCACGATGTTCACGCCTCACCGCGCTTCAGCGGCAATGCGGTGGTTGACGCCGTCGGGATCCGTTCCTACTTCGGTGCTCCACTGATCCACGACAGCGGCACGGTGCTGGGCACGGTGTGCGTCATCGACCCCGAGATGCGGCCTCTGGCCGAGGCCCGCCCTCTGCGGGACATCGTCATCGACGCCAGTGCGCAGGTGATGGACCACATCACCCGCGCCCCCGTCCGCTAGGCCGTTCCACCACCCCCACCCGGGAGCCGCAGGCGATCCCCGGCCGCTCCACGCGTTGCGACCTTCATCCAGGGAGAGGGAGACCATGCCCGCCACACCCACCACGCCGCCACCGGCGCTGCGTCCCTACCTCACCGCCCGCCACGACCTGCTGTGGCAGGAGGCGGACGCCTTCGCGGCCGAGCACGTCATGCCGTGCGCCGCGCGGATGGAGGCCGCTCCGGGCAGGGTGGAGCGCAAGGTCGCCGGCCTGATGGCCGTCCGGGGCTGGTTCGCCGTCACCGTCCCGGACGTCTTCGGCGGGCTGGGCGCCGGACACGTGGCCAAGACGATCCTGGTCCACCGCATCGCGCGGGTCTCGGCGGCTGCCGCGGCCATCCTGCAAGCCACCCTCATCCCCGCCGGTGCCCTGCTGCACTTCGCCTCCTACGAGCAGAAGGGCCGCTGGCTTCCCCAGGTCGGGGACGGCTCCCTGCTGCTATCGATCGCCGTGACCGAACCACACGCCGGGGGGCACATCGGCGGTATCGAAACCACGGCCGAACGCGTCGGCAACGAGTGGGTGATCACCGGCAGCAAAATCCATATCGGCAACAGCCACGTGGCGGGGGCCCACCTCGTCATCGCCCGCACCGCCGCACCGAAAGTGAGCACCTCGCAGGCGCTGACCGCGTTCATGGTCGAAGCCGACCGCCCCGGGCTCTCCGTCCCCGCCCATCGTCCCGGCCTCGGCCTGCACGGCTTCTCCGCCGGCCGCCTCGACCTCGATCACGTCCGCGTCCCCGAGGACAACATGGTCGGTGAGGTAGGCCAGGGACTGGCCGTTGCCCAGAGCAGCAGCATCCTCTACGGCCGCCCCAACCTGGCCGCCCTCAGCCTCGGCCTCCATGAAGCCGCCGTGGACACCACCACCGCCCGTCTCAAGACCCGTCCCCGCTACCAGGGCACCCTGTCCGACCTGCCCGTTCTGCGGGACCGCGTCGGCGACATGGAGGCCCGCCTGCGCGCCGCCCGGATACTCGCCTACCAGGCCGTTCACCTCCTCGATCAGGGGCTGTCCTGCGACGCCGACCTGATCAACGCCAAATACCTCGGCCACAAGTGGGCCGTGCAGTCCGCCCAGGACGCCATGGAACTGCACGGCGCCCACGCCCTCGACGGCGACTACCTCCTCCAGCGTCTGTGGCGCGACATCCAGCACACCTACCCACCGGCCGGTACCGGTGAAGTCCAGCGCATCCGCCTGGCCGACGCAGCCTTCGACGAGGACCACATCCAGTGGTCCGAACGCCTCGCCGCCGAAGCAGCCTGGGCACACCCCGACCCGACCGCCGCATGAGCCCCCGTGCGCGGCGCCCCGTGAACCCCAGCGCCACGCACAGGCCCGCCCCGCCAGCCCTCGCCCCCCAGCTGAGGTCGACAGACCCCCTTCGGTGACCGTCATCCAAACCGAGAAAGAGACATCCGTGACTCCGCTCATCGCGACCCGAGCACCGATCACACCCCTGCAACCGGCCCTGCAACGCATCGCGCAACACCTCGTGGACGGGCTCACCACCTGCGAGATCGCCACACGAACCGGTCTGACGGTGGGCACAATCCGCCAGTACATTCGCGACATCCGCGACAGCGTGCACTGCCCGCCCCGCTGCAAACCGCAGGTGCTCGTCCACCTCCTGTTGGTTGCCGAGCAGGTTGCCCTGCCCACTTCTGACAGGCCAACACCGGAACTCAACGCGGAGCAACTGCTGCTGCTGCGGGCGGTAGCTGAGCACAGCGACTCCAGCGACGTCGCCCTCGCAGCCAGACTCGCGCCCGCCGACGTCCGATCCGCGATCGACCAATTGCTCGACGAGACGGGGGCCGCCGATGTCACGCAGCTCGTCGTCCTGGCTCACGCGTGGGGCCTGCTGGGCACGTGGCCCGCTACTGGGCAGCCAGCGACAACGGCACCCCGGCCGCGATCTCCCGCACCGTGAAGCGTGCGGATCGAGGTCGACCCTGACCTGTCCGACCACCACATCCTGCGGATCCGCATAAACGCCGGACGTTTCGCAGAGATCCTCAACCACGCCGCAGAGTAGAACGCCGCCAGCTCAGGCATTCGGCGGATGGACTTAAGCAACTTCCGGGCCGGACACCTGAAGGACAGCCCGGAGCACGCTGACGGCTTGGCTAGGTCCCGTCGCCTTCCGGACTCCGCGTCCTTCCCTGACCGCTCAGCCAGACACCGGCTTTCGTGTCTGGAGAAGTGGCCGCCGAGAGCGATGAGCAGGCCGAAGGCGTCGTCCCAGCGCTGGACAAGGCCGCTAAGAATCCCCGGCGGGCGCAGGTTGCTACGGCCTGACGCCACCCCACCGACTCCCGGGCGGGCGACTGCTCAGAGGCTTTCCCCGCCGTCGCCACCTGGTAGCAGACCCCGAGGTCCGAACGAGCCTCGGCATCCCGCAACACCCACTCATAGGAGGCATACATGACCGCCACCCAGAGTCCGACCCCTCCCGAGCAGGCGGGCCTCGTGAAGGCCGATGTCGACCCGTTCGGGCTCGACATCACCTTCATCGAGGGCACGCCGGCGACCGAGACGGTCCTGATGTGCAGCACGGGCGACACCTGCGGCAGCTCCTGCCCCAGCGCCTGCACCACCTCGTAAGCCGGGACGCCCCGGCAACGAGGGCCGGACGGGGGCTCTCCCCGTCCGGCCCGCCCAGCCCGCCACGCCAGAAGATGAGGAGAGCCCTGATGACACGGCGACGGCCCACTCTGTACGAGGCCACGGGACAGGCCATGCTGCGCGCCGCGGTGCACACGAGCGAGCCCGCCATGCCGCCATGGCCCGCAACCACGGCGCTCGCGGACGAGTGGCGCATGTGGCTGAGCACGGTGTGGTCCGACACCGGCTTCCGTCGGGCCGTGTCGCAGGCGAGCCCTCACCTGGCGGACCAGGTGCAGGCCATCATCGACGGCCGCACACCGAAGGCGCGTCGGATGCGCCGGGCGGCGCTGGCCACTGCCCGCTACGCGATCCGCTACGCCCACCGCTCGACCCCTTACGGTCTTTTCGCCGGCGTCACCCCGCTCTGCTTCGGCCAGACCACGTACGTCCGCATCGGCGACGAGCACCAGGCCGTGGCCCGCCCCGATCCGGTCGGGCTGGAGGAGATGCTCAGTGCCTGGGAGAGCGATGCGGCACGCATGGCCGACGCCGAGGTCTGCGTCAACACCCTGATCCAGCAGCGCGACCAGCACATCCACGTGCCCTCCGAGGGCGACGCTGAGTTCCGCCTCGCTCTCAGCCCCGCGCTGCGTCTGGTACTCGACCTAGCCCGGTCGCCGATCGGGTTTCGCCACTTGTCCGACAAGCTGGCCGCAGAGTTCCCCGCAGTGGGCAGTGCCGCGCGCGGCCGGCTGCTCGGTGAACTGCTGCGGGTGCGGGTGTTGCGCTCCTCGTTGCGCGCGCCCGCCACCGCCGCCGACCCCACCGATGTCCTGCCGCCCGCGGCACGCGCGCAGACGGCCAGCCTGCGGACAGCATGCGACGTGCGGTTGGACGCCGCCGTGCGGGTGTCCGAGCGGGTGCTGACCGAGGCAGAGACCGCAGCGACCGTTCTGGCCCGCCTGGTAACTCATCCGGCCGGGACACCGACTTGGCGGCGGTGGATCGAGCAGTTCTCCGAACGCTACGGCGAGAACACCGGGGTGCCGGTGGAGGCGGTGACGGACCCCGACCGGGGCGTGGGCTTCCCGGCCGGATTCGTCACGGCGAGCGAACCGCCCCGGCCGATGTCCCGGCGCGACCGCCTGCTGCTGGAGCTGGCCGGCACCGCAGCCGTCGAAGGCAGCCGCACCGTCGCGATGACTGGGGCGATGATCGAGGAACTGGAAGCAGCGGCGGGTGACAAGCCCCGCGACCTGGCGCCCCACCTCGAACTGGCCGCACAGGTTCACGCCGCCTCCGCTCCGGCCCTGGACCGGGGCGACTTCCGGCTGCGCGTGCTGACCGTCTCCCGCTCAGCCGGATCGATGACCGGCCGGTTCTGGCACCTCTTCCCCGGCACCGAGACGGCGTACGCGCATCTGCCCACCGTCGATCCGGAGGCGGAACTCGCGCAGCTCTCCTTCCACGCCGGACGGGTGGCGGCCGACCTGCTCACCCGCGCGCCCCAGGCCCCGCCCCGGATCGTGAGCGTCGGCGAATTCCGCCGCCCCGCCCCGCACGTCCTCTTCCCCCGCGACCTCGCGGTCACCGTCACCGACGGCCGCGCCCAGCTGGTGGAATCCGCGACGGGCAAACCGCTGGAGCTACTGGCCCCCACCGCCATCAACTTCCTGTGGAACAACTACACCCCGCCGATGGCCCGCTTCCTCGGCGAGATCAGCCGGGCCGCCTCCCCGCAGGTGACCTGGTTCGACTGGGGAGCCGCCTGGACCCTGCCCTTCACCCCGGCCCTCACCTACCGGCGCACCATCCTCACCGCCGCCCGCTGGAAGATCCGCAGCCGCACGCTCCCTGCCCGCACCGCACCTCTCCAGCAGTGGGCGCACCAACTCCACGCTTGGCGTGCCCGGTTCCGGGTGCCGGAGCGGGTCCTGCTCGCCGAGGACGACCAGCAGCTGCCCCTCGACCTCGCTCGCGACGTCGACCTGGACCTCCTGCGCGCGCACCTGGACGCCAGCCCCTTCGGCATCGCCACCTTGCACGACGCGCCCCCGCCGGACGCCGACGGGTGGATCGGCGGCCGGGCCCACAGCATCGTCGTCCCCCTGGCCAGGCGCTCATGACCGCGACGACCGGGCCTCGCACGCAGGACCTGTCCGAGGGTGCCCTGGGGATGGCCCTGCTCGACATCGAGCGCCGCGACCTGTCCACCGCCCGCCGCCACCTCGCCCAGGCCACCGCCCGAGGGGTGAGCACCGGCAACAACGCCAGCCTCTTCCACGGCGCGCCCGCCCTGGAGTTCGTCCTGGCTCGCGCCCACAGAGCCGACGACAACGTCCGCGCGGCCGTCGACCGCGTCGTGGACGCCCGGCTCGCCGCCGCCCACCGCCGCCAGGCGGCCGGCGCGCTGCCCCACCTCGCCGAATGGGACCTCATCCGCGGCCTGACCGGTCTCGCCGCCCTCCTGCTCTCCCGACAACCGCCCGTGCCCCGGCTGCCCGACGTGCTCGCCTGCCTCGTCGCGCTCGCCCACCCCACCCCCGGTGACGGCCGGACAGTGCCCGGGTGGTGGTCGCCTGTCGGCCC
Organism: Streptomyces sp. NRRL F-5630; assembly: GCF_000719475.1. Taxonomy (GTDB): domain Bacteria; phylum Actinomycetota; class Actinomycetes; order Streptomycetales; family Streptomycetaceae; genus Streptomyces. Next base: position 47,615 of record NZ_JOGO01000042.1, on the reverse strand, counting down.
GGACGGGGAGGAGATGGCCGGCGGGCACGGCAATAACGGGATGGCTCACGGCATCGCCGGGCCCCTTGCCGTGCTCTCCCTCGCTCTGCGCGACGGCATCAGCGTCCCCGGTCAGGTGGAAGCCGTCGACACCTTCGCGACCTGGCTCGACCGGTACGGCGCACACTACTGGTCCACCGCAGCCCACCTGGACGCCGTCCAGCCGCCCGCGCCTGAGCCGACCCGCCAGTCCTGGTGCTACGGCCAGCCCGGCATTGCCCGCGCCCAGCAGCTCGCCGCGCTCGCCCTCGGCGACCCCGCCCGCCGCCGGGCGGCCGAGGACACCATCAAGACCACCCTGACCGACCCGCTGCACCTCGCCCGCATCACCGACTCCACGCTCTGCCACGGCTGGGCCGGGCTGCTGACGCTTACCCGCGCGGTCGCCGCCGACAGCCCAGCACCCGACCGCTTCAGCCCGATCATCCAGGAACTGCACCGACGGCTGGCCACCAGCTGGGAGCGCCTGCCCAAACCCGGATTCATGGAAGGCCGCGCCGGAGCCCAACTCGCCCTGCAGGCCGCCGATGCCACCGGCTGGAGCCGCGCCCTCCTGCTCACCTGACCCCCGAACCTGCCGACGTGCAAGGAGTTACCTCCCCATGACCTTCGACGACGAGAACCTGCCGACCCTGCCGGCCACGTCCTGGTGGCACGCATCCGTGGCCTTCGCCGATCCGCACATGGACGCTGCTCGGGCCCTGGCGTGCGCGCTGGCCAAACACCGCTTTCACTTCCTGCGCAAGGACGCCGGCGTGCGCCTGCGCACCGAACAGCCCGTCGCCAACTTGCTGGACCAGCTCGTCGCCGACGGAGTGATCACCGGCTGGGTGGGCGGTATCTACGAGCCGGAGACGCACGCCTTCGGCGGCCCCGAGAGCATGGAGGTTGCGCACGAGGTGTTCTGCGCCGACAGCCCGATCGCGCTCTCCGAGACCGGCAGCCCCGGCGCCCGCGAGCGCAGCGTGATGCTGCTGTCCGCCATGATCCGCGAGGCCGGGCTGGACCCGTTCGAAGCAGGAGACGTCTACGCCCAATGGGCCGCCCTACGTCCCCCCATCACCCCGCCCCAGGGCCCCGCGCTGAAGCAGGCCGCCTCCGCGATGCGGCAGCTGATGAACGCGGACGCCGCCCTACGCCCCGACGCGGAAGCCGGCTGGGTCGAGCGCGTCACCGCGTTCGAGGACGCCGGCCGTCGGCTGCGCCGGCTCGCCGCAGACGGCCGGCTGATACGCGGAATCCGGGGCGTCATCGCCCATCACGCGATCTTCGCGTTCAACCGCGCAGGCGTGCCTGCCGACGCGCAGGCCGCCACCGCGTGGCTCGGCCGTCACGTCGCCTTCTCCAGCGGAGAAGGCGACGTGTCTACCCGCAAGTCCGCCTCCGCGGACCCTAACCTCCCCCGAATGGAGACCACCGTGACACCCGAAACCGACCCCAGCCAGCTGCGCGAAGCCCTCGCCCAGCGGCTCGCCGACAGCGGCCACCTACGCAGCCAGGCGGCCATCGATGCCTTCCGCACCACCGACCGGCACGCCTTCCTGCCCGGCGTCGACCTGGAGAGCGCGTACAAGGAGGACGCGGTCCCGATCAAGCACGACGAGCACGAAGAGATGATCTCCTGCATCTCCGCGCCGTCCATCGTCGCCACCCAACTCGAACAGCTCGGCGCCCAGCCCGGCCACAAGATCCTGGAAGCCGGAGCCGCCACCGGCTACAACGCCGCCCTCCTCAGCAAGATCGTCTCCCCCGGCGGGCAGGTGTGGACCCTCGACGTCGACCAGGACCTCGTCGTCGGCGCGAACAAGAACCTCTCCGAAGCCGGCATCGACAACGCCACCGCGGTCATGGCCGACGGCGCGGCCGGACTGCCCGAACACGCCCCCTACGACCGGATCATCTTCACCGTCGGCGCCGGCGACGTCCCCGTGAAGATCCTCGACCAGCTCGCCCCCGGCGGGCGCCTGGTCCTGCCGATGCGCATCCGCGGCAGCATCTCCCGCTCCTTCGCCTTCGAACGCGACGGCGACACTTGGAAGACCGACTCCTGCGAGATGGCCACCTTCATCCCGCTGCGCAAGGGCGTCTGCGACGACGTGTACACGCTGGTGTCGATGGCCGGCGAGGGCAACGTGCGCCTGGAGACGTTCAGCGAGCAGGACGTCGACCGCGACGCCTTGCGTACCGTCCTCGACCAGCAGCAGACCAAGATCTACACCGGGGTGAAGTTTCGCCAAGGCTCGGCGTGGGAGTGGCTGTACCTGTACCTGACCTGCGTGCTGCCCAACGGCCTGTCCCGTCTGCCGGGCCAGCGCCCCGGCTTCACCCCGCACTTCGGCTGGGGCTCCATGGCCGCCCTCGACGGCGGGTCGCTCGCGTACCTGACCATCCGTGAGGGCGAGGACGAGAAGGGCCGGTACTGGGAGGTCGGCGTCATCGGCCACGGCGAGGGCGGCACCAACCTCGCCGAGCGCGTCGTGCACGAGATCCGCGCCTGGGACGCAAGCGGCGGCAATGACACCCCCGAGCCGGGCTTTCGGATGGCCGTAGCGGACTCGCGTGACCGGCTGACGGGCGACGACCCGCGCTTCGTCGTCGACAAGCCCTACAGCCGACTGGTCGTCGACTGGGCGCGCAAGGGCTGAGCAGATGATCCCCGCGATAGCCAGCCGCATCCCCCTGGTCCGCCGCACCAAGGCGCCAGCGCTCCCCCTGGAGCAGCGCATCAACCACCTCACCGGGCTGACCGTCGCGCCGGCAGGTGCGGGCCACCACGACCTAGTGGCCCGCACCTGCGGAGTCCTCAACTACGCAGCACTCATCGCCTCCGACACCGGTCTTCCCCGCCTGGCCGAGGATCTGTGCTGGCGCCAGCACCAAGTCTTCGCCGACGCCGGAAGCCTGCGCGGTCGGGTCGCCGTCATGTCGTTGATGCCGCTGGTCAACCTCTCCCGGCTGCTGACCCGCGACGGCCAAGGTGAGGCCGCCTACGAACTGCTGGTCCGCCTCAGCCACGCCGCTCGGCAGCGGAAGAAGACCGAGATCGGCGGCCGAACCGTCGACCTCTCACCCCTGACCGGCGCCCACGAGGACCACCGCACGGTGTGCCAGGAGCTTTACCTAACCCTGCTCGTGGATGGCGCCCGCGCCCTCGCCCGAATCGGACGGTGGACCCAAGCCGCCGACGCCATGGCCCAGCACCGCGGCATCGGCAACCGGCTCCTCGACGGCCGCCAGATCAAGATCATGGCCCTCATGGAGCAGGGCCTGGACCAGCAGGCCCGTGACCTGATCGACACCACGCAGCCCACCGAACCCTGGGAGGTGGCCGTCGCGCTCCTCCTCCGCGCCCACTGCCGGCCCACCAACGCCCCCGTCCCCGAAGCTGATCTGGACCGCACCTTTGATGAAGTCGCCCAACTTCTTGCCCAGCCCGATCCACCGACCGCCGTCTTCCAGACCCGGACGGCCCTGTCAGCCCTGGAACTGGACCACTCCGGACGCCATGCCGCCCGGATACTCGACGGTCTTGTCAGCGTCGCCCGACTCGACGCCTACGCAGCACGAGACGCTCTGCACCACCCGCTCGCCGCGTCAGCCCTGGACGACGAAGCGACAGCCGGGCTGACAACGGTGATCGCGGCAGCCGGACTGGGAGCCGGCGTTCTGTCCGCCCGCGACCACGTACTCCTGACAGGCGCGGTCGATCTCGCGGAGAAGAAGCTGGCAAGGCTGCTGCAAGAGCGGACCGGCGCGACGCCCTGATGCGGCAGAAGCCGTGCGCCACGGGCCGATCGAACTCATTGGCCTGTTAGCGGATTCCTTCTCGCCATCCGACTCCTGTCCGGCCAGTGGTCTGACCCGCAGACGGCCGGACGGGGCAGACCCCCGGCGCAGGAGCCGCCCTCCGCTCCGCCGGGCAGAACAACGACAACCAAACCATAAAAGGGGCATGAATGAACATTTTGATCGAAGATCACGCAGGCACGGAATTTACCGCGGTCGCGAAGGACCTGGAGGAGACCGTGCGAGCCGTCGCCCCTCTGGTCGGGGAGGTGACGGGACTGGAGCATCCGGACACCGTGGTCATCGAGACCGTGAGCCCGAAGGGCTGGGTGAAGCAGATGCGCCGTCTGGACAAGGCCCATTTATTCCTGATGAATGGCCTTGCTCGTGCTCAACTTGGGCTGCGAGCATGTCGCAGGTCCCCCCTGAGAGTCGCCGGGCCTTCCGGCGGTCGAGCGATGCTGCGTGAAAGGTCTTCTGTGATAAGACGCATTCTCCTGCCTGCCCTGGTCACATCCGCGCTCGTCGCGGGGGTGGCAGTTCAGTCGACGGCCTCCGCTGCGGACACCCGTGAACGAGCCTCGGGGTCCTCGATCAGTGACGTCTCCTCTCCATTAGACAAAAAACGCTTGGACAGCAGCGGCAGTCGGCCCGGCCTCAACGAGGCAGACTGCGAGAAGGCCCGGAAACAAGCCATGCGCGCCTCCGACTCGGCGCAGGCATACGGCTGCCTGACCTGGCTCTCTCCAGCAGAGGGCAAGACAGCCCTCGGTAAGGGCGCAGCTACCTCCGCGGTGCTGGATGTTCCGCTGCCAGTCAATGAGTGCACAGGCGACGAGGACGGAGCCTGGTACGCCACCCGCACCATGCAGTGCCAGATCGACCCGAACGTGAAGTACTCCTATTTCAGCAGTGACAACAAGCTGCTCGGCACTGCCCTGTTCGCCACCGCGCAGCAACTGGACTTGGCCACAACCAGTCTGCAGTGGACCGAGACTGACCAGATCACCATGCTGTCGTCCACAGGGACACTGCCTGCCGGCCTGGGAGTGTCGTGGACCACCAACTGTTCCTCCTCTTGCACCCCTGGTACGACGAAACCCTGGACCACGGCCCCTATCAGCGTCGGTCAAAACCTCAAGAGCACCTACACCCTCACTGACCAGCCCTCAACGGTCTACGAGTACATCGACATCGACTACCAGCTCCGCATCGGCTCACCCAACGCCATCGACCTGCTGCCACCCATCACGTGGGGCGGCGCCGAAGTCCGCTGCGACAACAAGATCTCTCTTCCCAACAATGCCGGTTGCGTGGTGCCCTGGTACACCCCGACGCTGCGCCTCCCACGATCCGAGTACGGCGCGTCAGCCGACATGATCGAATGGGCCCAGAAGAACCTCTCTGGCCACTGGGGACTGCGCGGCACCGGCCAGCCCCTCCACCGCCTGCAGGGTGAGACTCAGTCGGCGGGGAACCGGAACATCATCTGCGGAACCTCCAAGTTCACCAAGGACCCCAACGTGCAGGACGATTCCTGCGACGAGTTCCCCTTCGCTGGCAACTACGAAAGCGGCGCCCTCAACGGCATCACCCATGGCAAGGACTGCGCACAGGTAACGGCAGTTCGCGCAGATACTACGGGTGACTTGGCCACGGACTGGCCCACCGTGACCACTGTCGGAACTGTCACCGGCAGCGAAAAATGTGTGCGTGGACACATCCCCAAGGCTCTCAACACAGACGCGGGTGGCGCCTACGGGGCTTTCGTCGTGAGGCAGCGGCTGGCAGACAACGACCCGTTCTGGCTGAGCATCACCTTCTGACGGCTCGCTGCATCAGCAGACAGGACACATCGACGGTCAGCCTCGCACGTGCCGGAGGCTGACCGTCGGCAGGGGGCCGTGAGCGATCTCGGGTGGCAGCACCAGGCCGAACTCCCGCTCCAGCGCCAGGAGCGCGCTATCGGGCGCGGACCATTCGTCGGATTCCCAGTTCTCCTCAAGAAAGAACCCGACGTCGCTCAGAGCATGGTTGAGGCGCGAGGCATCGATGCCCTCTGCTGGCTCAAACATCCAGGCGTTGAAGTGAGCCAGGAGTTCCCCGTCACGCGCATGCGAGATCTGAGTAGTACTGTCCAGCAGTTTCCAGACCGAAACCGCCTCGGTCCCAACCGACAGGCGGGTGAGCACTGGGGTCTGCAGCAGCCGCCCGTGGGCTTCGACATCCAGAAGGATGGTCCATTCCCCGCTGCCACACACTCGCACTGCGGGTGACTCGAAGCCGTGCCCGAAATGCTGGATCGCCTCCTCGTCCGTAAATTGCGGGTACGGAGCTTGACCGGCGACGTCCAGCCGGGCGACCACATCATCAGGCGAGAGCCACCGGACGCATGTGATGCCGAACAGATCCAAGGGCACACAATCGGCGAGTCTTGATTTCGCCACTTCTCTTCCTCCTTCGGCTACGCGGTCATCACGCGCCGTACTCGTACCTCGGTGCCATGCCATGTCCGGGCGCTAGTAAGACTGTTGAGGACAGACAAGACCACTGTAACGTTCAGCCCTCACCGAAGCCGGAGTCGCCACCAGACGGGGTCATGTCCCTTGTCGTGGTGTGGGCGATCAGTCGTCTGACGTGGCGGGTAGGAGGATCGTGTCGTCGGGATAGAGGGCGTCCATGCTCTCGTTGGAGAGGTAACGGCGGGGGAAGGCGATCCATTCGTCGTGGAGTTCGGCGAGGACCGCGGTCGCGAGGCGGAGGACTGCGGGCGGGTTCGGGAACACCTGGACGACGTCGGTGCAGCGTTTGATCTCCCGGTTCAGCCGCTCCAGTGGGTTGGTGGACTGGATCTTCTTCCAGTGCTGGTGGGGGAAGTCCGCGAACGCGGTGAGGTCTTCCTTGGCCTCCAGCAGCATCTCTCTGACCTTGGGGAACTGGCGGCCGAGCATGTCGGCGACGGTGTCGAGCTGGGTGCGGACGGCGTCCGCGGTGGGCTGGGCGAAGACCGTGCGGATCGTCGCGGCGACCATCTCCGCCGACCCTTTCGGGATCACGGCGAAGACGTTGCGGACGAAGTGGACCCGGCAGCGCTGCCAGGCGGCGCCGAGCATGACCTTGCGGATCGCTTTGACCAGACCACTGTGACTGTCGGAGATGACCAGGCGGACGCCACCCAGTCCGCGTTCTCGCAGGTGACGCAGGAACTGGGCCCAGAAGGCTTCGGTCTCGCTGTCGCCGACCATGACGCCGACGACTTCGCGGCCGCCGTCCTGGGTGACGCCGGTGGCGATGACGACGGCCTGGGAGACGATGCGGTGGTCGACGCGGGCCTTGACGTAGGTGGCGTCGAGGAACAGGTAGGGGAACCGGATGTGGTCCAGCGGGCGGGTGCGGAAGGCGTCCAGCTGTTCGTCGAGCTCAGCGCAGATCCGGGAGACCTCACTCTTGGATATCCCGGTGTCCGAGCCGAGGGCTTTGACCAGGTCGTCGACGGAGCGGGTGGAGACGCCGTGGACGTACGCCTCCATGATGACCGCGTAGAGGGCCTGGTCGATGCGCCGGCGGCGCTTGAGGAGGCTGGGGAAGAAGCTTCCGGCCCGCAGTTTCGGGATGGCGAGTTCCAGGTCACCGGCCTGTGTGGTCACTGTCTTCTCACGGTGTCCGTTGCGCCAGGTGGTGCGAGTGTCGGTGTGTTCGCCCCACTCGGCGCCGATCTTCGTGGTGACCTCGGCCTCGATCAGTTCCTGCAGCAGCCTCTCGGCGACCTCGCGGACGAGTTCAAGACCATCAGCCGAACGTAGTGACTCAAGCAGGCGAAGTAGGTCATGCTGGGACAAGGCCACCGTGCACCCCCTGGGATCGAACTGCCCGTTCACTCCCGACAGTTGCACGGTGGCCTGCCAGTTGAGCAGGGAGCAGACGCCGGCAGACGGTGCACCCCAGGGAGCAGAACCCGCGCACTCAACCGCGAAGATCCCCTACACCACACAGCGGGACGCCATCCCAGACGGGGTTCACGAGCAGCCTGTCCCGGGCGTAATCGCGGGGTCGTGCGGCTTGGGCGCGCCATAGAGATACAGCCGCCAGTTGCCCGCACCGGCTCCGTGGAATTCGGGCCGTGAGCAGCAGTAGCCCGCTCGGGTGGACCTTACGAACGCGATCCCCGCAACTACCTGGCCTTCCTCGGCCTCGCAGCCGCTCTCTGCTGCTACAAACGGTTCCTCAAACTGACCATGTAGGAGACTGTGTTAGTGGGTCCGTTCTGCAGATTCGGCACCGTAGGCCACCGACCTGGGCAAGGACGCGCAACATAGCGCGGGATCGCCGGTTGGCCAAACCGGCGATCCCGCGCACCATAGATAGTCCACCGCCACGCCCTGCCCGTACGTTGAGAGGCTTCTCCCACGACCGCAGACACGACACGTAGCGCAGCCCGTCACGAGGCCAGCAGCACCGGGCGATCACGCCGCCGCGTAGCTTGCCCTGAACAACTCCTGCGCCCGCTCGACATCCCTCGGGGTACGCAGCTGCACCTCCAGATCACCCGTCCCGTGGTGACCGAGACCAGACACGTCGCGGGTGAAGCCCGGGACAAGGTCGATCTCCTGCGGGTTCACCTTCAGATACACCAGCAGCTTGCTGCGCTGCGGCGGGCACAGGCAGGCGAAGTTCCGCAGCCGCTGATAGGCCCGGTAGGTCTTGCGCTCCACCCGGTTCACGCCGTCCCCGAGCCCGATCAGGGCCTCGTCTACCGCGCCCGCCAACTCGCGCATCGCCGCACCCTGGGCATCAACCGCCGCCCCGGCGACCGCCCCGCGCCGTGCCCGGCGGGCCACCTGCATGCCGCCGCTCACGGAGGCCACGGTCTCAAGCCCGACCAGGTCCCGGCCGAAGAGTCGGTAGCGAACCAGGTCGATCGAGCGCCGGTGCTCGCGCACGGCATGCATGTCGTAGCGGGTGAAGTCGCCGGCGATACAGATCAGGCGCGGTCCGCTCCACAGAACCTGGGACGCGGCCGTCACCCCGAGCCGGTCGCGGACCAGGTGCTCGAACTCCGCCCGGTGGTCCATCAGCCAGGCCAGGTAGAACAGGCCCTGATTGATCACGCCGACATCCGTGCCGCGCTTGTACTCGACGATGACCGGCGAGCCGTTCTCGTCCAGCCCGAGCGAGTCGATCCGGCCCCCGTGCACCGGTCCCGTGCTGTACTCGCTCGCCAGGAACCGGACGCCCAGCAGCGTCTCCACGTGCGCCTCGACAAGGCCCTGCACATCGGCCTCGATCTCAGCAAGACGCGGCATGACCTCAGTCATGCCGCTATTCGTCGTGTCCATGCGGAACAGCTTCAGGCCCGACACCTTCCCCTCCTCGGCTCGGAGAGCACCAACGCCGATGAGGTGCGGGATTGTTTCCGCGAGAGGCTTCGGGGGCGTGAAGATGATGTGAGACCTTACGCATGGCCACGATCAGGGAGCGTCCGTGTCCCCCGGTCACCGAGAAGCCGCGATTCCCCCATGCGTCCCCCACGACCTCAGGGACAGCGCCGGGAAGCTGCGTTTACGCAGGTCAGTCCCCGTAGCTCAGCGGGTGGAGCAGGCGCCTTCTAAGCGCCTGCTCTATCACGAGGCGCACCCTGCCGTGGCCCTTCGGCTCCGGCGGGCTGCCCGGGAATGCATGGAAGTGCGGAAGCGGAACTCAGGAATCAGCCGTCGAATAGATCCGCTTGCTCCCAACGGGCCGGCGCCGACTCGCCTGAGTCGAGCAGATTCCCAAGCTGCGCCGCTTCCTCGTTGGACAGCCCTAGAAACAACCGAAGCGTGGTTCCCAGCAATTCAACGAAGGGAACAAGCGCTCTTGCTCCCGGCGGGCTGGCGATCCTGCTGATGAAATTACACCGCAGGGGAACTCGGGTGGATGTCAGAGCCTGCGCTTCAATTACGCCCTCTTCACGCCCCAGCGCGGCGCTAATGCCGTCCAGTTGCGGGTCATGAGTGACGTCTTCACCCGGCGCGTCATAGCCGATACTGCGGTTTGTCATCAGCATGCGGATGGATGTCAACGGGATAGAAAAAGCGGCGGCGCGTTCCCGGACCTCCGCCAGTAGGGGTGCGTCAAATTCTTCGGGAGCGTGGAGATCCTTGCGACTGGAGGCCACATAGGCGATGAACCCGGGGCCGTGAAGGCCAAGATGCCCATCCTTGATGACCCAGCGCCACGCGTCACCGGTGCTCGGTGAGTCCGGTTCCACCACCATGCAGACGTGCGCCTTCCACGATTGCACCGCGCTGCGCATCAACTGCTGGAGGTTGGGGGTGTCCGTGATGCCTGTCCGCAGAAGAGTCTTGGCGTCCACGAGCGGTCGGATACGTCACCAAAACCCCGCATCCCTGATCTCCGGAGAGGCCAGCAGCAAGTTCAGCGAGGTCTCGTCGAGAGACGCCAGGTGGGGCACACTGGCCGGGAACTCCGACAAGGAGCGGCCGCTCCCCTGCCACATAGCCGCCATCAATGTGGACATACGGCGCGAGACGTCGGGCACCGTGTGCCTGGAGACCTGTGAGAGGGCCAGGCGAGTAGGTTCCGTTCGGCCTTCGCGCGCTGCCTCCACACCCGTGCCGACCGCGTACAGGAAGCGGTCGACTTGACCCGCTTCCATGATGCCGCGGCCACCCTCGACGATCGCATCGGATGCCAGAGCGGTTGGTGTCCTCGTGGGGGTGCGAGCCGGCAGTGCCCCGAGCCCGGAGGGATCGAGCACAAGGGTGTGACGTTCCTCGGCAACGGCTTCCAGTTGCTGTCGCGCGGGCCCTGTCCCCAGGTGGACAAGGGGCACAACCAGCGGTTGCTGCTCGCGCTCGAGAAGCTGGACATCCGAAGCCAGAAGCCCCGGATCGCCGGAGGCACGAAGGTAGACCCGCCGTTCGGAGCGGTGAGCGCCGGAGCTCCATGTGAGCAACAGATCTGGCACGTAGGTGTGGTTGAAGAAGTCCGTCCGCACGATCCGGGCTGTGGGATAGACGTCCAGGAGACGTCGTTGCACCACATCCTTGACGCGCTCGACCGCCTGCCGGGGATCGGGGTGGTCGAGCGCACTGTTGATCTCCGGCGCCACCGGCGTCACCATGCCGACCTCCCCTGGCTGTTGTAGAAGTTGGCCACGACTCCACGCCAGTCGTCCAACGGAACCAGCTTCTCTTGCTTCTCTGACATCACGACCAGCCAGAGTCGGTCCGACAAGTCCACCAAGAGCTCATCCTTGATCGACTCTGCAGCCGTTTCGGGATCTTCGATACCGAAGATGCGCAGCGACTCCGCGAGAACGGCCTCCCGGATCGCCTGTGGGCTGGTGAGCTGGTCCCAGTCGTTGGCGCGGAAGGGTGCCCAACTGATCCACATATAGTGGTCTCCGAGCATGTATCCCTGACTCAGTGCCACGTAGCACTTGGCCAGGAAGCTCTTGTAGGCCGGGCCTTGGTCGCTGGCGTTCCGCCGCCACTTCACCTCGGCGCAGAACATCTGGCCGTCCCAGTCGCCGCCCCGCATGACCCCGCCGAGGTCGTACGAGAAGGGATTCTCGTTCCCGTTCGGCCACCGCAGGGTGAGCTTCCGCGCCCATACACCCTCAAGGTTGGTGTAGGACTGGGACACACGCATGGTTCCTTCGAGCCACCGCTTGACTCGTTGCACCGCCTCGGCGCCCTTTACGTGCTCTTCTTCACCCGGCACAGCGCAAGGGTATCTTTACGTACCACCTCCGATACAGAGCGCGAGGAACCTGGTGACCACTCGCGCGTGAGGCGCGCAGCCACGCTGCGGCCGCAATGCTCCTCGTCGCCGCTGAGCGACACGGCGCTCTTCCCCCCCCACCCCCCCACCTGCGCGCCGCCACGCTCGAACTCCGCGTTCTACGGTCCAGCCTGGCGTTTGGGCTCGTACGCACTCCAGCCCTTCAGGTACGGCCGCAGGTCATCCGGCGACGGTTCACATGGCGTCGGCATGCCCGGAGGCTGCCGCAGCGGGTCGATGTCCCGTGCGTACCGACGCGCCCACTCCAGCCAACGAAGCTGCGATCCCGTGGGCTGTTGGTCACCGTCCGCCTCCATGACTTCGAGACGCCGCTCCAGGGCATCGCAGTACTCCCCGATGAGGGCAGACTCACGCCATCGTCCGGCCTCATCACGCAGCATCGCGGCGAGTTGCTCCTGGCGCGCCGATTCCTTCGCCTCCTCCACGGCTGCCCGCCAGCGGGTCTCGCGCTCCCGCCGCCTACGTTCATCGTTCGCTCTGCGTTCCGCGTCCTCCACCGCACGCTCTTCGATCTCTGCGAGGATCACGCCCAGAGCCTGCTCGAGCAACCTGTTCTTCCGGTCGCGCCAGCGTCCCGACCGCCTGGTCAGTCCGTGCGCGACCTCGACTACGAGGCGCGCGGAACGCTCCGGAATTGTGGACTCGGGGAACTCCTGCCTGGCGGTGATGGTGTAGGCGAAGCCGTCAACGACGATGTCCACTCCGCCCTCGCGCCTGTAGAACCGTGAGTGGACTGCTCTCACTTCATAGCCTCGCCGCACCGCCTCAGCCGCGAGCCCCTGAAGCAACAGGAGTGACCTGCGGCGCAAGGGAGACGGCATCACCAAGCGCTGGTCGTCGCCTTTCAGCGCCCCCACAACCGGATGAAGATGCGCCAGCCGCGCGGGCATGGGAACCGGTCCGCTCGCCGCCGGACGCTGGCTGCGCGCGTTGGGGTGCGGGCCCTCAGCAAGGAAGAACTCCAGGCCGCGCCCGCCGTACGGAATTCTCTCGATACGGCGCCCTTCCGGCTCCATGCCGTGCCGCTTCGCGTAGTTGACGACGCGCCGCCACTCCGCGACCTCGTCGCCGCTCGGGTCCGTGAACCGAACCCGCCCTCCGGCCGACAGCCGCTCGACCAACTCCCGTGCCTTCGCTCTCCGCGCTTGAGCGACGGGACGCTCACTGTAAGGCGACGGTGAATCGCTCGGCACGGCGGCATCGCCACCTTCCTGGAACGGCGCAGGTACCCGGTCAGACGTGGCACACACCGTACGCGCCGACAAGGGAACCCACCCGACGATCCGAGACGCGCTACCCCTCGGGCAGGACCGTGGCCGCCCACGCAGGTTCCTCAGCCCACGCTGCAGCCCAGGTCACAGCATCCCGAAACACACCTGACGCGCCATCAGAACGAGCGTCAAATGAGCGTCAAGACACCTCGGAGAGCGTCATTTGAGCGTCAATATTTCGCCCGTAACGCCCATAGCGCACATCCCGCACACTAGCTAAAGCCGCAGGTCAACGGCCCTTTTCGGCAGGCTCAAGGATCGCGACACACTCCACATGATGCGTCATCGGGAACAGGTCGAACGCGCGCAGGACGCGGACGCGGTAGCCGTTCTCCGCGAAGTGCTTCAGGTCGCGGGCAAGGGCGGCGGGGTCGCAGGCGATGTAGGCGATGCGGCGGGGGGTGAGGGTGGTGAGGTGGCGGACCGTGGCCTTGCCGGCGCCCGCGCGTGGGGGGTCGAGGACGATGAGGTCGGCCTCGGTGATGCCGGTGCGCGGGAGGACCTGGTCGACCTTGCCCTGTTCGATGCGGACACGGGGGTGGTCGGCGAGGTTGTGGCGGGCGTCCTCGACGGCGCGCTTGGACGTCTCGATGCCGAGGACCGCGCCCTTCTCGCCGACGCGGTCGGCGAGCGCTCCGGCGAAGAGGCCGACGCCGCAGTACAGGTCGAGGGCGGTCTCGCCCTTGCGCGGGGTCAGGCCCTGCATCGCGGCGCGCACCAGGGTGTCCGCCGCCTTCGGGTGGACCTGCCAGAAACCGCCGTTGCCGACGCGCCAGGTGTGCTCGTCGGCCCGCTCGCGGACGAAGGCGCGGCCGTGGACGCGGTGGACGCCGCCGTCCTTCTCGTCCACGCGCAGGACGGAGACGGGCTTGTCGAGCTGGACGAGGGGCAGGCGGGCACCGGGGCGCGGGGTGACGATGACCTGGCGGTCCTGGGAGCCGGTCGCGGCGATCGCCTCGACGGTGTCCATGCCGCTCCAGTCGCGTGACTCGATGCCGAGTTCGCTGACGCCCTCGGCCGCGATGAGGCAGCGGTCGATCGGCTCGACCTCGTGGGAGCGGTGGCGGCGCAGGCCCGCGTGGCCGTCCTCGTCGATCGCGTACTGGACGCGCGTGCGCCAGGCGGGCACCTCGCCCGCGGGGAGCTTGTCGCCCTCGGCCGGGAGGACCGTGCCGTCCCAGTTGGCCTGCTCGGGGGTGAGCCCGGCGAGGCGTTCGAGCTGTTCGCGCAGGACGTCGGCCTTGAGGCGGCGCTGCGCGCCGGGCTTCGCGTGCTGCCAGTCGCAGCCGCCGCAGCGCCCGGGGCCGGCGAAGGGGCACGGGGCCTCGATGCGGTCCTTCGACGCGTCGAGGATCTCGACGGCGTCGGCGCGCAGGAAGCGGGAGTCCTCGGCACCGTCGGTGACACGCGCGACGACGCGCTCCCCGGGCAGGGTGTGCCGTACGAAGAGGACGCGCCCCTCCTGCGTACGCGCGACGCAGTGGCCGCCGTGTGCGACGGGGCCGACCTCGACCTCGTACTCCTGACCCGCCAGGGAGGCCCCGGACTGCGGTTTCTTCGGTTCTGCCTGCATGGGGCGGGGGCTCCTGAACGTACGTGGGGCGGGGGGTGGCGGGCCGCTGAGGGCAACAGCCTTCCAGTCTACGGGTCCGCCGTCCCCCGTACGGACCACGGGCGCTCTCAGTCCTTCGGCCTGCCACCCGTGCCCGCGGGCTCCTTCGTCCTGCGCTCGACCGGGCCGCGGCGCACGGCGCCGGGCGCGGACCAGTCCTGGCGGCGCCGGACGCGGCGCTTGGCGGCCTCGGAGGATTCGAGCTGGTACGGGACCGAGGTGACCATGACCCCGGGGCTGAAGAGCAGGCGGCCCTTGAGGCGCAGCGCGCTCTGGTTGTGGAGCAGGTGCTCGTACCAGTGGCCGACGACGTACTCGGGGATGATCACGCTCACGACGTCGCGCGGGTTCTCCTTGCGCAGCCGCTTCACGTACTCGATGACGGGGCGGGTGACCTCGCGGTACGGGGAGTCGAGGATCTTGAGGGGGACCTCGATGCCGCGCTGCTCCCACTCGGCGCGCAGGGCCTTCGTCTCGGCCGGGTCGACGCCGACCGTGAGGGCCTCGATGGAGTCGGCGCGCATGAGGCGGGCGTAGGACAGGGCTCGTAGCGTGGGGCGGCCCAGGCGGGAGACGAGGACGAGGCTGTGCACGCGGGAGGGGCGCAGGATGTCCTCGGTGTCCTCGGTGCCCGGCGGGGGCAGCGCGATCTCCTCGCTGACGCGGTCGTAGTGCCTGCGGATGGCCGTCATCACCCCGTAGAAGATGACCATGCCGAGGACCGCGACCCAGGCGCCGTGCGTGAACTTCGTGATGAGCACGACGACGAGGACGATGCCGGTGAGGCAGGCGCCGAAGGCGTTGATGGCGCGCGAGCGGTGCATCCGGCGGCGCGCGTTCTCGTCGCGCTCGGTGGCCAGCAGGCGGTTCCAGTGCCGCACCATGCCGGTCTGGCTGAGCGTGAAGGAGACGAAGACGCCGACGATGTAGAGCTGGATGAGGCGCGTGGAGTCGGCGCCGTAGACCGCGAGGAGGAGGGCGGCGGCACCGGCGAGGAGCACGATGCCGTTGGAGAAGGCGAGCCGGTCGCCGCGGGTGTGGAGCTGGCGGGGCAGGTAGCGGTCCTGGGCGAGGATCGAGCCGAGCAGCGGGAAGCCGTTGTACGCGGTGTTCGCGGCGAGGAAGAGGACGAGCGCGGTCGCCGCGGCGAGCACGACGAAGAAGAAGGTGCCGTTGCCGAAGACGGCCGAGGCGACCTGCGTGATGACCGGGTCCTGCACGAAGTCGCTGCCCACGGGGACGCCGTGGTGCAGGAGGTTGACGGGCGGGTTCTCCGCCATCCGCACGTGCGAGGCCATCGCGAGCCCGATGATCCCGCAGAACATCGTGACCGCGAGCAGGCCCATGAGGGCGAGGGTCGCGGCGGCGTTCTTGCTCTTCGGCTTGCGGAAGGCGGGAACGCCGTTGCTGATCGCCTCGACCCCGGTGAGCGCGGCGCAACCGGAGGAGAAGGCGCGCAGGAGGAGGAAGACGAGGGCGAAGCCCGCGATGCCCTGGTGTTCGGCCTTGACCGTGTAGTCGGCGGTCGGCGCGCTCAGGTCGTGGCCCATGAGGACGGCACGGACGACACCCCAGACGATCATGAGGAAGACGCCGCCGACGAAGACGTACGTCGGGATCGCGAAGAGTTTGCCGGACTCCCGCACACCTCGCAGGTTCATGACAGTGAGGAGGAACACGACGACGAGCGCGCACAGCACCTTGTGCTCGACGACGAAGGGGATCGCGGAGCCCAGGTTCTCGACGCCGGAGGAGACGGAGACGGCGACGGTCATCACGTAGTCGACGAGCAGGGCGCTCGCGACGGTGAGCCCGGCGCGAGGGCCGAGGTTCGTCGTGGCGACCTCGTAGTCGCCGCCACCACTCGGGTACGCGTGGACGTTCTGGCGGTACGAGGCGACCACCGTGAACATGAGGAGGACCACGGCCGCCGCGATCCAGGGGCTGAAGTGGTAGGCCGACACACCCGCCACCGAGAGCACCAGCAGCACCTCGCCCGGCGCGTACGCCACGGAGGAGAGCGGGTCGGAGGCGAAGACGGGGAGAGCGATGCGCTTGGGCAGCAGGGTCTCGCCGAGCCTGTCACTGCGCAGTGCGCGCCCGATGAGGAGCCGTTTGGGCACGTCGGTCAATTTGGACACGGCGGCGATCCTAAGGGCTCGAACAGGCGCGCACCCACCTCCCACCCCCCGTCCTTGCGAAGTCCTAACGCTTACGCGCGAACTTTGACGCGGCCTTGACGCGACACGGGTGCGAGGGGCGGGCGGATATGTACCGGACGCGGGACGTGTGTAGCTTGGCCCCTTGTCCGGAAATCGCGGGCCGGTCCGTCCGCACGACGGGAAGGCTCCCCGGACCGGCCCGCGAGGGCCGCCCGAGTCGATTCAGCCGGAAGGACGGTCGTGCACATCGTCATTATGGGCTGCGGGAGAGTGGGTTCCGCTCTCGCGCAGACCTTGGAGCAGCAGGGGCACACGGTCGCCGTCGTCGACCGCGACCCCACCGCCTTCCGCCGTCTCGGCTCAGGGTTCGGCGGGCGGCGGGTGACCGGCATCGGCTTCGACCAGGACACCCTTCGCGAAGCGGGCATCGAGGAGGCGGGCGCCTTCGCCGCCGTCAGCAGCGGCGACAACTCCAACATCATCGCAGCGCGCGTCGCCCGGGAGATGTTCGGCATCGAGCACGTCGCGGCCCGTATCTACGACCCGCGCCGCGCGGAGGTCTACCAGCGGCTCGGCATCCCGACCGTCGCGACGGTGCGGTGGACGGCCGACCAGATGCTGCGGCGTCTGCTGCCCTCGGGCGCGGAGCCGCTGTGGCGCGATCCCACGGGAGCGGTGGAACTCGCCGAGGTGTACGCGACCGAGGCGTGGGTCGGGCAGAAGGTGAGCCGGCTCCAGGAGGAGACCGGGGTGCGGGTCGCGTTCCTCACGCGGCTCGGCGAGGCGATGCTGCCGACCTCGCAGACGGTGGTGCAGGACGGTGACCTGGTGCACGTGATGATGCGCAGCGACGACGTGGCGCGGGTCGAGGCGGCCTTCGCCGAGGGTCCGCAGGAAGGCGGTCAGTGATGAGGATCGCCATCGCCGGGGCCGGGGCCGTGGGTCGTTCGATCGCCGGGGAACTCCTGGAGAACGGGCACGAGGTCCTGCTCATCGACAAGACGCCGACCGCGATCTCGGTGGAGCGGGTGCCGCGCGCGGAGTGGCTGCTCGCGGACGCCTGCGAGATCACCTCGCTCGACGAGGCGGCGCTCCAGCGCTGCAACGTCGTGATCGCCGCGACGGGGGACGACAAGGTCAACCTCGTGGTCTCGCTGCTCGCCAAGACGGAGTACGCGGTGCCGCGTGTGGTCGCCCGCGTCAACAACCCGAAGAACGAGTGGCTCTTCAACGAGTCCTGGGGCGTGGACGTCGCCGTCTCGACGCCGCGCCTCATGTCGGCGCTGGTCGAGGAGGCGGTGAGCGTCGGGGATCTCGTACGGCTGCTGCGCTTCAGCCACGGCGACGCGAACCTCGTGGAGCTGACCCTGCCGCCGGAGTCGGAGCTGGCCGGGACGCGGGTCGGGGAGGTGCGGTGGCCCGAGGACACCTCGCTCGTGACGATCATCCGGGGGACGCGGGTGCTGGCGCCGACCGTCGAGGACCATCTGGAGGCGGGGGACGAACTGCTCTTCGTGGCGGCGCAGTCGCGGGAGGAGCAGCTCGAAACGCTGCTCTCCGGGCGGGGTGGGGTGGACGCCGAGGAGTAGCCGAGCGGGGGCGGGGGACCGGGAGGCGCTGCCCGCGGGCCCCGGGTGCGGGGCTCCGCCCCGGGCCGCGGAAGCCCGGTGCGCCCACCCCGGCCACCGGGTTCCGGAACTCCGCCCCTGGCCCCGTCGCTCGATCGCCGGAGAGGCTGGACTCAGCCGCCGGAGGGGCCGGCCTCAGTCGCCGGAGGGGCTGGACTTGCCCGCCCGTTCCGCCTCTTCGGCCGCCTCCATCTCCGCGAAGACGTCGATCGGCGGCGGGGCCTTCGCCAGGAAGATCCACGTGAGCCAGACGGCGAGGAGGAACGGGGGGATCTTGAGGGCGACCAGGACCCAGCCCAGCGAGGTGGTGTCCCCCCACCAGTAGAGCGGGAAGAGGATCGCGCACTTCAGGAGGAGGATGAGGCCCCAGGCCCAGCTGGAGCGCGCGTACGCCTTCTTGCGGCCGGGGTTGCGGGTGCGCCAGGAGAGGTTCTCCTTGAAGACCGGCCCCAGGATGAGGCCGATCAGCGGGACCCCGGCGAGCGTCGTGAGGATGTACGCGAGCGCCAGGCCGAAGGTGTAGACCATGCCCGGCAGGTAGAAGTCCTTCGCGTTGCCCGTGAACATCGCGAAGAGGACGCCGAAGCCGACGCCGAAGACGCCCGAGAAGGCGTGCTTGACGGTGCCGCGCTGCACGAGCCGCGCGAGCCCGAGCACGATCGAGACACCGAGCGCCGAGAAGGCGGAGACCTTCAGGTCCTTGTCGATCGTGAAGATCGTGACGAAGAGCAGCCCGGGGACGACCGTTTCGATCATGCCGCGCAGGCCGCCGAAGGCTTCGAGCAGCGCCGCCTCGGTCACGGCGCGGTCGGCCGCTTCCTCGGATGCCGCGCCGGGCGGTCCGTCCTGCTTCCGGTGGCTGGTCGGCTTGTCGAGGGACGTCACCGGTTACTCCCGTCCGAGGGGCTTGAGTTCGTACTTCGGGTTGAACAGCACCCTACGGCCATGATTCATGCAGACCCGGCCCGAGGCGATCAGCTTGCGCCCCGGTTCTATCCCCGTGATGGAGCGCCGGCCGAGCCATACGACGTCGAGCGGGGCCGTGCCGTCGAAGAGTTCGGCCTCCAGCGCCGGGACGCCGGCGCGCGGCCGCAGGGTGACCGTGCGCAAGGTACCAGTTACCGTGACGAGCTGCCGGTCACCGGTCGCGGCGATGCGGGTGCAGCCGGTGGTCGTCTCCGCGTCCTCCTGGAGCTCTTCCGACTCCAGCTCCTCCTGCGGGGTGGAGAGACGGTCCAGCATGCGGCGCAGCCGCCCTGCCGGTCGTTCCGCCTTCTCCGGCCTGCCCGGCCTGGGAGTTCCGCTCATGATGCGCAGCCTATCGGGGACGGGGGGAGGGGTTTCCCCATGTCGGCTCTTCTGCCCCGGGGTCATTCCACGAACCGGGGAGTCATTTCTCGAACCGGTACCCCATGCCCGGCTCGGTGAGGAAGTGCCGGGGATGGGCGGGGTCCTTCTCCAGTTTCCTCCGCAACTGTGCCATGTACACGCGGAGGTAGTTGGTCTCGGTCCCGTAGGAGGGGCCCCAGACCTCCTGGAGCAGTTGTTTCTGGCCCACCAGGCGTCCCGCGTTGCGCACCAGGACCTCCAGGAGGTGCCACTCGGTCGGGGTGAGGCGGATGTCGCGACCCTCGCGCCGCACCTTCTTCGCGGCGAGGTCGACGTGGAAGTTCTCCGTCTCGACGACGATCTCGCCCTCTCCCCCGGCGGGCTCCGCGCGGCGCACGGCGGCGCGGAGGCGGGCGAGCAGCTCGTCCATCCCGAAGGGCTTGGTGACGTAGTCGTCGGCGCCCGCGTCGAGCGCCTCGACCTTCTCGTCGGAGCTGTGCCGCGCGGAGAGCACCAGGATCGGCACGCGGGTCCAGCCCCGCAACCCGCGGATGACCTCGACCCCGTCCATGTCGGGGAGCCCGAGGTCGAGCACGACGACGTCGGGGTGGCGGGCGGCCGCGAGCTGGAGGGCCGCGGCGCCGTCGGCGGCGGCGTCCACCTCGTAGTGCCGCGCCTTGAGGTTGATCACGAGCGCGCGGACGATCTGCGGCTCGTCGTCCACCACCAGCACGCGGGTCATGAACGAGCCGCCTTTCTGTCGGGCGAGGAGGGGGAAGCGGGGGGTGCGGGTGAAGCGGGAGTCGCGGAGGGCCCGGTCTGGGGGGCCTGGGCGGCTTGCGGGTCTTGCGGGGCCTCCTCGGACGGTACGGGGCCGGGGCGGGTCTCCGGCGGCAGGGGGCCGGAGTCCGCGTCCTCCGGCGTCGGGCCGGAGGCGCCATGCCTCTCCCCCGTCGGCGGACCCGAGCCCCCGTCCCCCGTCGGCGGGCCGGAGCCGCCATGGCCCTCCCCCGGCCCGGGACCGTCGTCCTTCGGCCGGCGGCGGGCCACCGGCAGGGTGAGGACCATCGTGAGGCCGCCGCCCGGGGTGTCCTCGGCGGAGAGGGTGCCGCCCAGCGCCTCGGTGAAGCCGCGGGCGACGGCGAGCCCGAGGCCCACGCCGGAGCCGCGCGGGGCGTCGCCGTGGCGCTGGAAGGGCTCGAAGATGCGGTCCTTGGCCTCGTCGGGGACGCCGGGGCCGCGATCGACGACGCGGAGTTCGACGCGGTCGCCGAGGGTGCTCGCGGCGACCAGGACGGGAGTACGGGCCGGGCTGTACTTGACGGCGTTCTCGACGACGTTGCCGACCGCGCGCTCCAGGAGCCCCGCGTCGACGGCGACCATCGGCAGCGTCTCGGGCACGTCGAGGTCCACGAGCGCGTCCGGGGGCAGGCCGCCGAGGGCCATCGGGACGACCTCGTCGAGATCGATCTCGCGGATGAGCGGGGTCACGGTGCCGGTCTGGAGGCGGGACATGTCGAGGAGGTTGTCGACGAGGTGGTCGAGGCGGTCGGCGCCGTTCTCGATGGCCTCCTGGAGGGCGTCGCGGTCCTCCTCGGACCACGCGACGTCCTCGGCGCGCAGCGAGCTCACCGCCGCCTTGATCGCGGCGAGCGGTGTGCGCAGGTCGTGGCTGACGGCGGCGAGCAGCGCGGTGCGGATGCGGTTGCCCTCGGCGAGCGTGCGGGCCTGGCGGGCCTGGCGTTGCAGGCGCTCGCGGTCCAGCACGACGGCCGACTGCGCGGCGAAGGCGGCGAGGACACGGCGGTCGGCGGCGGGCAGGACGCGCCCGGACAGGGCGAGCGCCATGTGGTCGCCGACGGGCATGTCCACGTCGGCGTCCTCGGGGCGCGCGGCGGGTTGGGGCCCCACGCTCCCCGCCGGGGTCCACGGCTCCCGGTCGCCCTCGCGCTCCAGGAGGGCCACGGAATGCATCGCGAAGGTCTCGCGGACGCGGTCGAGGAGCGCGTCGAGCGTCGTCTCGCCCCGCAGCACGTCCCCCGCGAGGAAGGAGAGGATCTCCGACTCGGCGCGCAGCCGGGCCGCCTGGTGGGTGCGGCGGGCCGCGAGGTCCACGACGGACGCGACCGCGACGGCGACGGCGAAGAAGATGACGATCGCGACGATGTTCGAAGGGTCACTGATGGTGAACGTGTGCGTCGGGGGCGTGAACCAGAAGTTCAGCAGGAGCGAGCCGACCGCGGCCGAGGCGAGGGCGGGGACGAGGCCGCCGAGGAGGGCGGCGCCGACGGTGAGGAAGAGGAAGAGCAGGACGTCGTTGGCGAGCCCGGGGCCCTCGTCGAGCGAGCGCAGCACGAGGGCGAGCAGGACCGGGCCGCCGACGCCGACGAGCCAGCCGGTGAGGATGCGGGAGCGGCCGAGGCGGGCGCCGCGCGCGACGGGCAGGCCGCGGCCCTTCGCCGCGGCCTCGTGCGTGACGATGTGGACGTCCAGGTCGGGGCCCGATTCGCGGGCGACCGTCATGCCGACCCCGGGCCCGAGGGCGTACTGCCAGCTGCGGCGGCGCGAGGAGCCGAGGACGATCTGCGTGGCGTTGACGCCCTTCGCGAAGTCGAGCAGCGCGGCGGGTACGTCGTCGCCTATGACGTGGTGGAAGGTGCCGCCGAGGTCCTCGACGAGGGTGCGCTGGACCGCCAGTTCCTTGGGGCTCGCGGCGGTGAGGCCGTCGCTGCGGGCGATGTAGACGGCGAGGATCTCGCTGCCGGAGCCCTTCGCTGCCATGCGCGCGGCGCGGCGGATGAGGGTGCGTCCCTCGGGGCCGCCCGTGATGCCGACGACGATGCGTTCGCGGGCCTGCCAGGTCGACTCGATGTTGTGCTCGCCGCGGTACTGCTGGAGGTACTCGTCGACGCGGTCGGCGGTCCACAGCAGGGCCAGCTCGCGCAGCGCGGTGAGGTTGCCGGGGCGGAAGTAGTTGGCGAGGGCCGCGTCCACCTTGTCGGGGGCGTAGACGTTGCCGTGCGCGAGGCGGCGGCGCAGGGCCTGGGGCGACATGTCGACCAGCTCGATCTGGTCCGCGCGGCGCACGACCTCGTCGGGCACGGTCTCGCGCTGGGTGACGCCGGTGATCGACTCGACGACGTCGCCGAGCGATTCGAGGTGCTGGATGTTGACGGTCGAGACGACGTCGATCCCGGCGGCGAGCAGTTCTTCGACGTCCTGCCAGCGCTTGGCGTTGCGGGCTCCGGGGACGTTGGTGTGGGCGAGTTCGTCGACGAGCACGACGGCGGGGGCGCGGCGCAGGACCGCGTCGACGTCCATCTCGGTGAACTCGGCGTCACGGTGCGTGTAACGGGCCCGGGGAAGCTCTTCGAGCCCGGTGAGCAGCACTTCGGTGCGGGGCCGGGCGTGGTGCTCGACGTAGCCGACGACGACGTCGGTGCCGCGTTCGAGGCGGCGGTGGGCTTCCGCGAGCATGGCGTAGGTCTTGCCGACGCCGGGGGCGGAGCCGAGGTAGATACGGAGTTTGCCGCGGGCCATACGTGCATTGTCCGTGCCCGCGGGGAGCCCTGTCGCCCTGGCCGGGTCCGGGCGCGAGACCTTGACGCGACTCTGATGCGCCGGGCCGCCGCACCAGCCCCTCCGGGGTGGGAGGAGCACAGGGTGCGACGGAGCCCGTGGGGCGAGCGGGGCGTGTAGCCGCCGTCCACCAGGTGGTAGCTGCCCACCACGAAGGAGGCGCGGTCCGAGAGGAGGAAGGCGATGACCTCGGCGACCTCCTCGCCCGTGCCGAGGCGGCCCGCCGGGTGGAGCGCCACGAGACCGGCTCGGGCGGCTTCGTCCATGTTCTTCAGCAGCGGGGTCTCGATGAAGCCGGGACCCACCGCGTTGATGCGGACGCCCTGCGTCGCGTACTCCATGGCCGCGGTCTTGGTGAGGCCGACGACCCCGTGCTTCGCGGAGGAGTAGGCGACTGCGGTCGGGAACCCGACGGAGCCGAGGATGGAGGCGGTGTTGACTATCGCGCCCTTGCCCGCGGCGGCCATGACCGGGATCTGGTAGCGCATCCCGTAGAAGACGCCGCTGAGGTTGGTCGCGATGACGCGGTCCCAGTTGTCGACCGGGTACTCGCCGGTCGGGGCGCTCTCGCCGCTGATGCCCGCGTTGTTGACGGCGAGGTCGAGGCTCCCGAAGGTCTGCACGGCGAAGTCGACGGCCGCCTCGACGGACGCGGCGTCGGTGACGTCGACGGCGACGGCGGCGGCCTCCACACCTTCCTTGTTCAGCTCGGCGACGGCCGCCTCGGCGCCGTCCTTGTTGTAGTCGGCGACGACGACCTTGGCGCCGCCGCGGCCGAGCCGCTGGGCGGTGGCGAGGCCGATGCCGGACGCGGCGCCCGTGACGAAGGCGGTCTTGCCGGCGAATTCGGTGCTGTCGACGGTGCTCGTGGTGGTGCTCATGGAATGTCGCTTTCCGTGCTGTGCTGCGGCGGGACCGGAACCCGGCCCGCCTCGGTGACGAAGGTCGCGTAGACGCGGTCGACGAGGGCCGGCAGGTCCTCGCCCGTTTCGTGGCCGCCGCGCGCCCAGAGCCTGAGGGCGGCGAGGAGCACGCCCGCTGCCGCGCCGACGACGGCCGCCGGGCGCGGATCGCGCTCGGGGTCGACGCCCAGCCGCGTCGCGAGGATGCGTACCGATTCGGCCTGGGCCGTGACGCGCACCCGCTCGAAGGCGGCGAACATGGTGGGTTCGCTGTCCACGAGCGCGAGGATCCCCGCGTATCCGGGGCTGTCCTGCCAGGCGTAGGCGGGGTCGGCGAGCCAGTCGGCGACGGCCGCGCGATAGGCGGACAGCGGCGGTTCGTGGGCCGGGCGCGCGCGCAGGGCCGCGTTGATGCGCTCGGTGTCGGCGCGCGCGAAGTCCAGCGCGGCCTCCTCCTTGCCGGAGAAGTACCGGCTGAAGGTGCGCCGGGTGACGTCCGCGCGCTCGGCGATCGCCTCCACGGTGACGGAGTCGAGCCCCTCTTCGAGAACCAGCTCCACCGCCGCGCGGGCCAGCGCCTCCCTGGTCCGCAGTGCCTTGCGGCGCCTGCGGTCCTCGGGTGCGGGCGACTGCGTCCGCCGCGTCTCCTCGGCCTTCATGCTGTCCACCGTACTCTTCTTCTGTCCCATGGGGACATGTGTCCCGGCGGGACATATGTCGCACGGGACTCTTCTCTGTCAGGGCCTTCGCTGCCGGGCGGGCTCTTCGCTGCCGGGGCGGGTGCGGGTACGCGGAAGGGGCCACACCCCCCTGACGGGAGTGCGGCCCCTTCGGCCGTGCTGGGGCGAGTGGCGCCCGGCGCTCGCTCAGCGGATCTCGGTGATCTCCGGACCCCGGGCGAGCTGGCCCATGTCGCCGCCGAAGCGGGACCCGGAGCCCTGGCGGTCCTGCTGCACGCCCTCGGGCACCATCTGGGCGTCCTCGGGGAGCTTGAGCACGATGGGGTCGCGGGGGGCCATCGGGCCCTCGCCCCGTACCACCACCGTGTCGCGCACGATCTGCTCCAGGACCCCGGCGGCCTGCGGCTGCACCGCGCCCTGGCCGGAGATGACCCCGCGCAGGAACCAGCGCGGGCCGTCGACCCCGACGAAGCGGACGACCTGCTGGCCGCTCTTGCCGTCCGGGAGCTGGATCGGGACCTGCGCGCGCAGTTCCCAGCCGAGCGGGCCCTCGATCTCGTCGATCAGGCCGCCCTGGCGCGTGATGCCGCTCGCGATCTCCTCGCGCACCTCGCCCCAGATGCCCTCGTTCTTGGGCGCCGCGAAGGCCTGGAGCTGTACCGCGCTGTCGCCGAGGACGACGGTCGCGGCGACGATCGCGTCCCCCGCGACCTCCACCCGCAGCTCCATGCCCTCGACGCCGGGCACGAAGAGGCCGCCGAGGTCGACGCGCCCCTCACCCGGCTCGTGCAGCTCCGAGATGTCCCAGGGCCCGTCGGGCCGGGGAGCGGGCGGAAGGCTGCGGCGCCCGGCGCCCGACGCGGAATCGCCATCGGCGGCCTGCGTCTCCGCGACCTGCTCGGTCTCGCTCTCCGCGTCTCCCGCGGCACCGCTGTTCTTGCGACGTCCGAACACGTCACTGTCCTTCCCGGTCGGATACGACCGAAGCGTAACCGTTCCCACCCGTGCCGTCGCCCACGGCAGCATGTCCGCCCGTGGACCCGAAACCGCCCGCCGCCCGCACCGAACCGGGGAGTTCACCGACCTCCCGGAACGCGGCCCGCTCGACGCGCTGGATCACCAGCTGGGCGATGCGGTCGAAACGCTCGAACCGCACCGGTTCGCGCGGATCGAGGTTCACCACGATCACCTTGATCTCCCCACGGTACCCGGCATCCACCGTCCCCGGGGCATTCACGAGCGCCACTCCGCACCGGGCCGCGAGCCCCGACCGGGGGTGCACGAAGGCCGCGTGCCCCTCGGGGAGCGCGAGCGCGATCCCGGTCGGCAGGACCGCGCGCTCGCCCGGGGCGAGGACGGCGGCCTCGGTGGTGACGAGGTCGGCGCCCGCGTCACCGGGGTGCCCGTAGGCGGGGAGCGGCACTTCGGGGTCGAGCCGCCGCAGCGGCACGGTCAGGGGCTCAGGGTTCACTGTTCACTCCGGTGACTTCTGTCCGGCGGCACGGACGGGTACAGCGCGCGCACGTGCGGTGTCCGGCGCCCGACCCTACCCGCGCCGCGAGAGGGCACAGGACGCCGTGCCAAGCTTGGATTCATGCAGCCTTACGAAGAACGTCTGACGGCTCCCCGTTCGTGGTGGGCGCTCTGTGTCCTGGTCGGGATCGTCTGCGCCCTCGTGGCGCTGCCGTTCGGCACCCTGCCCCTGCTCGGCGCGCTCGTCGCGGGCGCCGCCGTGTCGGCGGTGATCACGAGTGCGTACGGCTCCGTCCGCATCCGCGTCGTGGGCGGCTCGCTCGTCGCCGAGGGGGCGAAGCTCCCGGTGAGCGCGCTCGGGCGGGGCGAGATCCTGGACCCCGAGGCGGCGCGCGAGTGGCGGCTGCACAAGGCGGACCCGCGGGCGTTCATGCTGCTGCGTGCCTACATCCCGACGGCGGTACGGGTCCCTGTCACCGACCCGGCCGACCCCACCCCGTACCTCTACCTCTCCACGCGCGAGCCGCAGCGGCTGCTCGACGCGATCGAGGCGGCACGGGAGACGAGCCCGGCGGCCTGAACTCCCGGGGGCTTCAGTACGTTCCGAGCCCCGGGGCTTCACCGACTTCCTGGGCCCCCAGGGCTTGACCAGACTTCGGGCTACCTCTGGCCCTCAGGAGCCGGCGTCCCCGCGGGGGCCCGGCAAGCCCGGGTAGGGCTCCTCCGGCGGCTCCAGCGCGGGCAGCCCCTCCAGACGGTCCCACGGGATCGCCCGCTTCCGCAGGTCGGCGCGGACGTGCTCGGCGAGCTTCCTCGTGTCCCTGCTGTTCATGTACGCGCCCACGGCGGCGCCGATGAGGAACGGTACGAGGTTCGGCAGGTTGCGGATCGTCCGCTTCATGATCTGCTGCCGCAGCTCGCGTGCCGCCTGTCCGCTGAGCCCGCCCGCGGTGAGCGAGAGCGGTTTGCTCAGGTCGAGGCCGCGTTCCTGGGTCCAGGCGGTGAGATAGGCGGCGCTGCGCTGCCCGCGAGTGCCGGGCGGGCGGTGCCCGTAGACCTCGTGGAGTTCGGCGACGAGCTTGAGCTCGATCGCGGCGACGGCGGTGATCTCGGCGGCGAGTTCGGCCGGAAGCGCGGGCGGCACCGGCATCATCGCCGCGGCGCCGATCGACGCGCCGACGGTGGAGGCCGAGCGGGCCGCGCCGTTGACGAGTTTGTCGGCCAGTTCCTCCGGGCCGAGGCCCGGGAACTGGCGGCGAAGAGTGGCGAGATCGCGCACCGGCACGCGGGGCGCGGTCTCGATGATGCGGTCGGCGAGGAAGCCGACCGCCGCGCGGGTCGCCTCACGCCCGCGCCGGAGCCCCTGCCCCACGCCGGAGCGCAGGTTCGTGAGCCTGCCGCCGCGCGGGGGCTTCTCGCCCCCTGCGGCAGTCGTGTCCCGCTCAAGGGCGGTGCCCGGCTCCTCGGCCCCCGTGGGGGGCTGCTGAGCCGGGAGAAGGGCTGCGGCGGCGTCCTGCGCGTCCCGCTCGTCGAGCGAGGCCTCCTGGCCTCGCTCGTTCGCGCGTGCACGCCGCCCCGGGCCGTCCGACGACGCGGTGCGCCGCCGTTTCCAGGGAGGGGTCGAGCCAGTCACGGCCGCCCCGCCCTCAGTCGCAGTCGCGGCAGATCGGCTGCCCGTTCTTCTCCCGCGCGAGCTGGCTCCTGTGGTGCACCAGGAAGCAGCTCATGCAGGTGAACTCGTCCTGCTGCTTGGGCAGGACGCGGACCGCCAGCTCCTCGTTGGAGAGGTCGGCCCCCGGCAGCTCCATCCCGGCCGCCTCCTCGAACTCGTCGACGTCGACGGTCGAGGTGGTCTTGTCGTTGCGCCGGGCCTTGAGCTCTTCGAGGCTGTCCTCGTTGAGGTCGTCGTCGGTCTTGCGTGGGGTGTCGTAATCCGTGGCCATGTCGCTCTCCCCCTCTGGGTTCTGTGCGGTGTCTCAGCGCTCGTAACGCGTGAGAGGCCGGACTTGTGCCCGACCCGAGGCGGAGATTTTGCCTCACATCAAGGTCTGTTACTCAATCGACACTTCTCGCGCCCCCTTGACCAGGGACGCGGGGAAGTGCTGGTGCGCACCGTAACCGGTACGACAGTCGCACCGGGGAGGGGCCTCCCCGTGTACTTCCCGTGATCCACCCCCGCGAAAACCCCGATTTTCCGGGCTTTTCGGGACCCTCAGGGGTCACCCATTGTGAATGCCTGAAAACCCGTTCTTGTGATCGATCACACAGGTCGAACGCGGACGCAGGTCCCGAAAATTCCTCGCAAAGCGAACAAGGTGCCCCCGGTACGGTGCGCCGCCTCCCGTGTCGGACGACCCGGCGAACACGTATCGCATTCTTCCCAGCACTTTCCGCTCACAACGGGAGTGTGACCCGCATCACCAGGCCGCCTCCCTCCCGTGGCTCGGCGTGGATGCGCGCGCCGTGCGCCCGGACGATGGAGCGCACGATCGACAGGCCGAGGCCCGCCCCCTTGTCGCTGCCCGTGCGTTCGGTGCGCAGTCGCCGGAAAGGCTCGAAGATGTTGTCGATCTCGTACGCGGGCACGACCGGCCCCGTATTGCTCACGACGAGCACCGCCTGACCGTGCTGGGCCTCGGTGGTCACCTCGACCCAGCCGCGCTCCCGGGCGGCCTCCTCGCCGTCCTTGGTGAGCGGGGCCGCCGGGGGCGGCACGTTGTAGCGGATCGCGTTCTGGACGAGGTTGAGGGCCACGCGTTCCAGGAGCACGCCGTTGCCGTCGACGACGGCGGGCGCGCGCGTGCCCCGGATCTCCACGTCCCGCGCCGCCGCCTCGCCGCGCGCCTGGTCGATGGCGCGGTCCGCGACCTCGGCGAGGTCGACGGGGCCGCGCTCGACGAGCTGATTGTCGCTGCGGGCGAGGAGGAGCAGTCCCTCGACGAGTTGTTCGCTGCGCTCATTGGTGGCGAGGAGGGTCTTGCCGAGTTGCTGGAGTTCGGGGGGCGCCGCCGGATCGGAGAGCTGGACCTCCAGGAGGGTGCGGTTGATCGCTAGCGGGGTCCGCAGCTCGTGCGAGGCGTTGGCGACGAAGCGTTGCTGTGCCGTGAAGGCGCGCTCCAGGCGTTCCAGCATCTCGTCGAAGGTGTCGGCGAGTTCCTTCAGCTCGTCGTCGGGGCCGTCGAGCTTGATCCGCCGGGTGAGGTCGGAACCGGCCACCTGGCGTGCCGTCCTGGTGATCCGCCCGAGCGGCGACAGGACCCGGCCCGCCATCGCGTAGCCGAAGGCGAAGGCGATGACGCTGAGCCCGAGGAGCGCGAGGAGCGAGCGCGAGAGCAGGTGGTCGAGCGCGCGCTGGCGCTGCTGGCTCACGCAGGAGTTGATCGCGTCCTGGAACTCGGCCTGCGTGTGCACGCTGCCGGAGAGGTTCGCGAGCTGCGGGCAGTCGGCGCTGGAGACGATGACGTTCCCTCTGATCTCGAAGGGCATCTTCTGGCCGACGCCGACCGCCTGCACCGCGAGCAGGTAGATGATCGAGAGCAGCAGGATGCCCGCGATGAGGAACATCCCGCCGTAGAGCAGGGTGAGCCTTATGCGGATGGTCGGGCGCAGCCAGGGGAACGGGGGCTCGGCCGCCGTGAACGGAGGGCGGGCGGGCTTGGGCGGAACGGGCGGGCGGCCGGGGGGCCGGGGCGCGCGGGCAGCGCCCTGCCGGGAGGGGGACGGGGCCATGGGGGACTCAGATCCGGTAGCCGGAGCCGGGGACGGTCACGATGACGGCGGGCTCACCGAGCTTGCGGCGCAGGGTCATCACGGTGACACGGACGACGTTGGTGAAGGGGTCGGTGTTCTCGTCCCACGCCTTCTCCAGGAGCTGTTCGGCGGAGACGACCGCGCCCTCGCTGCGCATGAGCACTTCGAGGACGGCGAACTCCTTGGGCGCGAGCTGGATCTCCCTGCCGTCGCGGAAGACCTCCCTGCGGTTGGGGTCGAGCTTGATCCCGGCCCGCTCCAGGACCGGCGGCAGCGGCACGCTCGTACGCCTGCCGAGGGCGCGGACGCGGGCGATCAGCTCGCTGAAGGCGAAGGGCTTGGGCAGGTAGTCGTCGGCGCCCAGCTCCAGGCCCTCGACCCGGTCGCTGACGTCCCCCGAGGCGGTGAGCATGAGGACCCGGGTGGGCAGGCCCAGCTCGACGACGCGGCGGCAGACGTCGTCGCCGTGCACGAGGGGGAGGTCGCGGTCGAGCACGAGCACGTCGTAGTCGTTGACCTCGACGCGCTCCAGGGCCGCGGCTCCGTCGTACACGACGTCGACCGCCATGGCCTCCCGGCGCAGGCCGGTGGCCACCGCATCGGCGAGCAACTGCTCGTCCTCGACGACGAGTACGCGCACGTGGCTGGTCCTTTCCCTGGACGTCCCCGGCACGGGGACGCGGCGCGCCCACCCGCCCGGTACGGGACGGGTGACGGGACGCGCCCGACGACAGTAGTGGAGCCTCCATCCTGCCCCTTTCGGCCATAAACCGGCGGTAAGCGCTTAGCCACGCCTTATCACTGGCCGTGCACCGCCGCGGGCGGCGGGCCGCGCGGCGCGTGATCACGGAACGTACGCGGTGGAAACCTGGCGCGACCGCCGGGGAAAAACCGTGTATCCGTCCACGAATTCGCGCGACTACCGGATGCGGAGGTTTCCGGGACGGGCGCACTGGGGATGACCCGAGGACACCCCGCGATCACGTCCGGTACGCGGCACGCCTTCACGGCGTGCCGCTCCGCTTTGAGCCGAGCGGCACCGGCTGACCGCCCCTGTCTGGCACACCCCGTGCCGCCGACCCACGACCATGACGAGGGGGCGCACCATGGACGCTTTCACCGCCGCGCTGCTCCAGCGCATAAGGAACACCAAGTCCGACCTCGACCAGGCGCGTCGCAGCGGCGACGACTTCCTGGTGGATGTGGACGAATCGGACCTGGACGACCTGCGCCGGCTCGCCGCCGAGTACGGAGTCGACTTCGACGCCGTGCAGGCCGCCGACCACGCGCCGTCCCGCCCGGTCCAGCACGCCTGAGCGGCGGCGGCTCCCCGGCCGCCGCCCGAGCCGTGTCACGTCCCGTACGTCGCGCGAGCGAAGGGGCCGGTACGCACTCCGCGTACCGGCCCCTTCGCCTGCCCCGGCCCGCGCTCAGTCGTGCCAGGCGCCCAGCTCCTCCAGGCGGGCCTGGAGGCTCTCGAAGAGACCGGGAGGGGCTGCGACGGTCAGCTCGGGGCTCAGCGGCCGGCCGGGGCGGCCGCCGGTGAGGGCGCCCGCCTCGCGGGCGATGAGGTCGCCGGCCGCGTAGTCCCAGGGGTTGAGGCCGCGCTCGTAGTACGCGTCGAGCCGCCCGGCGGCGACGTCGCACAGGTCGATCGCGGCCGAGCCGCCGCGCCGGATGTCGCGGACCGAGGTGATGAGCCCGGCGATGACCTCGGCCTGATGGGCCCGGCGCTCGGCGAGGTAGCCGAAGCCGGTCCCGATGAGCGCCCGTCCCTCCTCGGCCGGGGGCCGCACGCGCAGCGCCCGCTCCCCGAGCCAGGCCCCGCCGCCCCGTACCGCGTGGGAGACCTCACCGCGCGCGGGCGCGTCCACGACACCGACGATCGTCTCGCCGTCCTTCTGGGCCGCGATCGAGACACACCAGTTCGGCAGGCCGTAGAGGTAGTTCACCGTCCCGTCCACGGGATCGACGACCCACCGCACGCCACTCGTCCCCTCGCGGCTCGCCCCCTCCTCCCCGAGCACGCCGTCCTCGGGCCTGTGCTCGGCGAGGAAGTCAGTGATGAGCTTCTCGGAGGCGAGGTCCATCTCGGTCACGACGTCGACGGGACTCGTCTTGGTCGCGGCGACACCCAGATCGGCGGGCCGCGAGTCCCGCAGGAACGCACCGGCCCGGCGGGCGGCTTCGAGCGCGAGGGGCAGCAGTTCCTGGGCGAGCTTGTCAGTCACGTTTCTCCAATGTCGAGCTGATTCCTCGGCGCCCCTGGTCCGGGCGCTCCCGCCGCACGGGGCGGGGAGATCCGGCGTCGCGGGACCGCGAGCGCGGCCCGGCGGGGGCCGCCCGGCCGAGGGCCGGGGATACAGGCAGCGGGTTCCCGGACGCGGCCCACCGGAACCCCGGGCACGTCCTACGCCCCGGCCGCCGCGGGGCGGGGCGTCCGCGCCGGGCAGCACCCGACGGGACACACGTCGTGGCTGGCGCCCAGCGCGCCGAGCGCGCACCGCGCGGGGCTCTCCCCCCGCTCCGTGGCGGCCCGCTCCAGCACCAGGTCCCGCACCGCCGCCGCGAACCTCGGATCGCTGCCCACCGTCGGGGACCTCCGCACCGGCAGCCCCAGCTCCGCCGCCTTCGCCGTCGCCTCCGTGTCGAGGTCGTAGAGGACCTCCATGTGGTCCGACACGAAGCCGATCGGCACCATGACGACCGCCGGGACCCCGGCCTCGTGCTCCGCCTCCAGGTGGTCGCAGATGTCGGGCTCCAGCCAGGGGATGTGCGGGGCGCCGCTGCGGGACTGGTAGACGAGGCGCCACTCGTGGTCGACGCCGGTCCGTTCGCGCACGGCGGCGTGGATGAGCGCCGCGACGTCGAGGTGCTCCTTGACGTAGGCGCCGCCGTCGCCGTGCGCGTCGGGGGCGCCCGAGGTGTCGGCGGCCGAGACGGGGATGGAGTGCGTCGTGAAGGCGAGGTGCGCGCGGTCCCGTACGTCCTCGGGAAGATCCGCGAGGGAGCGCAGGACGCCGTCGACGATGGGCTCGATGAAACCGGGGTGGTTGAAGTAGTGCCGCAGTTTGTCGACGGCCGGCGCCTGAATGCCCTCGGCCTCCAGGGTGGCGAGCGCGTCGGCGAGGTTCTCGCGGTACTGGCGGCAGCCGGAGTAGGAGGCGTAGGCGCTCGTGCACAGGACGGCGATGCGGCGACGGCCGTCCTCGGCCATCTCGCGGAGCGTGTCGGTGAGGTAGGGGGCCCAGTTGCGGTTGCCCCAGTAGACGGGCAGGTCGAGGCCGTGCCCGGCGAAGTCGGTGCGCAGCGCTTCGAGCAGTTCGCGGTTCTGGCCGTTGATCGGGCTGACGCCGCCGAAGAGGAAGTAGTGCTGCCCGACTTCCTTGAGCCGTTCGCGGGGGATGCCCCGCCCTCGCGTCACGTTCTCCAGGAAGGGGACGACGTCCTCGGGTCCTTCGGGGCCGCCGAAGGAGAGCAGCAGGAGGGCGTCGTAGGGGGCGGCACCCCGGGCGGTGGGATCGAGAGCTTCGGCCATGGCTCCGATCCTGCCACCAGCGGCGGGGCGCACGATGCCCGCCCCGCGCGTGTCCGCTCCCGCGCGGGACGAGCCGGACCCCCCGCGCCCCGGCCCTCCCCTGCTCGTCCGCGCCTCCGGCGTCCCGTCCTCCGTTCCGCCCCCACAACGCCCGTGCGAAAAACCGCACGACTGCGTAAGCTCACCGAGCCGGGTTCACTGCTTACCCCCAGTCCTCCCGCCCCCCTCCCGCACACGTCGGCGCCGTCCGTCCTGTGCCCGTACGCCTGCCCGGAGCCCGCCTTGCCCAGCCCCTACCGCGCGATCTTCCGCGCGCCCGGCACCCTTTCCTTCTCGGCGGCGGGGCTCATCGGGCGGCTGCCGCTCGCGATGATGGGGATCGGCGTCGTCACGATGATCTCCCAGCTCACGGGCCGGTACGGGCTCGCCGGCGGGCTCTCGGCGACGATCGCGCTCGCCGCCGCGGTGCTCGGCCCCCAGCTCTCGCGGCTCGTGGACCGGCACGGGCAGCGCCGGGTGCTGCGGCCCGCGACGCTCATCGGGCTCGCCGCGACGGCGGGGCTCCTGCTCGCGACGGTGTACGAGGCGCCGGACTGGACGCTCTTCGTCTTCGCGGCGGGGATCGGCTGTGTACCGAGCGTGGGCTCGATGGTGCGTTCGCGCTGGGCGGCGCTCTACCGCGACGAGCCGCGCATGCTGCACACGGCGTACTCCTTCGAGTCGGTCGTCGACGAGGTGTGCTTCGTCCTCGGGCCGATCATCTCGATCGGCCTGTGCACGGCGTGGTTCCCCGAGGCGGGACCGCTCCTCGCGGGCTGCTTCCTCGCCGTCGGCGTCTTCTGGCTCTCCGGGCAGAAGGCCACGGAACCGGCGGTGCACCCGGCCGGGCAGCACGAGCGCGGCAGCGCCATGCGCTCGGTGGGACTGCGGGTCCTCGTGCTCACCTTCGTGTCGACCGGGGTCATGTTCGGCGCGATCGACGTCGTCACGGTCGCCTTCGCCGAGGACCGGGGGCACAAGGCCGCGGCGAGCCTCGTCCTCGCCGTCTACGCGCTCGGCTCCTGCCTCGCGGGCGCGGTCTTCGGTCTCTTCCACTTCACCCGGCCGCCCGCGCGGCGCTGGCTCCTCGGGGTCTGCCTGGTGGGCGTCAGCATGATCCCGCTCCAACTGGTCGGGAACCTGCCGTTCCTGGCCGTGGCGCTGTTCTTCGCGGGCCTGACGATCGCTCCCACGATGACCACGACGATGGCCCTCGTCGAGCGGCACGTGCCCCGGGCGAAGCTCACCGAGGGCATGACCTGGGTGAGCACGGGCCTCGCCGTCGGTGTGGCGCTCGGCTCCTCCGTGGCGGGCTGGGTCATCGACGCCTCGGGGCCGAAGGCGGGATACGCCGTCCCGGGGGTTGCCGGGGCGGTCGCGGTCGTGGTGGCGTTCCTGGGGTACCACCGGCTCAACAAGCCGGTTCCGCGGCCGGGAGGGGCACAGGATGAGCAGCGAGCGGGCAGTGCCGGGGGCGAAGGAGACACGGGAAGCACGGGGAGCGGAACCGGCCGGGACACCGCCGGTGGTCCCGCGGCCCCGGAGCGCGCCGGAGACGGCGCGGCGGAGCGGGACCTGGCGTAACTGGGGCGGCAACATCACGGCGAGCCCGGCCCGCGAGGAGAGCCCCGCCTCGGTCGAGGAACTGGCCGGGGTGCTGCGCCGCGCGGCCGGGCAGGGGCTCACGGTCAAACCGGCGGGTACGGGGCACTCCTTCACCGCGATCTCCGCGACGGACGGCGTCCTCGTCCGCCCGCGGCTCCTCACGGGCATCCGGCACATCGACCGCGAGGCCATGACGATCACGGTCGAGGCGGGCACCCCGCTCAAGCGCCTCAACGCCGCGCTCGCCCGCGAGGGGCTCTCCCTCACCAACATGGGCGACATCATGGAGCAGACCGTCGCGGGCGCGGTCAGCACGGGCACGCACGGCACGGGGCGCGACTCCGCCTCGATCGCCGCGCAACTGGCGGGCTTCGAACTCCTCACGGCCGACGGCACGCTCCTGCACTGCACGCCGGAGGAGAACGCGGACGTCTTCGCCGCCGGCCGGATCGGCCTCGGCGCGCTCGGCGTCCTCACCGCCCTCACCTTCCGTATCGAGCCGGTCTTCCTGCTCACCGCGCGCGAGGAACCGATGCCGCTCGACCGCGTCCTCGCCGAGTACGAACAACTCGTGACCGAGAACGAGCATTTCGAGTTCTACTGGTTCCCGCATACCGAGAGGACCAACACCAAGCGCAACAACCGCAGCCAGGGACCGGCACGCCCCCTCAAGAAGCTCAGCGGCTGGTTCGAGGACGAGTTCCTCTCCAACGACCTCTTCCAGGCGGTCAACTCCCTGGGCCGCGCGGTCCCCGCGACCATCCCGGCGGTGGCCCGCCTCTCCAGCCGGGCACTCTCGGCACGCACGTACACGGACATTCCGTACAAGGTGTACACGAGCCCGCGCCGGGTGCGGTTCGTGGAGATGGAGTACGCGGTACCGCGCGCCGAGGTTCCCGCGGTGCTGCGCGAGCTGAAGGCGATGATCGAGCGCTCGCGCCTGCGGGTGAGCTTCCCGGTCGAGGTGCGCAACGCCCCCGCCGACGACCTCGCCCTCTCCACGGCGAACGGTCGCGACACGGGCTACATAGCGGTCCACATGTACCGGGGCACGCCGTACCGCGAGTACTTCACGGCGGCGGAGAAGATCTTCACGGCACACGCGGGCCGCCCCCACTGGGGCAAGGTCCACACCCGCGAGGCGGCCCACCTCGCCGAGGCGTACCCCCGCTTCGCCGAGTTCACCGCCGTCCGCGACCGCCTCGACCCCGATCGCCTCTTCGCGAACCCGTATCTGCGGCGGGTACTGGGGGACTGAGGGGGCGGTACGAGGCGACCCGACCGTCGTACCCCCGCGCTTCCGCGCCCACGCGGCGGAGCCCCCGTCGGCCCCCTGTGCGGGGCGGACGGAGGCTCCGTTCCTCGTGGACCGGCGGGCGGGGGGCTCAGGGCGTCGGCGTGGCCGCGCCCTCCTCCGGCTGCTGCGGGCCCGTGTCGCCCTGGTCACCCGTGCCGGAGTCCGTGCCCCCGCCCGACTCCTGGCCCGTGCCGGGGGTCGACCGGGTCGGGTCGGGGGTCGTGCTCGGGGACGGCTTCTGTTCGTCGCGCTGCTTCGTGTCGTCGCCCGGCGCGCTCGGGTCCTTGCTCGCGCCCGTCTTCCCCGAGGACGCGTCCGGCGAGGGGCTGTCGCCCGGCGTGGGGGACGTGGCGCCGTCCTTGTTCCCGTCCGTCGAGCCGGTCGAGCTCGTCGAGGGCGATCCCGTCGGCTGCTCGGGGGGCGCTTGGTGGTGGCTGCCACCGTTGCCGCCGAGCTTGCTGATCGTGGAGCCCGAGCCGCCGCTCAGCGAGTGGCCCGCGACGAGTTCGTACCCCGTGATGCCCGCCATCGAGACGGCGAAGACGCCCACGGCCGTGAGCAGCGGCTTGCGCCAGCCGCGCAGCTTCCGGGGGCTCTGGTGCGTGACGGGGGCGCTGTACGGGTCGGTGGCGGGACGGAGCAGGCGCGTCGCGTCGTCCTCATGGGCCACCGCGCGGGCGCGGGTCGCCTCGTTGCGGGGAGCGGCGCCGAGCACGCGCGTCGCGTCGTCCTCGGCGACCGCCCCGAGCAGGCGTGTCGCCTCGTCGGCCGGAACCGCGGGCAGCAGGCGCGACTCGTCGTCGGGGATGGGCTCCTGGCCGGTACGGAGCACTCGTGTCGCGTCGTCGCGGGGCGCGGCGGCGGGAAGCACCGTGGTCGGGTCGGCGTCGGCGGCCGGGAGGACGGTCGTCGGATCGCCGTCCGCCAACGGCAGGACGGTCTTGGCCTCGGCGCGCGGCTCGGGGACCTCCGTGAGGTGGCGCTCGGGGTGCGCGAGGAACGTCGGCGGTACGGGCTCACCGGCGCCGTCGTGCGGAATCCCGTGCCGGGGGATGACCTGCCCGGCCGCGTCGCGGAGCTGCTCGCCCGTTCTGCGGAAGAGGTGCTGGAAGACGCTGCCGCCGGTCGTCGCCACGATGCTCATGACCCCGGCGCCGATGACCGTGCCGTAGACACCGAGTTGGGAGGCGGCGATCGCGGCGGCGACCGAGGCGACGGCCGAGCCCGCCACCTGGGGCACACTCAGGTCGAAGCGCTTGGGGGGCTTTCGCTCATCGGCGACCGCCTCAGCCGAGGACGCCTGTCCGCCGCGTATGTGAGGTGTGTCGCCCTTCACGGCTTCCTTGTGCATCTACCTGCCTTACATCGCCTTTCGTCCACCTTGCCGCAGGAAGTGACGGTCGGGCGAATCGATTGGTTCCGGTTCCGGGGATTTTGTGAAGCGCGCCACCCACCGGCCGGACACACTCGCCCGGTGCCCGCGCGAGCGCCCGCGAAACGCCCGGCGCGCCCGCCTTCGCTCCCGCGCGCGCCCGGGGCGGGGGATGTCCGGCGGAGCGTCGCCCCACCACGGATGGCCCGAATGGAGTACTGTTGCGAGCCCTGGGTCCGGTCTCCCGTCAGGGTGCCCGGGACTCTTCGCACCGGAACGGCCGGCCATCCGGCCGGAGCGGGTCCGTCCGCGAGGGGACGACCCGGCGGTGGCGGGAGAGCCTCGTCGCCTCTGGGAGCCCGGGGTGGTCACTCAGCGTTGCAATGAAGTACCGTGCCATAACGGAGTGTCAGGTCCCGTGCCCGACACGCCGGGCAACTCGGCAAGGTTGTGGCAGGCTGCACCCGGGCAGGCCACACTCGACTAGCGGAAGCAGCGACGCACGTGACGTCGGCAGGCACCACCCGGGAGGTCCCCATGCCCGAACTGCGTGTCGTGGCCGTCAGCAACGACGGCACACGTCTTGTGCTGAAAGCTGCCGACAACACGGAGTACACCCTCGCCATCGACGAGCGGCTGCGTGCCGCCGTGCGCGGTGACAGGCCGCGCCTCGGCCAGATCGAGATCGAGGTCGAGAGCCACCTGCGCCCGCGGGACATCCAGGCCCGTATAAGAGCAGGGGCGAGCGCGGAGGAAGTCGCGCAACTGGCAGGCATCCCCGTGGACCGCGTACGGCGCTTCGAGGGCCCCGTGCTCGCGGAGCGCGCCTTCATGGCGGAGCGGGCCCGCAAGACGCCCGTACGCCGTCCCGGCGAGTCCGCGGGCCCCCAGCTCGGTGACGCCGTGCAGGAGCGGCTGATGATGCGCGGGGCCGACAAGGAGACCGTGCAGTGGGACTCCTGGCGCCGCGACGACGGCACCTGGGAGGTCATCCTCGTCTACCGGCTCGTGGGCGAGACGCGCTCGGCGAGCTGGACGTACGACCCGCCCCGCCGTCTCGTGCAGGCCGTGGACGACGAGGCGCGCGCGCTCATCGGCGAGTCCGACGAGCTGTCCTCGCCCGAGCCCATGCCCTTCGTGCCCCGTATCGCGCGACTGCCGCGCGAGCGCACGATCGACCGCTTCGACCGCGACCGTCCCGCGCTCCCCGACCGGCCCCCGGCGCTCCCGCAGGCGCCCGCCGCCGAGGACGAGGACGAGGACGAACTCCCCGTGGCCTCGGCCGACTCGGGGCGCGACTCGCTGACGAGTCTTCTGGAGGCGGTGCCGAGCTTCCGCGGCGACATGGTGGTGCCCGAGCGGTCGTCGGCGGAGCGTGCGGGGCAGGACGAGCCGGAGCGCGAGCCCGAGGTCGAGGAGCCCCCGGCCCCCGCGGCCTCGGCGGGTTCGGCGTACGCGGACGTGCTCATGCCGCGCGCGGTCTCCAGCCACCGCGACCGGCTCATCGGCTCCACCGACCGGCAGG
Organism: Streptomyces sp. NRRL F-5630; assembly: GCF_000719475.1. Classification (GTDB taxonomy): domain Bacteria; phylum Actinomycetota; class Actinomycetes; order Streptomycetales; family Streptomycetaceae; genus Streptomyces. The sequence continues at coordinate 8,219 of NZ_JOGO01000042.1, read as the reverse complement.
CCGAGGCGGACGGCGTCCGGCCGGGCCGACGCGCGGCGGTCCCGAGCTGGGACGAGATCGTCTTCGGGACCCGGCGCAAGAAGCAGGACTGAGCACCGCCAGGAACGAGCGGTGGCGGGCCCGGGACTGAACTCCCGGGTGGGAGGGGCGCCTTCGGCGGCGCCCGCTCCGCGCCGGTTCCTCAGCCGTCAGCCGCGCTCCGGCCCGGTGGCGACGGGCCGCCCCCCGTCGGCCGTCCACTCCGACCACGACCCGGGGTACAACGCGGCCCGCACCCCGGCCAGTTCGAGGGCCAGCACTTCCTGTGCCGCCGAGACCCCCGAGCCGCAGTAGACACCCACCGTCCGGGCGCCGTCCGCGCCCAGCTCAGCGAAGCGTGCCTTCAGCTCCGCGACGGGCCTGAACCGCCCGTCGGGCAGGACGTTCTCGGCGGTCGGCGCCGACACGGCCCCCGGGATATGGCCTCCCACGGGGTCGACCGGCTCCACCTCGCCCCGGTACCGCTCCCCCGCCCGCGCGTCGAGCAGCAGGCCCGTACGCGCCAGTGCGGCCGCGCTCTCCGCGTCGAGCGTCGGCAGCGCGCCCGGCCGCGGCACGAAGTCGCCCGCGGCGGGGGCCGCCGCACCGGTCTCCAGGGCCCCGGTCCAGGAGGGGAATCCCCCGTCGAGCACCCGCACCGCCGCGTGCCCCGACCAGCGCAGCAGCCACCAGGTGCGCGCCGCCGCCCAGCCCTGCCCGTCGTCGTACACGACGACCCGGCTGTCCGCGCTCACCCCGGCGGCGCGCATCACGGCGCCGAAGTCGTCGGGCTCGGGCAGCGGGTGGCGCCCGCGCGGTCCCGGCGGGGCGGCGAGCTGGGTGTCGAGGTCGACGAAGACGGCGCCGGGCACGTGCCCTTCGAGGTAGGCGGGCCGCCGGCTGGGCTGTCCGAGCCGGTAGCGCACATCGAGGACGACGGGCGGACGGGGGCCGGCGAGGTCCTGGGCGAGGGTGTTCGCGTCGATGAGCGGGGAGACGGGGGCGGGTGGCGAAGTGGTCATGGGATCATCCTGGCCCACCGCGCCACGCGACCCCACCCCCGCGCCCCGCTCCCCGCTCCCCGCCCCACCGCACCCGCGCACTCCCCCACCCGGCGCGCCCCGTGCCCGCTCGCACGCCCCGTACGGCCTCCGGTGCGCGCGCTCGTGCGGCGAAGCCGGGGCCCGCCGGTCCCGGGCGGGTCGTCCGGGCGACCAGGGGTGCACAATCGGGTACGCACCGTGGCAGGGGGTGCGGTGGGTGCGGGCGGAGTGGGCGGAGAGCGAGGCGCGATGGCTGAGGCACGGGCGGCGGAGGAGCGGGACGGTATGGCACGAGAGGTGCGCGGGGGGCCGTGCTGGGTGAGCCTGATGGTGCGCGAGCCCGGCGCCGCGCGGGAGTTCTACGGCGGGCTCTTCGGCTGGGAGTTCGCGGAGGGACCGCGCCAGCTCGGCCCCTACACCCGCGCCCATCTCGACGGCCGTCCGGTCGCCGGGCTCGGGCAACTGCCCACCGGAACGGGCCTCCGGGTCGCCTGGACCACGTACTTCGGGGCTGCGGACGTCAACGAGCTGGCCGCCGCGGTGCGCGCCTGCGGGGGCACCGTCGGCGTCGGCCCGCTCGACTCCCCGGGCGCCGGGCGGCTCGCGCTCGCCGCGGACCCGGGCGGCGCGGGCTTCGGGCTGTGGCAGCCCACCGCGCACGCGGGCTTCGCCGTGACCGGCGTGCCGGGCGCCCACTCCTGGTCCGAACTCCTCACCCACGACACCGCGTCCGTCACGCCGTTCTACCGCACCGTCCTCGGCTTCGGCGCGCGGCAGGACGACCCCGATCACCTGACGTTCACGCTCGACGGACGCCCCGTGGCCTCCGCGCTCGGCGTGGGCCGCTCGCGGGCGCGGGAGCACGGCGCGGGGTGGCTCGCGTGCTTCGAGGCCGCCGACGTGGCCGCCTCGTGCGCGCGGGTCCTCGCCCTCGGCGGCCAGGTCGTGGAGGAGCCCGCCGAGGGCCCGCGGGGGCACACGGCGACGGTCGCCGACCCGGAGGGCGCGGTCTTCGCCCTCGTACGGACGGACGTCGCGGGCGGCTGAGCCGTGTCAGCCGCCCTGCACCGGCAGGACGTCGGGAGAACGCACGCCCGCCTTCGCCGTCGCGCTCGTCACGCGGCGCAGATGGTGGCGGCGGCACAGCACCTCGTAACCGACCTCGCCCGCACGGCGGTTGACGTCCCCGACGACGACCTGCGCGCCCTCGACGACCATCTCGCCGTCCACCGTGCGGGCGTTGTGCGTCGCCCGCGCGCCGCACCAGCACAGCGCCTCGACCTGGAGGGCCTCGACGCGGTCGGCGAGTTCGATGAGCCGCTGCGAGCCGGGGAAGAGCTTCGTGCGGAAGTCGGTCGTGATGCCGAAGGCGAAGACGTCGAGCCGGAGTTCGTCGACGATGCGCGCCAACTGGTCGATCTGCCGGGGCGCGAGGAACTGTGCCTCGTCGACGATCACGTAGTCCACCTTGCCGCCCTTGGAGAGCCGGTCGACGAGGTAGCCGTGCACGTCCATGCCCTCGGTCGCCTCGACCGCGTCCGTGACGAGCCCGAGCCGCGAGGACAGCTTCCCCTCCCCGGCACGGTCGTCCCGCGTGAAGATCACGCCCTGGAGCCCGCGCGCTGACCGGTTGTGGCCGATCTGGAGGGCCAGTGTGCTCTTTCCGCAGTCCATCGTCCCGGAGAAGAAAACCAATTCGGACATGTGCGGACAGGGCCTTTCTGGAACGCCGGGCGGCGGGGCGGGGCGGTGGTACGGGAGCGGGTGGGGCGGTGGGCGCCGGGGCGACCCCAGACCCTACGCCACGCGCGCGGCCGGGACGGGGCCGGGTGCGGCGGGCCTCGGCGCACCCCGGCGGGCCTGGCCGAGGCCCGGGGCAGGGGTCGGGGGCCTGCGGGCACGGGCCCGGGGCCCCGCGCTCAGGTGCGGATCTCGATGAGCGGCACGTACTGCTCCGCCGGCGTGAGGGAGCCGTGCATCCCGACGAGCGCCGTCTCACGCGGCTCGGTCTCGCTCGCGACGATCGCGGAGAGCCCCTGCGGCGCCGCGACCACGTCGCCGATCCGCGCGTGCACCCGCTCCTCGCACAGCTCCGGCGGCCCGAACCACCCGGCGTCCAGCGCCTCTTCGCGGCTCGCGACCCAGAAGCGGTCCCCCAGGACCTCGCGCCACACGGCGAGGACGTCGGCGGCCGCTCCCGGGTGCGCGTACACGTGGCGCGCGCGTCCCTCGCCGCCCAGCAGCGCGACGCCCGCGCCGAGTTCCCAGTCCTCGTCGTAGTCGACGCGGCTCTCGGGGTCCTCGGGGACGTCGACCATGCCGTGGTCCGCCGTGACGTACAGCGCGGTACGCGGCGGGAGTTGCCCCGCGAGGCGCTGCACGAGCCGGTCGACCTGCATGAGCTGGCCGCGCCACGTGTCCGATCCCGTGCCGTACTTGTGCCCGGCGCCGTCGAGTTCGCTGTAGTACGTGTAGACGAGCGAGCGGTCGCCCGCGGCAAGTTCCTCGGCGGCGCGGTCCATGCGCTCCTCGCCGGTGAAGCGGCCGTGGAAGGTGCCGCCGGAGAGCGCGACCTTGGTGAGGGGCGTCTCGCGGAAGTGCGGGGCCGAGACCTGCGCGGTGTGCACCCCGGCCGCGTCGGCGGCGCGGAAGACCGTGGGATGCGGCTGCCAGGCGGTGGGGTCGGTCCAGGGCTGCCAGCGGAGCTGGTTCATGAGCGCGCCCGTCGCCGGGTCGCGCACCGCGTAGCCGAGCAGTCCGTGCCGGCCGGGCACCGTGCCGGTGCCGACCGAGGCGAGCGAGGCGGCGGTGGTCGAGGGGAAGCCGGAGGTGAGGGGCCGTCCCGTGCCGCCGCGCGAGGTGCCGAGCAGGCCGTGCAGGAAGGGCGCCTCGTCGGGGTGCGCGCGAAGCTGCTCCCAGCCGAGGCCGTCGACGAGGAAGACGCAGGCGCGGTCGGCCGGGGTCAGCTCGCCGATGGCCGGGACGAAGCCGGGGACGCCGAGCCCGGCGGCGAGGGTGGGGAGGAGGTCCGCGAGGCTGCCGCTCCCGTACTCGGGCACGAGCGCCGAGGAGAGCGGGAGCGGCGCGTAGGGGTCGGGGGCGTGCCGCGCCTCGTAGGCGTCCCAGTCCGCGTGGTGCGCCCCGCCCATCAGCGCCGGGTCCCGGAGGGGCCCTCGCCGAGCGCCGCCGTGGCCTCCGAGAGGGCCTGCGAGAAGGCGAGCGCCTGGCGGACCGTCTCGGGACCGTCGCCCGCCTCGCTCACCCGCAGGCTCAGGTCGTCGGCGGTGGAGCTGCCCGTGTAGCCGTGGTCGGCCTCGCAGTTCGGGTCGCCGCAGGCGGCGGGCTCCAGGTCGAGACGGGACACGGCACCCCAGCCGATCGTGAGGACGACCTCACGGGGCAGGGTGCCAGGGGTGTACGACTCGGGGTTGGCGACGACGCGGCTCGTCACGACGGAGGAGATCCGCTCGATGCGCACGGACTCGGTCGACGTCGTGGCGTACGGGGTGGGCGAGGTGTCGTCGGCGGCCTGCTCGTCGGTGTGGCTCACGATGAAGCGGTGCTCGGTGAGCACGAGCACGGTGACGTGCCTGCGGACCTCGTTCGCGTCGAACGTCGTCTCCTGGTGCACCAGGTACGACACCACCGGGTCCCCGCCGACCGCGGCCTCCACGGCCTCGGCCACGAGGGCCGGGTAGTAGCCGCTGCGCTCGATCGCCGCGCGGAGCCCCTGGGTCGTCGTACCGGTCTTCGCCATGCGCCCATCCTACGGGGGCGGGGGCCGTGGCCGGTCACTCCGTGGGGGTTCGTCCTGCGGCGGGGGCGGGGCAGGGGCCGGGCCCGGCGGGAGCACGGGGCGCCGGGCGTGCGCGAAGACCGTGCCGCGCGGGGAAGCGGGCACGGCGAGGGGGACGCACGGCGGTGCTGGAAAGGCACGTGACGCCCTTGGCGAAACCCGGCGGTCGGCGGTCGTCGCGGAGCGCGGGGGCCCGTGCTCCGGGCCGCTGCCGGGCCCCGCCGGTCCCCACGCCCCGCCCGTCAGTACGTCGGCATCCTGCGCGGTCCCTCGCCGCCCACCGCCGGGGGGTGGGCCAGGCGGAGGGACGCGCCGAGGACGCGCACCGTGCGGGGGGCGACGACGACCGGTTCCAGGGAGACCGCGACGATCTCGGGGTGGTCGTCCACGAGGCGTGAGACGCGCTGGATCAGCTCCTGGAGGGCATCCGTGTCGACGGGAGCCGCGCCGCGCCAGCCGAAGAGGAGCGGGGCGCTGCGCAGCGAGCGGACCTGCTCGGCCGCGTCCCTGTCGGTGACCGGGACGAGGCGGTGCGCCGTGTCGCCGAGAAGCTCGGAGGGTGCCCCCGCGAGCCCGAAGGAGAGCACCGCGCCCGCCGCCGGGTCGATGACGGCCCGCACCACCGTGTCCACCCCGCGCGGTGCCATCGACTGCACGACGGGCCGCAGTTCGGCGGGCGAGCCGAGGAGCGCGGTCAGGTCCGCGTAGGCGCGGCGCAGGTCGTTCTCGTCGGCGAGGTCGAGACGGACGCCGCCGAGGTCGGGGCGATGCCGCAGGTGCGGGGCGGTGATCTTGAGCGCGACCGGGTAGCCCAGCTCGGCGGCGGCACGCGCCGCCGTGTCGGCGTCGGGCGCGGGCAGGGCGCGCAGGACGGGGACGCCGTAGCGCCGCAGGAGGTCCCCGGTGTCCTCGGGCCCGGGCGTCGTGCCGCGCGCGCCCGCCGGGAGCGCGTCGAGGAGCGCGGCGATGCGCTCGGCGGCGCCGTGCTCGTCGATGTCGTCGAACTCGGGCACGCGTCCCGGGTGCTCGGTGTCCGTGCGCCACTGCGCGTGCCGCACGGCGCGGGCGAGCGCGCGGACGGCACGCTCGGGGGCGGGGTAAGCGGGGATGCGAGGGGCAGCGCCCGGGGACTCCTCGGCGCCCGGCGCTGGGGCGGGGTCGCCGGTTCCCCCTACCGCGGCGCCGGGCTCCCGGGCCGCCGCGCCCGGCTCCCGTACCGCCGCGCGTGCCTCGCGCTCGTCGCGTACGACCCCCGCCTCGCGCACGTCCGCGCGGACCGCGCCGCCCGGGGTGTGCGGGCCCGCGCTCGCCGGGAGGGTCGCGGTCGCCGCGGAGAGTGCGTGGGCAAGGCCACCGAGTTCGACGTGCACGACGAGGACCGGCTTGCGCGACGTCGAGGCGGCGACCGCCTCGCGCAGCGCCGCGCCGAGCACCTCACCCTCGGGCCAGTCGAGCGCGCCCTCGCCGACCCACGGGATCGCGGTGACGACGACGGCGTCGCTGTCCGGCTCGGCGAGCGCCTGCTCCAGGGCGCGCCGGAAGTCCTCGGGGCTCGCGGACGTCGTGAGGTCGAGCGGGGTGCGCGGGCGCAGGCCCTCGCTCAGGCACGCGTCGTACGTGAGCAGGCCGAGCGACTCGGAGTTGCCGAGGATCGCGACGCGCGGCCCCTCGGGCAGCGGCTGGCCCGCGAGCAGCACCCCGGTGTCGACGAGGTCGGTGACGGTCTCGACCCTGATGACACCGGCCTGCGCGAGGAGCGCGGAGACCGTCGCGTGCGGGAGGCGGGTCTCGGCGACGGCGTGCGAGGGCGGCGTCGCGGCACTGTGCCGGGCGCCCTGCACGACGACGAGCGGCTTGGTCGCTGCGGCGCGGCGTGCGAGCCGGGTGAACTTGCGGGGGTTGCCGATCGACTCCAGGTACATGAGGGCCACGTCGGTGTCGGGATCGTCGTACCAGTACTGGAGGACGTCGTTGCCCGAGACGTCGGCGCGGTTGCCCGCCGAGACGAAGGTCGAGAGCCCGGTGCCGCGCTGGTGGAGCTCCGAGAGGAGCGCGATGCCGATCGCGCCGGACTGCGTGAAGAGCCCGACCCGGCCGCGCGGGGCGAGTTCGGGAGCGAGGGAGGCGTTGAGGCGCACGGCGGGGTCGGTGTTGACGAGGCCGAAGGCGTTGGGACCGACGAGCCGCATCCCGTAGCTGCGCGCCTGCCGCACGAGGCGTCGTTGCCGCGCCTTGCCCGCCGTCACGCTCTCGCCGTACCCGGCGCTGATGACGACGAGGCCGCGCACCCCGTGCTCACCGCACTCGGCGACGGCCTCGGGCACGCGCTCGGCGGGGACGACGACCACGGCGAGATCGACCTCCTCGCCGATCTCCTTGACGGTGCGGAAGGCGGGCACGCCGTCGAGGGTGCCCTGGTCCTCGGGGAAGCTGCTGTTGACGGCGAAGAGGCGGCCCGTGTACCCGGCGGCGAGCAGGTTGCGCAGGATGCTGCGGCCCACGCCGCCGCCCGCGCGCTTGGCGCCGACGACCGCGACGGAGGTGGGGGCGAGGAGGCGCTGCACGGAGCGGGACTCGGCACGCTGCTCGCGCGCGTACTGCACGGCGAGCGAGCGCTCGGTGGGTTCCAGACCGAAGGTCAGGTGGACGACGCCGTCCTCGAAGCTGCGCTTCTGCTGGTAGCCCGCGTCCGTGAAGACCTTGATCATCTTGGTGTTGTGGGGCAGCACCTCGGCGCCGAAGCGGCGGATGCCGCGCTCGCGCGCGACGGCCGCGATGTGTTCGAGGAGCGCCGAGGCGACGCCGCGCCCCTGGTGCGCGTCCTGCACGAGGAAGGCGACCTCGGCCTCGTCGGCGGGCGCGGACGCGGGGCGGCCGGTCGCGTCGACGCGGTCGTAGCGGACGGTCGCGATGAACTCGCCGCCGATGGTCGCGGCGAGCCCGACGCGGTCCACGAAGTCGTGGTGCGTGAACCGGTGCACGTCCTTCGCGGAGAGCTTCGGGTAGGGGGCGAAGAAGCGGTAGTACTTCGACTCGTCGGAGACCTGCTCGTAGAAGCTGACGAGCCGTTCGGCGTCGTCCGCGGTGATGGGCCTGATCCGCGCGGTGCCGCCGTCGCGCAGTACGACGTCGGCCTCCCAGTGGGCGGGGTAGGCGGCCTCGTGACGCTGCGCCGAGGGGTGCTGGTCCTGGGGGCGGCCGCCTCCTGGACGGGGCGCTGAGCTGTGCTCCTCTGGGCGGGGCGGGTCGGCCGGGGTCTCCATGGGGTCAGGGTACGACCGTGTGTGCGAGGCGCGGGGGCGCCGTGCGGGGGCGGGAGGGCTGATCGGGAGGGGCGGACGGCCGGGGGCTTCCGGGGGGGG
>NZ_JOGO01000041.1 GCF_000719475.1 Streptomyces sp. NRRL F-5630 | reverse complement strand
AGCAACCGTCATCCCCCGCCAAGACCACCCCGGCGACACCCGACTCGTCGCCTACATCACCACAGAGGGCGCGGCGGAACCCGAACTCACCGCCACACTGCGCACATTGGCCACCCGGAACCTGCCCGACTACATGGTCCCCACCGCCTACGTCCTCCTCGACACCCTCCCCGTCACCACGAACGGCAAGCTCGACCGGCGCGCCCTGCCCGCACCGGAAATTCCCACCGCCAACCCCGGCCGCGAGCCACGAACCCCGCGCGAGGAAGTGCTCTGCGGCCTGTTCGCCGAGGTGCTGGGACTGCCCTCCGTGGGGGTGGACGACGACTTCTTCGCCCTCGGCGGGCACTCCCTGCTCGCCACCCGGCTGATCGGGCGGATCAGGGAGACCTTGCGTTTCGAGCCGGCCATCCGGGACCTGTTCGCCGCGCCCACGGTCGCCGCGCTCGCCGGCCTCGCGCAGGAGGACGCCGGGGACGGCTCCTTCGACGTGCTGCTGCCGCTCCGCGCGACCGGGGACGCGGCCGCGTTGTTCTGCGTGCATCCGGTCTCCGGGGTCGGCTGGGTCTACGCCACGCTGCTGCGGCACATCGGCCCGCGCCACCCCGTGTACGCGCTCCAGGCCCGTGGACTCCGGGACCCTGAACCCACCGGCACCGGGGAGCAGTTGCCGGGCAGCCTGGAGGAGTTGGTGCGCGACTACGTCGAGCAGATCCGCGCCGTCCAGCCGCACGGCCCGTACCACCTGCTGGGCTGGTCGTTCGGCGGTGTCGTCGCGCACATGATGGCGACGGCGCTCCAGCGGGCGGGCGAGGAGGTCGCCTTTCTGGCGGTGCTGGACGCCTCACCCGAGCCGGTGACCGCCGGAGAGGACGACGAGGACCTCCCGGAGGGCGCCGAGGTCGTCCGGCTGCTCACCGAGTACTTCGGCCCCGGGGAACAGCGGCAAGCGGGGCACCCCGGAGAACGCCCCGCGGGGGATGCTGGAGCACTCGGCGCCGACGGGGTCGCGGCCGTCCTGGACGGCCTGGAGACGCGGCGTCTGGCGGCGGTGGTACGCAACTTCGGGCGTCTGTCGGCCGGGGTCGCGCTGGAACCGTACCGGGGTGAGCTGACTCTCTTCGTAGCGAAGGGCGGCACGGCCACCGCCCCGGAACGGGAGACTCAGTGGGCGCGGTACGTGGACGGCCCAATCGACACGCACCTCGTGGACTGCGCGCACGACGACATGCTGAAGCGCGGCCCGGCCGGGGAGATCGGCCCCGTGGTCGCGCGTCGGATCGGGGGCTGACGGCGCTGTGCCGGAGCACCCGCGGAAGCGTCCCGCGCCGTACGCGGCGCGGGCGGAAGAAGTACTGGGACAAGAACGACTACGAGAGCAAGAGGGAGAACACCATGAGCACCAACCCGTTCGACGACGAGACGGCCGAGTTCTTCGTCCTGGTGAACGACGAGAACCAGCATTCGCTGTGGCCCGCGTTCGCCGAGGTCCCGGCCGGGTGGACCGTCGCCTTCGGCAAGGACTCCCGGCAGGCGTGCGTCGACTTCGTGGAGGAGAACTGGGTCGACATGCGTCCGCGCTCGCTGGTGGTGGCGATGGAGAGCGACTGAGGGTTCGTACCGAAACCCTCAGTATGATCCGGGGGCACGAGCTTGCGTCAGCCCGGAGCCAGGGCCGCCCGCCCGGTACGGCGGAGAGCCGGGTCCGTCCGTTGCCGGGCGGACGCGGCGCGGTCGCGCGCCGGTACCGGCACCGGCCGTCCCCCGCGGGACCGGGGCCGGCGAAGGCGGGCGGGCGCCGGCGAACTACGGACATCGAGGGGGCCGCACATGAAAGAGGCCGGGCAGGCAGCTCAGGCGCGCGACGGCGTGGGGCAAAGGGCGGGTGGACCGACCGCAGGCCGCGGCAGGCGGCGCATCCCGCTCCTGCTGGCGGTGGCGGTGGCCGCCTACGCGATCGACCTGGGCAGCAAGCTGCTCGTCGTCGCACGCCTGGAACACCGGGCTCCCGTCCGGTTGATCGGCTCCTGGCTGGAGCTGGACGTGATCCGGAACTCGGGCGCGGCCTTCAGCATGGGCGCGGCGATGACCATCGTGTTCACGGTGATCGCCGCGGCCGTCGTCGTCGTGATCATCCGGCTGGCGCGGAAGCTGTACAGCGCGCCGTGGGCTGTGGCGCTGGGGCTGCTGCTGGGTGGCGCGCTCGGCAATCTCACCGACCGGCTGTTCCGTTCGCCGGGCGGTCTGAAGGGCGCGGTGGTCGACTTCATCTCGGTGCGCGACTTCAGCGTGATGAACCTCGCCGACTGGGCGATCGTCTGCGGCGGGGTGCTGACCGTGGCGCTGTCCTTCTGGGGGCGGAAGCTGGACGGGACGGGGGAAAGGGGACCGGGGACGGAGTCCTCGTCATCCGCCTCGTCCTCGCAGAGCGGCGGGAGCTGACCGGGCGGGCCTCGGGCCCGCTCCCGACGGCCGGGCGGGGTGGGCGCCCGGCGGTCGCGGCCCCTCTCGTACCCACCGTCTTCGCCGTACCCGTGAACGGTCCGGGCCCTCGTGGCCCGGGCCGTTCCGTGCGTCGCGGGACCGTTTCGGGACACTGGGGGAAAGAGGCGCTGTGTACGACATGATCGTGGTGGGGGCGCGCTGCGCGGGAGCGCCCGTGGCGATGCTGGCAGGCCGGGCCGGGTACCGGGTACTGCTCCTGGAGAAGGCACGTTTCCCGCAGGACAAGCTCTCCTCGCACTACCTCCACCAGCCCGCTGTGGCGCTGCTGGACCGCTGGGGCCTCCTGGGGACGGTCCGGGCGAGCGGCTGCCCGCCCATCGAGCGGGTCAGCTACGAGGCCCCGGGCGTCCGCCTGGACGGCACGCTGCTGCCCGCCGAGGGGCACACGGCGACGTACGCGCCCCGGCGCCACGTCCTGGACCCGATCCTGGCCGAGGGGGCGGTCGCCGGGGGCGCGGAGTTCCGTCAGGGCTGCACCGTGACGGGACTGCTCCGCGAGGGCGGGCGGGTCGCGGGGGTGCGGTTCCGGGCGGACGAGGGGACCGAGCACACCGCGCGGGCCCGGCTCGTGGTCGGCGCGGACGGGATGCGGTCGGCGGTGGCCCGGTTCGCCGAGGCGCGGACCACGGTCGAGAACCCGCCGATGACGTGCACGTACTACACGTACTGGGAGGGGCTGCCCGCGCACTTCGAGCTGTACGAGCGACCGGGCCGCTGGGTCGGGGTCGTCCCGACCAACGAGGGGCGCACGCTGGTGATGGCGTACTTCCCGCAGGCGGAGTTCGGGCGGGTGCGCACGGACGCGCGGGCCGCGTACCTGGAGGCGGTCCGCACCACGGCGCCCGCGCTGCACGCGCGGATGGCGGACGCCGTCCAGACCGAGCGGCTGTACGGCACCGGGGAGCAGCTGAACTTCTTCCGGCGGGCGTACGGACCGGGCTGGGCCCTGGTGGGTGACGCGGCGCATCACAAGGATTCGATCGCGGCGCGGGGCATCACGGACGCGTTCCTCCAGGCGCAGGCGCTCGTCGACCACGTCGGCGCGGAGCTGCGCGAGCCGGCGGCGCTCGACCGGGCGGGCGCCCGGTACGCCGACGACCTCAAGGAACGCTTCACCGAGTTCTACCGGGGGACGCTGAACGTCGCCGAGTTGCGCCTGCCGGAGGAGCGCACCTCCCTCCTCCGTGCCATCGCCCCGAACCCGACGCTGGTCGCCCGCTACTTCGGCACGATCTCGGGGGTGTGCGGGATGGAGGACTTCTACAACGAGGAGTTGCTGGAGGTGCTCGGGGGTGTCTGACGGTGCCGGGGGTGCCCCCGGGGCCGCTGTCGCCGCCGGTGCCGCTCGCGGGGGCGGGCTGGGTACGGGGTTTCGCCGGGTGTGGGCGTCGGTGACGGTGTCCGGTCTGGGGGACGGGATGCGGTTCGCGGCGCTGCCGCTGCTGGCGGCGGAGCTGACCTCGGACCCGCGCCGGGTCGCGGCGGTGGCGCTGGCGGAGCAGCTGCCGTGGCTGCTGATGAGCCTGCCCGCGGGGGTTCTGGCGGACCGGCTGGACCGGCGCCGGCTCATGTGGACGGTGGACGCGGGCCGGGCACTGCTGGTGGCGGGGCTCGCGGTGGCGGTCGCCGCGCACGCGGTGACGATCCCGCTGCTGCTCGTCGCGGGCTTCCTGCTCGGCTGCGGCCAGACCCTGTACAACGGCGCGTGGTCGGGGATCGTACCGATGCTGGTGGCGCCGGATGACCTGGTGCGGGCCAACGCGCGGTTGCAGTCGGGTTTCGTGATCACGGAGACCCTCATGGGGGCCCCGGCGGGTGCCGTGTTGTTCGGGGTGGGCGCGGCGCTGCCGTTCACGGCGGACGCGGTGTCCTTCGCGGTGGCGGCGGCCCTGGTGGTGACGGTACGGGGCGAGTTCCGCACGGGGGCCGGGCCCGGGGCCCGGACGTGGCGGGGATTGCGCCGGGACACGGCGGAGGGGCTGCGCGGGCTGTGGGCCGATGTGCGGCTGCGTCGGCTCTGCGTGGCGTCGGGGCTGACGAGTCTGGTGAGCGGCGGTCTGATCGCCGTGATGGTGCTGTACGCGCGGCAGGCGCTGGGTCTGGGCGGGACGGGGTTCGCGCTGCTGGTGGTGGCTTTCGCGCTGGGCGGGGTGGGAGGTGCGGCGTCGGCTCCGCGCCTGACGGCCCGTCTGGGCGTCGCGCACACGCTGGTGCTGACGGCGGTGGGGATGGCCTTGGCCGCGGCATGCGCGGGAGCGGCGAGGTCGGGCTGGATCGCGGGCGTGTGTGTCCTGGGGTACGGCGCGGCGAATCTGGCGTGGACCGTGACGGCGGTGTCCCGACGTCAGTACCTGGTCCCTGCGGAGCTGATGGGCCGCGTGACGATGGCCTACCAGATGATCACCGGTACCGGCACAGCCCTCGGCACAGCGGCCTCCGGTGCCCTGGCCCACGCCCTGGGCCTGCGGGCCCCTTTCTACCTGGGCGGGGCGGTGCTGCTGGTGACGGCGGCGTTGTCGCGTCGGCGGGCGGGACGGGCACGGGGCGCCGAGGCGCCGGTCAGGAAGTGATCCGGGCTGTGGGGCACCGGTCCGGGCGGCTCGGGCGAGCCGGTGCCGGCACTCGGCGACCGCGAGCCCTACGGGAGGGGCCGATGTCACCGGGGAGCGAGCCGGCCGCTGGTCAACTTGGCTCCGCCCGGCTCCGCCGGACGTGTGATGGAGGCGCGGACATGCGCTCCCGTGGAGTGGGGCAGACATCGGGCGTTCGTACAAGCTCTACTGAACCGAGAACGCTCATGGGACTCATGCGTCTGCGCAGGACCGCCGTAGCCCTGGCTGCCGGGGTGATCGCCTCGGTACTCGCCGCGGTGGCGCCCGCGTCGGCCACACCGGGCGCGGGCGGCCATCACGGCGGTCCGCGGCCTTCCGCCTGCCGACCCGCCAACCACCTGGCGAAAATCACCCAGGCACCCCGCAGCGCCGGACACCACCACTACCGGGTGACGATCACCGCTCCCCGCGGGTACGCCTCCTGCACCCTGGCCGGTTCACCCGTCGACGTGCGCTTCACGCACCACGGGAAGGACAGCGGACTGAGGACCGGCCGGTACGGCAAGCAGGGGCGCGCGGTGGTGCTGAAGTACGGGCACCCGGTCCACTTCGACATCCAGGTACCCACCCACGCCCGCAACGTCCCCGCCGACAGCGTCGGGTTCACGCTGCGGACGCCGAAGGGGGAGATCCCGGGCACCTCCTTCGCGGACGGGAAGCTGAAGGTCGCACGCGGGACACTCGTCGGGCCCGTGCGGGCCGGATGAGGCGGGAGAGGCCCCCGGGGGGAGTTCCCGGGGGCCTCTCGTACGGCGTCGGATCAGGCGACGTCGAAGCGGTCGAGGTCCATCACCTTCGACCAGGCCACCGCGAAGTCCGCGGTGAACTTCGCAGCCGCGTCGTCGCTCGCGTACACCTCGGCGAGAGCACGCAGCTCCGAGTTCGAACCGAAGACAAGATCCGCGCGGGTCCCCGTCCACACCACCCCGCCGTCCGGGCCGGTGGCTTCGTAGGTCCCGCTGTCGTCAGCGGCGGGACGCCAGGAGGCGTCCAGCAGGTTGACGAAGAAGTCGTTCGTCAGGACGCCCGGACGGTCGGTGAGGACGCCGGCCGTCGAGCCGCCCGTGTTCGCGCCGAGAACGCGCAGGCCGCCGACGAGGACCGTCATCTCCGGCGCGGAGAGCCCCAGGAGGTTGGCGCGGTCCACGAGGAGGTACTCCGCGGGCAGCCGGGCCGCCTTGCCGGTGTAGTTGCGGAAGCCGTCCGCCACCGGCTCCAGCGCCGCGAACGACTCGGCGTCGGTGTGCTCGGCGCCCGCGTCCACGCGCCCCGGGGTGAAGGCGACGTCGACGGCGTGCCCGCCGTCGGCCGCGGCCTTCTCCACCGCCGTCGTACCGGCGAGCACGATGAGGTCGGCGAGCGAGACATGGCCGCCGGTCTGGGCGAAGTCGCTCTGGATCGCCTCCAGGCCGGACAGAACGGTCGCGAGGCGCTCAGGGTCGTTGACCTCCCACTCCCGCTGCGGGGCCAGGCGGATGCGGGCGCCGTTGGCGCCGCCGCGCTTGTCGCTGCCGCGGAAGGTCGAGGCGGAGGCCCAGGCCGTGAAGACGAGGTCGGAGACGGAGAGCCCGGAGGCGAGGATCCTCTCCTTGAGCGCCGCGATGTCGGCAGCCGTGAGCGGGGCGCTCTCGGCGGCGGGCAGCGGGTCCTGCCACAGGAGTGTCTCGGCGGGCACCTCGGGGCCGAGGTAGAGGGACTTGGGGCCCATGTCGCGGTGGGTGAGCTTGTACCAGGCGCGGGCGAAGGCGTCGGCGAACGCGGCCGGGTCCTCGTGGAAGCGGCGGGCGATCGGCTCGTAGACGGGGTCGAAGCGCAGCGCGAGGTCGGTGGTGAGCATGTTCGGCGCGATCTTCTTCGCCGGGTCGTGGGCGGCGGGCACGGTGCCTTCGCCCGCGCCGTCCTTCGGCTTCCACTGATGGGCGCCGGCGGGGCTCTTCGTGAGCTCCCACTCGTAGCCGAAGAGGTTGTCGAAGAAGCCGTTGCCCCACTGGGTGGGCGTGCTCGTCCAGGTGACTTCGAGACCCGAGGTGATGGCGTCCGCGCCCTTGCCGCTGCGGAAGGTGCTGCGCCAGCCCAGGCCCTGCTGCTCCAGCGGCGCGGCCTCGGGGTCGTCGCCGACGAGGTCGGCGTCACCCGCGCCATGGGTCTTGCCGAAGGTGTGGCCGCCCGCGATGAGGGCGACGGTCTCCTCGTCGTTCATCGCCATGCGACGGAAGGTCTCACGGATGTCGCGGGCCGCGGCCAGCGGGTCCGGGTTGCCGTTGGGGCCTTCGGGGTTGACGTAGATGAGTCCCATCTGGACGGCACCGAGGGGCTCTTCGAGGTGGCGGTCACCGGTGTAGCGCTCGTCACCGAGCCAGGTGGTCTCCGGACCCCAGTAGACATCGTCCTCGGGCTCCCAGACGTCCACGCGGCCCCCGGCGAAACCGAAGGTCTCGAAGCCCATGGACTCCAGAGCGACGTTCCCGGCGAGGATGAGGAGGTCGGCCCACGAGAGGTTCTGGCCGTACTTCTTCTTGACGGGCCACAGGAGGCGACGGGCCTTGTCGAGGTTGGCGTTGTCGGGCCAGCTGTTGAGCGGGGCGAAACGCTGCTGCCCCGCGCCCGCGCCGCCACGCCCGTCACTGATCCGGTAGGTACCGGCGCTGTGCCAGGCCATACGGATGATCAGGGGACCGTAGTGACCGAAATCGGCCGGCCACCAGTCCTGCGAGGTCGTGAGGACCTCCTCGATGTCACGCTTGACCGCCGGAAGATCGAGCGACTGGAACGCCGCGGCGTAGTCGAAGTCCTCCCCCAGCGGGTTGGCGACCGGGGGGTTCTTCGCCAGGATCTTCAGATTGAGCCGTTCCGGCCACCACTGCCGGTTGCCACCGCCCTGCGTGGGATGGGGCGCGCGGGCGGTGTGCACGACCGGGCAGCCGCCGGACTCCTCGGTCTTCGGGTCGGTGACGATGGCGTCGTGGTTCTCGGTCATGAACATCCTTCCGGACCTGTGCAATTCCTTGAGCACGTGCCAAAGCGCGCGAGGGCGTGCCCGTACAGGGCGTGAGGGGCCCTGTACGGACGGCTTCCGCGCCGCGTCCCGACTCGTACCGGAACCGATCCTACGATGGACTTTGTCCAAGTCAAGAAAAAACCTACCCGGTGCATTACAGGCCGGGCGCTTGTACGGGTCAGGGGGCGTCGCGGAGCGGATCACCACGCGGCTCGGATCACCACGCCACTCGGATCACCACGCGACTCGGATCACGACACGGCTCGGATCACGACACGGCTCGGATCACGACACGGCTCGGATCACGACACGGCTCGGATCACGACACGGCTCGGGTAGGCACCCGGCTCGGGTAGGCACGCGGTCCAGGGCACGGCACGGGCAGGCGCCCTGCCCAGGGCACGGGCGGCGCGGACGAGCACGCCGCGCGGACAAAGCGCGAGCCCGGGTGAGCGGGCGCGGCCCAGGACGCCCGCACGCCATACGGAGAAGCACGCCGCGCAGGCAAGGCACCGGCCGGGTGAGCGGGCGCGGATCAGGAGGAGGCGCGGATGACGAGTTCCGGGTCGAAGACCACCGCGACGGGGTCCGCGGCGCCGCTCTCGATGTGGGTGTGCAGCAGGCGGGCCATCTCCGCGGCCATCTCCTCGACGGGCTGGCGGATCGTCGTGAGGGGCGGATTGGCGGTGACGGCGGCGGTGCTGTCGTCGAAGCCGACGACGGAGACGTCGTCGGGGACCCGTCTGCCGCGTTCACGCAGGACCTGGCACGCGCCCTGCGCCATGAGGTCGTTGGCGGCGAAGACTCCGTCGAGGTCCGGGTGTTCGTCGAGGAGGCGGCGCATCGCCGTCTCGCCGCTGGCGAGGGTGAAGCCGCCCTCGGCGTAGGGCACCCAGGCGTGGCCCTGGCGCGCCATCGCCTCGCGGAAGCCGGTGAAGCGCTCCTGCCCCGCGAGGACGTCGAGGGGCCCGGTGATGGTCGCGACCATGCGGCGACCGCGTGCGAGGAGGTGGGCGGCGGCGAGGGCCGCGCCGTCGCGGTGGGCCAGGTCGACGTAGCTGAGCGGGACGGGCAGCGCGGGGCGGGCGAAGAGGACCGCGGGGACGCCGGTCTCCGCGATGCGGGCGGGGAGCGGGTCGGCGGGGTGGGTGGTGACGACGAGGGCGCCGTCGGCGCTGCCCTGGCGCAGGTAGGCGATCGCCTCGGTGCGGGCCGCCTCGGTCTCGGCGAAGAGGAGGACGGGGTGGAGGGAGTGCGGGCGCAGGTAGCCGATGATGCCGCTCACCGCGCGGCCGAAGAAGGGGTCGGCGAAGACACGGGCGGCGAATCCGGGGTCCGCGTCCTCGCCCTCGTCCCCCGCGCCGGAGACGACGAGCGCGACCGTCCCGGCCTTGCGGGTGACGAGGGAACGAGCGGCGCGGTTGGGGGCGTAGCCGGTGGCGGTGATGGCCTCGCGGACCGCGCTCTGGATGCCGGCGTCGACATTGCGCACGCCGTTGACGACGCGCGAGACGGTGGCCCGGGACACCCCGGCGACGCGGGCGACGTCCTCCAGGGTCGCGGCCCGTCCGCGGGTCTGCGGCTCTCTGCTCATGAGAAGCAGCGTAACCCCTGGGAGAGCGCTCTCCTCCTGCCTCGTCCGAACCGGCGCCAAAGCCCTGCTCAGACGGGGCGGCTGAGCGCTGATCGCAGGCCAACTCCCCTCGGGCAGGCGGCATTAGAGACGGTGGAATCACGGAAACATGGAGTTCATCTTCTCTTGACATGTCTTCGACGACAGCGGAACACTCCCGTTGGGAGAGCGCTCTCTCACTCTCGCCGCTCTGTTCCGCCCGGCCCCTGACGGCGGGGCGGGGCAGGAGCGGAGGAGGGCGCTCCCCTCCACACCCCCACGGACACCAGGAGGTCTCCGCATGTCGAGGAGATCGCGTTTCCGCAGATCGGCCTACGGGTCGGGACTGATGATCACGGCGGGGCTGCTCGCCGCGACGGTGGGGCTGGTGCTTCCGCAGGCGTACGCCGGCGACCAGTCCTCCGCTTCGGCCCCGGCCTCGCAGGCCGCCGCCTCCACCTCGTCGCACGCCGGGATGAACCACGCGCAGGCCGCTCCCCGGGCCTTCGGTGACGACCCCGACGGCGACGGCTACATTCCGGCCGACCCGCCGGTCAGTGCCGAGCCCTCGCAGGCCAATCCCCCGCACCGCTACTTCCACGAGTTCCAGGCGCACTGCTCGGTGACCCACACCGCGCCGGACGACCCGATCGTCTTCCCCGGCCAGCCGGGCGCCTCGCACGATCACACGTTCATGGGAAACGTCTCCACGAACGCCAACTCCACGAGCGCCTCGATGGACGCGGCGAACGGCACCACGTGCGTGGCGCCGGGCGACAAGTCCGGGTACTGGATGCCCTCGCTCTACAAGGGCGACAAGAAGATCCTGCCGGTGGACGTCCAGACCATCTACTACAAGGCGGGAGTCACCGACTACACCAGCGTGCGCCCCTTCCCGAAGGGCCTGCGCTTCCTGGTCGGCAGCCCGATGCAGACCGCGGCGGAGTTCCGCAACCACAAGGGCTTCGTCGAGGGCTGGGAGTGCGGGGACAGCTACTTCAACACCGAGTTCCCCACCTCGTGCCCGACCGGTCAGGACGTCCAGCTCAACATCCGTTTCCAGGCGCCCAGTTGCTGGGACGGGAAGTACCTGGACACGCCCAACCACACGAGCCACATGGCCTATCCGGTGGTGAAGGCGGGCACGAACGACAACGTGTGCCCGGCGGACCACCCCGTGGCGCTGCCGATGATCGAGTTCAAGATGGCGTGGCCGGTCAACGGTGACACGTCCGATCTGCGGCTCGCCAGCGGCGCGGCGCACACGTTCCACTACGACTTCTTCAACGCGTGGGACGACGCGACGCTCAAGGCGATGGTCGATCACTGCATCGTCGGTGGCCTCCAGTGCGACCCCCGGGGCTACGACGAGACGCACCCGGAGGCGGGCGCGGCGCTCGACGAGAACTACGAGTTGCCGAGCTGATCCGGGGTGCGGTGCCGGGGTGGCGCACGCACAGGGGCCGCCCCGGCGCCGTACCGCCCTCGCGCCGCGGCCCCGCCGTACCGTCCTCGCGCCGTGCCCCCGCCGTGGCGGCCCGTACGTGCTGCCGGGAGCCGCCGCACCACGCCCCCACTCCCCCACTGCCCCACCCATGGACTCCGGAAGGAGCCTGCTCTCCCATGCGCAGAATCACCCGCACCCGCGCTCCCCTCGCGGTGGCCGCCGCCCTCGCCGGCGCGGCCCTCGCCCTGCCGTCGCCCGCCGCGCACGCGGCCGGAGACGTCGTGAAGGTCACCGGTTCCCAGGGGAACTGGCAGCTGACCGTCAACGGGCAGCCGTACACCGTCAAGGGCCTCACGTGGGGTCCCTCGCCCAGCGACGCTCCGCGATACCTGCCCGATGTGGCCTCGATGGGGGTCAACACCATCAGGACCTGGGGCACGGACGCCACCAGCAAGCCGCTGTTCGACGCGGCGGCGGCGAACGGCATCCGGGTCGTGGCCGGTTTCTGGCTCCAGCCGGGCGGTGGTCCCGGCTCGGGCGGCTGTGTCAACTACCTGACCGACACCACGTACAAGAACGCCATGCTCGCCGAGTTCCCCAAGTGGGTGGACACCTACAAGGACAACCCCGGTGTGCTCATGTGGGACGTCGGCAACGAGTCGGTGCTCGGACTCCAGAACTGCTACAGCGGCGACGAGCTGGAGCGGCAACGGGACGCGTACACGTCGTTCGTGAACGAGCTGGCGGTGAAGATCAAGGCGGTCGACCCGAACCACCCGGTCACCTCGACGGACGCGTGGACGGGCGCCTGGCCGTACTTCAAGAAGAACACCCCGGCGCTCGACCTGTACGCGGTCAACTCCTACCAGGACGTCTGCGGGGTCAAGGGCACCTGGGAGCAGGGCGGTTACACCAAGCCGTACATCATCACCGAGACCGGCCCCGCGGGTGAGTGGGAGGTCCCGGACGACGCGAACGGGGTGCCCAGGGAACCGGACGACGCGGCGAAGGCGACGGGCTACACGCGGGCCTGGCAGTGCGTCACCGACCACAAGGGGGTCGCGCTCGGTGCGACGATGTTCCACTACGGGACGGAGTACGACTTCGGCGGCATCTGGTTCAACTTGCTGCCGGCCGGCGAGAAGCGGCCCTCGTACTACGCGGTGAAGGAGGCGTACGGGAAGTCGACGGCGAACGACAACAAGCCGCCGAAGGTGGACGCGCTCCAGGTGGAGGGCGGGACCTCGGCGGTGGCGGCGGGGAAGCCGCTGACCGTGTCGGTACCGGCGAGCGACCCGGACGGTGACGCGCTGAGCTACGAGGTGCAGGTGGGGTCGAAGTACATCGACAACGGCTCCGCGCTCACCACGGTCGCCGCGGAGAACCTCCGTGGCGGGAAGCTGAAGGTGACCGCTCCGGACCGCACGGGCGTGTGGAAGCTGTACGTGAAGGTCAAGGACGGCAAGGGGAACGTGGGGGTCGGCACGACGTCCCTGAAGGTCGTGGCACCGCCGGTGACGGGTACGAACCTCGCGCGCGGCAAGACGGCGACGGCTTCCTCGTTCCAGTCGGACCCGACCGGCGGGTGCCCGTGCTGGCCCGAGAAGGCCGTCGACGGGGACAGCTCCAGCCGGTGGGCGAGCGACTGGAGCGATCCGCAGTGGCTCCAGGTGGACCTGGGCTCGTCGAAGGCGATCCGCCACGTGCAGCTCGACTGGGAGTCGGCGTACGCGAAGGTGTACACGATCCAGGTCTCGGACAACGGGAGCGACTGGCGGACCGTGCACGAGGAGACGGCGGGCAACGGCGGGATCGACGACTTCGACGTGAGCGCGACGGCCCGCTACGTGCGGGTGAACGGGACGCAGCGCGGGACGGGGTACGGGTACTCGCTGCACGAGTTCGGGGTGTACGGGGACTGAGAGGGGTTCTTCCAGGGTGCGGGGCCGTGCGGTCCCGTGCTGGTAGTGCGGCGCGCCGCTGAGGCGGTGGCGTGGTACCGGGCGGGCCCCCGCGCCGTCCGGTGCGTGGGCGGGCGCGACAGGCCGGGTGACGGTCCGTCGTGCCCGCTCCACGCGTGCGTACAGGTCCCTTCATTTCTTGGCCACACCCGCCGCGCCAGCGGTTGATTTTCGCCACCTCCTGAAGGAGTGCCTGGCTGGAAATTCTCCCCAAGTCGGCGCGGAGAAAGTGTTATCCAGGGCCTTCCCCCCGGTCGGCGCAGGAGATGTAACGCCCAAGCGAAGGGACCTTGTGCACAACTCTTGACGCTATCCAAGAGGGGGAGAACGATCCCCGAAGAGCGCCGCACTTCGCGCTCGCTTCCCACCCGCACTGTTCGTGCACCACCGCGTCGGCACCCGTGTGCCCGCGGTGACTCATGCCCAGGAGACCGACATGGCTGTGTCCCTGAGTCCGGGAGCCGTTCGCGGCACCCGACCACCTCGAAGAACCCTCGTGGGGCTTGTCGTACTGGCCCTCGCCGCCGCTCTGCTGGCCCTCGTGCCGGCGACGTCCGCGCACGCGGCGCCCGTGCTGCTCTCGCAGAACAAGAACGTCACCGCCTCCAGCGTGGAGAACGGCGGCACCCCCGCGGTGAACGCCGTGGACGGTGACAACGGCACGCGCTGGTCGAGCGCGGCCTCCGATCCGCAGTGGATCACCGTGGACCTCGGTGCGACGGCCTCGGTGAGCCAGGTCGTGCTGCGTTGGGAGACGGCGTACGCGAAGGCGTACCGCGTGGAGTTCTCCTCCGACAACCAGAACTGGACCTCGAAGTACTCGACGACGAGCGGCAACGGCGGCACCGAGACGCTGAACATCAGCGGTGACGCGCGCTACGTGCGGGTCTACGGGACGCAGCGGGCCACGCAGTACGGCTACTCGCTGTGGGAGTTCCAGGTGTACGGCACGACCGGGGGCGGTTCGAACCCCGGCGGCCCGATCACCGGGGGCGGGGACCTCGGCCCGAACGTGAAGGTCTTCGATCCCTCGACCCCGAACATCCAGGGACAGGTCGACTCGATCTTCCAGCAGCAGGAGTCGGCGCAGTTCGGCAACGGGCGCTACCAGCTCCTGTTCAAGCCGGGCACGTACAACAACCTGAACGTGCAGCTCGGTTTCTACACGTCGATCTCGGGGCTCGGCCTCAAGCCGGACGACACGAACTTCAACGGTGACGTGACGGTCGACGCGGGCTGGTTCAACGGCAACGCGACGCAGAACTTCTGGCGTTCGGCGGAGAACCTGGCGATCAAGCCGGTGAGCGGGGACGACCGCTGGGCCGTCGCGCAGGCCGCCCCGTTCCGCCGGATGCACATCAAGGGCGGGCTGAACCTGGCGCCGGCCGGCTACGGCTGGGCGAGCGGCGGGTACATCGCGGACAGCAAGATCGACGGCACGGTCGGCCCGTACTCGCAGCAGCAGTGGTACACGCGGGACAGCACGGTCGGCGGCTGGACCAACGCCGTGTGGAACATGGTGTTCTCCGGCGTGGAGGGCGCGCCCGCGCAGTCCTTCCCGAACCCGCCGTACACGACGCTGAACAACACGCCGGTCTCGCGGGAGAAGCCGTTCCTCTACCTCGACGGGAACGACTACAAGGTGTTCGTCCCCGCCAAGCGGGAGAACGCGCGCGGTGTGTCGTGGAACGGCACCCCGCAGGGGCAGTCGCTGCCGCTGAACCAGTTCTACGTGGCGAAGCCGGGCGTCTCGGCCGACACCCTGAACCAGGCGCTCGACCAGGGTCTCCACCTGCTCTTCACGCCGGGCGTCTACCACCTCAACAAGACGGTGAACGTCAACCGGGCCAACACCGTGGTGCTCGGCCTCGGGTACGCGACGCTGATCCCGGACAACGGGGTCACGGCACTGAAGGTCGCCGACGTGGACGGCGTGAAGCTCGCGGGCCTGCTGCTGGACGCGGGCGCGGTCAACTCGCCCTCGCTCCTGGAGGTCGGCACGGCGGGCTCGCACGTGGACCACGCGGCGAACCCGACCTCGCTCCAGGACGTCTTCGCGCGGGTCGGTGGCGCGGGCCCCGGCAAGGTCACGACGGCGTTCGTGGTGAACAGCGATGACACGATCATCGACCACACGTGGATCTGGCGGGCCGACCACGGGGCCGGCGTGGGCTGGGAGACCAACCGCGCCGACTACGGGCTGACCGTCAACGGCAACGACGTGCTCGCGACGGGTCTGTTCGTCGAGCACTTCAACAAGTACGACGTGCAGTGGAACGGTGAGCGCGGGCGCACGATCTTCTTCCAGAACGAGAAGGCGTACGACGCCCCGAACCAGGCGGCGATCCAGAACGGTTCGATCCAGGGGTACGCGGCGTACAAGGTCGCGGACTCGGTGACGACGCACGAGGGCTGGGGGCTCGGCAGTTACTGCAACTACACCGCCGACCCGGGCATCCGGCAGGACCACGGCTTCCAGGCCCCGGTGAAGCCGGGCGTGAAGTTCCACGACCTGCTGGTGGTCTCGCTCGGCGGGATGGGTCAGTACAACCACGTCATCAACAACACGGGTGGCGCGACGAGCGGGACGTCGACGATTCCTTCGACGGTCACCTCGTTCCCGTGACGAGGCCCGCCCCGCTGCCGGGGGCGCGCTGAGGGAGAGTGAGTGAAGCGGCCGGTCCTTTCGGGGGCCGGCCGTTTCGTCGGGTGCGCCCCGGGGTCAGGTGGCGGGAACGGCCTCGTCCTGCCGGGTGGTGGCGCCGGCGGCGAGGTGGAGCACGCGGTCGGCGAGGGCTGAGCCGACGGGAGCGGCCGCACCTGGGGCGGTCCCAGGGGATTTTTCCTCGGGGACCGCCCCTTTGCCGTTTGCCGGACTTCGAGGTGCGCCGTCACGCGCCGTGCGCGGACGCTCTCGTTTACTCGCGCTTGCTTTTACAGCGCGTGCGCAAGTATTGTCCATGCATGTAAGCGGCTTCCGCATATATCTGGGGCTCGCAGATACCAAGCTCTTGAAGGGTTCTTTCCTCATGCCTCTGGCGCTTCTGGCCCTCGCCATCGGGGCCTTCGGGATCGGCACGACCGAATTCGTGATCATGGGGCTCCTGCCCGAGGTCGCCGATGGCTTCGGGGTCTCCGTGCCGACCGCGGGGTTCCTGGTGACGGGGTACGCACTCGGCGTGGTGATCGGCGCCCCGATCATGACGCTGCTCGGGACCAGGATGCCGCGCAAGCGGATGCTCATGCTGCTCATGGGCCTGTTCGTCATCGGCAACGTGATCTCCGCCGTGGCCCCGGTCTTCGGCGTGATGCTCGCGGGGCGGGTCGTCGCCTCCTTCGCGCACGGCGCCTTCTTCGGCATCGGCGCGGTCGTCGCCGCGGGTCTCGTGCCGCCCGCCAAGCGGGCCGGAGCCATCGCTCTCATGTTCACCGGGCTCACCGTCGCCAACGTCGTCGGCGTACCGCTCGGCACCTACGTTGGCCAGGCGGCGGGCTGGCGCGTCACCTTCCTGGTCGTCGCCGCGCTCGGCGTCGTCGGGATGCTCGGCATCCTCAAGCTCGTCCCCGAACTCCCGCGTCCCGAGGGCGTGCGCCTGCGCCACGAGCTGTCGGCCCTGCGCGATGTGCAGGTCGTCCTCGCGATGGCGATGACCGTGCTCGGCTTCGGCGGGGTCTTCGCCGCCGTCACCTACATCGCCCCGATGCTCACCGAGGTCGCCGGATTCGCCGACTCCTCGGTCACCTGGCTCCTCGTCCTCTTCGGCGCCGGCATGGTCGCGGGCAACCTCGTCGGCGGCAGGTACGCGGACCGCAGGCTCATGCCGATGCTGTTCACCGTGCTCGGCGCGCTCACCGTCGTCCTCGCGCTCTTCACCGTGACGGCCCACTCGGAGCCGGGAGCGGCGGTGACCCTCTTCTTCATCGGCGCCCTCGGCTTCGCGACCGTCCCGCCGCTCCAGAAGCGGGTGCTCGACCAGGCGTCGGGGGCGCCCACGCTGGCCTCCGCGGTCAACATCGGCGCCTTCAACCTGGGCAACGCCCTCGCTGCCTGGCTCGGCGGCCTCGTCATCGACGCGGGCTTCGGCTACACCTCGCCCAACTGGGTGGGCGCCGCGCTCGCCTTCTCCGCACTGCTCCTCGCCTTCGTCTCCGCCGGGCTCGACCGCAAGCGCCCCGCGACCGGCGACGCGAGCGCACCGGCGGCCCACCCGGTCGCCGGTCCGGAGCGGACCCCCGCCGCGCACACCGCCCTCTGACCACTTCCCCGCCGGACGGACGCCCCTGACAGCGCCTCGCTCCGGTCCCCTACGCGAAAGAAAGCACCACCATGAGCGCCCTCTCCCCCACCGTCACCCTCAACAACGGGGTCGTCATGCCCCAGCTCGGCTTCGGGGTCTTCCAGGTCCCCGACGAGGAGACGACCGCCGCTGTCGCGAGTGCCCTGGAGGCCGGTTACCGGTCCGTCGACACGGCCGCCGTCTACGGGAACGAGCGCGGCGTCGGGCGCGCGCTCGCCTCCTCCGGCGTCCCGCGCGAGGACCTGTTCGTCACCACGAAGCTGTGGAACGACGACCAGGGCTACGACGCGACGCTGCGCGCCTTCGACGCCTCGCTCGCCAAGCTCGGCCTGGAGTACACCGACCTGTACCTCATCCACTGGCCGACACCCGCCCGCGACCGGTACGTCGACACCTACCGCGCCCTGGAGAAGCTCCTCGCCGACGGGCGCACCCGCGCCATCGGCGTGTCCAACTTCCAGCCCGCGCACCTGGAACGGCTCGTCGCCGAGACCGGCGTCGTGCCCGCCCTCAACCAGGTCGAGCTGCACCCCGGGCTCCAGCAGCGCGAACTGCGCGCCACGCACGCCAGGTTCGGCATCGCGACCGAGGCGTGGAGCCCGCTCGCGCAGGGCGCGCTGCTGGAGGAGGACGTCCTGACGGGGCTCGCGGCACGGCACGGCCGCAGCCCCGCCCAGATCGTGCTGCGCTGGCACCTCCAGAGCGGGAACATCGTCATCCCCAAGTCGGTGACCCCCGCCCGCATCCGCGAGAACCTCGACGTCTTCGGCTTCACGCTGAGCGACGACGACATGGCGGCCGTCGACGCGCTCGACCGCGGGCTGCGGACGGGCCCCCACCCGGACGAGCTGAACTGACGGACCGGCGGAGCGGGAGGGGGGTCGTGCGCGGTGCTGCGCACGGCCCCTCGTCGCGCGCGCTGCTCACCGCGCGACCGCACCCCGCACCGGTGCCGGGCCGTACGGTCCTCCCCCTGCGGGTCAGTTCTCGCTGATTCGCAGGACCTGCTTGCCGCGCACCCCGCCCTTCTCGCCGCGCGCGTACGCCTCCGCCGCCTTCTCCAGCGGGTGGACGGCATCGACGTGCGGGCGCAGCGCCCCCTCCTCGACGAGCGCCGTGATGCGGCGCAACGCCGCCCCGTCCGGCTCCACGAGGATGCCGGTGAACCGGACCCCGGCCGCCGTCGCGCGCTCCTGGATGTCACCCGCGCCGCTCGACGGCACCGTGATGAGCAGGCCGCCCGGCCGCAGCACCGTGAGCGAGCGGGCGCTCGTGTCGTCCTTCGCGCCCACGAGGTCGAGCACCGTGTCGACGCCCGAGACGTGCTCCTCGAAGCGCTCCCGGCGGTAGTCCACGACCTCGTCCGCGCCGAGGGTGCGGAGCCACGCGTGGCGCGACGCGCTCGCCGTCGCGATGACGTGCGCGCCGATGTGGTGCGCGAGCTGGACCGCCAGATGGCCCACGCCGCCCGACGCCGCGTGGACGAGGACCCGCTCGCCCCGGCGCAGCCGTGCGGTGTCGACGAGCGACTGCCAGGCGGTGAGCGCGGCGAGCGGCAGCGCGGCGGCCTCGTCGAAGTCCAGGCCCTTCGGGATCGGCGCGAACTGGCGGGCCGGTGCGGCGACGTACTCGGCGCAGGCCCCGGCCGTGCGGGGGAACCACGGCATCCCGAGCACCGCGTCGCCCGGCTTGTACAGCGTCACCCCCGTGCCGACCTCTTCGACCGTGCCCGCGACGTCCCAGCCGGGCACGAGCGGCGGGCTCGCGAGGCTCGCGGCGGCGCCGAGGCCCTCGCGGGTCTTCCAGTCCACCGGGTTCACCCCGGCGGCCCGCACACGCACGAGGATCTCGGTGGGCACGGGCGCCGGGCGCGGCACGCGGTCCAGGCGCAGGACCTCGGTGCCGCCGAAGCCGGTCTGGACGAGGGCGCGCATGGTGCGGTCGGGGCGGTCCTTCGGGGTGCTGTCCGTCATGGGTCGGGTTCCTTCCGGGGCTGTCGTGGGTCGGGGGCGGCGGTACGCGGCTGGGAGGACGCGGCGTGTGCGACGGTACGTGCGCGGTGGTCCTTCCGCGTCCATGCAACACCCTCGTGCGGGTCCGGCGCGGGCGGGGCACGATAGGGGAATGCTCCTGGTGACGCTCGTGGACGTGTCGGACGCCGTGGCCGCGACGCGGTCCCGCTCGCGCAAGACGGAACTGCTCGCTGAACTCTTCCTGGCCGCCGGGCCCGAGGACGCGCCGCTCGCCATCGCCTACCTCTCCGGGCGGGTTCCGCAGGGGCGGATCGGCGTCGGCTGGAGCACCCTGCGCGACGCGCCCGCGCCCGCCGCCGCCCCCTCGCTGACGCTCCACGACGTCGACGCCGCACTCGCCGGACTCGCGGCCGTCGCGGGCAAGGGGGCGCAAGCGGAACGGCGACGGCGGGCGGCGGCGCTGCTCGGCGCCGCGACCGAGACGGAGCAGCGCTTCCTCGTCGGGCTGCTCACCGGGGAGGTGCGGCAGGGCGCGCTCGACGCGATGGCGGCGGAGGGGCTCGCGGCGGCCTCCGGGGTGCCCGCGGAGGAGGTGCGGCGGGCCGTGATGCTGCGCGGGGCGCTCGTGCCGGTGGCGCGAGCGCTGCTCGCGGAGGGGCGCGCGGCGCTCGGCGCGTTCCGGCTGACGGTGGGGCGCCCGGTGCGGCCCATGCTCGCCGCCACGGCGGGCTCGGTCGCGGAGGCGCTCGCGGCGCTGGGCTCGTGCGCGGTGGAGGAGAAGCTCGACGGGATCAGGGTGCAGGTGCACCGGGACGGCGAGCGGGTCTCGGTGTGGACGCGGACCCTGGAGGACATCACGGAGCGGCTGCCCGAGGTCGTGGAGGTGGCGCGGGCGCTGCCGGTCGAGCGGTGCGTCCTCGACGGCGAGGTCATCGCGTACGACGAGGCGGGGCGGCCCCGCACCTTCCAGGAGATCGCGGGGCGGACGGGCTCGCGCACCGACGTCGCGAAAGCGCGGGCGCTCGTGCCGGTCGTGCCGGTCTTCTTCGACGTACTGCTCGTCGGTGAACAGGAATTGCTGGACGCGCCGTTCGCGCGGCGCCACCGCGAACTCGCCGCGCTCGTCGGGGAGGAGCACCGGGTGCGGCGGTACGTGGCGGAGGAGTCCGGCGCGGGGCCCGGGGCACCCCCGGCGGCCGACGTGCTCGCGGGGGGCGAGGACTTCCTCGCCGAGACGCTGAAGCGCGGGCACGAGGGGGTCGTGGTCAAGGATTTGGACGCGCCGTACAGCGCGGGGCGGCGCGGCGCGGCATGGCGGAAGGTCAAACCCGTGCACACGCTCGACCTCGTCGTGCTCGCGGCGGAGTGGGGGCACGGGCGGCGCACGGGCAAGCTGTCCAACCTGCACCTTGGGGCGCGCGGAGAGGACGGCGAACTGGTCATGCTGGGCAAGACGTTCAAGGGGCTGACCGACGCGATGCTCGCCGAGCAGACGGAGAGGCTGCTGGAACTGGCGGTGTCCGACGACGGCCACACGGTGCGGGTGCGGCCCGGGCTCGTCGTGGAGATCGCCTTCGACGGGGTGCAGCGGTCCTCGCGGTACCCGGCCGGGCTGACGCTGCGCTTCGCGCGCGTGATCCGCTACCGGCCGGACAAGACGCCGCAGGAAGCGGACACCGTCGAGGCGGTGCGGGAGGCGGGGGCCGGGGCGGTGTAGCGCGGTCGCCGGCGCGAGAGGGGCGGGCGGGTCGCGTACGGGCCGGGAGGAGGCGGCGAGCGGGGGCGGCGAGGGGTGTGATCGGGACGCGCGGGCCCCGACCGGAGACGGTGACATATGCCGGAGGCACCATCGGTTCGGGTGTTGCCAAACGGCTTACGCGGCGGGCGAGGCTGTGTCACAGTCGTCACGTCGCCGCTCCGGCGGCCGGTCGCGCCCGGGGCGTGCCCGCCGGGAGGCGTGCTCGTCCGTCCAGTCGCGGGGTCGGCGTCCCGGCCCGTGATGTGTACGCCGTATCGGAGCCGCCATGCCCCCGCCCGCCTCCACGGACCGCCCCGTGCCACAGCTGTGGCAGGACGGCGCGCCCTCCGTGCTGCGGCCCCGGCGGCCCGTCGGGGAGCCGGCTTCCCGCACCGGCCCGCACGCGGGTGCGGACATCCCTCCCGGCGCGGATGCGCCTTCCGGGATGGACCTGGCTGAACTCGACTCCCTGCTCCGGGCCTTGCGCGCCCGGCGCGCCACCGGCGCGCTCCCACCGCACGTCGGCGGCGCCGAGTGGGATCTGCTGACGGACGGCGCCCGCTGCTCCGCCGAGTTCGCGGCGATCCTCGGCCGCGATCCCGCGCTCCCCGCGCCCGGACTCGACGAACTCCCGTCCTACGTCCACCCCGAGGACCGCCCCGCGCTCACCGCCCTCATGACCGGCTGCCTCGTGGACGGCCGGGCGCTCGACGGGACCCTGCGACTGCTGCGCGCGGACGGCGGCGAGCGCACGGTGCGCCTGCTGGGCGAACCGGTGCTCGACGCCGAGGGGTGCACGGCTTCCCTCTGGCTCGTCGTCCGCGAGACGACACCGGGGACGGCTCACCGCGCCGCGCCGCCCGCCCCGCCCGCCGCACGCGAGGAGCACCGGCTCGCCGTGGCCCTGCGGGACAGCGTGCTGCCGCCGTGGCAGGGCCCGGTGCGGTTCCCCTCCGGCGGCCCGCACCCGGCACCCACCGCCACGACGCCCTTCGGCGAGGCCGCCGCGCCCGTACGAAGTCCCGCGCCCGTACGGCGTCCCGCTCCGCCGAAGGCACGACGCTCCCGCCGACGCGCCTCGCCTCCTCCCCCGGCCCCGTCGCGGACGGGCGAGGCCCGCCCGCCGACGCTGGATCTGACCGTGCTCAGGCCGGGCGGGCCGCCCGGCGCGAGCAGCGGTCACTGGTACGAGGCGGCGGAACTCCCCGACGGCTCGACCCTGTTGGCCGCCGGTCAGGTGGCCGGGCACGGGCTCGCCGGGACCACGGACACGGCGACGCTGCTCGGCGCGCTGCGCGGCATCGCGCTCACCGGGGCGGGTCCCGGCGCGCTGCTCGACGTACTCGGTCAGGTCGTGGGCGCGGGCCACACCCCCCTCGCGTCCGCGCTGTGCTGCCGCGTCCGGCCCGATTCCCCGACCCTGGTCTGGGCGCAGGCGGGACACGCGGCACCGTTGCTCTTCCGCGCGGGCGCCGGGCGGTCCCTGGAGCGACCCGCGGGCCATCTCCTGGGCGCACCGCGGGACATCGGGCACGCCGAGCACTCCGCCGCGCTGGCAGCGGGCGATCTGCTCGTGCTGCGCAGCGGGGGTCCCGTACCCGCCGCCGTCCCGGCCGGTACCGGGCGGGACGAGGACGACGCCCTGCTCGCGCTCGCCCCGCGGCTCGCCGGGGTGACCGGGGCCCGGGACGCCGCGCGGATCATCGGCGAGGCGCTGCGCACCGGCACGGACGCGGACGGTGGTGAGGACTGTCTGCTGATCGCACTCGTGCGGGAGTGACGCGCCGAGGGCCGGGAACGCGGCCCTTTTGTCCAGGGACGTGACGCTTCCCTGCGGGGGACCCGCGACGGACCGGGTCCGGGCGCCCGCGACGCGCCGGGTTCACGCTTCGGCGGCGCGCCGGGTTCAGGCTCCCGCGACGCGTCCCGTGCCACGGCTCCTCCCCGGCGACTTCGGCATGACGCGCTCGATGTCGCCGCGCAGCACGTCGATCTGCGCGTGGCCCGCGTACCGCCCGGTGAGGCGGTACATCTGCCGCAGCCGGTCCCAGGTGCGCAGCGAGGACGTCTCGCCGATCGACTGGAGCGCCAGCCGGGCGTAGAAGTCGGCCTGTTCGGGGTCGTTGCCGAGGAAGCACGCCGAGGCCATCGAGAGGTGGTCGAAGATCTGCGAGCGCTGGCGTTCGGCGTTGCGCAGGGCGAGGGCACGCTTGGCGTGGGCCTGGGCGACGGGGGCCGCGGTGGGGTCGTGCTCGGCGAGGGTGCGGTAGGCGAGGGCCTGCATCCCGTACAGGTCCGCCTCGTCGAACATCTGCATCCAGCTCAGATGTTCGCCCACGCCCTTGTCGGAGACGAAGAGTTCCTCCGCCTCGCCGAGCGTGCGGCGCATCGCCTGGCCGTGGCCCATCGAGGCGTGCGCCCACGCCTCGATGGTGCGGAACATCGCGCGGGTACGGGGCAGGGCGTTCTCGCCCGCGCCCGAGCCCGCGAGCTTCATGAGGTCGAGGGCCTCGCCCGGCTCGCCCAGGTGGATCTTCTGGCGGGCGGCGCGGGAGAGCGCCTCGCTCGCGCGCGGGCGGTCGCCGCCCTCGCGCGCCGCGTGGGCGGCGATGAGGAAGTACTTCTGCGCGGTGGGTTCGAGGCCGACGTCGTGGGACATCCAGCCCGCGAGCACCGCGAGGTTGGCGGCGACGCCCCAGAGCCTGCGCTGGAGATGGGCGGGGTGGTGGTAGGCGAGCATCCCGCCCACCTCGTTGAGCTGGCCCACGACGGCCTTGCGCTGGAGGCCGCCGCCCCGGGAGGCGTCCCAGGCGCGGAAGACCTCGACGGAGTTCTCCAGTTCGTCGATCTCCTGCGCGCCGACGGGCGCCGCTTCGTAGCGGTCCCAGCCCGCCTGCTCGGCGTGGAGGGGGTCGCCCTCGTGCGGCCGGTCGGCCGCGAGGACGGGGTCGGTGTGGAGCCAGTCGTGCATGGCGGTGCTGAGGGCGGAGCCCGCGGCGAGCGCGGCACCCGCGCCCACCAAGCCGCGTCGGTTGAGCATGAGGTCCATTCCCGTGAATTCGGTGAGGAACGCGGCCGTCTTCTCGGGCGCCCACGGCACACCGTCGGGGTTGTCGACGCTCCCTCCGGTGTGCGCGCCCCCCGCGCGCCCGCGCCTGACCAGGCCGAGATCCTCTATGGTCACGACACGGCCGAGACGCTCGGTGAACAGGGCGGCCATCACCCGGGGCACGGGGTCGCGGGGGATCTCGCCCACCTCGATCCAGCGCCGTACGCGCGAGGTGTCGGTGGCCAGCTGGGGGTGGCCCATGGCCGCCGCCCGCCGGTTCACCAGTCGCGCGAGTTCGCCCTTGGACCAGCCGGTCATGCCGAACAGGTCGCCAAGGCGGGTGTTGGGTTGTCCGCTCACGTCAAGCCCCCAGGTTCTCGGCTGACTTGACACTAACGGCCCGTCACGTGCGGAGCGAGTATTCGCCAGGGTTCGCCAGGGTCCGCCAGATGGTCTGCCACGGCGCGCCGGGTGTCGGGTAGGAAGCGCGCCAACCCGGCCCGGCGGCCTGCCGGCACTCCCCAGGGT
The DNA here is from genome assembly GCF_000719475.1 of Streptomyces sp. NRRL F-5630. Taxonomy (GTDB): domain Bacteria; phylum Actinomycetota; class Actinomycetes; order Streptomycetales; family Streptomycetaceae; genus Streptomyces. The sequence goes on along the minus strand of NZ_JOGO01000041.1, from coordinate 29,877 downwards.
GCCGCGGGTCGCCGGGGCGGGCGGGCGCGTCCGATGCGCGGGCCCATGAAGGGCTCGCGGGCCCAGGAAGGGATACGCCCACCCCATGTACACCGCTCAGTCCCCCCTCTCCGCGCCACCCCGTGCGCCACGTGCGCGCCAGCCCGGTGCCCCTTTCCTCGACCCCGCGCGGGCGGCCGCCGTGCCCTTCGGCGCCGTTCAGCCCCGTACCCGGCGGACGCAGGGGGCGCCGGGCCCGCAGCGGCTGAGCGGCCGGCTCGATCTGTCGGGGCCGCAGGGCGCGCAGTTGCGTGCCGCGGTCGCGGCGGTGCACCGCATCTGTCCCGACTTCCACCCGGTCCAACTGCTGCGCCGCAACGGGCACTCGGTGCTCCTCGCGGGCACGACGGGGCGGGCGACCGTGGTCGCGAAGTGTTTACTGGACCGTTCCCCGGTCTGGTCGGGACGCGTCCGGCAGGAGATAGCCGCCTACCGCGCCTTCGTACGACAGCGCCCGCCGGTGCGGGTACCGCGTCTCGTGGCGGCCGACCCGGACCAGGGTGTCCTGGTCGTGGAGCGGATGCCGGGCCGCCCGGCCGCGCTTCAACGCCACCCGGCGCACGCTCCGGGGCGCGCCGATCTGCGGGCCGCGCTCGCGGCGTTCGCGCGGGTCAACTCCTGGCGTCCCGCCCCCGGGACCTTCGACACCCCCCTGGACTACGGGGCACGCCTCGCGCGTTTCCACGAGCTGGGGATGCTGACCGACCGTGACCTCGACGACCTGCAGAAGCTCCTGCACGGGGTCGCGGCAGGGGCGGGCCGGGGCGGGATGTGGCAGTTCAACCACGGGGACGCACTCCTGTCGAACGTGCTGCTCTCGCCCGCGGGACCGGTGCTGCTCGACTGGGACCGGGCGGGCTGGTACCTGCCGGGGTACGACCTGGCGACGCTGTGGTCGGTGATCGGGGACGCACCCGAGGTGCGGCGGCAGATCGCCCAGCTCGCGCAGGCGGCGGGCCCGGCGGCGCGGGACGCCTTCCTCGTGAACCTGATGCTCGTGCTCACGCGCGAGATCCGGACGTACGAGAACGCGGTCCAGCGCACGATGCACGACAGCGTCCCGGTCTCCGTTCCCGGGGTACCGGCCTCCGGCGAGGAGCAGCGGCTGCTGCTGCGCCGGCTCCACGACGACTGCGCCACGGCGCGGCGGGCGGTGCGCGCGGCGGTCGGTACCCGCTGAACCGCCCCGCCCGGCACGGGTGGCCCGCGGCACGGCCCGGCCGCGGGCCCCGGGGATCTCGTACGGGACGGGCACGCGCCACGCTGTCGACGAAACGTTTCCTCGTCGTCCGCGACCGAAGGGGTGGAATTCCCTGCCTCCGGCGGCGCCCCGCGGCGCGTACTGCCGGGGGTCGGCCGGACGGGAGCGGCATGTCGGTGCTGGCAGCGGAGCGGAGGGCGCGCACCCTCCATTGGTCCACTCCTGTGGTGGTGCCGCAACCGGGGCCTGACATGGGGATTCCCTTGCCCGGAGCGTGATTGACGGATCGTCGGGGAGCGGGTACCACTGGCACGTCCGGTCACGACACTCCAGCGCGTCCACTCCCCCAGGAGGCTGCTTTGCGAGGAATTTCCCCCGTCCGCTCCAGACGCCGGACGGCGGCGGTCGCTTTCGCCTCGTCCGCCCTGCTCCTGCCGCTCCTCGCGGCGTCGCCCGTCGGGGCCGCGCAGGCTCCTGTCGCGCAGGCCCCCTCCGGCCGGGACGCCGGGCGGCTCCAGGACGCCTTCACCGCCGCCTCGGCCAGGTACCACGTACCGAGCGAGGTCCTCCTCGGCGTCTCCTACCTCCAGTCGCGGTGGGACGAGCACGGTGGCGCGCCGAGTGTCAGCGGCGGCTACGGGCCGATGCACCTGACGGACGCGCGGACCGCGCTGGCCGGGGTCGTGACGCACCCGCACGGCGAGGGCGCCGAGGACCCGCGCGGCGACACGAGCCGCCCTCTCGGCCCGAGCGCGCACCGTACGGACACGCGCTCCGGCAAGCTCCCCGCGCGCCTGGAGACCCTGCCGAGGGCGGCGTCCCTCACCGGCATCGACGCGGCCACGCTGCGCCGTGATGCGGCGGCCAACATCGCGGGGGGCGCGGCGCTCCTCGCGGCGGCGCAACGCGCGCAGGGCCGGCCACTGAGCCAGGACCCGGCCGACTGGTTCGGCGCGGTCGCGGCGTTCTCGGGCGCCGAGGACAACGCGGGCGCCGCCTCGTACGCCGAGGACGTCTTCGCGGTGATCCGCGACGGGCAGCGGCGCACGACGGACGCGGGGCAGTCGGTCGCGCTCCGCGCGGACGCGCGGGCGAAGGCGCAGCCGCGGCAGTTGCGCGCCATGGGCCTGAAGAAGACGGACGCGGGGCCGACGGAGTGCCCGCCGACGGTGGCCTGCGAGTGGGTGCCCGCTCCGTACGAGGAGTACGGGGACGGCGACTACGGCAACCACGACCTCGCCGACCGTCCGCACGACCAGTCCGTCGACTCGATCGTCATCCACGACACCGAGGAGACCTGGGACAGGACGCTCGACCTCGTCCAGGACCCCACGTACCTGGCGTGGCACTACACGATCCGCTCCACGGACGGGCTCATCGCGCAGCACTTCCCGACGAAGGACGTCGGCTGGCACGCGGGCAACTGGTACGTGAACGCGAAGTCGGTCGGCGTCGAGCACGAGGGCTTCCTCACCGCTCCCGACGCCTGGTTCTCGGAGGCGATGTACCGGTCCTCGGCGCGGCTCGTGAAGTACCTCGCGAAGAAGTACGACATCCCGCTCGACCGGCAGCACATCCTCGGCCACGACAACGTGCCCGCGACGACGGCGTCGGGCATCCCGGGGATGCACACCGACCCGGGCCCGTACTGGGACTGGTCGCACTACTTCGCGCTGCTCGGCAAGCCGGTGCGCGCCACGGCGCTGCCGTGGTCGGACGTCGTGACGATCGCGCCGAAGTACGAGGCCAACAAACCCGCGTACACGGGTTGTTCGGCGGACGACCCGGCGGCGGCGTGCCCCGCCCACGGGTCGAGCGAGCTGTGGCTGCGGCAGTCGCCCTCGGACGACGCGCCGCTCGTGAAGGACATCGGCCTGTACCCGAAGGGCGAGGACACGACGACCGGGGTCAACGACGTCGGCGCGCGGGTGTCGAGCGGCCAGCAGTACGTCGTCGCCGAGCGGCGCGGCTCCTGGGTGGCGCTCTGGTACAACGGGCAGAAGGGGTGGCTGAGGAACTCCCTGCTCAAGCCCGTCGCCGTGCCCTCGCAGGGGCTCGTGGTGACGCCGAAGAAGGGGCGCGCGGACGTGCCGGTGTACGGACGCGCCTACCCGGAGGCCTCGGCCTACCCGGCGAACATCACGCCGCAGGCGCTGTCCCCGTTCCCGTACAAGCTCCTGGCGGGCCAGCGGTACGTGACCGGCGGGAAGGTGCGCGGCGAGTACTTCTACTCGCCGACGTTCGACACGACGGACCACAAGGTGGTGCGCGGTGAGAACGAGTACTACGAGATCCAGTTCGGGCACCGGGTGGCGTATGTGAACGCCGATGACGTGACGGTGTCGCGCGTGCGCTGAGACGGGTGAGCGGGGCCGGTCCTTTCGCGAGGGCCGGCCCCGTTGCGTGCGGCGGCGACCTCGCGGGTGGGCTTCGTGCGGGCCAGGATGCCGCGCGGACGGAGGCGAGGGCGTCGGTTCCCGCCAGGAGTGCGGGAGGGCGGTGTGCGCGGAGGCGGCGAGGAGGTCGGCTGCTGCGGCGAAGGCACTTACGGACAAACCGTGCGGAACCCCCGTCAGCGCGTGACCAGCGGCCCGAGCGGCGGCTACGGCCCGTGGGCAGCGCATTCCGGACAGCGGGAGAGGGGCCGTCCGGGTGAGGCGCCGGGGGCGCGGGAGGGGCGCGGGGCTCTGGTCAGCCCTGCTGGAACATCGCCGCGGGCAGGGGCTTGAGGAGTGCGTAGAGGTCGTCGGTGATGGGGCGGTCCCAGGCGGCGATGGTGACGAGCACGTTGTCGCTGCGGTCGAACTGCACGCAGGAGATGCGGCCCTCGGAGAGTTTGAGACGGCGCACGATGAGGAGGTTGTCGCCCTGCATGACCGGCATGTCCTCGACGTCGACGACCTCGACGTCCTCGTCGTTCTCCAGCGCCAGCAGGAGTTGCGCGACCTCGAAGGGGACCTGTTTGTCGGCGAGTTCACGGGCGGGCGAGCCGGCCGGGAGGTTGCCGATGATCATGGCGGGTCCGCGGCCGCCGAAGAGGTCGTACTGGAGGAAGACTCCCTGACAGCTGCCGTCCTGGGCGGGCAGGAGCCCCGCGACGAGGTTCCCGGGCCAGTCCCCCGGGTCCATGGCCAGGACATCGAAGTCGGGGCCCGCGGGCGTGGCGGGAGGACGGCGGCGGAGGAACGACATGCGGCCCATGGTACGTGTCCCGCTCCGGTCACGAGCGGGCACCCCTGCGTAACCGGAGTCCCTGGAGAGGGGGTGCGGGGGTGGCGGAAAAGGGGTGGTGGGGCGGAGGCCGCGCGAGGTGGGCCGAGAGGGACGCGGGGCGTACGACGGGGGCGGGGCGGCCCGTGTCGCCCGGCCGCCCCGCCCTCTGCCCCTGCCGCGCCGGATCGGCCCCATGTCACCGGGCCCGCCCCTGTCCGCGGCGCGTCTCAGGCCGCCGCGTCCGCCTCGCTCTCCGCCTCGTCCTGCGCGGTGAGCGGCACGACGGCGACGGGTGCGGCGGCGTGGAGGAGAACGGCCTGAGTGACGGAGCCGAGGATGCGGGCGGGCTGGAGGAGACGTCGGCGGTGGCGGCCCACGACGACGAGTTCCGCGCCGTTCGAGGCGGCGACGAGGTGCCCGGCGGCGTCCCCCGCGGCCACCGACACGAGGGCCTCGACACCGGGGTGGGCCGCGCGGTGCGGGTCGAGGTGGTCCTGGGCGAGGTTGAGGCACTCGGCCTCGGCGGCCTCCTGGTCCTCGACGGTGGGCGTGTAGTCGCCCACGGCGGTCCAGGCGAGCGTGGGCCAGGGGTAGGCGACGACGATGTGGACCGCGGCGCCGCGGCGTGCGGCCTCGCTGAAGGCGAAGGCGAGCGTCGAGTCGTCCTTGAGGTCGACGGGCAGGCCCACGACGATGCGCGGCCCGTCGGGCACCTCGGTCGTCACGTCCTCCGGCACGGCGCGCCCCGGGCGCGGCACCACGACGACGGGGCAGGCGGCGTCGCGCGCGGCGGCCATCCCGTTGGAACCGAGCAGGAGACTGGCGAAGCCGCCGCGCCCGCGTGAGCCGAGGACGAGGAGCTGGGCCTCGGCACCCATCTCCGGCAGGACGGCGTCGGGCGCGCCCTCGACCGTGACGAACTCCAGGACCGGAAGCCTGCCGTCGCGCCCCTCCAGGTCCGCGCGCAGCCGGTCGAGCACCGGGTCGCCGACCTGTTCGGGCCCGGCGGCGAGCACCTCGGGCTGCGTCCAGGCCGCGTACTGGCGCACGTGCACGATCCGCAACACGGCCTCGCGGAGCCGGGCCGTCTCGATCGCCCAGTCCAGGGCGCGGAGGCTGTCCTCCGAGCCGTCCACGGCCGCTACCACCGGCAGCTCACTCATGATGTCCTCGTTCCCGGCGCCCCGCTCTCACTCGGCGCCTGTTGAGCCCCTACAGCTCCAGCCTTCCCCGGTGGAGCGGGATGTGCCAGGGCCGAAAGACCCCACCGCTGGCATCATCTGTCAGCCCTCCTGCCCCCGCATCCGCGCGGCACGCGAACGCTCCGGCATATGCCGGGATCAGTCGCCAGCAGGGGCGTTTCCCCGTTCGTCGGCGGGTTCCCGGCACGTTCGGCTCGTGGGTCCGTCCACCGGCGCGTCCGCCGCCGTGAGGAATGGCAGGACGTGCCCGAGGAAGGCGTGGGGGCCGTGGCGCGGGGCTCAGGTGGGGATGCGGCGGCTGGGGCGGGCCTGGGGGCCGAGGCGGGCGATGGCGGCGTGGATGTATTTCGGGGGCATCTGCCAGCGCAGTTCGCCGGGGACGGCGCGCAGCAGGCGTGCGGTGGAGCGCAGTCGGCGGGTGACGACGGCGGGGGGCGGGGCCTCGCGCCCGTAGAGCGCGTGGGCCCAGGGCGGCAGGGAGCCGTAGGCGAGGGCGGAGACGCGGCGCCAGAGCAGGGCGCGGGCGGGCAGCAGCGGGAAGGGGACGGGTGGGCGGCGCAGGAAGTCGTCGACGACGCGGGCGTCGGCACCCACGGCGAGTTCGTCCTTCACGCTGCGGAAGTAGCTGTCGAGTTCTCCGACGGTGGCGGGGACCTGGGCCGGGTCGAGCCCGACGAGGCGGGCCCCTGTGCGCTGTTCGGCGACGTAGCGGTCGGCGGCCGTGTCGTCGAGGGGGAAGCCGGAGCGGCGCAGGGTGTGGAGGTAGGAGGAGACCTCGGCGCAGTGCACCCAGAGCAGGAGCGCGGGTTCGTCGACGCCGTAGCGTTCGCCGGTCTCGGGGTCGGTGGCGCCGAGTCTGCGGTGGACGCCGCGTACGCGCGCCGCGGCGCGTTCGGCGGTGGGGGTGTCGGCGTACGTGGTGGCGGCGACGTAGCGGGCGGTGCGGATCAGGCGGCCCCAGGCGTCCTGGCGGAAGTCGGAGTTCGCCATGACACCGCGCAGGGTGCGCGGGTGGAGGGCCTGGAGCCACAGGGCGCGTACGCCCGCGATCCACATGGCGGGGTCGGCGTGGAGCTGCCAGGTCACGGTTCCGGGCCCGTAGAGGCCGGGGTCGGGGCGGGAAGGCTGCTCGGCCACGGCGAAACCTCCGGGAGAGTGGTGCGTGCCTGAGCTGATTGTCTCCCGACAGGGCGGGCTTCGCGGTGGGGGGTGCGGGCCACGACGTTCAGCGGGCGGAGAGCGTGGAGAGGAAGCGGGCGCAGGAGGCGGCGCAGTCGCGGCAGGCGGCGACGGCGTCCTCGGCGCCGGGCAGCCGCGCGCAGTGGGCCGCGCAGTCGAGGCACGTGGTGCGGCACCAGTCGAGGCGGAAGCGGAGTTCGTCGTCCCCGGGGTCGTGGAGGGGGTCGGCGCCGAGGAGCCTGGCGGTGCTGTCGCAGACCTCGACGCAGCGCAGGGCGCGCAGCACCGCGGGGTCGGCGGCCGGAATGCCGCAGTGGCGGGCGGTGAGGGTCGCCGCGGCGCGGCAGGACGCGGCGCAGGCGAAGCGGTCCTCCAGGTAGCGCACGAGGTGATCGCGGTCCCAGAGGTCCTCGGAGGCGGGCGGGATGCGGGGCGCGGCGGACGCTTGTGCCACGGCGGTCTCCTCTCGGGCGGCCCCGGTCCCGGGGTGGGGGTGCGTTCGAGGGGCGCGTTGCCGCGCAGGGCGCGGGCAAACGCGGGTACGGCTTCAGGGATGCCGCCGACGACGCGAGCGAACGGACACGGAGCGGGGTGCGGCCATCGAGCGAGGAGCGCCGGGACAGGAAGCGAGGTACTGCGGGGCGCGGCGCGGCACGAGGTGTGACCGGGCGTGGCAGGAGGTGTGGCGGGGCCCCGTCCGGGAAAGGGTCGTGCGCATGACATACACGTCCCCCGACTCCACCGACGCTCCCGGCTCCCCCGCCCCGGGCTCCCCCACCCGCCGCCCGGTCCGGCAGCTCGCGGCCGCCTCTGTCGGCAACGCCGTCGAGTGGTACGACTGGTACGCGTACACCTTCCTCGCCACGTACCTCGCCGACCAGGTCTTCCCCCGGAGCGCCGACAACTCGCTCGTCCCGCTGCTCTCGACGTTCGCGGTGTTCGCCGTGGGGTTCTTCATGCGGCCGGTGGGCGGGCTGCTCATGGGCGCGGTCGCCGACCGGCGGGGGCGGCGGGCCGCGCTGACGGTGACGATCCTGCTCATGGGCGGGTCCAGCCTGCTCGTGGCGCTGACCCCGACGTACGCGGCGGCCGGGCTCCTCGGCCCGGTCGTGCTGGTGCTCGCACGCCTGCTGCAAGGTCTCTCGGTGGGAGGGGAGTTCGCCGCCTCGACGACGTTCCTCGTGGAGTCGGCCGGGCCCGGCAGGCGCGGGCTCTTCTCCAGTTTCCAGTACGTCTCGACGACGATCGGCCAGCTCATCGCCTCGGGCGTCGCGGCGCTGCTCGTGCGGGTGCTGAGCGAGGGACGGATGGAGTCCTGGGGGTGGCGGCTGCCGTTCGTGCTCGGCGCGGTGCTGAGCCTGGCCGGGTTCTGGATCAGGCGAGGTGCCGAGGAGACGCGGGACGCGCCGGGAACCGCCGAGCGCCCGCCGCTCTTCGAGGCGCTGCGGCGCCACCCGCGGGCCTCGCTCCTGATCGGCGGGATCACCGCGGGCGGCACGCTCGCGTACTACACGTGGACCTCGTACCTGCCGACGTACGCGGAGCTGAACGCGGGCGTCGCGAAGGGCGACGCGCTGCTCGCCTCGACGCTCGCGCTCGCCTTCTTCGCGGTGCTCCAGCCGCTGGCCGGGCTGCTCTCGGACCGCTTCGGGCGGCGTCCTCTCCTGCTCTTCTTCGGAATCGGCTTCGCGCTCCTGTGCGTGCCGCTGCTGCGGCTGCTCACCGGCTCCTTCGTCTCGTTGCTGCTCGTGAGCTGTGCGGGGATGGTGCTCCTGACCGGGTTCACGTCGATCTCGGCGGCGGTGAACGCGGAGGTGTTCCCGGCGCGGGTGCGGGCGGCGGGGATCGGCTTCCCGTACTCGCTGACGGTGGCGCTCTTCGGCGGCACGGCACCCTACGTGGGGACGCTCTTCAAGGAGTGGGGCCGAGCCGGGCTCTTCCCCTGGTACGTCGCGGTGCTGTGCCTGGTCTCCTCGGCGGTGTACCTGCGGCTCCCGGAGACGGCCCACCGGCCGCTGGAGCGCTGAGCACGGGGCGCGGGCGCACCGGCCGCCTCGCGCGCGTACCCCCTCTTCCTCCTCCCCTACCGGCGGCGCCCGGTGTCGACCCGATCGGCGCTCGCGGACTTGCCGGGGGCCGGAGGGCGCGCGAGCGTCGCAGCGAGGGCCCGGCGCGGCACGCGGGCGTTGACCGGCGCGGAAACGGGAGTGGGCACCATGGGCACGCGGAGCAGGCAGGTGGCGATCGACCTGGGCAGTGCGCGACTGCGGCTGCGCGACCAGCGGCAGGCGTGGTCGTTTCCGCACGTCGCGATCGTCGACGAGGAGGGTTCGCTGCGGGCCTGGGGGGATCAGGCGCTCGCGATGGCGGGGCGGCTGCCGCCGCGCCTGCGGCTCGTGCGACCCGTCGCGGCGGGCGCGGTGGCGGATCTGCCGCTCGCCGCGCGGCTGCTCGGCTCGGCGCTGCGCGCGGCCTCGGGGAAGTCGCGGCGGCTGCGCGGGGCGCAGGCGGTGGTGTGCGTACCGGATCACGCGACGTCGCTGGAGCGGCACGTGCTGCGGCAGGTGTGCAAGGACGCGGGCATCCACCAGGTGCGCTCCGTGCCGCACTCGGTCGCGGCGGCGGCCGGAGCCGGGGTGAGCGGGAGCCCGGCGGGCGCGCTGCTCGTGGACATCGGCGAGCACCGCACCTCGGCGTCGATGATCGCGCTCGGCACGGCGCTCGTGACGCGGACGGTCAAGCGGGGCGCCGGCAGTGTGGACGCGTGGCTCATGCGCCACGCGCGCGACGAGCACGCGCTGACGATCGGGGCGCGGGTCGCCGAGGAGGCGAAGCTCGCGGCGGCGCTGGAGACGGGGGCGCGGCTGCCGGTGCGGGGGCAGGACAGGGACGAGGGGCTGCCGCAGGTGGGGGAGCTGACGGTGGCGGAGATCCGCGCGGTGCTGCGCCCGGTGTACGAGGACGTGGCGCGGCTCGTCACGGCGGTGCTCGACGCCTCGCCGCAGGAGCTGGTGGACGACGTCTTCGAGCGGGGTGTGCTGCTGCACGGGGGCGGAGCGCGGTTGTACGGCCTCGACGCCCATCTGCGGCAGGAGCTGGCGATGCCGGTGCACGTCGTGGAGTCGGGGGCCGACACGGCGGTGGAGGGGGCGTGGCTGCTCGCCGCCAAGGGCCCGGTGCTCGAACTCGCGTGAGGGATCGGCCGACGGAGCGGAGAGGTGAGGGCGTATGACGGCTGCGGCGGGGCTGGCGCTGATGATCGTGGGGGCGGTGCTGCGGTACGCGGTGACGTGGCGGTTCGCGTGGGTGGATCTGCCCGTGCTGGGGAACATCCTGCTCGTGGGCGGTTTGGCGGGGCTCCTGCTCGGTCTGGTGCTCGCGCGCAGCAGACGGCGGCTGGCCCTCGCGGTGGAGCGGGCCCGGGAGTCGGCGGGGTGGTCGGCGTCGGGCAGTGACGCGTATCCGCCGGAGCCCTACTACCGCGACCAGTACCCGCCGCGCTGAGCGGGCGCGCCCTGCGGGTGCCGCTCGGCCGGTACGCGCACCGCGTGGACGCGGGACGCCGCCGCACTCCTCCTCGGGTGCGGCGGCGTCGCGTGCGGGCGCCGGGGGCGGGTCAGGCGGCGTGCCGGGTGCGGGCGCGGTGGCCCGCGACGAGTTCGGCGTAGCGGCGCCCGGAGGACTTCACGGTCCGTCCTTGCGTCTTGTAGTCGACGTGGACGAGGCCGAAGCGCTTGTCGTAGCCGTAGGCCCACTCGAAGTTGTCCATGAGGGACCAGGCGAAGTAGCCGGCGAGCGGGGCGCCCTTGCGGGCGGCGCGGGCGCAGGCGGCGAGGTGGTCCTCCAGGTAGCGGATGCGCTCCGGGTCGTGAACGGAGCCGTCGGAGCCGACGACGTCCGGCCAGGCCGAGCCGTTCTCGGTGACGTGGATCTTCCGCGCCCCGTACTCCTCCGTGAGCCGGAGCAGCAGGCGTTCGATGCCGTTCGCGTCGATCTCCCAGTCCATGCCGGTGCGGGGGATGTGGAGGCGGCGCACGGCGCGGGCGTGGGGCGGGGGGCCGCCGGGGTCGTCGGTGACCACGGCCGGGAAGTAGTAGTTGAGGCCCAGCCAGTCCAGCGGCTGGGCGATGGTGTCGAGGTCGCCCGGCTGTTCGGGCAGGGTGACGCCGTAGACGTCGAGCATGTCCTCGGGGAAGCCGCGGCCGTGCACGGGGTCGAGCCACCAGCGGTTGGTGTGGCCGTCCATACGGCGGGCCGCCGCGGCATCGCCCGCGGAGCCGGTGGCGGGGTCGACGGGGTTGAGGTTGAAGACGATGCCGACCTCGGCGTCGGGCGCGGCGGCGCGGACCGCCTGGGTGGCGAGGCCGTGGCCGAGGAGGAGGTGGTACGAGGCGCGGACGGCGGCCTCGATGTCGGTGAGGCCCGGAGCCATGGTTCCTTCGAGGTGCCCGATCCAGGCGGAGCAGAGCGGCTCGTTGAGGGTGGCGAAGCTCTTGACGCGGTCGCCGAGGCGGTCCGCGACGACCTCGGCGTAGCGGGCGAAGTGCTCGGCGGTCTCGCGGCGGGGCCAGCCGCCCCGGTCCTGGAGGGCCTGCGGGAGGTCCCAGTGATAGAGCGTGACGAAGGGGTCGATGCCCTCGGCGAGGAGGCCGTCGACGAGCTTGTCGTAGAAGTCGAGCCCCTTGGCGTTGACGGGTCCGTCGCCGCCGGGGATGACGCGGGGCCAGGCGACGGAGAAGCGGTAGGCGCCCGCGTTCAGTTTCTTGATGAGCCCGATGTCCTCGCGCCAGCGGTGGTAGTGGTCGCAGGCCACGTCGCCGGTGTCGCCGCCCGCGATCTTGCCGGGGGTGTGCGAGAAGGTGTCCCAGATCGAGGGCGCCCTGCCGTCCTCGTCGACGGCGCCCTCCACCTGGTACGCGGCGGTGGCCACGCCCCAGGTGAAGTCCTCGGGGAGTGCGGCGTAGTCGAGTCCCTCGGTCACGGGCGTCCTTTCGTCGCGGGTCATTTGACGGCTCCCGCGGTGAGCCCGGTGACCAGGTACTTCTGGAGGAGCAGGAAGCCGGCCACGACGGGCACGCTGACGACGAGGGACGCGGCCATGACCTGGTTCCAGTAGACGTCGTTGAGCGTCGAGTAGTTCTGGAGGCCGATGGCGAGGGTGCGGGTCTCGTCGTTGGTGAGCACGGAGGCGAAGAGGACCTCGCCCCAGGCCGTCATGAAGGCGTACACGGCGACGGCGACGATGCCGGGGATCGCGGCGGGCACGACGACGCGGAAGAGCGCGCCGAGCGGTCCGCAGCCGTCGACCATGGCGGCTTCGTCGAGTTCCTTGGGGACCGAGTCGAAGTAGCCGATGAGCATCCAGATCGCGAAGGGCAGCGAGAAGGTCAGATACGTGATGATCAGGCCGAGGCGCGAGCCGAAGAGCGGGATGCCGGTGGCGTTGCCGACGTTGACGAAGAGGATGAACAGCGGCAGCAGGAAGAGGATGCCGGGGAACATCTGGGTGGAGAGCACCGAGACGGTGAAGACGCGCTTGCCGCGGAAGTTGTAGCGGCTGACCGCGTAGGCGGCGAAGATCGCGATGATCACCGAGCAGATCGTGGCGGACCCGGCCACGATGAGCGAGTTGCTGAAGTAGTGCGCGAGCGGCACCGTCTTCCAGATGTCGATGTACGGCCGGATGGTGAGGCCGCTCGGTATCCAGCGGAACTGGCCGGTGACGTCCTTGAGGGGCTTCAGCGAGCTGGTGACCATGACGAAGATCGGCAGCGCGACGAAGACCGTCAGGAGCGTCAGGAAGATGCCCCGGATGGCGTTGAAGGCGCGCGGTGGCGCCATCGGGGAGCGCCCGGTGTGGAGCACCTGCGTGCTCTTGGCCGCCGGCTTCTCGCCGGGAGGGTCGGCGGTCTTGGCGACGGGGGCGGCGCTAGACATCGGAGCCCTTCTTCCTCGACGTGAAGAACAGGTACAGCCCCGTGACCACGAGCAGGAACAGGAGCAGCAGGACGGACATGGCCGAGCCGGTGCCGAAGTTCCAGGTCACGAAGGAGGACTGGTAGATGTGGATGGAGATGAGGTCGGCGTTCTTCGGTGCCGAGTCCCCGAAGAGGAGGTACGGCGTGTTGAAGTCGTTGAACGTCCACAGGAACAGGACGAGGACGAGGACCTGGTTGACGGGGCGCAGCGAGGGCAGGGTGATCTTGCGGATCTGCTGCCAGGTGCCGGCGCCGTCGAGGGCCGCGGCCTCGTAGAGGTCCTTGGGGATGTTCTGGAGCGCGGCCATGACGATGAGGAAGGCGAAGGGCCAGGTCTTCCAGACCGCGACGACGACCAGGGAGATGAAGCTGTTGTTGCCGATGAGCCAGAAGGAGCGCTCGTCGGTGAGGTGGAGCTGGTCGTGCAGGACGTGGTTCACCATGCCGTTGTCGTGCTGGAGCATGAAGTTCCAGGTGATGACGGCGGCGTAGATGGGCAGCGCGTACGGGGTCAGGAAGAGCGCGCGCAGGAAGCCGCGGCCCTTGAAATTGTCCTGGAGGAAGATCGCGGCGGCGACGCCGATCAGCCAGCAGAAGGCGACGGCGAGGACGCAGAACGCGCAGGTGACCCAGAAGGAGTGGAGCAGGGCCTCGCCGACCGGCTTGTCGAAGTCGACGGCGAGTGCGAAGTTGTCGAGGCCGCTCCAGGGGGCCTGGCCCCAGTTGCGGATGTAGAACTGGGTGAGCTCCTTGAAGGCCATGAAGATCCCGACGACCATCGGGATCATGTGGATCAGGAGCTCGAAGAGCAGGGCGGGCAGGAGCAGCAGGTAGGGCAGGCCCACGCGGCGGAGCCGGTCGGGAAGGACCGGCTTGCGCCGCTTCTTCTTCCCGGCCGGGCCGGGCCCCGCGAGGGGGCCCGGCGTCGCCTGCGCTTCGGGCAGGGTGTCGGTCATGTTCAGTTGCTCACTTCGGCATCTGCTGCTCGGCCTTGGTCAGGGCGGCCTTCACTGCGGCGGTCGTGATCTCCTTCTTGCCCGCCGCGTCGGCCCACAGGTCCTTGATGGCGGTACCGACCGCCGTCTCGAACTGGGCCTCGTTGGGCACCTGCGGGAGCGCGGTGGCGCTCTTGAGCAGGGTGTCCTTGATGGCGCCCGCGCCACCCTGGCTGAACGCCGGGTCCTGCTGCGCGTCCTTGACCGGCGGGACGGAGCCCCAGGTCTTGTTGAGGTAGGTCGACTCCTCCTTGCTCGTCATGAACTTGACGAACTTGAGGGCGCCGTCCTTGTTCTTCGTGTTCTTGAAGACCGCGATGTTGATGCCGGCGACCATGGAGTTGGTCTGCTTGCCGGGGCCCGGGGTGCCGGACTGGACGGGGACGGGCGCGACGCCGTAGTCGTCGGCCTTCATGCCGTGGGCCTGGAAGGTGCTGTCGGCGGCCTGCCACAGGACCATGCCGACCTTGCCGCTGGCGAAGTCGTTGAGGCTCTGGTTCTGGTTGTACTCGGCGTTGCCGGGGGCGATGATCTTGTCCTTGCCCATCCAGTCCACGTACTGCTTGACGGCGGCGACCGCGCCGTCCGAGGTGAAGGTGGGCTTGCCCTCTGCGTCGAAGAAGTCGGCGCCGTGCTGCTTGCCGAGGACGAACGCCTGGTGGATGTTGTTGGAGAGGTTGCTGCCCTCCAGGGCCGTCCCCCAGACGTCACCCTTGGTGAGCTTCTTGCCGTCGGCGACGAACTCGTCCCACGTGGCCGGGGGCTTCGCGATGCCGGCGTCGGCGAAGAGCTTCTTGTTGTAGTAGAGCGCGTACGACAGCGAGTACAGCGGGACGGCGGCCGGGTCCTTGCCCTCGGCGCCGGTGGAGCCCACCGCCGAGTCGACGAAACGCTCGCGCCCGCCGATCTGCTTGAACGCCGCGTCGTCGAAGTCCATGAGAGCACCGGTGGCCTGGAGCGAGGCCGACCAGGTGTTGCCTATGTTGAGGACGTCGGGGCCCTCACCGGAGGTCGTGGCGGTGAGGATGCGGTTGAGGAGGTCGGACCACGGGATGACCTCCAGCTTGACCTTGATACCGGTCTGCTTGGTGAACTTGGCGAGTTCCTTGGTCAGGACCTTCTTGTCCACCGCCACGCTCGCCCCCTGGTTGGAGGCCCAGTAAGTGAGGGTCTTGGGCGAGGAGTTGTCACCTCCGCCGGTGTCGCTCCCGCCGCCGCAGGCGGTGGCGGTGAGCGCGAGAGTGGTGACGAGACTGGCAGCGGCAGCGGCTCGCAGTCTGCGCATGTCGGTATGCCCCTTTCCGGGGGGTGGCCAAGGAAGAGTGAAGGCGTTCAGTCCCTGAACGGCCTCACGGCTTAATTTAGGACGTGAGTTAAAACCTGAGAGAAGGTCGCGTCAAGGGCTCCGGCGGGGGTATGTTGCGGTCCGGGAAGGGGCAAGATGGTGCAACGGCACAGACGAACCGTGCGTGACCTGCGAAGAGGCAACCGCGCAGCTGTTTTGCAACGGTTGTATTTCGACGGCCCGATGAGCCGTCAGGCACTGCTCCCCGCCACCGGCTTGAGTTCGGGTTCCATCAGCAACGTCGTCACGGAGCTGACGGCGGACGGGCTCCTGGAGGAGGCGGGTGTCGTCGAGTCGGACGGCGGCAGGCCGCGCACGCTGCTGCGCGTCGCGCCCGGCGCGGGGTACCTCGTCGGGGTCGACATCGGTGAGACGAAGGTGCGCACCGAGCTGTTCGACCTGGCGATGTCCGAACTCTGCCGCGCGGAGACGAGCCTGACGGGCGTCGGCTACGACGTGGACCTCATCGTGCGCGCCGTCGCGGAGGGGATCACCGCGGTGCTCGCCGAGGCGGGGGTCCCCGCGGACCGGCTGCTCGGTGTGGGCGTCGGCGTGCCGGGCATCGTGGAGCGCCCCGAGGGCGAGGGCGCGCGCGTCTACGGGCAGACGATCGGCTGGGACGCGGTCCCGCTGGAGACGCTGCTGCGTACCGCGACCGGGCTCCCCGCCGACGTGGGGATCTTCGTCAACAACGGCGCGAAGGCGCTGGGGCAGGCCGAGTTGTGGTTCGGCGGCGGCCGGGGCAGCGAGGACGTCGTCATCGTGCTCTTCGGTTCAGGTGTCGGCGCGTGCATAGTGACCCGGGGCGCGATCCAGGGCGGCACGCACGGCAGCCCGAGCGAGTGGGGCCACCTCACCGTCAACGTCCGTGGCCGCCGCTGCCGTTGCGGGGCGCGGGGCTGCCTGGAGGCGTACGCGGGGGCCGAGGCGCTCCTGGAGCGCTGGCGCGAGGTGGGCGGCACCCTGCCGGAGGGGGCCAGCGAGGAGGAAGGGGTCACGGCGCTGCTCGCGGCGGCGGACCCGGCGGGCGGGGGCGGGGCCGATCCGGTGGCCGTCGCGGTACTGGAGGAGACCGCCGAGTACCTCGGCGCGGGACTCTCCGACCTCATCAACCTCTTCAGCCCCGAGCAGGTCCTCATCGGCGGCTGGGCGGGGCTGCAACTCGGCCCGCACATCCTCCAGTCGGTACGCCGCCATGCCGACAGCTTCGCGCTGCGGCGCCCCGCCGGGAAGGTCTCGATCGGTCTCGGCCTGCTCGGCGCGGACGCGGTGACGGTCGGCGCGGCGACGCTCGTGCTGGCCGACTTCTTCACCAACGGCGGGCGCAGAGAGGCCCCGTTGCGCGAGGAGGACGTCGCCGAGGCGGTGACGGAACGGCGGACGGCGCACGTCCTGGGCGGCAACCAGGTGTAGTGACCCGAAGCTTTGTGCACACGGCTGCTCGGTGGATGGCCGCCGAGTGCGGTCCGGCGCCGCAGGTGCTGGTGGGCGCCCGGCTCGGAGAGCCCGAGCATCCCGGCGATCTCGTGCCGACGCGGGGCACGCCTTCGCGGCCCGGGCTCCTTCGGGGGCTCCCGGACGCGGGCCCCGTGGGGCTCGGTCGCGCCCTCAGCGGCTCACGATCCTGAGGGTTCCGGAGCGTGAGCCGGACGCTGGTCGCGGACGCTCCCGTCCCCGACGGCGACCGGCGTTCCCGTCCCTGCCACGCCCACTCCCCCGGAGCGGCCGGGCAGCGCCCGTCCGCAGCCGGCCGCCCCCGTTCTCACGCCTTCGGCCGCAGCTTTCCTCCGTCCGTGGCCCCATTCGGGTGTGCGGGGCGGGTGGGTCCCGGCCAGGAACGGCGAATCCTCGGGGAGGGGATGCAGGGTGGTCGGGTCCGTCGAGCCGCCGTCGAGTGCCGGAGGCTCCCGAGACGGCCCCCGGGGGCCGGACGGTGCGGACGGGTCACGTGACTTGCGCCGGGGGCCCGGTCGCGCCACGTTCGTACTGTTCCCGTTGTCGTCCCCCGTTCGGAAAGGCGCGGTGCCTCATGCGGATCACCGTCTTCGGCGCCTCCGGTCGCGCCGGTCGCGCCTTCCTCCACGCCGCCGCGCGGGCCGGGCACGAGTGCACGGCCGTCGTACGTGACCCGGAACGCCTGGCGGGCGCGCCGACGGCGCGGATCGTCCGCGGCGGGCCCTTCGACGAGGGCGAGGTGAGCGAGGCGCTGGCGGGGGCCGAGGCCGCCGTCATCGCCTACGCCCTGCGCGGGGGGCGGCGCAACGTGCCGCTGTACTCGCGCGGGACGCGCACCATCGTCGACGCCATGCGCACGGCGCGGGTGCCCAGGCTCCTGGTGCTCTCGGAGGCGGCGTACGGTCCGCACACGGCGGGGCCGCTCAACCGCACCGTCTCGGCGCTGTACCGGGCGACGGCCCGCCCCGTGATCCGGCAGCGCGAGGAGCAGGACGCGATCATCGCGGCGAGCGGCCTGGACTGGACGATCGTGCGGCCGGTCATCCTCGTGGAGGGTCCCGCGCACGGGCACCGCGGGGACCCGTTCACCCCGCACCACTCGCGCGCGCCGCGCACGACCTACGCGGACCTCGCGCACGTCCTCCTCGACGCGCTGGACGACCCGGCGACGTACCGGCGCGATCTCTACCCCTGATCAGCCCCGGGCCCCCTCGCCCCCGAGCGGCAGCGCGCTCTCCTCGCGCCACTCCCCCGCCGCCGTGTACACGGTGAGGCTGAGGCGGCTCACCTCGGCGTGCAGCGGGAGTGCCGTGCCGTACTCCGCCTCCAGCGGCCCGTACACCGCGCGGTCGGTGCCGGGTGCGGCGTGGGTGGCGAGGGTGAGGTGCGGCGGGAGCCCTCCGGGGCCGAACAGACCGCGGTAGGGGACCGCGTCGGGCCAGGCGCGGCGCAGCGCGGTGGTCAGCCGGTCGAGCACGGGGTGCGGATCAGGGGCGAGGTAGAGGACGCCGGGGAAGTGGCCGAAGCGCGTGAGGCGCAGGGTGAAGGGTGGGTGCGCGGCGACGAGGGCGGCGAGCGCCGCGCGGGACGCCGGGCCGAGCGAGGCGCGCGGCACGAAGGGGTGCAGGACGCTCACGTGGGCGGGGAAGCCGGTCGTGACGAGCGGGTCGGCCGCCGGGACCCGGACGCTGAGCGAGGTGTCGCCGACGCGATCGCCCCAGTCGGCGGTGGGCTCGGTGGCGGGGCGGGTCGCGGGCACGGAGGGCATGGTCCCACGAGGCGGCGGTACGGGCCGGGGCGCGTCCCCCGTACCCGTACCGCCCTCGTGCCCGCTGAGGACACGCGTGCTCAGGACACGCGTGCTCAGGCCCTCAGCGCCTTCCGTCCCTCAGTGCACGGCGTGGAGCGCCGCTGTGTGTTCGCGGATCTGGTCCGGGGTGAGGTAGACGTCGGTGTGCTCGAACTCCTTGAGCGTGCCCGCCTTCTGGTCCTGGAAGCCGGTGCGGACGAAGTCGTCGCCCGCGATCGCGTTGAGCATCCAGTTGGTGAGGACACGGGTCTTCGCCACGCCCGTGCGCAGCGCGGACCAGTGGTAGCCGCGGGCGACGGCCTGGGCGGGGACGCCGCTCAGGTTGACCCCGAGCGGACGCGAGACCGCGTCGTGGCCACCGAGGTCGACGACGAGACCGAGGTCCTTGTGGGCGTACGGCCGCAGGGGCTGGTGGAGGATCGTCGCGAGGACGTTGTCGGCGGCGATACGGCCCTGGCGCATGGCGTGCTGCGCGGTGGGCGGGCAGATGGCGTCCTCGCCCTTGGTGAGGTCGGGCACCGCGGCGGCGTCGCCGAGGGCGAAGACCCCGTCCAGCCCGGGGACCGTCAGCTCGGGGGTGACGGCGAGCCTGCCCCGTACCGTCTCGCGCTCCAGCGTCGCCATGAGCGGGCTGGCCGCGACGCCGGCGGTCCAGATGAGAGTGCGGCAGGGCAGGGTGCGGCCGTCCGTGAAGGTGACCTTCTCGGGGCCCGCCTCGGCGATGGAGACGCCGAGCGAGACCTCGATGCCGCGCTGGGTGAGGACGTCGAGCGCGGCCTTGCCCAGCTCGTCGCCCAGCTCGGGCATGAGCTTCGGCGCGATGTCGATGAGGTGCCACTTGATGAGCGAGGGATCGAGGCGCGGGTAGCGCTTGACCGCGCTCGTGGTGAGGCGCTGGAGGCACGCGGCGGTCTCGGTGCCCGCGTAGCCGCCGCCGACGACGACGAACTGCAGGCGCGAGGCGCGTTCCTCCTCGTCCTCGCTCGCGTCGGCGAGGTCGAGCTGCGCGATGACGTGGTCGCGGACGTAGGCGGCCTCGGCGAGCGTCTTCATGCCGCGCGCGTTCTCGGTGAGCCCGGGGATGTCGAAGGTGCGGGTGACGCTGCCGGGGGTGAGGACGAGGACGTCGTACGGTTCGTCGACGATCTCCCCGGTGACCTTCTGGACGATGCAGATCTTCTTCTCGGGGTCCACGCCGATCGCGCCGCCGGGCAGGATGCGCGTGCGGTGCTTCTGGCTGCGGCGCAGCGAGACGGCGACGGACTGCGGCGTGAGGACGCCGGAGGCGACCTGCGGGAGCAGCGGCAGGTAGAGCTGGTACGAGAACGGCGCGACGAGAGTGATCTCCGCCCGGCCCGGTGGGATGCGGCGTTCGAGCCTGCGGACGCACCCCACCCCGGCGAAACCGGCGCCCACTACGAGAATCCTGGGTCGTGCCACGATTGCGTCCCTTCTCAGGGGTCTGTGCGGTCTCCGGGCCGGTGTGTGCGTACCCGGTCCCGGACGGCTTCCGCTCGCCTGCCCGCTCAGCGGCGTGTGTCACGGACCATCTTTGCCGAAGGGGCTGGGACGCGCTTGTCGAACAGGGCGGAAGGGGTGCGCCGGGGCGCGGGCTGCGCGTGCCAGGCAAGGGGCCCGGACGCGGGGGCGACCCCGTATCCGGGTGGGACACGGGGCCGCTGCCCGCTCGTGCGCGCGTGCCCGCCTCGTCGTGCGGGCCGGCCGGTCAGCCGGTCGTGGCGGCGAAGACGTGCAGGACGCCTCCTTCGCTGGTCTTGGGGAGGGTGATGCTCGCGAGGGTCTTGCCGCTCGTGAGGGTGACGGGCGCGGTGGCGAAGAGGTAGGCGTTGACGGGGTCCTTGCCGCCGCCGAGTGTGTCGCGGTAGGCGGAGGTGACGGCGACGGTGTTGCCGTAGGAGGGCTTGTCCCCGCCGCCGCCGAGGGTCCAGTCCGAGAAGCCGAGGTCGGCCTGCTGGGTCGTGCCGTCGGTGTAGGTGAGGGTCATGGTGCCGTGCGTGTCGCCCTCGGCGGCGCTGCCGAGCAGGCTCAGGCGGGTCGCTCCGTCCTTGGCGGGGACGGTGAGGGTCTGGCCGCCGCCGGCGACCTCGATGTTGTCGGGTTCGCCCGCGCCGGTCGCCGGCAGCGTGAACGTGAAGTCGCCCGAGGTGACGGTCTTGCCGGGGGCGGCGCCACCGGCGGCGAGGGCGGCGGCGGAGTAGCTCCAGCCCTCGCCGTCGAAGTTCGCGCCGGGCTTGGTGTCGTCCTCGGAGACGCCGTCGTTGTTGAGGTTCCACAGGACGCTGTTCTTCGCGGCGACCGTGACGGTGAGCTTCGCTCCGGGCAGTTCCTCGCCCGAGGCGGTGCGCAGCGTCACCGGGATCGTGCGGAAGCCCTCCTTCGCGCCCTCGGTCGCGGCGACGGAGAGCGTCGTGCTCGCGGTGCCTCCTGAGGGGACGGCGAGGGTGCCGGACGCGGGGCTGACGGTGAGTCCTTCGGGCACGTCGGCCTTCCAGGTCACCGTCTCGGCGCGGTCCTGGAGAGTGCGCACGGTGAGGTCGGTGCGGGTGTCGTCGCCACCAGGTGACGCTTTGAGGGCGCTCGGGCTCGCACTCGTGAAGTACGTGTCACCGCCGCCGGGGAAGGACGGCGGGGCGTCCGAGGCTGCCGTGCCCCACGTGGTGCCGGGGTGCGTGGCGAGCGTGTAGTCGAGGGTGCCGCCGTGCTTGACGAGCGTGTCCGGCACCCAGGTCTTCGTGCTGGCCCTGCCGTTGACGCGCAGGCCGTGGATGTAGAGGTGGCCGGCGTCGGCCGCCGGGGCGTTGACCGTGATGCGCTTGCCGTGGCCGGTGTGGACGACGGCGCGGGGGAAGAGCGGCGCGGTCAGGACGAGGTCGGCGCGGCTGGGGTTCTGCGGGTACATGCCGAGCGCGGAGAACACGTACCAGGAGGACATGGTGCCCGCGTCGTCATTGCCGGGGATGCCGCCGGGCTTGTCGGTCCAGAGCTGGTCGACCTCGGCGCGGACGGTCTCCTGGGTCTTGGTGGGAGCGCCCAGGTAGTTGTAGAGGTACGGGGTGTTGATGTCAGGTTCGTTGGTGGGGTCGTAGCGGGTCGCGTCCTTGGCGGAGAAGTCGAACTTTCCGTTCTGATCGCGGAAGAAGGCGTCCAGGCGGGCGACGGCCTTGTCGTTGCCGCCCATGGCGCGGGCGAGGCGGGCGACGTCGGAGTAGACCATCCAGGTGTAGCGGGCGCTGGTGCCCTCGACGAAGCCATTGCCCGTGCCGGGCGTGAAGACGCCCGCCCAGGTACCGTCCGCGTTGCGGTTGCGGATGTAGCCACCCTCGGGGGTCGCTGCCGGGTCGAAGACGTGGGTCCAGTTGCCCGAGCGGTCGAGGAACTTCTTCTGGTTCTCGCGGTCCCCGGTGACGCGGGCGAGTTCGGAGAGACCGTAGTCGGCGGCCGTGTCCTCCAGGGTCTCGGCGGCGCCGCCCCAGCAGTGGCAGTCGTCCGCGGGCACGTACCCGAGCTTGAGGTACTGGTCGAGCCCGGGGCGCTGGCCGACGCACTCGACGTTGCAGCCCGCGCTGTCGGAGTCGTTGGCGGTCGGTACGGTCGCGGCCCGGACGAGGGACGCGAGCGCGCCCCTGACGTCGAAGTCGGTGCCGCCGAAGGCGTGGATGCCCGCGAGCGCCGGAGCGGAGGGGTCGCCGGACATGACGCTGGTCTTGCCGTGCTGGAGGAGCCAGCGGTCCCACTCGCCGCCTCGCTGGGAGGCGTACTGGTAGAGGGACTGGGCGTAGTCGCTGCCGGTCTTCGGGTTGAGGAGCGACAGGAGCTGTACCTGGGCCCTGTACTGGTCCCAGCCGGAGAAGGTCCCGTACTGGGCCTTCTGGCCGTGCGAGAGGCGGTGCGTCTTGTCGTCGGCGCCCGTGTAGCGGCCGTCGGTGTCGCTCGTGAGGGTCGGCTCCAGCATCGAGTGGTAGAGCGCGGTGTAGAAGGTGCGGTACTGGGCGTTCGTGCCGCCGCCGACCTGGATCGCGCCGAGCGCCTTGTTCCAGGCCCGGCCCGCGTCGCGTGCGACGGCGTCGAAGCTCTTGCGGGACGGGTTCTCGGCGCGGAGGTTGGCCTCGGCGCCCGCCTGGCTCACGTAGGAGATCGCGACCTTCGCGCCGACGTCGGTGGTGCCCTTCGGGAAGGTGACGTAGGCGCCGGAGCCCTTGCCTGCGACGGGGTTGCCGCTGGAGCTGTAGCCGGTGCCGCCGCTCGCGTCGGTGGTGTCCGGGCGCAGGGTCTCGTCCTGCCAGGTGCCGGTCTTCGCGAAGGGGGTGTCGAAGTGGATCGTGTAGTGCAGCGTGTAGAGCGCCTTGCGGTTGTTGGCGCTCTGCGGGCCGCAGAAGTTTCCGGCGTCGATGGAGCCGGTCACGGTCTTCCGCGCCGCGTCGACGTGCACGCGCGCGTCGGCGCTGCCGGACTCGGCGTTGGAACCGCGGACGAGGAAGCTCGCCGTCTTGCCCGCAGGGAAGCCGAAGCGGCCCGAGCCGGTGCGCTCCGTGGCCGTGAGGGCGGCGGAGGTGCCGTTGGCGAGCTTCACCTCGTAGCGGCCGGCGCTCGCCTTCTCGTCGTCGTGCGAGAAGGCGGAGGCGTAGACGGAGTCGTTCGTGTCGGCGGTGGGCGAGGTGGTGACCTCGCCGGGGTAGGGCATGAGCGGGACGTCGCCGTTCGCGCCGGAGCAGCCCACGCCGTTGAGGTGCGTGAGGCTGAAGCCGCGGATCGAGGTGGCGTCGTACTGGTAGCCGCCAGGGGCGGGGTTGGAGACCTGGTTGCCGCGGGTGGTCTGGGGGCTGAACGCGAGCATGCCGAAGGGGCGGACCGCTCCGGGGTAGGTGTTGCCCGCGTTGGCGGAGCCGATGAGGGGATCGACGTACCCGGCCGGGTTCCGGACCAGGGCGGTGTGCCCGGTCTTCGCGACCGGGGGCGTGGCGGCGGTGGCGGCCGGGGCGAGCGCGGTGAGGCCGAGAGCGGTCGCCGCGGTGAGGGCCAGGAGGCCACCGGCCGTGGTGCGGGCGGGACTTCTGCGTTGCGTCACTCTTCTGACACGTTCCTCTCCTCGGTGAGCCCGGGCCGTACCGGACAACGTTGTCAGGCGCGAGCGATGCTCCTCCCGAGGCTGAAGGGACGTCAAGGGGTGAGAGGCAAGAACGTCCTGAACGCCAGTCAGGACACGAGTCCCGGGAATCCGGCCCACCCGCTGCGCAACCAAGGGTTGACACCTCTTTGACTGTCAACCTAGGGTTGCATGCATGACGGAGCAGACACCGGCACATCGCGCAGTACGGCTCGACGACCTGATCGACGCCATCAAACGGGTCCACACCGGGCCCCTGGACCAGCTCACGGACGCGGTGCTCGCCGCGGAGCACCTCGGGGAGGTCGCGGACCACCTGATCGGCCACTTCGTCGACCAGGCACGCCGTTCGGGCGCCTCCTGGACCGATATCGGCACCTCGATGGGCGTGACACGGCAGGCGGCACAGAAGCGGTTCGTGCCGAAGGACTCCGGCGAGGCGGCGGACCTCGACCCCCAGCAGGGCTTCAGCCGGTACACGCCGCGCGCACGCAAGGTCGTGGTGGCCGCGCAGACCCGGGCACGGGAGCACGGGCACCCGCGCATCGCGCCCGTACACCTCGTCCTCGGCCTCCTCGACGAGCCGCAGAGTCTGGGAGTCATCGTGCTCGCGGATCAGGGGGTGACGCGCGAGGCGGTACGGGAGGCCGCCGAGGCGGCGCTGCCGCCGCGCGGCGAGGAGGACCTGCCGACGCTCATCCCCTTCGACGCGGCGTCGAAGAAGATCCTGGAGCTGACCTTCCGCGAGGCCCTGCGCCTCGGCCACAACTACGTCGGCACCGAGCACCTGGTGCTCGCCCTCCTGGAGCACGAGAACGGCGAGGGCCTCCTCGCGGGCCTCGGCGTCGACAAGGACCGCACGACGGAACTCCTCGCGGGCCACCTGCGGCGCATCCAGGCGCAGGTGGAGGAGGCGAGGCAGAGCGAGAGCGGCTGACGGAGGCGCTTACCTGGAGGCGGTGGGCCGCAGGCGGCCTATAGCCTCCAGGTAAGCGCAGGGCGCGGACCGGTCCGTTCGGCCGGGCCTCTGCCCCCCTCACAAGGAGAGCGCAAGTACGACCGGGCACCGCAACCGAGGGTTGACGCGGAGGTCCGGTCGTGCGGCGTGCGATGTCCGCCAGGAAAGCGCGCGAGAGAAGGGACGCGGGGCTTCAGCGGGTGACGCGCCCGGAGGGGCGGAGGGGTCCGGCGGCCGTTGATCTCCGCGTGGCTGTGCCGGCTGAGGGGGACGGGAGCCGCGTTCAGTCCCCCGCGCGCCCCCGTGCCCCCTGCAGGACGCAGTCGCCGCACAGGGTGCCGCGGGGGGTGCGGTAGTAGAGGCAGCAGCTGTTGCGGCGGTAGGCGACGCCGAGGTCGGGGTCGTAGAGGTAGGCGCCGTTGTCGCCGAGGTCCGGGGTGCGCAGGAGGCGGGCGGCGAGGGGGCCGGGGTCCTCGGGTGCGCCGGGGAGGCGGTCGAGGAGGACGCGGACCGTGCCGGTGAGCGCGGAGGCGGTGTTGCCGCGCAGGGTGTGCGGGGAGAGGCCGTAGCGGCCGCGCAGGTGGGCGTGGAGCGGGGCGAGGTGGGCGGTGAGGAGGGCGTGCAGGGCGGGGACTGGATCCTCTGTCGCGGGGCGGGCGGCCGGTTCGGGGGCCCACAGGCTCGGCGCGCCTTCGGGCGAGAGCGTGAAGCGGAGCCGGTCGGGGCCGAGGGCGGGGACGCCGCCGCCGAGCGCCACGGTGCCGAGGGCGAGGGACCACAGCCGGGCGACATGTCCGAGGTGCACGGTCGAGGCCGCGACGCGTCCCGCACCCGTGCCGAGGCGGGCGCCGACGAGGACGGTCCAGTCGTCGAAGGCGGCGCCGGGAAGCTCGGCGAGGGGCCGGTAGGAGGCGGCGTCGGACGGCGGCGTGGTGGCGACGGCGAAGTAGGGGCCGAGCGGGGCGAGCCGGGCGAGGAGGCCGGCTGTGGTGGGGGCCGTCATGGGCTGGTGTCCGTTCCCGGCGCGGGGGCGCGCCGGGAACGGATCGTTTCACAGTGCCGGGTGGCTGCCGCCCGGGGCGGGCGCGCTCGTACGCTGAACGCGGGACGCGACCGGTGCTCCGGGAGTCCGTGGCCGCCGCGGGCGACCGTCCGGAGGTCGCGTGGGGACGGCGCGACGCGTCCGTACGACTCGGTACGGCGCTCGTACGACTTGGGACGGAGCAACGCGCACACCATGAGGATCGATCTCACCGACACCACTTCCAGCGACATCAACAAGACCCTCGTGTCCGCCCGCCGGGCGCTCGGCACCCCGACGGTGGGGCGGGTGCTGACCCTGCTCGTCGTCACGGACGAGGAGGACGCGTACGACGCGCTGCGCGCCGCGGGAGCCTCCGCGCGCGAGCACCCCGCGCGCATCCTGCTCGTCATCCGCCGCACCTCCCGCAGCCCGCACCGCCGCGCGAGCGCGCGTCTCGACGCCGAGGTACGGGTGGGCGCGGACGACGCGGGCGCGGGCGAGATCGTGGTGCTGCGGCTGTACGGGGAGGTCGGCAAGCACGCCGACTCGGTCGTGCTGCCGCTGCTGCTGCCCGACGTGCCGGTCGTGGCCTGGTGGCCGTACGGCGCGCCGGAGGACCCGGCGGGCGATCCGCTGGGCGCCCTCGCCCGGCGACGCATCACCGACGCGTACGCCTCCGAGAACCCGGTGGCCTTCCTCGCGGGGCTGCGCCGCTCGTACACCCCCGGCGACACGGACCTCGCGTGGACGCGGCTCACGCTGTGGCGCTCGACGCTCGCCGCCGCGCTCGACCAGGTCCCCGGACCGGTGCGGTCCGCCGTGGTGGAGAGCGAGGCGGACAACCCGAGCGCGGAGCTTCTCGCGCGGTGGCTGGGCGTGCGGCTCGGGGTGGAGGCCGAGCGGGTCGTCACGGGCGGTCCCGTGATCACGGCGGTACGGCTCGGCACGGCGGCCGGGGAGCTGAGCGTGGAGCGGCCCGACGGCCCGCTCGCGAGCCTCGCGCTGCCCGGGCGCCCGCCCCGCCCCCTCGCCCTCCAGGTGCGCGCGCTGCCCGAGCTGCTCTCGGAGGAACTGCGCCGGCTCGACCCGGACGAGGCGTACGCGGAGGCGCTGCACGCGGAGGCGAGGACGGGCGCGACGTCCTGAGGCCCGAGGCCGCCACGGGCCCCGCCTCGGCCGTACGCCCGGGGCGGGGCCTTCGCGCGTCAGGGGGCGGTGGATGTCCCGGTACGGGGCTGCCTCCCGACCGGGCGGGTGCACGCGGTGCCCGGCCGGACGACGTGACGCGGCGCGGGCCCAGCGCGGTGCGGTGGCGCGAGATCCGTCGCAACAGGTGCGCGAACGCGCCGCGCGTCCCACACTTGAGCCTGCGCTGTGTGTCCGTCCCGGTCCCCGTGCCGGCGGCAGGCGGCAGGCGGCACCGCGCGACGGAGACGCCCACGCCCTCGGAGGCACCGTGAAGATGCTGATCAACGTCGCGGAGACCGTCGTCGCCGACGCCCTGCGCGGCCTCGCGGCCGCGCATCCCGAACTGACCGTGGACATCGAGAACCGAGTCGTGGTGCGGTGCGACGCGCCCGTGGCGGGGAAGGTCGCGCTCGTTTCCGGAGGCGGCTCGGGGCACGAACCGCTCCACGCCGGGTTCGTCGGGCCCGGGATGCTCGACGCGGCCTGTCCCGGCGAGGTGTTCACGTCGCCCGTACCCGATCAGATGGTGCGCGCCGCCGCCGCGGTCGACAGCGGTGCCGGGGTGCTCTTCATCGTGAAGAACTACACCGGGGACGTCCTCAACTTCGACATGGCGGCCGAACTCGCCGAGGAGGAGGGCATCCAGGTCGCGAAGGTCCTCGTGGACGACGACGTCGCCGTGACCGACAGCCTGTACACGGCGGGTCGGCGCGGCACCGGCGCGACGCTCTTCGTCGAGAAGATCGCGGGTGCCGCGGCCGAAGAGCGCCGCCCCCTCGCCGAGATCGCCGACCTCGCGACCCGCGTCAACTCCGCCTCGCGCAGCTTCGGCGTCGCACTCTCCGCCGTGAGCACTCCCGCCAAGGGCGGCCCCACCTTCGACCTGCCGCCCGGTGAACTGGAACTCGGCGTCGGCATCCACGGCGAACCCGGCCGCGAGCGGCGCCCGATGATGACCTCCGGCGAGATCGCCGACCTCTCCGTGCACGCCGTGCTCGACGACCTCGGCGGCGAAGGACCCGTGCTGCTCCTCGTCAACGGCATGGGCGGCACACCGCTCCTGGAGCTGTACGGGTTCGCCGCCGAGGTGCATCGCGTCCTCGGTGAACGCGGCGTCCCGGTGGCGCGTTCGCTCGTCGGCAACTACGTCACGTCGCTCGACATGGCGGGCGCCTCGGTGACGGTGTGCAGGGCGGACGAGGAGCTGCTGCGCCTGTGGGACGCCCCCGTGGCCACCTCCGGGCTGCGCTGGGGCCGCTGAGGCGCGTACCGCCTGCACGGGCACGTACGAGCGCGCCGCGGGGCACGATCGGCCGCACGACGTGACAGGCGCGCACCACGGGACGAAGGGGTGAAGGACATGGGTGACGACGGCAGGGACACGGGCGGTGCCGGTGGGACGGGCACGCTCGACGCGGCGTTCTTCCGGCGGTGGCTCGACGCCGCCGCCGCGCTGATCGAGGAGGAGGCCGAGCGGCTCACCGCGCTGGACTCGGCGATCGGCGACGCCGACCACGGTGCCAATATGCGGCGCGGCTTCTCGGCCGTGCGCGAGTCGCTCGCCGCCGACGAGCCCGCGAGCCCCCAGGCGGTGCTCGCGCTCGCCGGGCGGCGGCTCGTCTCCACGGTCGGCGGGGCCTCGGGCCCGCTGTACGGGACGCTGCTGCGCCGGACGGGGAAGGCGCTCGGCGAGCGCACGGACCCGGACCGTGCGGAGTTCGCCGCCGCGCTGCGCGCCGGGATCGAGGCGGTCTCGGCGCTCGGCGGCGCCAAACCGGGCGACAAGACGATGATCGACGCGCTCGTCCCTGCCGCCGAGGCGCTGAGCACCTCGTGGACGGCGGCGGCGGAGGCGGCGCGCGAGGGCGCGGCGGGGACGGTGCCGCTGCGGGCGCGCAAAGGGCGGGCGAGCTATCTGGGCGAGCGCAGCGAGGGGCACGAGGACCCGGGGGCGGCGTCGGCGGCGCTCCTCTTCGCGGCGCTCGCGGACACGGCGGGGAAGGCGGGGGCGTGAGTACGGATCAGGGTGGCGTGGGACTCGTCGTGGTCTCCCACTCGGCGACGGTCGCGCAGGCGGTGGCGCGGCTCGCCGCGCAGCTCACGGGGGCGCCCGACGACGTCAGGATCGAGGCGGCGGGCGGTACGGAGGACGGCGGCCTCGGGACGAGCGCGGACCTCGTGGTGCGGGCGGCGCGCGCCGTGGACCAGGGGGCGGGGGTCGCCCTCCTCGCCGACCTCGGGAGCGCGGTGCTCACCGTCAAGGCGCTGCTCGCCGAGGGCGGCGAACTGCCCGGGCGGAGCGTGCTCGTGGACGCCCCGCTCGTCGAGGGCGCGGTGGCGGCGGCCGTCGCGGCCTCGGCGGGCGCGGACCTGGAGGGGGTGCGGGCGGCGGCCGCCGAGGCGTACGACTACCGCAAGCGGTGACGTCCACGCGGGGCCGTGGCAGGCCCCGTCAGGGCGCCGTCTCGCGCAGGTAGCGGGCCACGCGGGCCCGTCCCGCCGCGCGGGCCGCTCCCGGGTCCTCGACCGGGTGGACGCGGGTGTCGGGGAAGAGCAGGTACAGGACGTCGTCCTGCGTGCCCGCCGCTTGGGGCGCGCCGCCGAGACCGAGCGAGAGCGCGGCGGCGTACGAGGCTTCGCCGATGACGTCGGCGGGCCCCGTGTCACCGACGACGGCGTAGCGGACACGGGCCTTGTGCACGAGTACGGCGAGCGTGCCGCCCGTGACTCCCGAGTCGGCGGGACGCCACCGCGCCGAGGGGCCGGGGACGACGACGTACGGGACCTCGTCGGCGCTCAGCGGGCGCCCGTCCGAGCCGTTCCAGGCGGTCGTCTCCTGGAAGTACGGGCCCGAGGCCGCGTTGCACACGGGACCGGGCCGCCCGTCGCAGTCGATGTCGAGGTCGGCGGTCCAGTGCAGCGTGCCGCCCGCCCCCGCGCACACGGGCACCTCGGGTGCGCGCGCCGCGTCCCGCCGGAAGAGCCCGGCGGAGACCTGTCGGCAGGAGCGGGCGGCGCGCGAGCGGAGGGCGTCGGCGGAGGCCGCGGCGCGGCGGGGCGGGGAAGGAGGAGGCGAGGCCGCCGGGGAGGCGGCGGGGGCGGCGGGGGTGCCGGTGGAGGGGGCGGGGGTGCGCGCCGGGGGACGCGTCGCCCGTGAGGCGAGGG
>NZ_JOGO01000040.1 GCF_000719475.1 Streptomyces sp. NRRL F-5630 | reverse complement strand
CTTGAACTGCGGCGGATAGTTCTTCATGACCACGAGATGTCCGTTCTCAGATCCTCAGGATCCAGTGTCTCGTGTGTCCAAGATCCGGGGTCAAGGCCCTCCCGCTCGATCAAACACCTCGGGCCTGCCAGCGCTAACGCGATCTTCAGGGAGCGACGCCAGCCTTGCGCCATGCCGTGAGGATCTCGTTCACCGCATCGACTGCCTCCGGCGCGTCGTACTCCTTCAAGGAGAGGTGCGCGGCGAGCGTGCGGGCGGCGTCGATGCCGAGGCTCAGGACGGCAAGGACGCGCCCCAGGCACACGACGAGGCCCTCCAGATCTGTGTCGTCGTAAGCGCAGAGGAAGGGGGACAGCAGGTTGGCGAGCTCGGTGGCTTCGACGTCCTCCTCGTGGGCACCTACAAGGGCTTCATAACAGCCCCACAGGGCACGCAAGTCGTGCTCCGGCACCACCATGATCCTGATGTTCGAATGATGATGATCAATCGTCGGACAGTTCTCGACCAGATCGGCCGCGACCTGCCAGGTCAGCGGCGGAAGGACATAGCGCGCCTCATCACCAGTCGCCGACGCGGCTGCTTGGACGGTTCGAAGGGCCCCGCCCACCAACCGCGCATCCTCGCTCCACTCGCAGCTGGACGGGAGGAGAACGGGACGGTCATCGCTCATCCCTCAAGCCTAGTGGCGCGACACACCTTGAGGCCAATCCGGACGGCTCACCCGTAGTTCTGGTGACAACAAGCCTGCCTTTGTGACAGCTGTCGTGCTTCGGCTCAAGCCCGCATGTGACTGAGCGCTTCACTTGGCCAGTTGAGCGAAGCCGCTGACCAGCGACGATGGCCCAGAGGCGCTCTTGCAGCACGACGGCCGTGGAGCTTTGCAACTCGCTGACCAGGAAGAACGCTTGTGCTCAACTGGCCACGTCGAACGCTCACTGGCCAAGTGAAGCGCTCAGTCACAGCAATAACGCCGCACTCGACTTCGCTCCTGGTCAGTAGTCGAGGTCGAGGTAATCGATGTCGTTGATTTCGACGTCCGACAGTCCCGTAGCGCGGCTGCCGCCGTCCTGAAAATACACATCCTTGAACCCTTCGGCGATGATGGAGCGCATTTCCTGGTCGCTGGCACCCGCGTCGCGGGCGTCGAAGAGCCGCTTCGCGTACATCGCGGGGAGGTGCACGGTGAGTCGGCGGAACCGTCCGTCGTCGGTCGTGCCGACCGGTGCGGTGTAGCCGAACCGGGCCCGGGTCTCCACCGTGATCCCGCCCGAGGTGGCCGCCTTCTTCTGCCGGCGCTTGCGCACCACGGGCTGCCACCGGGCCTTCACGGCCTCGTCGATCTTCGCGGCGACGTCGGCGCGGGCGTGTTTGCGGGCGCCACGCCGGTAGCGGTTCACGGAGTCGGCGGTGACCCCGATCTCCGCCGCGACGGCCTTCGCGCTGCCGAACTGTTTGAGCAGAAACCCGATCTGGCCCTTGAGCGTCTTGGGCGGGTCCTGGGTGAACGCCTCACGGTCGGCCCGCTCGATCGCGTCTTCGATCTCTCCGGTCACGGGTCAGCTCCTTTCGGGGATGGGGTCCTGGCCGTCGGGGTCGGCCAGGTGGAACCAGGTCTCGCGGGTTTCGCGGAGGTCGTGCAGCCACAGTCCCCAGCGGGGCGAGGTGCGGCGGGTGCGCAGGGACAGCTGTAGGGCCTCCATGCGTGCTTCGAGGCGGTCCAGTGTCCGTTCGCGGTCCGCCTCGGCCTCCAGGGACCGTGCGGAGCGGGCGGGGGTGGTGGTCATGGGTTACTCGCCGTCGTCGAGGACGGCGTCGCCGCCCTTGATGTGGCGGGCGGGGTTGAGGCCCTTCTCCATGAGGTCCACGGCCCAGTCCATGCTCTGGACGCCTTCGAGCTTGGCCAGGCCCGGGGTGGGGCCGAGGCGGAAGGCGCCGGGCTGGGGCTTGCCCGAGGTGGCGTAGGGGAGGATGTCGAGGGGGCTGGGGCCGGGGCTGGGGTAGACGACGCAGTCGGACAGCACGGCGAGGGGGAACAGGCCGGTCATCCGGGCCATGTTGAGCATCTTGCGGTGCATGTTGACGCGGGCCTTGCTGATGACGGCGGCGCGGATGTCGGGGCGCCAGGTCGGCCGCATCATGGCCGGCCACGGCTCGCCTTCCTTGTAGTGCTTGCCCTGGGGGTTCTCGAAGAGCTTCCCGATGCCGCCCTTCACGGTGGCCTTGATCGCGGCGAGGACCGCGGCCATCGCCGGGTCGGCGCTCTTGTGCTGTTCCATCGCGGCGAGGAACTGCTCGTCGGTGAGGTCCTTGGTGACGCCGAGATCGGCGAGCGTGGTGACGTACGCGGTCTTGAGGCGGTCGTGCCACGGGTCCAGGTATGCGCCGGTCTCCCGCCGCAGGTACGCCTCCAGGGGTTCGACGTTGTGGCCGAGTTCCTGGGCGTAGGCGACGGTGTGGGTCTGGTACCAGGCCGGGCCCGTGGGGCGCTCTCCGGTCGGGGTGAACGGTGAGGGCAGGCGCGGGTCCAGCTCGATGCCGGACAGGTCTACCAGCCAGGCGCCCGGGATTTTCGGGTTGAACGGCGGGTGTACGAAGTGCACGGGCTCGGAGAGGCCGACCGTCAACCGTGCGGCGGCGGCGAGGAATGCGGTGTTCAGGTCCAGGCCGATGGCCCAGGGCAGGCGGCAGTCCTCGGCGGTGAGCGTGTCCACCTCCCGCACCCACTGGAAGGCCTCTTCGTGGAGGAAGCCGCCCTTCCACCCCGTGTGGAAGACGGCGGGGTGCTCGGGCTGGCCCTCGGGCGGGGCCGGGTCCATCGGCTCGGTGCCCAGGCTGCCGGGATTGTGGCCGGAGACCCAGTTGCCGGTGGTCTCGTCGCGCACGGGCCGGGTCGGCGGGCGCAGCGCGGTCATCAGCTCCAGGCCGGAGACCGCCGTGCTGCCGCGCGGGGTGATGACCCGCTGGGCGTACACGCCCAGGACGCGGGCGATGTCGGCCGGCTCCATCTCGGCGACGCCGGGCCAGGACCGCTCGTCGAGCGCGTCCCAGGGCAGGATGGCGAGCTGCACGCACTGCCGCTCGCGGCCCTGCGCCTTGCGGTAGATCCGCGCCCAGGGGCCGAAGCCGCGTTGGGTGAGCTGCCACTTGGCCTTCGTGATCTGCTTGATGACCGGGTGGTCCTCGGGCAGGCGCAGGCCGCGCCGGTCCTCCAGACGCTCGGGCAGACCGAGCTTCACGGCGGCGGCCTCGGTGAGGACGAGGAGCGGGTCGGCGTCCTTGCCGTACCGGTGCAGCTTCGGCGCGCCGAGCCCGGACTCGCGCAGCGCCCACTCCACCAGCTCCACCACCGTGGTGGCGGGGCAGTCCAGTACCAGGCCGTCGACGCCGTAGGCGGAGCCGTCACCGTCGAGGACGGCGAGCGGACCGTGAGGGAAGCGCGGATCGGTGGCGGGCGCGGCGGCCTTCTTCGCCGCGGGGCGCCGCGACGACGAGGCCGCCGAACGCGCGGCGTCGCGAGGGGCACGACCGGGTGCGGCCGGGGAGAGCGGAGACGGTAGCGGAGCGGTGTTCGTCTCCGGCTCGGAGGCGGCCGGGCTGGTGAACGTCTCGGGCACCTCTGGCTCCGGCTTCGCCACCACAGCCGAGGCCGGGAGCGGGGCGGGGGCCGGGGCACCGTGGGCCGGGTACTTCTGCGCCCAGCCCTTCAGCAGACGCTGGTATGCCTCCAGGCGCGGCGACCTCGGCTCGGAGCGGCCGTTCTCGTAGTTCTTCACCGTCTGCGTCGACGTCTTCAACGCGAGAGCGAGACGGGCCTGGGTGATACCGGCGGCCTCACGCAACCGGGCACGCTCCGCCGGAGGCGGCAGCTGGGGCTCCTCCTCCAGCAACGCGTCAATGTTCGCGAACAGCTCTTCCTCGGACGCCATTGGGGGTCTCCCTTCCACTCAGACCCTAGCATGATTTAACCCGCGATTTATCCCTCCGGTTTAACCCGTTCGACTTTGACGGGAACTCATCCCTGCGCCCGGCTGGTGTGTTCCGCGAGTGTCCGGTGCCACCGAACTTTGACTGCGCGCCATCGAAGCCTGACGGAAGCGAGTTTGTGTCATCGAAGGTTGATTGCGCTGTTCAGGCCCTGGCTGTGTCCGCCCCGAGACGCGAGCCCACCAGTAGGGCCCCCAGTCATGTCCCGATGCGGATACTCCACCGCGTACGGCCGCCGCCGCTGCTACGGTCCGGCGCCATGAACAATGACGACTGGACGGCGCTGAGCGCCATTGCTGCCGCAGCCGGGGTGGTAGTCACTGCGGTCATGGCGTACTGGACGACCCGCAAAGCGGCGGCGGCTGCCGCGGACGCGGCTGACACCGCGCGAGAGGTGGCGAAGATCGAACGCGACCGTTGGCACCGCGAAATGACTCCTGAGCTGACCTTCAAGCTAACCCGCGTAGGCGCCAACCGTCTGAGGCTCACCGCCACGCTCGATGGCCCGGTCGGCCTGGATCACCTCGATACGGTCACTCTCACGGTGCGCGACGAGGCCGGATGGGATCACTCAGCAAGACCGCACGACGACGAAGCTAGGCGTACGGAGCTGCCGTCGGTGATCTGGGGGCCCGCCCGATTCAGCCTTGGGGTCGACGGGGTTGTTGCGCCCGGTCGGCAGAGCGTTATCCGGGGCCTAGAGCGCGGCAACTCCGTGTACCGACAGATGGACAACTCCGAGCCGCCGAGCTGGTTCCAAGATCCAGAAGGCTGGGTGGACGGGTACTGGGAGGCGAATCTGCGCCTGCACGCGGTCTGCGAAGTGGAGGGGTACAGACCCTGGATCGTTGTTGCCGAGGTCGAGACCCCGGACATGAGGCACATCTCTAACGGTTCAGACGAGATGGAGATTCCGGAGCAGTACCGCTGAATCATGCCTGTCCAGGGTCGAGTTGAGCACGCTGGCACCGGTTCGGGTGACCGGCGCGATCAATTTTCAATGACACAAATCGCATCGGTCACGCTTCCGTGGCACGCGGTCGGTGACACGGGACAGAGAGCGCTGGTTGCGGAGGAGCGGACCCAGCTGAGCCGGACCGTGTGGTCGAAAGCGGGCGACGACCAAGTCTGCAGAGTCCTCGCCCCGGCAGACCTCCGCGACCTGGTCGGGGGTGCAGCGCCTCGTGTGGGCTCGCGCAGGTCGACCAGGAGGCCGTGGTCGACGAACCCGCTGACCACGAACGCCGTCACGTTTGTCCGCTCGCCGTACGCGGTCGGGTTCGGCGCGCAGAGCGCGTCAGCGATCCGGTCGGCCGCCGCGCTCTCGGAGGTCGGCCAGGGCGGGCATGGCAGCCTCAATATCGGCGGCATTCAGGCCGCGCGGTAAAAAAGGGCAGAGCATGGCGTGTTGGTCCCGTTACGCTCCACGGATGGCTGACAAGCGCCCGCCGGGCACCCTGGGTGTTGACCTGCGTAAGCCAGGGCTGCGTGTCTGCGGACTGTGTGGTGAGGTACGTGAGATGACAAAGGCGCACGTGCCACCTCAGGCCGCCGGTAACCGGGACAAAGTGACGTGCGCAACCGTTCGTATCCACAATCAGGTGCGCAGCAACGGCCGGCCTGCTGCTGGAGGGATGTGGCTGCGGGGTTTGTGCGGTGACTGCAACAGTCTCGCGGGATTGCACTACGACGCGGCCTACGGCGACTTCGCGGCGGCGTTGCGTACCTATACCCGGGCAATGCCGCTCCTCCACCTACCCCGACCGGACCCCGCTCCGCCCGTTCGTCTCGCGCCGGGCCGCGTGGCACGGTCGATCCTGATCGGTATGTTCGCCACCACGCCTCATTTGCGCGTGTTGTTCCCTGGTCTCGCCACGGATCTGCGCGAGCGGCGCGATCACATCACGATGCCTGACGGAGCCACTCTGCGCCTGGCTCTTTATCCCTACAGAGGAACGCGATTGGCCAGCATGTTCAACGCCGTCAGGGTGCTGAGGAGCCGACGACACTACGACGTCTTCTCGGAGGTCTACTTCCGTCCTCTGGCCTGGTCACTGACCTCTAGCGGCCGGGGGAACGTCGAGAGTATGGGGGAGTCTGTCTTCGACAATCCCAGCTGGGCGATCGTTGATGACTGGATCCAGTACGGCGACGACGTCTTCACGGTGGACCTGCGCGACCTCTGCCGACAGGGCATCCCTCAGGTGCGCCACCCTCTGCTGGGCGACGACCAGAACGA
The DNA here is from genome assembly GCF_000719475.1 of Streptomyces sp. NRRL F-5630. Taxonomy (GTDB): domain Bacteria; phylum Actinomycetota; class Actinomycetes; order Streptomycetales; family Streptomycetaceae; genus Streptomyces. Next base: position 49,778 of record NZ_JOGO01000040.1, on the reverse strand, counting down.
CTGGGTCCAGTTCTTTAATGATGAGGTCACTGCAATATTCGAAGGTCAGTGCTGACGGCGCCCCGAAGCCGCGCGCGTGGGGCGGGGGCCTAGCAGTTGGGCCGGTGTCCGTAGGCGGATCGCCTCGCTCTGAGAGGTGCGCTCAGCCTGGTGGAACAGGGTTCAGAAGCCCTCGTAGTCGTGCCGGTTTGGATGGCCGGAGAGCATCGGTGTCCCGCCATCGACGCATCCCATCTCGTATGCGTCCCGTTCCTCACCGAGGTAATCCGTGTCACGAGCGAGCTGATGGCAGCCGTATTCCACTACCTGTCGGTCGTGTTGGACCGCTGACGCGGCGCTGTCGGCTGGAGGCTGATCCCTGAGCCGGGCCGGCGCCTCGAACTCCTCCCCGGTTGTCAGAGCCTCCTCGCCACGGGCGAATCCTGCGTCGTATGCCCTGCACGCGGCGTTCGTGCAGGGAGGAGGAGGTGTGCTGTCAGCCTTCGAGTCGGTGTCGCGATTCGACGAGCAGCTGCTGAGCATTGCAACAGCGAGCACCGCGACGAGGAAGTGGCGTGTGCCCACGGGGCCGTTTCCTTCCAGTCCGCACAGAACGAGCGTCATTGCGCTGACGGGCAGACCCTACCCGTATGGGGCGTGGGTGGGTTGGTTTCACGGAGACTGCTCGCCCGCCGTCACGGGATGCTCCGTCTCGAGCCCCTACCTCCCGGCTGCGGGGGGCACGTACCCGCACACGCCGTGAGGCACAGGGCCTGCTCGTAAACGAAGGCGGTAGCGGCCAGGGCCAGGTAACGCGGGGAGGAAGTTTGTTGGTGCGAAGCGAGGCGGCTGGTCTGGGGTGTTGCTGGTTCGCTGAGAGGTGGAGTTGGCGGCTCGGACAGGTGGGCGGGGGTACCCGTCTAGGACCGCATGCACGGTTTCCTCTTCGAGGACGAGGACGGCAAACCCTGCGCAGCGTGAACGGGCCCGCACCGTAAAGGCGGCCGAAGACCGCCCGCGCCCCGCCGCCGCTCGCCACGGCGTCCAGGTGTCGGGGGCGTAGTCCTCGTGCTGCTCGTACCGTCGCGCGTCGTCGAGCAGGTTGTCCCAGGCCGTCTGCGCGAGCGGCGCCCCCGGAGGCCGGAGTGGTCAGCCACCCTGGTCACCCAAACTTCCATGGCAATCGCTCAAAGTTCGCTGGCACAGGACAGCGAGCGAGAGCACGGCCCCTGATCAAGGGCCGCTGGACATCGACGACGGCAGTTTGTGGCAGCGAACTTGATCGCGTCAGAGGAGAAGAGGATCGGGCTGACCCCGCTCACCGACTCTCGTCACAGGCGGCGGGAAGCCCAGGAGTCCCCCGGCCATAGCCGCAGCCTGGCATGCTTCGTCCACAGGGAGGTCTGCCGCCGAGGCGGGCGCTGACTGATGGGGGGGATCGTGGCTACGACGCCGCTGCTCAACATGGCCGGCCCGGCCCAAAGCGACCATCTGATCCACTTCGCTGGCCGCCCGGTAGGGCGTCAACCTACGCCATCGGTGCCTGCCGAGATACGCGTGATGCTGCCGCAGCAGCGTCTGGACAGCATCCTCGCAAGCGCGAGGGTCCGAGCCTTCGCGCCGTTCGGCGCGGAACAACCCGCCGTCTGCTTCTCGGAGAGTCCACCGGAGCACCTGGTCCACCTGATCGCCGACCGCGGATTCCCACCGTGGGGCATAGTGGTCTCGCGCTCGCAGGTCGTGGCCACCGGCGGTGGAGCCGTCGCCTATCTGCCGGACCACGTTCGGGACACGTTCCCACCACACCTGCGTCACTGGGCGGTCCCCTTCGGGACCGATGGCCGACTCGGAGACTGGTCGCACGAGCGAGAGTGGCGGCTTCCCACGCCGAAAGGACGAAGGCCAGCTGACAACTCCTCCGCAATCGTCTTCCGGGATGAGACGGTCCTGCAAGCAGTCCTCATCGGCGAGCCGGATTGGCGACCCAGCCCTGTCGGCACCGGCCAATGGGTCGACACGACAACTGGCCTGCCACATCCCGGGCCGACCAACGCGTTCTGCCAAGAATTGACGGCATTGCCCAGGCTGTGGCGTCAGGCACAGGAAATCTGGGTCTGGAGTCCGGCCGCACGGCGGATCGAGAAGTACGCCCCGGATGACCTCGCCTGACCGACATCAAGGTGCTCAAGCCTGGCCGATGTTTCAGTGGCGGCCGGTCACAGTTCACTGCCACGCAGCACGGTGTCCCCCGGCCGCCGTGCGGCGAAGCGGACGTGTCAGCCGTTGTCCTCGCGCGGTTCGAGCAGGGCGAAGTAGGTCGCGCGCTGCTCGTCGCTCAGCTCACCGTCGAGCGAGAGCGACGAGCGCAGGGCGCTCAGGGTGTCCGCCGCCGGGGCCTTCCAGGCGTTGTGGGCCTGGCGCTGGATTTCCCCGATGGTGGCGTAGGCCTCGGCGGGAAAGCACCGGATGTACCAGTCCAGCGTCTTGGCCACTGACGGTGTCAGGTTGAGGTTCCACCACGCTTTCAGGCCCTCGCCGTCCTTGGTGTCGTTGAACATCTCGACGGACTCGGCGAAGTCGGACAGCACCGCGGCCCGCACGGTCCGGCCCAGGTGCTCGGTGGGGACGATGTCGTCGAGGCTGACGGCCACCGACCAGGCCAACGCGCCGGCGACCTCGGAGACGGATTCCTTGTTGCGGTGGCGCAGCACCCACCGCTTGCGCACGTCGGGCCGGTCGTAGAGCGTGTGCTGGAAGTCGGCGGTGAAGCGGTCGCGGACCTCGACCGCGCCGGGCGAGAGGCTGTCGGGGTCGCCGCCCGCCATGGCGGTCTTGATGCCCTGGTAGGAGCGCTGGCGGGACTCCACCCAGTCGTCTGCCACGGCCCTGGCCCACTGGTCTCGGCCGCCGACGACGGCCTGAGGCAGCGGCACTTCGCTGTTGCCGCGCGAGATGTAGGAGCGCAGCGTCGAGGCGGTGATGCCGCCGAGCTCCGCCAGCTCCGGGGCACCGATCAGCTGGGCACCGCTCAGCTCGGGACTGGAGACGTCGACCACGCACCGCTCCAGCGGCGGGGCGCTGTCCTGCTCCTGGTGGCGGGCGGCCCACAGCGCCAGGTGGTCGAGCCAGTTGTCCGGCCGCGCGGCGTCCGGGTCGAAGAGGGCCACCTTGCCGATGTACGCCTTGGCCGGGTCGGCGCGGCCGTCGAGCATGTCGGCGGCGGTGACGGTGACGGCCATGCGGGCCTTGCGCTTCTCGTATTCCTCCACGACCGGGTCCCAGACCTGGCCGGGACGGAACCACGTCTCGCCGTTCCACCAGTAGCCACCGGCCCGGAACAGCAGCTGCTCACCGGCCCAGTCCATGTGCAGGGAGGAGGTGTCGCCGTCGTGCAGCAGCAGCACGGTTCGGCCGTGCTCGGGGTGGTAGCGGACCGACCAGCCGAGCGTGTTGTCGATCGGGTCGGTGGTGAACGCGCGCCAGCCGCCACTGGCGCGGTTCTTGTCGAAGCGGCCCCACATGCCCGGGCCCCTGTTGCGGCCGACGGCCTCGATAGCCTCCGGACCCTCGTCGAGCGGGAGGTGGGAGTCGTCGACGAAGGGCAGGCCCGGCACCGGGTGATCGGTGCGCAGGCCGTTGGCGAGCGGAAGAACGTGGCTCACGACTGATTCCTCATTTCCATCCGAGTGCTGCACTCATTGTGCAGCACTGAACCTGTCCCCCTTATACATGGTCGGCAACCGTCTTCGTGCAGCTACTTCCGGCCATCGTCGGCAAGACCCGCTCCGCGCCGAGCCCGCCCGCACCGCCGCCGCGCGGCGTCGCCGACACGGCGGCTCGCTCTGGTCCTGACCGGCGCCCTCGGTGCGTGACCGGCAGCGACCCTCCCGGCAACGACCGGCGCGGGGGCCTCCCCCACACGGGCAATGTCCCCGGCACACCTCACCGAGCTGAACGCTTCGCGAGGACCGTGCCCGTAACTCGGTGAGGGCGCTCCCTGTTGCACGCGGTGACGCGGCCGTCCGGCGCGTCACCGCGCGCGGCGATACGACTTGACGCCGCGCCGCCGAAGGAGACTGCATGAGCACCCAGGAGAACGCCGCCGAGGACCCCGTGCGTCGCGCAGTGAGCGCGCTGGTCACCGTCTTCGAGAATCTCGGGGCCGAGCACCAGGCGCTGAAAGCCGAGGAGGCGGAGACGACCGCGCTGGAGCGGCGGGGCACCGTGAGCCGCATGGGCGAGGGCATCGCGGCGACCGCCCGCATGGTGTCCCTCGCCGTGGGGACCCTGGCCACCCTCCACGGGCTGCGGGCCCTTGGCGTCGACCAGCAGTACGCCAAGGACGTCGAGGGAGGCCATTACAGCCCCTTGCTCAGCCTGGACAGCTCCACCGAGACCCTTCACGACGCCTTCGAATACCTCGACGACGCCGTTCGCGCCCTGGAGAGGGCGTACGCGCCGACGAGGAAATACCCGCGGCTGGCCGTGGCCCGCCGCCCCGGCCACATGAGGACGGTGCTCTCCGGTCTCCGGGCGGCCCTGGACGCGGCGTGCGCCGACCTCGCCGCGCACGATCCGGAGGCGGCCGAGGACTACGCCCGCGCGGGGACAGTCCTGACCGAGCTGGAAAAGCGGGTATGCGCCGCCACGGTGCCCGCGCAGAGCGGCCCGAGCGCCGAAGAGGTGGTCGCGGCGATCCGCTCCCGGCCGGAGGTCGCCCGCGCGGCCGCCGCCGCGCTGAAGACCGGTACCTGACCCAGGCGGTCGTACCCTCGCTGATGTGACCGATTTCCCCGACGATCTCCTCGCAGCTCAACGCGACCTCACCGCCGTGCGCGCCACGCTTTCCGCCCGCCTCGCCGCCCTGCCGCCCTCGGCCGAACCGATGCCGGCGTGGGAACGGCCGGACGGATACTGGGCGGGCGCCCGCACGCACCCGGCCTCCCCGGGATGGAGCGAACAGGAGCGCGCAGAGATCGCGACCCTGCGGGAGCGGGAGCGGGAACTCGCTACGGCGATCGTGACGCACGAGCTGTGGGCGAGCCTCCCGGCCGAGGAGCGGATGCGGGCCCGCGACGCACTCAAGCACGCCCACGAAACTCCAGCCGCCCCAGCCGCCGGGGCGCGGGGCTGAGCGTGCCGGGCAGCGAGGCCGCGCACGACGGCGGGGCACCGCAGGTGTGGGTGGTGCTCCCGGACGGCCAGGAGGTCCGCGGGCTGCTCCTCGCGCGGCGACAGCGTGCGGACGGGTGGCGCTACCGCGTCGCGCTGCCGCTCTACCGCAACGTGGGCGGGGAGGGCCTGGATGTCGAGGCGGCGCAGTACGAAGTGTGGGTGCGGGCCCCCGAGCACGTACGGCCCGTGGAGGGCGCCGACTACACGGGTGTACCGACCGAACCGCTCCCCCCGCCCTCGCTCCTCGATGCCGCGCTCGGGCCGCGCAGGCCCGCCGGGTGGGTGCTGGCGAAGAGCGGCGGCGGGCGGCGAGGGCCCTCCCGCGCGGTCCTTCACGCCGTGGATTGCGCGGAAGCGCCGCCCGGTCTTCCGGTGCTGCGGGTGGAGCAAGCGCTGAATGCGGCCGAGCACCCCGCGACCCGGGCGTGTGCCCTGTGCGGGGCCGCCGCCGAGCTGGACCCGCTCCTGCGCGGCTTCGATCCGCACGAGGACGCGGCGGGGGACCCCTGAGAGGGGCGATGAGGTGGAACTCGTGTCAGGCGTGGAGGGCGGCGCGGACAGTGGCGAGGTCGTCGGCCGACATGGGGAGCTTATGGAAGGCGACCTCACCCTCCACTTCCCCCGCCTCGTCTGCCGGGGTGACCGGCGGGTAGACACCGGAGGCGTCTTCACGGAGCCCTTGTCAGGAGACGGAGCGCACCACGCGGCGGCGGGTGTCGGCCGGCGACGTTCGGCGGGGCTGGTGGGCTCGCGCGTCGGGGATGACGTCCGGGGCCTGGAGGGCGGCGAGGGTGGGGCGAGCGATTTCGGGGTTCTGGGCGAAGAAGAACCGGGGGTTGACCCGGTAACGGACGTCTTCGCGGTGCACCAGGCACGAACGACGGAGAGCACACGCATCTTCGCCTTCCCCTCCGTCAGCCTCCGCCCTGGCAGGCCAATGGCCCTCGCTGACGCCGACGAGCCCCGCTCCCTCCAGAGTTAAGGCACGTTTTTTCGTGCCTTAACTCTGGAGGGAGATGCCTTGGACGGGTGAGCACCTGGCCACGCGGTGCCCTCGTTGCTGGATTCGACGATCCACGCTAGTGACGCCATGTAATCGGTCACGTGCTTGCCTACAGACCGGCGCCCCGTTCGGCATTCCGCCTCGGTTCTGGGACCGGCGGCAGTGGCAGGAGATGCCGCACGGTCGTCTCCACAGGTGCTCGCACCTCATCAGTGACCGGGGCTCGCCATGACCGGTTCCTGGGAATCGGTCATCGAACGCGGCGCCCCCTCTCGTGACCGGTGGTGTGGTGTGACCGATCCCGGTGACCGGTCACCGCGTGACCGGCCTGGAACGCCATATGGGCAGGTCAGGTCGCTGGGTCAGGATTTGGGTCAGGTCTTTCTCAGGGCTGGGCCAGGCGCGGAGCGAGACGGCCCCCGGTCACGCGATTGCTCCGCCTCGAAGGAGCTTCGGCCCTCCTGATGTGCGTGGTGGTGGCACACCTTGGGGTGGTTGCGCGGCCCGCACACCGCGCAACCACCCCAAGGACTTACGCGTCGCGGAGCAGGCCGTCGGCGACTTGTTGCAGGATGCGAGCGAGCGATTCTCGAGCGGCGAGGTCGAGCTCGCCCCGCATGTCTGCGATGACAGCGTCGACGCCGGTACTGCGCTGGAAGTAGTGCAGGATGAAGGCGCTGCGCTGATCTGCGTTGAGCTCCTCGAAGGCCGCGTCCATGAGTGCTACGCCTCGCGGAGGGGCGGTGCTGGTCCGCGCTGTCGTCCCTGGGACCTGCACGGGGATTGGCGGCGCCTGGGCGGCCGGGGCGCTTGTCGACTGCGCTCCCCCGCCCTTGTGCGCCTCGGTCTTCAAAACCGGGTTTTGAAGGCTCGTCTTCGCCGAGGCACTGCGCTGGCTGCGCGGCGGCTTTGGCTGGGCGGCCTTCCGGGCCTCTTCGGCCGCGTAGGCCTTCTGCTTCTCGTGGTCCGGGATCTTGGCGATCTTCTCAGCTGTCTTGACTTTGATCTGTTTCGTGTCGACAGCTTCACGGAGCTCGGGAGCGAGGTCGAGGAGTGCCAGCCGATTGGAGACGTACATCTGCGACTTGCCGATGCGTTCGGCGACCTTGTCCTGCGATCCGTGCCGCTCAAGCATCCGTTGCAGGAAGACCGCCTCGCGGTACGGGGGGATGTTCTTGCGGTGGATGTTCTCGATGACGACGGCTTCGTCGATCTTGTCGTCCTCCTGGTTGCCCAGTCGGTCGCGGACCCGGATCTCAAACTTGGTCCAGCCGAGCTGCCGGGCCGCGTGGAGGCGCCGATTGCCCAGGATGACGACCCACTGCTTGTCGCCGATCTGAGCGGCGAAGTGAGGCTTGGCCGCAAGGAAGGCATCACGAGACAAAGCGACAGCGGGTTGAAGCTGGCCCACAGCTTTCATCGAGGCCTTGAGTTCTCGAAAGTCAGGGTCGTCGTCGGTGTAATCAGCTTCGGTGCGGGGATTCTCCGGGTTATCGCTGATGGTGTGCATGTGGACGGTTGTGGGCGGTACGTCCGGCTGAGCGGGCTCCCGGCTGGTGTGCTTACTGCCTGGCTTGCCGGGACCGTCGAGAAGGTCGGCCCAGTGCTTCTTGGTCGCCATCAGCGGTTGCCCTTCTTCCCGGCGCCGAGCTCAAGGGCGAGTTGGTAGAAGTCTTCACGGGCTTCCATGGCTACACGGTTCTTCTTGTACTGAGTGACGACTGTGCCTTCGAGTGCGGCCCTGGTGTGGACCTTGTAGTGGCGCACAACAGTGTTGGCGAGGTTCCACTGCTGGGCACGGATGAAGTCTTTGGTCTGGTCGAGGTCTGCTTCACCGTCCCTGGGGTCCCAGTTGTTGATGACGACGAGGTAGGGGATTCCGAGCGGCTTGACGACCTCTTCGATGGTGTCCCGCGTCGGCATGAAGCCGAGGGGCTCGGGCTCGACGGGGACGATGATGTCGTCGGCGCTGGCGAGGACGGCGCGCATGGCGTCGGCAGCGGTGCTCTTGCCGAAGGGGTCGCCGGCCTCTTCCTTTTCCTCTTCGGGGAGATCCATCCACCCGGGGGTGTCGATGAACGCGTGCTTGACCTTCCTGGACTTCTTCAGCTGGGCGAAGAGGTCCAAGTCGTCGCGCGAGGTGATCTGTTCAAAGGAGAAGGGCAGGTCGTGTCCGACGCGTTCCGACCACCAAGTGGTGGACCCTTGAGGGTCAGCGGAGACAGCTGCAACGTAGTGGGGGGCGCCTTCTGGGGAGTCGCCCAGTACATGGGCGGTGATGGCCGCCGTGTTGACGGTGAGGGTCGACTTGCCGACGCCGCCCTTGCGGTTGATGAGCGCGGTGATCCGTGCCATGGGTTGAGCTCCTGGTGTTCCGTATGCTTCCCAGCCAACGTGGCTGGTACTGCGGACCGGGACAGGATGTCACGATTCATCTCCTGAGAAGGAGGGGCAACGCGGCTGGTTCAAAACCGCGTTTTGAACCAGCCGCGTTGCCCCTCCTTTCTCCTGCTCAAAACCGGGTTTTGAAGCCTTGCCGTCACTCGGCTCGCAGAGCAGTGTGCTGGGGCTCTGAAACGCAAAAAGCCCCCGTGCCAGCCCTGAGGGCTGGCACGGGGGCAAGGTGCAGGACAGGCCAGACCGGGACCGGGACGGGGCCTACCATTCCGGAGCGGTTACGCGCTCACCCCTGCGACGGCGGTGTCCAGGAGCGCGACGGCGTCGGCGTCGTGCGGGTCGGTGAATAGCTGGTGGTCGCTCACGTTGAACGGCCCGCACCGCGTGGAGACGCGGAACCCGGGGGCGAGAGTGGTCTCGCGGCCGTCAAGCGCGGCGGTGAGCCGGTCGTAGTCCTGCTGGGCGTACCGGGTCTGGGTGTAGGGGCCGAGCCGGAGCAGGGTGTAGCCGTCGTGACTGTCGTCTCGCTTGCGGGCCTCGACGTAGAGGGCGTAGTGCGCGGGCTCCATGCCGACGTCGTCGGGCAGGGGCAGCCCGTTGGCGGCGTGGGTGAGCGTCGCGTAGCCGGGCTGCCAGAAGCCGAGGATCGCGCTGGTCGGGCAGCGCAGCCAGTCGCGTTCGGTGTAGCCGAGCTGGCGGCGGACGTGGAGGTAGGCGCCAGCGTACGGGGTGTCGGGGTGGACTAGGGCGACGGCGATCATCTCGGGGCCGTGATCGTCGCCGGGCCGGGTCTGTGCCCGTTCGATGAACGGGCCGACCCTGACGGCGATGTCCCTGGCGCTGCCGGTGCCCGGCGTCCAGGGCTCGGGGTTGCGCAGGGCGGTGAGCATCGTGCGGAACTGGTCGCCGACGGCTTGGTCCTTGGGGGTGAGGGCGCCGGGCGCGGTCCCGCAGCGGCGGAAGAGGGGGCGCTTCATCGGTTGGGCTCCTGTTCGGGGGTGGGGTGGGCTCCTGCCGTGTAGGGCGGGCGCAGGTAGCGGGCGGCGGTGTCCACGAAGTTGTCGTGCGGGATTTTCGCGGCCTCGCGGGCCTCGGTGAGCCGGTGCTTGGCCGCCCATCCACGCGATCGCGCCCAAGAGGGTGGCGACGACGGCGAGGCCGGCGCGACGGTGGTTAACACGCGAAGGCTTCTCGGTGAGGGGGAGCAGGAAGCGCCGCGTCCCGGCCGTCTGGTCCGGGGCGCGGCGCTGAGGTGTGTCGCGTCGTGCTGGTGCGTCAGGAGGCCGTGGCTGCACGGAGGATGTCGGCGTGGTCGAACGCCAGGCGCTCGGGCAGGTGGTCCAGGGGCCACCAGCGGGCGGTGCGGGCGTCGTCTCCGGCGACGATCTGGGTGGCGGCCGGGACCACGGCGGCGTACGCGACGGTGACGTACCGTCCGCGCGGGTCGCGGTCGGGCGCGTCCCAGACGCCGATCTGGCGCAGGCTGTCGGCGGTGACGCGGACGCCAGTCTCCTCAGCGAGCTCTCGGGCCGCGGCCGCGAGGCTCGTCTCGCCGGGGTCGACGTGCCCGCCGGGCAGGGCCCAGGCGCCCTCGTGGGGCGGCCAGCCTCGCTCGATCAGCAGGACGCTGCCGTCGGGCGTCATGGCCACCACGTCGGCGGTGTAGCGGATCGTCTCGAACGACTCGGTCTCGGTCTCAGTCATGTTCGCCTCTCGGTTGGGTGGGTCAGTGGGCAGTGGTGACGGTCACCACGAGGAACTGGTCGCTGGTGAGGTCCATGACGACCCGGGCGTCGGTGCCCTGGGCTCGCTGGGCGGCGGCGTATTCGTCGGCGGGCCAGGAGCCACGGGGGTGGCCGGCGGAGAACCGCTCCAGGACGGTGCGCTGTGCGGGGAGGGCGGTCGTCATTTGGGAAGTCATCGGTCAGCTGGCCTTCCGGACGGTCTGGTGGGCGGCGTCGTATGCCTCCAGGACGGCCTTGCGCACCATGCCCGCGTCGGCGACCTGGTGGCCGTGGGCGCGCGCCCATGTCCTGATGGCGGCGAGCTCCTCCCGGGTGCGGCCGCTGCCCAGGCCGGTGCGGATCGGTGCGGGTGCGGGCGTGGCCGCCGCGAGGGGACGGGTGCTGGCCTTCCCGGCGCGCACGGCGTGCAGTTCCGCCCGCGCCTTCTCCAGTTCGGCCTTGGCCTTGGCCACCTTCTCTTCGGCCTCGCGCTGCGCGGCCTCGCTGTCGCGGCGGTCGACCAGCTCTGACAGGTCGGCGAGGATGCGGGCGGCGCGGCTGCGGACCGAGGCGGCCGGGTGCGTGGCCGCCCAGTCGAGCAGGTTCTGGATCTCGTTGGAGACGGGGAGCGGAATGACCGGGGCGTCGACGGCCGGGGCGTCGACGGCCGGGCGGGGCAGGCCGGGGGCAGACTCAGCCAGGAGCGTGCTGAGTTCGGTCGCGCTGAGGCCGGTGGCCTCCTGGATGGCCTGCTCGGTGTCGCCGTTGCGGTGCATCGAGAGCGCCATGGCCTCGAACGCGGACATGCCCCGGCTGGCTGTGGCGGGCGCGTCGTCGGCGGCCGGGGCGGTCGCGGTAACGGTTTCGGTGAGAGCGAGGGGTGTGTCGGTCATGGGGCTGAGGCTCCGGTTTCCGGGATCAGGGGGAACAGGTTGGTGAGGGTGTCGTCGTCGCGGGGAGGCCGAGGGCGTCGAGGAGGAGGGTGAGGTCCTCCTTGCCGTGGGCGTGGCGGGCAACGGTGCGGGTGGCTGCTGCTTCGGTCTCGGGGGTGGGTGGGTCGAGTGCGAGACGCTCGGCGATTTGGGCGGGGTTCAGGTCGTCGTACACAGCGCTCACCTCGTCCTTGCGAGGTCGCGCTGGAGGCGTTCACGGTTGCGGCGTTGCTGGCCGGGGGTGAGCTTGCGGGGGCGTACCGGGGGCTTGGTGGTGTGGTGCCAGGTGGAGGTGGCGGGGGGTTCGGGGTAGGCGAGGGCGCGGTCGGAGTCGGCGCGCGGGGTGCGGTTCACGGGCATCTCCTCGTACTCGCGGTCAGGCGTGGTCCTCGTCGGCTCCGGAACGGCGTGCGGGCCGTGCATCGGAGGCGAAGCGCGCGGTGCGGCGGGCTTCGGGGTAGTGGGTGGCGATCCACGTTTCGGCGCACGTCTTGTGGACGGGCTCGCCGGTGTGGGAGCGCAGGTGGGTGGGGTGGCCGCACAGCGTGCAGGGATACGCGGTGCGGGCGTCGTGGTGGCGGGCGTCGCGCCAGTCCAGGAGCGTGCCGGGGGCCGGGATCAGGCCCGGCTCCCACAACTCTTTGGGACGGCTCACGCGCCTCACGGCTTCAGGTGGGGGAGTTGGGCCAGGACGCGGGCGGTGAGGTCGGGGCCGGGGCGCCACAGGCCGAGGCGGCCGAGCGCGGGGATCGGCTCCTCCAGCGGCGTGACGTCGGTGAGGGTGAGGTGCCAGGCCTCGGGGTCGGCCCAGGTGGAGCACTGCTGGCCGGGCTGGTCCTGGTGGCAGTCGGTGAGGCGCGCGATGGCCAGGACGGCGCCGAACTCCAGGGGGCGTTTGCGGGGGAGGGTGCAGGTGACGCGGGGGTCGGTGAGCGCCTGGTGATCGGTGCCCCGGCCAGCGTGGATGAGGAGCGGCCCGCGCCACGACCAGGGCCGGGTGCGGTTCTCGGTCCTCTTGGTGCCGTGGGCGATGCAGGCGGCCCAGGGCTGGCGGACGGTGAGCGCGCGCAGCCAGTCGCCGCGCTCCGGTGTGCTGGTCATGCGGCCTGCCCCCACACGTTGGTGCCGGGGCGACCCAGGCGGCGTCCGTTGACGGAGGGCACGCGCGTGTGCGCGGTGGTCGCGAGGACGGCCCGGCCGGTGTGCTTGCCGTCGTAGAGGGCCGCGTCCGAGGCGCGCTGGAGCACGGTGAGGTCGCGTGTGCCGAGGATGTCGGTGGTGGCGACGCCGACGGAGGCCGAGACCTGGATGAGGCGTCCGTCGTCGAGGAGGACCGGTGCGTGCAGTGCCCGCACGAGCTGCTCCAGGCGCTCGGCGCGGTGCTCGGCCGGCAGGGGGAGGACGGCGGCGAACTCGTCGCCGCCGAGCCGCCCGCACACCCCGCGCGGTCCAGCCCAGCCGGTGAGCCGTTTCCCGAGCGCGGCGAGGACCGCGTCTCCGGCCTCGTGGCCCTCGCGGTCATTGATCTGCTTGAAGTGGTCGGCGTCGACGAAGAGCGCCGCGATGTCTCGTCGGCGAGAGGGGGCAGGGCGGGTGAGGAGGCGGTGGGCGCGGGCGGTGTAGCTCTCGCGGCGCCACAGCCCGGTGAGTGGATCGCGCTGCGCGGCCCTCACGCGGCGCCGCAGCACGCTCACGTGGACGGCCCAGCCGGTGAGCGGCGGGGCTGCCGCCGTCGCGAAGAGTAGGGCGCGGGAATGCTGTTGCCACAGGGTGGCGGAAGGCATGATGTTCTCCGATCCCGCCCTTGCAGGGCGGTGGGGGAGAGGCGCACCCGGGCTGGCCTGCCATTGGGGGTGCGCCTCTTCTGCTGTCCCGGGATGGGGTGCCGGGCGGACACCGCACCGCCCCGGCCTCTGGGCGCGGGTGCGCCGAGGAGCCGGGGCGGTACGGAGAGCGCCGGGGCGGGGCCGTCAGGCAGTGGTGATCTCGATCCAGCCCGGGTCGGTGAGAGGCAGGCTCCAGCCGACGTCGGTGGGCGTGCGCCGCGCGCCGCGGAAGTAGTGCAGGTGGGGCACGCCGTTACTCCACCGGTCGTAGTGCTGCCAGCAGCGGTCCTGGGTGCTGTAGGGGCCTTCATCGGCGCGCGCGTAGGCCTTGGTGAGGTCGAAGACGCGGCCCGTTTCGGGGTGGGTCCACTGGGTGCGGCCGATCTCGGTCTCCGGGATCTCATGGCCGCGGGCGTCGAGGCGGCGGTCCATCCAGGAGACGGTAGTGAGGTAGCCGGGGTGGTCCCAGGTGTTCGGGTAGGGCTGCGTAACGCCGTAGTAGTCGAGGTGGACGTCCCGGTCGGTGACGTTCTTGAGGCCGCGCAGGTTGGTGTGCAGCAGGCGGGCGCGGCCGTCGGCGACGGGCTGGGTGTACGGGTCGCGGACCCTGCCGGATCCGCCGCTGTTGGCGAGCCATCCGCGGATCGAGGCGTAGACGCGCCCGTCGGCGTCCGGGGCGTCCTCGGTGACCTGCCAGTCGGCCAGGACCAGTTCGGCATCGCCTTCGAACACGAGGGTGCCGTGCTCGGTGTCGGCGATGCGGTGGTCGGGGGCGTTCCAGGTACGCATGGATTGTCCTTCTGGGTGGGCGGCCGGAGCCGCGCTGGGGTGTGAGCGGTTGGAGCGAGACCCGGCCCCGGCCCCGGCGGTGAGCCGGGGCCGGGGCAGCACGGAGGGCCGGCAGCTCACTCGCGGACCGCAGCGGCGAACTGCTCTTCCAGGTCCGCGCGGCCCTCGGGATCGTCGTCCTGGTCGTGGTCGTCGGCCTCCTGGTCGACGTCGTCGGGGCCGCCGTGGACGGAGCAGACGGCGTCCGGGTGCAGTCCGGTGTCGCTGGTGTGCGCCTTCCACAGGTCGGTGACCGAGAAGACCGGCTGCCACGCCGGGGCGTCGCAGTCGTCGTACGGGCAGCCGACGTCGGTGCGCAGCGCGAGGACCAGGCGGTCGGGCCCGAGGCGGATCTCGCCGACGCGGTCGCCGCCGGCGAGCGGCGACCCCTCGCACCAGTGCCACAGCGGCAGTACCTCGGAGCCGAACGTGCGGCGGACCAGGAGCAGGTCGCCCAGGCCGTCGCCGCCGTCCCAGCCGAGCTCGCGGCGGCGGGTGTCGCTGGCCTGCCGGAGCAGCGGCTCCAGGCGGTGGATGTTGTCGGCGACGACGACGTGGTCGGGCTCGATCTGCTCGGCGCGGCGCGCGGCGGCGGTGAGCAGCTGCGCCACGGCCGCAAGGAGGCCGCCGGGCGGATCGGTGTCCTCGATGAGCGCGCCCAGGATCGCCGCGAGTTCCTCCTGGTCGACGTCGTCGGCGCTGAGGTTGTCCTCGATCTGCTGGAGGGCGAGCGAGGCGATCCCGGCCGCGGCACGGACGCGGTTGACGCGAGCACGGTGCGGGCCGGTCACCGGGTGGTGGCCTTGGTCGTGGCGACCACGGCCGCGACGGTCTCCCAGCCGTGGTGCCAGGCAGAGTCGAGGTGGAAGGAGCCGTCGGCGAGCTTGTAAAAGCCGCCCTTGCCGGTCTTGGTGGCGATCTTCTCCAGCAGGCCCTTGCCCGGCACGCGGCGGTCCGCGGCGTAGTGGGTCGTGAAGGACCCACCGCTTCCCACGGCGGCATTCGATCCGTGCGACGGGCTCGTGTCCGCCGGGGCGCAGTCCCATCTCGCGCAGCTGGCGGCGGGTGGCGAGGTTCTCGTGCCCGGCCTGCTTCCACCGGAAGACCGGTAAAGAGCCGTCGCCGGGGTCGTACGGGTCGACGTCGACCAAGTCCTGGTCCGGGTTGGCCATCACCTGCTCCAGGCACCGGGCAACCGGCGCTGAGGCACTGGGTAACGGGGGCCGGGCCGTCGGGGGCAGGGCCGACCGATCCGGCGGCGCGGGCGGGGACTCAGCACGGAGACGACCTCCAGGTATTGAGAGCAAGCGGCCATGACGCCGTCACGCCTCCGGAAGCCGGCGGGCGTAGTAGGAGACGTGGTCGCTGTCGCTGTACTGGCTGCGTTCGCTACGCAGGACGTCGGGCTGGTCGGCGGCCAGCTGCTGGAGCACCGCCTCGATCCACGCGGTGGTGCGCTGGAGGGTGAGGCGGCTCAGGTCCAGGTCGGAGATCCACAGCTGGACGTCCTTGTGCCGGTGGCGGGTGCCGCGCACCCAGGAGTGCAGCTGCTCGCGGACGGTGTCGTCAGTGGGGCGGGCGGGGATGTCGCGGGGCAGCGCCCGGCACGTCGTGGCGTGCGCGTTGGCGACCTTCGCGGCGTCGGCGAGGCTGTAGCGCGTGCTGTACGGTCGCTTGCCGCTCTCGCGGGTGGCGTAGTGGCAGCCGAGGCAGGCGACCGCGTAGTAGGTGCTGTACTCCCCGGCGCCGGTGGTGTAGACGAGGACAATGGCGTGGGCCTGGTTGTAGTACCGCTGGGTGACGGTGACGCCTTCGGGCTTCCAGGTCTCCCCGATCTCGGGCCACGGCTCGGGGGCGGGCTCGGGGCGGCGGGTGAAGAGCGTGAGAGCCATGAGTGCTCCTTGGGTGGCTGGGTTGGGCGGGCCGGGCGGCCTGTCCCGCTCTCGCCCCGTGTGTGCGGGGCGAGAGCGAGGCGGAGCGCCGGGTCAGTTCCAGGTAGGCGGCCCCGGGGCGGCCCGGAGACCCCTCAGCCGTGCAGGCCGGTGAGGTCGTCGTCGGCGTGCTGGGGCTGGGTGGGAGTGGGTTCGGCGGTGCCGTGGGCGATGACTGCGAGGGTCTTGCTGAGCCGGTGTCCCTGCGCGACGGCCGCCTCCAGGAGCTCGGTGAGCCGCGGATCCAGGCGGTGGTGACGGGCGCCGACGAGAACGCCTTCGAGGCGGGCGAGGTCAAGGAGGAGACGGCCTCGGACGTCGAGGACGGGGGGCTGGAGGGACAGCGTGGTCGGGTACTTCGCGATGGCGAGCGCCGCGTGGTCGGCGACTCGCGCGTTCGCGGTCTCGGTCTGTTCGGCGAGCGTGCTGTCGATCTCGCGGGTGGTGGGGCGGGGGCGGCCGATCCTGCGGCGGGGCCGGGGGATGAGCACGATGAACCCTCCATGTCGTCGGTGGCGTGGACGTTCAAGCGCCCGCCGCGCCTGGTGGCGGGCTGGCGGGCGCGGTGGAGCTCAGGCCGGTCGGCCTGTCCGGTCACCGGCAGCCGACCGCCCGGGGTATGGGCGGTGGCGGCCGGTGACCAGGCGGAGCGACCGGATCAGCGGCCCAGCTGGCGGACGTTGTCCGGGGCGGGGCCGTCGGGCTGGGCCGGGATGTGGATCTGCGGCTGGACCGTGATCTGCGGGGCACCGGTGTGGACGGTGGAGAAGACCCGCGGCCGCAGGCTCAGTCCGCGCAGGGCGAAGGCCGACGCGAACGTCCAGGCGAGGACGGCGATGGCGGTGGCGACGGTGCGCGAGGTGTCCGGGGTCGTCGTCCAGACCATCGCGATGCCCGCGCACCCCCATGCCAGCCACGTCAGCCGGATCCCGTTGCTGCGGGTGATGAACCCGGCGATCAGGGAGAACAGGCCGGTGACCTGCCACAGGGTGTAGACGGTGGAGGCGCTGATCGGCAGGTCGGCGGAGTGGGTGGCGATGTAGGAGCGGATCGGGTTGTCGATCGTGGCCCACACGCCGGTGGAGGTGTTGTCGCCGACCTGGACGTTCGGCACGGCGGTGAGGATGCGGTGCGCGGCATCCAGCAGGACGTTGACGGCGCCGTTGAAGAGCAGGACGACGAACGAGAAGGCGGCGATGGCGGCGACGGCCTTGATCCAGTTGGCCATGCCGTGCCATCCGGCATCAGGTGCGCGGCGGACGTCTTCCCACAGCTCGTGGAGGGTGCCGCCCTTGTCCCATGCCTCGTTCCACCAGGTGCGGGCTTCGGAGAGGCGGGACGCCTTCTTCGTCGACGTCGACTTCGTGCGGTCGTTGTCGGCGGCCGGGGTCGGGTCGTTGGGTGCCAAGGTGATGCTGCTCCTTGTCGAGACGGTGGTGGTGCGGGCCGGGCGGCCTGTCCCGTCCCCGGCGCCCAGGAGCGGGCCGGGCGGGGCGGGGGCGAGGCAGGCAGCCCGGCTCATCCGTGGAACTTGTTGCGCCGGAAAACCGCCTTGCGGATGTTGACCGTGGTGCCGCCCCCGCCGTTGCCACGCGAGGCTCCGCGTACGGCGAGCGCGAGGAAGAGCAGTACGAACAGGCCGGTCACGCTCATCACGGCCTGGCCGGTCGCGGTGAGGATGGCGGGCAGTTGCGCGAGGGCCGGAGCGACAGCACCGACGCCGACCCCGGCGAGTGCGATGCCGCCGCCGGTCGACAGGGCGATGGCGCTGTACTTCCACACGAACGCCGGCACCGCTCGCTGCGGTGCGGCCGGAGCGGCGGGCGGAAGCAGGTGGGTCGGTGCCGGAGCCATGACCTGCGGGTAGGTGGGGGCCGGGGCGAGGGCCGCCTGCTGGTATTGCGCGCGGAGGTACTGGAGGGCTTCCTCCCGGCGGACCAGCTCGTAGACGCGCGCCATGTACGCCTCGTCGGTGGGGAGTCCGACGGTGGTGTGGGCGGGCGCGGCCGGGAGGTCGCCGGGCCGGGCGTCAGGGCGGGCCTCGGGGAACAGGGCCCAGATCTGTTCCAGTCCGTCGACCGGGAGGCCGGCGGTGGGCGGGCCGGGGTGCGGCGGGGTGTGCTGGTAGTCGGTGAGGGTGAGGTCGCGGGGTTCCACGGGGTGCTCCTTGAGGGGGGAGAGGGTGGTGGGGAACGCGAAGGACCCGCCCGGCCGGGGTGGCTGGGCGGGTCCTGGGTGGCCCGGTCGGGCCGTGGGGCGGGGGCGGGGAGGTCAGCCGAGGCTGTAGAAGGCGAGGAACGCCGCGAGGAGACCGAGGCCGGCCTTCACCCACCAGGGGCCGAACTCGAACGCGCTCCAGGCTGCCGCGAGGGCGGCGGCGCGCAGGCCCCAGCGGGCGAAGAACCCCAGCGGCTGGTGCTGCTGGAGTTCCTGGATCCGGGCGGTGCGCCGGTCCATCTCCGACTGGAGGTGTGCGCGGGTGACGGTGTCGGCCTCGGAGGTGTTCTTGAAGGTCTCGCTGTAGGAGTGCCGTTCGGCCTCCAGGCGCTCGATCTCCTCATCCGCTGTCTCCATGGTCACTCCTTGGTGTGCGAAGCGGCGGCGGCCGCGAGACCCATCGCGCCCAAGTCGCGCGCGGTGAAGCCGAGTTCGTCGGCCAGCCTCATCTTTACCACCTCCAGGTTGTCAGTCGAGACCTGGATTTCGCGTGCCTTGGATCCGTCGGAGGGGCCGACGATGCCCAGCTGGTGGAGGTAGTCCATCAGCGTCTGTGCCAGGGCGAAGCCGATGCGCAGCTTGCGCTGGAGCATCGAGGTCGACCCGAACTGGGTGGACACGACCAGTTCGACGGCTTCGAGGACCAGGGCGCCGTCCAGGCCCTCGGGCAGTACCGTCCCGGCCGGTTCGGCGGGGGCGGTGCTGGGCTGCTGGGCGGCGGCCTCGCGGGCGATGTACCGGGCGTACTGCCCGGAGTCGTCCTTGAGGGCCCTGCCTTCCTCCGCCCACTTGCTGAGCCAGCCGCCGACCGTGCGCGGCGCCGGGGTGGCGTCGCCCAGGAGCTGCTGGAGTGCCTCGTGCAGGAGCTTGGGCGTGTACCCGGTTTCACCGGCGGCGACCAGGAGCTCCCAGCCCTTCTCGCGCGGGTCGACCGGGCGGGTCGGGCGGGGGAGCGGGGCCGCTGCCGGAGCGGCGGCCGGGGCGGCGGCAGGAGCCGGGCCGGCGGGAACCGCGATCGGCCCGGCGGCCGGGTCGAGGCTGGCGTTGACGGCGGCGAACAGTTCCACCGCGCCGCCGAAGCCCTCGAACCCCTGCGGCACCGAGGCCGCAGGTGCCGCAGGGGTGGTGCCGGCCGATCCGGCCGGGGCCGGGGCGGAGGCGAGCAGGGTGGAGGCGTCGATGATCTCCCCGGCGTTGTCGATCGCGTGCTGCGCGGACTCGGTGAGCTGCTGGCCCTTGTAGAGGTCCGGCAGCGTGCGCGCCCAGCGCTGCGGGTAGAACGCGCCGCTCTCCACCGACGCGGACAGCTCATCCAGCGTGGGCCGCCGGGCGGCGGTCGCGGCGCAGATCTTGTCGGTGAGCTCGTCGACCAGGCGCCACACCTTCATCGCCGTGGGCTTCTTCGGCCCGAGGCGGGTGTGCATCGTCCACCCGGCGCCCGCGACAGGCGCGTCCTTCGGGTCGATCTTGATGTAGCCGGGGAAGAGGTACGCGAGTTCTTCGGCGTCGGAGACGGTCATGCCGACGCGCCACTTGGCCTGGATCTTCATGGTGGCGGTGACGACGTCCTGCGTGGCGCGCAGGCCGCAGACGAGGTTGCGCACGCGCATCGCGCGGCCCTCTTCGGCGACCTTGTCGAGCATCTCCTTGACGTCGAAGGGGAGGGAGGCGGTCTCGTCGGTGATGATGACGATGCCGGGGATCTCGTGGGAGATCGGCAGCTTGTTGTCGGTCTTCTTCTCCCGCATCAGCTGCTGGTATCCGGCCTTGCGGGCCGCGATGATCTCCCCGGCCATCTTGAGCATGAGCCGGGCTTCGTCCTCGGTGTGCGCGATCCAGTCGACGACCGGCGCGGACGCGAGACCCTCGGTGGCCCACGGGGTGATCCACGGGAGGGCGACGCCCCCGCCGGTGATGTCGATGGCCCAGATCAGCGCGTCGGGCATCCGGGCGAGCTGGCCGGTGACGACGCGCAGCGTGTTCGTCTTGCCCGCGTCCGTCTCGCCGATGAGAATGCCGCAGTCGTTGCAGAGACTGCCCAGGGCCTCCTGGCCGTTGCGGTGCACCCCGAAGGGGAACCGCTCGGTCAGCGTCAGCTCGGAGAAGTCCTCCGGGTAGGGGATGTCCTCGCTGATGACGTCCTTGAGGGTGACCTCGATCAGGATCGTGCCGCGGTTGGCGCCGGGGAAGATCTCGACGCCGCAGCCGTCGGCGAGGCGCAGGTCGGCGGCGAACTTCGGGCCGTAGCCGTTCAGGTCCTCGGCCGTGGTCCCGCCCGAGGGCAGGTCGAGCTCGACGGTGTAGCCGACCTTCCCGGGCCAGTGCTGCACGTCCTTGCCGACGCAGCCTTCCACCCGGGCGACGCGCTTCATGCGGTCTTCCCAGTCGCGCAGGATGCCGACCGACTCACGGCGCAGCTTGAGCAGCCGCTTGCGCTCGGAGCGGGTGGACTCAGAGCGGGTCGCGCCCGCGTTCGCGGCGATGCCGACGGCGGCCAGGCCCAGGCCTGTCGCCCAGCCGGTGGAGGTCAGGGGCGCGGTCGCCAGCGCCCAGGACGCCCACCCGGCCGCGGTGACCCAGGACAGGGCGCGGGTGGTGAGGGTGCCGGCCGTGGTGCCCTCGCGCAGGTCGTGGACGGCACCGGCGGCGGCCGCACCGGTGAGGGTGACGGCGGCGGCCTGCCAGGGCAGTCCGGTGATCGGGGCGAGCATCACCATCGAGGCGGCGGTCTCGCTGGCGTATCCGAGGAAGGTGGTGTGGCCGCTGGGCAGCGACCAGTCCCAGTGACGCATCGACATGGGGAGGTTCTCCGTCCTGGTCAGGAAGGGGGGGCAGGGGACAGCAACAAGGCGGATAGGCAGCAGGGGAGCCGGTGACCGGCCCCGGGGTTCGGGGTCGGCCACCGGCTCCTGGTGGTGCGGGTCGTGCTGGGGGTCGAAGGGTCAGCGGGGGGCGTTCCACATGGACTCGGCGGCCGGGCCCTTGCGGGGGTTGGTGTTGTGGCTGATCTCCAGGCGGTGGTCCTCGAGGAACAGCTTCGCGGCCATAGCGGCGTCGTCGGCCGCCGCCCGGATCATCTGGACCAGCGTGCCGAGCTCGTCGATGACACGGTCATCGACCGGGTACAGGTCGCGGGTGCGCTGGTGCAGTGCCTCGATCGCGTCGGCCAGGGCGTTCAGCCCGTAGCCGATGCCCTGGTACTCGGAGCCGACCTGGAGCATGTGGACCGGGTCGAAGGTGCGGTAGAGCACGGCCATCAGGACGCAACCCGACTCGATCCGGCCCGGCTGGAACATCGCGGCCTCGGACGCGGACGACCCGTTCGGGGTGACGTTCCACATCCACTCGTTCGTCCTCGGAGCGACGATCCGCTCGATGTCGAAGGCGTGGGCGAAGCGGAACAGGGCGACCATGTTCTCCGCGCGGGAGGCGGCGTTGACCATCCGCTGATAGGCCTCGGTCAGCTTGGCGATGGCCCGCTTGCTGCACGGGTACTTCTGGTCGGAGTTGACGGCCATCTGCTGCACGGCCATCGCCGCGGCACGGAGGCCGTTGGGCAGGCCCGCGTACTCGGCAGCGACCTCCATCATGCTGGTCGGGCTGTAGCCGGTGTACGCGGAGTGCGTCGCCCGCATGGCGAGGGCGAACTTGGAGTTGTTGCCGTCCAGCACAGTGGTGCCGGCGGCGAGAGAGGATCCGGTCATGGAGTCGGTGTCCTTCCGGGGATCGTTGACGGTGAGGTTGAGCTGGTCCGCCTTGGCTTCCTTGTCGTGGCGGGTCTTGGAACGGCGGAAGAAGAACCGCCAGACCCGTCCGGCGGTCCGGACGGGGAAGGCGAACCCGGCGAGCGGGTCGCGGTGCTTGGTGAGCAGGCGCCAGGTGCCCCACACGATTCCCAGCGGCAGCGTGAGGAGCCCGGCGAGCCCCGCGAGGAACCCCGCTCCGGCGCAGCGTGCCCAATGCCCGAGCTTGCGGGCGGCGGTGCGGCGCATCCGGTAAAGGCGGCCCGACGCCGGACCGGCCTTCGTACCGGAACCGCCCGAGCCGCCCTTCCCCTTCTTGGAGCGGCGCAGCTTGCCCGCCCAGCCGCGCACCTTCTGCATCACGCGCCCGAGGCGGGACTTCGCCGGGGTGGCGCCCTTGCCGCTGGAGCCGGAACCGGACTCGGAGCCGGAGCCGCTGGAGCCGCCGGAGGAACCGGCGCTCCCGGAGCCGCCGGTGCCCGAGCCGCCGCCCTTGCGGCGCATCTTGTTGCCCCAGCCCTTGAGGGTCTGCCACGCCTTACCGGTGCGGGACTTCTGACCGGCGCCCGCCTTCCCGCCGCCGCTGCTCCCGCCGGGGCCGTTCTTGCCGCCGGTGCCCTTGGGGGTGTTGGCACCGGGGCTGGTGGCTCCGCCGCCCAGGCCGCCGTTGCCGCGGCCGCCGCCCTTGCCGAGCAGACCGCCCAGGCCGCGCCCGTTCTTCCCGGGCCCGGACCCGCCGGTGCCGCCGCCTGCGGCGTGACGGCCGCCGCCGGGACGCCGTTCAGCGCCCTTCCCGGTGCCGTTCA
This sequence comes from Streptomyces sp. NRRL F-5630, assembly GCF_000719475.1. Classification (GTDB taxonomy): domain Bacteria; phylum Actinomycetota; class Actinomycetes; order Streptomycetales; family Streptomycetaceae; genus Streptomyces. The sequence goes on along the minus strand of NZ_JOGO01000040.1, from coordinate 27,217 downwards.
TCTTGCCGCCGCTGCCGTTCATCCGGCCGCCGCGATTGTTCATCCGGCCGCCCCCGGCGCCGCCGCCCGACCGGCCGCGACCACCACCGCCGCGCCCGAGCAGACCGCCCTTGCCCGCGCCCCCGCCGGCCCGGCCGGAGCCGCCTGCGGAGCGGTTCGCGGCGGCGGCCTTGCGGGTGGCGGAGACCTTCGAGCGCTTCTTGCGACCGGCCAGCGAGGCAGCGGCGACAGCCACTCCGGCCGCGCCCGCGGCGATGAGTCCGGGCACTCCGGCGACGCCGTAGGCGATGCCCGTGGCGATTCCGGTTGCGTTCGTGCCGTGGACGAGAAGCGGCAGCGCCTGGGGGCGTCCGCGGCTGGTCTTCTTCTGCTCCGGGGCCGGGTCCGTGGTCTCCGAAGGCTCGGTGACGACGGTGTATTCGGCGGGGTCGGTGTCCTCGGTGGTAGTGCCGTCGGCGGTGGTGTCCGGGGGCGCGGTCGCGGTGTCTGCCACGACGAATCTCCTCACAATGTGTAGCGGCGAGGCGAGGCGAGGCGACGCGAGGCGAGGGCAGAGCCCCCCATCACCCCCAGCTGGAGGGCGCAACAGGGGGCTGGGAGGGGGTTTCCCGCTCGCCTCGCCTCGCTTCGCTTCGCCTCGCCGCTACTTTCCGTAAACGGCGGGGTCGGGGGTGCAAAAGGTGCTTTCCAGGCCTCTGGTCGGGCCGGATCGTGCTGGGTGGAACGGGTGAAGCGGTCGGCCTGGCGGCCGCGACCGACCCCCGCAGCCACCCCGTCCGGCGGTGTGCCGAAGGGGTGCTGCGAGGGGCGACCGTGTGGGCCAGGAAGACCCTCAGATCAGGTTCCGTTTCAGGCTGCGGCCTGCTCCGGAGCCTCAATGCCGCCACCGTTGAGGAGGTCGACGGCGCGGGTCTTGCGGTCCTGCGCGGAGCCGGTGGAGATGCCCAGCTCGTCGGCGATGACGCGGACGGTGACCGCGCTCTCGCCCCGGGTCTGGATCATCGCGACGACCCTCTGCACGTCCCAATCGACCTGGTTCATGCGGGCCAGGGCGGCGGCTTCGACCGCCGCTGCCTCGTGTTCAGCGGCCCGCGCCCGACGCTCTGCGGCCTCTTCGACCGCAGCCTCCTCGCGGGCCTTGGAGAGGGCGATTTCCTCCGCGTCGCGCTGCGCCTCCAGGTCCTTGTTCACCGTCGCGGCGCGGTGTTCAGCCTCCTTCCGCTCGTGTTCAGCGGCCTCTTCGAGGGCCTTCTTGGCCGCGGCTTCGGCCTCCGCCCGGCGCTGCTCCTGCTCCGCGATGCCAGCCTCGCGGGCGGCTTCGTCGCGCTTGGCGCGGGCGGCGGCATCCGCCTGGATCCGGCGCTCTGCCTCGGTGGCCTCCGTGGCCATCTGCTGCTTCTCCAGACCCCAACTGGCCTGCACCTTCTCCCGCTCGATCTGGGCGAGGGTGCGGCGCTTCTCGGTCTCGTCGGCGAGCTCCTGCGCCTCGGCGGCCGCCTGGTCCTCAGCGAGCTTGAGCGCGTGTTGACGCCTTGCCTCACGCAGTTGAGCATCGGCTTCGGCGCGCTGAACCTCCGCCTGAGCCTCCCGTTCCGCTTCGGCTTTCGCGATCTTCAGCTGACCCTCGGCGCGGATCTTGTCGACCTCCGCCTGAATGCGAGCGGCTCCGAGTTGAACATCGGTCTTCACTCGCTGAATCTCGGCCTCGGCACGCTGAACGGCGGCCTGCGCCTCCCTCTCGACCCGCTTGGTCTCCTCCTCCAGCGGCACCGCAAGGGCACGCTCCACGCTGAACCCGAAGGGCGCCAACTTGAACGGCAGCATCTCGTTGGCCGTCGCCGCCTTCCGCCAGCCCCGCTCATCGGCGTCGTACTTCTGGCGCAGGCCCTCGCGGTAGATCCGCAGCTGCTGGTACTGAGCGGCAACCTCCTTATAGGGGAGGTTGTAGAGCCGCATCCGGCGGGCCAGGCGGGGCGTGGTCAGCGGGGAGAGGATCCACCGGGTCAGCGGGACCGACCCGAGCGGGGCTTCGCCGGCCAGCAGGTCGGCCATCCGGCCGATGTAGTGGCGGGCGGCCTCCACCGCGATGATGAACAGCACCGGGATGACGCCATGCATGGAGGCCGCAAGCGGGTCAGCCGTCCACGGCCCCTGGGGGGCCGCGGCGTTGAACGCCACCGTGGCGGCGGTCAGCCCGTGGGCCGCCCAGCGCAGGATCGGCAGCGGCATCCGCTTGCGCATCATGTAGAGGTCGAGCGCCAGGAGCACGAGGATGCCCGCGTCGATCCCGATGGGGAACGCGTAGGAGAAGAGGCCGAAGTCCTTGTCCTCCGCGAGGTTGCGCAGGGTGTCGTAGGAGCCGGTGAAGCCGATCCCGGCGAGCACCAGGCCGCCGACTCCGGCGATGACGGCGAGCAGCCGCATGGCGCGCGGGTCGCCGTCGTCCGGCTCGGTGCCAGTCTCCGGGGCGTCCTCGTGCTCCAGCTGCTCCTGGTCGTCGTTGTGGTCGGGGTGGTCGGCCGGGGCGGGGACGTCCCAGGAGTGCGGGTCGTCGTCGCCGTCCGGGCGGAGCACGTCGGGCTTGCGGAAGTCGACGGCGGTCATGTCGTGCTCTCCGGGTCGTCGGTCGGGATGAACGGCTCCAGGGCCATGCCCACGCACACCCGGACCGCGCCGAAGACGGCGAGGCCGACGGCCAGGTGCAGGCAGGTGGGCCACAGGCCGTTCACGAACAGGTCGAACAGGGCCAGGACGGTGGCGGCCACGGCGATGACCGTGGCCAGTAGCGCCGCGAAGGGGCTGGGTGCCACGTACGTGTCGTCCGTCGTCTTGTCGGGGGCCGGAGCTGTGGTTGTACTCACCGGGCACCCCCGCTGGTAGCGTTGGCCATGCGAATCGCTCCTTGTCAGCGGATCGCGAGAAACAAAGGAGAGGCCCCCTGACCGGGGCCTCTCTGCTTTGCCGAGCCGTTCCGGCTCTCCGACTCCGCCACGGCCTGGGCGGTCGTGGCGGAGCGGGAGAACCGCCGGCCCCGGCACGGAGGTCGACTCCGGCCGGGGCCGCGGCGGTCAGTCGCGGTGCTCCTTGAGGTACTGGGCGAGCTGGATCTTCACGCTCGCCATGCCGGTGTAGGCGGTCATCGCCGCCCACACGCCGTGGTTCTTCTCAGCTTCCTTGAGCAGCCAGTACGCCTCGCTGACCAGCTCGTCGGGCTCAGCGTCAATGCGGCGCAGCGGACTGACCATGCGGGCGAACATCCCGGCCATGAACGACTCCTTCGAGGTCTGGCCCCTGGACTGTCACCAGGAGCCGGGAGCGGATCAACGGAGCAGCCCGGGGTATGGGCTGCCGATGTGCGGCGGTGCTGCGTGACGGGCGGCGAGTTGACCGGCGCTCCCGCCGGACGGGAAGTGGTCAGGCCGGGTTGCGGGCGGCGCGGCGCTTCATGGAGCGGCGCTCGTCCTCGCTGAGGCCACCCCAGACGCCCGAGTCCTCACCGATCCCCAGCGCCCACTGGAGGCAGGTCTCCATCACGGAACAGCGACGGCAGATCTTCTTGGCCTCCTCGATCTGCAAGGTCGCGAGGCCGGACTCACCCACGGGGAAAAACAGCTCAGGGTCCCCATCGCGGCACGCGGCCGCGTTGCGCCAGTCGGAGAGGGTGGGCGCGGGCGCGGTCTGGCGCTTGAGGGCGGTGAGAGTGCGGGGGCGGCCGCCGGTACGGGGGCGGGTCATCGTTTTCCTTTCCCATGCGTCGTGAGGGCGGCGTGGGCAGCGTCCTGGCGGTGCAGCCAGCCCTCGATCTCCGAGGTGGTCCAGGTCGTCGGGTCGCCGTGCTCACGCCGGAAGCGGCGCAGCGTCGGTGCGGGGGTCGTTTGGGGGGAGGAGGTCGGCATCGAGGCTCCCGGGTGGGTGAGGCGGTGCAGATCGCTGACGTGGTGGCCCGCGTCCCAGGCGCGCGCCGCGGCCCGTCCGGCGAGGGCGAGCAGGCGGCGCACGCGGGGATGCGCGGGACCAAGGGAGAGGAGCGCCCGCGCCGCGAGGAGCTGTGCGGCGCGGGCGCGTCTGAGATGGGGCAGCACTTACTTCTGCTGGCTCTGGTCCTGGCTGGCCAGATGGGCGGCGATCTCGGCGGCGAGGCGGTCGGCCTCGCGCTGCGCGGCGGCCAGCCGCTCGGCCGCTTCCTGGGCGGCCCTCAGTTCCTCGCTCATCGCGCCCCCGTCCCGGTGCACGTGGTGCAGTGCGCCCAGGCCGCGCGGACGACGCCGTCGGCCAGGGTGGACGAGGTGTGGCCTCCGTGGCCCTGGCAGTCCGAGCAGGCGATGCCCGCGGCGTGGTTCAGGCGGGCGCGCTGCTCGGCGGCGGTACGCGGGGCGCGGCGGTGGGCCGGGATACGGGCGTCGGCCTGGCGGGCCTCGGCGAGCATCCGGTCCGCGAACCCCTGGGTGGTGTGCTGGGGGTGGGGGCGGGCGGGCTCGGTCGGCGGCTGCGGCTGGCGGCCACCCGTCTCGTGCGGCTGCGGCCGCGTCGGAAGCGGTGGCCTCGGTGACTGCCCCGAGCGGGTCAGGGTAGCGTTCGTCATGCGAATTCCCTCCTGGTGAAGACGGGTGTGATTCGCCGGGCTTCGGCCCCGAACGCTCCGGGTGTTGACGGCACCTGGGGCGTTCGTCGTGTGCGGGGCGGATTCCTGGCGTGAGCGTGATCCGTCGCGCTCTCCGCCGCTCACCGACCGGCCCTGTGAGGGTCGTGCGGTGAGCGACAGGGCGCGCGAGGATCAGGCGGCCAGCGCCTCGGGCTCCGCGAACGGCATGACGGCGGCACGGTCGATACGCAGCTGCCACGCGGCGGGGATGAGGATGTCGACGAGGCGCTCGCGGACCCGCGCGGTCAGGTGCGGGTCGTCGGCGACGATGTCGAGCGCCGCCTGCCGCCGGGCGAGGAAATCGCCGGCCGTGTTCGCGTTCGGCGACGGGTCGGTGGGGGAGAGGAGGGCGGCCTCGGCCGGGAGAGCACAGACCTCGTGCAGGGCCAGGGGCGTGCCGAACATGGCGTCGAGGTCCGCCTCGACGGCGCTGGCCGGGGCCGCGGCCGCCGCGAGGGGGATGTCGATCTGGTCCAGGAGCGCGAGCGTCTCGGCGTCGAGCTCGAGGGCGGGGTCGGTGGCAGGCATCGGTGTCTCCAAGGGGTCTGGGGTGGCCTGGTTGAGGAGCGCGAGGGCCCCGGGCTGCGAGGTGCAGCTCCGGGGCCCGGAGGGTGTGGATGGTGGTGCGGGTCAGGCGGCGAGCGGGGACCTGCGGCAGCGGGCGATGTACGCGGCGGCGGTCTCGCCCTCGACCGGTGCGGGCAGCGCGGTCTTGACCGAGGCCACGAGCGCGGTGTGCGCGGGCTGGTCGGCGGGGGTCAGGGGGCGGCGCCAGAGGGTGGCCAGGTGCAGGTAGGCGGCGCGGGTGAGGTGCTCCGCGAGGACGTCGCCCGCGAGCCGGTCGTGGCGGGCGTCGGCCAGAGCGCGCAGGGTGCCGACGGTCAGGGCGCGGAGGGACCGCTGGTCCCCGGCACTCTGGGGGCGCGGTGCCAGCGGGGCGCCGGCGGGACCGTCGACGGCCCGGCCGCGCTCCATGGGGATCGCGTCAGCCGGGACGGCCGCGCGGGCGGCATCCGCCTGCCGGGTGGCGGGCACCGCGCGCTCCCACTGCGCGCGCCGGTCGGCGGGCCGCTGCTGGGGCCGGGCGACCTTGAGGGTCTGGACGGTGGCGCGGCGGTGGCGGGTGAGGTCGACAGCGAGGCGCTCCTCGCGCGCCCAGTCCCGGTACTGGCGGCGCCACATGGACTCGGTGATGTCCACGTCGACGAGCCTGTTGCTGCTGCGGCAGCGGATCGCGGCGCCGACGCCAGCCCGGCCGGTGTGGTGCGGGACGAGTTTGAGGAGGTAGGTGCCGCGGTGGGGGGTCACGGCCACCCAGGTACGGCAGTCCGGGCACACCAGCGAGATACGGCGGGTCTGCGTGGTCTCCACCCGGCGCATGTCGATGTGACCGGGCGACAGGGTCGAGAGGACGATGTCGTCGAGGGGGCTGAGGCGGGAGGTACGGGTGCGGCCCTGGCGCGTAGCGGCCTTGGGCATGGCGAGCTCGGGCATGGCGACTCCTCGGCAGGGAGAGGGAGGGGGTGCAGGGCGGGTGCTCTCTCCGCCCACCAGGTCCACGAGCCAGCGGCCCGGTCCTGACGGACAGACAGCGCATCAGCGCTGAGGTCGTACAGCAGTCCTGCCGGCCGGGGGGTTTGGTGGTGCTACCGCCTCCGGCCACCTGCCCGACTCCGAGGAGGCGAGCTGCAGAAACTGCGGTGGTTCGTGGTCCGTCCAGCAGCGCCCCGAAACGCATGGGCACACCGCTGGCTACACCCTGCATCCGGCTACTCACCGCTTGCTGGGCACTTCGATTAGAACCCTGTTATTCGCGTCTGGTCAACCTGTCTAGCTAACCTGTTTTCTGTATGCCCTCTGACCTGCACGTTTCGTTGCTTAGTTAAAGAAGACTGAGTCGCCCACGGGTCGCGGCTTTCGAGAAACAACTAGACATGCGATGCTGGGCGCACCGGGTAGCGAGATCCGCTGCCCTCGCGATGCGCAAGGGAGGAGGAGCGATGGCCACCAAGCAGAAAGAACCGGGGAAGGTCGAACGGATCGCATCCGAGATCCGGGAGAAGATCGAGCGGGGCTCTCTCGCGCCTGGGTCGCGCCTGCCTGGCGTGCCTCAGCTCCAGCAGGAACACGGCATCGCCTATCAAACTGCGCGCGACATCTACGGTCTGCTCGAAGACGAGGGGTTGGTTTTCTCTCGTCGCGGCAGGGGGACCTACGTCTCGCTGGTGATCGACAAGATCTTGTCGGACCGCACCAATAGGTACCAGCCCGGTTTCCGAGAGGCCGGCGGCGCTGTAGGTGCGTTTGAGGCCGAGATGCGGGCGAAGGGGTTCGACTTCAAGAACGTCGTCACCATCGCCAAGGACGTACCGCCTAAGAAGGTCATCAGCATCTTCGAGATGCACCACCGGGCGAAGACGTTGAAGCGCGAGCGCGTCATGTCCGTGTTTCTGCCTCACAACGCTGAAGCCCTGGAGGTCGTCCAGGTCGCGACGTCCTGGTTCCCTGCAGACATCGTCGATGCCTGTCCGGCGCTCGCCTCCGTCAGGCCCGGTACAGGCGGCAGCAAGTCCCGCATGGCCGAGGCCGGGTTCGCACAGGTGCGTCTCCGTGAGGAGATCGAAGTACGTTCCCCCACTCGGGAAGAAGCGGCAGCCCTCGGCATCGCACCCGAGCAGGCGGTCATGGAGATCACCCACATGGGACTGACGGCCGAAGGACGGGTCGTGGAGATCTCCCTGCATGTACTCCCTCGCGCCAAGTGGCGCCTGTCCTACGAATGGGCCATAGACACGCCGAGAACCGGCTGACCAGCAAGAGCCACCCGATCCTCCGTCCAAACACCAGCAAGGAGCACCCAGCACATGGCCAGCAACCGAATCGACGACAGCGGCGTGATCCTGAGGGACGCGCGCACCCGGTACACCACCGGCCAGCGCGAAGAGAAGGGCGCGCACGGTGCGTTTGACGCCGAGCTGCGCCGGTCCGGCCGCACCCCGCGCACCGAGGTCTCCGTCAGCCGTGCTGCCGCGCCGGCGGACGTCGCTCAGCTCCTGGGCGTCGACGGCGACGTCGTCGTGCGGGCTCGGGAGATGTTCGACGGCGATCGCGTCATTCAGCTCGTCACCACGTACATCCCGGTCGACGTCGCCGAGGCCGCGGGCATCGAGCAGGTGGATACCGGCGTCGGCGGCATCATCAGCCGCATGAAGGAGGCCGGGTTCGACCAGGGCGACACCGCCCTCGAGGATGTCGAACTCCGTCCTGCCACCTCGGAGGAGGCGACTCGCCTCGGTCTGCCCGAGGGTGCCGACGTGCTGACCATCAACCACATCGGTACCGCAGGCGAACGCGTGGTTGAGGTGACCCAGCACGTCCTGAGCAAGGGCTGGACGCTGCGCTACGCCGCTCCGCTCACCTGACAAGGTGACTCGGGCGCCCCGGTTCCGCCGGGGCGCCCGTTCCCCTGGCCCCTTTGAGTCCTTGGAGACCGATCCCCAGATGAACACCGAGACGCGGCTCACCGCCCCCGAGCTCGTGGACGAGATCCGCAGCTCCCTCACCGCGACCATCGGGTGGATTCCCGCGCTTTCGGGCCCGGATGGTCCGACCGGCGTGCCCGAGGGCGCTCCCCTCTCCGAGGTCGCTCGGAGTCTGGACGAGTTCGCAGCAACAGCGACCCTGCCTTCCGCCGTCACCCAGCAGCTGCGCCGGGCAGCGGAATCGGTAGCCGCCGCGCTCCCCGCCGACTCTGACGCGGCGTACGGCCACCTGGGCGCCGCGTACGCATACGTGATCCAGGCACATCGCGCCGCTGGCGACGACACCAGCATCTGATCCCGAACTCCGCCGCCACCGTGAAGGAGAGGCCGTGAAGCACCCGCCGCGCTCGTCTCTCGCGGCTGTCGGGCGGGACTCAACATGGGCCGTTCGCCTCCCACTGGGACGGGGATCAACTCGTGTGAACGGCACTCACCGTGCTCTCCTCGGGACGCTTCGCAAAGTGACGATCACCGGTGACATCTGGGATGTCACCCCCACTTGTCACCTCCGCGCGATCACTGGGCCGTGCCATGCTCGGCCGCAGAAGGGCCGGCTTCCGCTCCGCGGGCATCACTCTGTCGGGGGGCAGGCTGCGCCGCTGGACCGTACGGGGAAGGGGAACTGCGATGGTTGATGAGCGTCCTGACTGGGCCCGCCGGATGGTGGAGGAGCGCGCCGCTCGGGACTGGTCGCAGACCGATGCCGTGCGCGCACTCATGGTCCGACTCCCCGACGACCAGGTCGTGAGCGAGCAGGACTTGCTCCGGCAGTGGAAGAGGTGGGAGGCCGGCGACGCGCAGCCGGTGAAGTACCGGTCGGCCATCGCTCAGACCTTCGGCACGACGACCGGAGCCTTTTTCCCTGAGCGGTCCCGCCGTGACGGGCGCGCTGAAATTTTGCAGGTCAGTGGCATGGACACAGTCGATATCATCGCGCGGCTGCGCGCGTCGGACGTCGACGCCGCAACGCTGGATGCCCTACGGATCACAGCAGACCGGCTGTGCTGCGAGTACGCGTACATGCCCGCCGACCAGCTGCTCGTTGAAGGCAAGGCGTGGCTGGCCCGGGTCGTCGGCCTCCAGCACCAGCGGGTGAGCCTGGCCCAGCACCGCGAGATCATCGCGCTGGCCGGAAAGCTGTCGCTCCTGGTGGGCTGTGTCGAGTACGACTCCGGGCGCCCGCGCGACGCGGAGGCGACCCGGCAGGCCGCGCTGATGCTCGGCCAGGAGGCGGGCGAGCTCGGCGTGCAGGGCTGGGCGCATGAGATGCGCGCCTGGTTCTCCTTGACCCGGGGCGACTTCCGCGGCGTCATCGCGGCTGCGGAAGCCGGGATCGCAGTAGCGCCGAACGAGAGCGTGGCCGCGCAGCTGTACGCGCAACAGGCCAAGGCGTGGGCTCGGCTAGGGGACCGGTCGCAGACCGAAGTGGCGCTGGACAAGGGGCGTCAGCTCCTCGAGCGCCTCCCGTATCCCGAAAACATCGAGGATCACTTTGTTGTCGACCCGGGCAAGTACGACTTCTACAGGATGGACGCGCTGCGCCGAGTGGGGGAGAACCGCCTCGCGGAGCAGCTGGCGAATCAGGTGATCCGGGCCGGGACGGACTTCGACGGGACGGAGCGTTCACCCATGCGGAACGCAGAGGCCCGGGTCACCCTCGGAGTCGTCGCGGCCCGCGAAGGCGATCTCGACACCGCGCTCGCGTACGGGGAGAAGGCGCTCGCCGGCGACCGGAAGTCCTTGCCCTCGCTCGCGCTGGTGGCCGCCGACCTCGGGCAGGCCCTCCAGTCCCACTACGCCGACGCCAGCGAGGCTCAGGCATTTGTCGCCCACCTGCGCGAACTGCGAGGTGGCCAGTGACCGTGGACGCGCTCGGCGTCAGGCGCCTCACAGCCGCCGGATGGGAAGCTGACCGCACTCAGCCCCACCGCAACAACCGCCTGCGGTACGCGGAGTTCCTCTCTTGGCTCCACCAGGACCTCGGCAATAGCGAACGCACCATCGACTCCGTACGCAACGCCCTCGACGGCATCGGCTCCGACCCCTCGCCCTGGGGCGTGTGGCTGAACGCCTCGTACGTCGAGGTCCACCGCGCCCAGGGCCTCGAAGTGCTCGGGCGTCACGACCAGGCCGCCGAGGCCTTCGCCGACGCTATTTGGCTGAGGCCCGACGACTACCACCGCGACCGCGGCGTCTACCTCGCGCGGCAGGCCGTCGCCCTGGCCGGCGCCCGTGACCCGGAGCGCGCCGCGACGGTCGGCATGAGCGCGCTGACCATCGCGTCCGACACCGGCTCCGGCCGGATCACGAACGAACTCGCCCGGCTCGACACCGCCCTGATCCCCAGGCGGCGCCAAACCCCTGTGGCCGAGTTCCGGGCTGCCTTCGACTCCACCCTCGCCCACGAGACCAAGGACGCCTGATCCTGATGACCGCCCGCCCCTACGTCGTGCTCTCCGCCGCCATGTCGGTCGACGGCTACCTGGACGACACCAGCTCGCAGCGGCTGCTGCTGTCCAACAGCGAGGACTTCGACCGCGTCGACCAGGTCCGCGCGGAGTCCGACGCCATCCTGATCGGCGCGACGACTATACGGAAAGACAACCCGCGGCTGCTGGTCAACTCCGACGAGCGCCGGGCGCGCCGCGTCGCCGACGGCAAGCCGGAGTTCCCTCTGAAAGTCACGGTCACCCAGTCCGGCGACCTGCCCGCCGACCTCAAGTTCTGGCACCACGGCGGGGCGAAGCTGGTCTTCACCGTGGACGACGCGGCCGAGAAGGTTAGCGCGACGCTCGGCGACCTCGCCGACGTCGTGAGTGCGGGACCGGATGTCGACTGGGGCTTCGTCCTCGATGAGCTCGGCCGCCGGGGCGTGAAGCGGCTGATGGTGGAGGGCGGAGGGACAATCCACACCCAGCTCATGGCCGCTGACCTCGCCGACGAGGTGCACCTCGCCATCGCCCCGCTCCTGGTCAGCCAGGCCGCTGCCCCGCGGTTCCTGGGCACGGCCGACTACCCGGGCGGGTCCACATCCCGAATGCGATTGCTGGAGGCCCGCGCGATCGGTGACGTCGTGCTGCTCCGCTACGCCCCGAAGGAGCGCGGCTGATGTATACGCCCGACCGCGAGCAAGACCTGCGCTGGATGCGGCGCGCCCTCGACCTCGCCGCACTGTGCCCTCCGGCGGCCGGTGCCTACTCGGTCGGCGCGGTCATCGTCGGCGACGACGGTACCGAGCTCGCGGCCGGCTACTCGCGGGAGGCCGACCCCCGCGAACACGCGGAGGAGGCCGCCCTCGGGAAGCTGTCGGCGGGCGACCCGCGCCTTGCCGGGGCAACGATCTACAGCACGCTGGAGCCCTGCTCCCAACGGAGTGCCGCCCGTACACCGTGCGCGCAGCGCATCCTCGACGCGGGTATCCCGCGTGTCGTCCTGGCCTGGCGCGAGCCCAGCCTGTTCGTCGACGACTGCGTGGGCTACGAGCAGCTGGTGGAAGCCGGAGTCGTGGTCGTCGAGCTGCGCGAACTGGCTGCGGCGGCCCGGGACGTCAACGGTCACCTCGGCGGCCTCGACTGATGCGCCCGTTCGTAGAGATTTGCGGTGATGTGCCGTCTGTTCCTGTACGCACAGTGGCGGGTGGGGCACAGGAGGGCTGCCGCCGGGGTAGGGTGATCCTCGCGCCAATGATCTCTACGGATCGCGGGCGCGCGCAGAAATGTAAGCGGCTCCGCTCCCCCGGGCTGGTAACCCGGGATCAACGCGGAGCCGGTGCCAGAGGCAGTTGTTCGAGGACTCCTCAGGCTGGACGCAACCTTTAAAGCAGAAGAGCAAGGAAGCGACATGAAGAAGAGTACCCGGAATTCATCCCGGTCAGACAGGTGGAGCGACGGTTCCGGCGTGAGGATCACACCGCCGATGGACGTTGCCCCTGTCCCTCCTACCGCCGCACACGCGTGACCGCCCGGAGCGGGGCTGGCCCCGCTCTCGCCGTCATGCCCACATGCCTCATCCCGAGGCGCCGCGTTGTCGACGCCTCGGGGCAGACCCCACCCGCTGAGGGGGGTCGGATGACGTAGGGATCTTGCAGGCGGGAGGTCTTGTGCCCCTTGGCGGGGGCGCTTTCCCTCTACCGCTGGCCGCTGGTGTTGGCGCACCGTGCGGCCTTCTTCCACGGACCGGAATAGCAGCTCCGATCTAAGGCCCGCCCTTCGAGGCTCCGGTTTGGCGACCGGGACCCACAGGACGAGCAACTTCAAGGTTCTCCCAGAACCACCCCATCGAGATGGGGCCCTTTCACGTACCCGGCGCAGGCCGAGAACGGAGTTCATAGTGCCGCACGTTCCCGATCCCTGTCATCTCTCAGGCCCCCGAGTGGGCGTTTCGCGTAAAAAGTCCCTTCATCGGATGTGTCGGGCTTTCCAGCCGCTTCGTCGCGTCATGACGTCGCATGCGCGGGGAGCGCGTGGGGTCATCGCGAGTGAGGGTGCTGATCTTTTTTCCCGCCCCGTGTCACGTTCGGGCAGCGCGGGCCCCTTGGGGAGGTATGTACGTCTCCAGGATTTCGTCCGCGAGCACGCGGGGCCTTCCGCGCTGCGGGGGGCTCGTGGGGTGGTCGGGATGAGCCCGTCGGTGATGGGCCGGGTGGGCCGGTGAGTGCGCGGGCGGCGGAGGCCGCAGTACTGGGTGCGGGCGAGGAGGCCGAGGTGCCCCGCCTGCCGGGGCAGCGTCGGCGGTTGCGGTCGGTTCCGGCCTCCAGCAAGCCTGGCGATGGCGGCCTGGATGATCCGCTGCGGCTGGGTCGCGCGATGCGGCTGCGGTTGCTCGCCGCGGTTCGGACGCTGCTGGCGGATCCGTCGATCGCCGGACAGCCGCACGTGGCCCAGTTGACGTCGGTGGTGCTGCTCGCGAAGTCACGGGCCGCTGAGGGCACGGACGATGACTGTGTGGCATCGACGTGGGTGGCGCAGCTGGGGAGCTGGATGGGGGTGGGGGAATCCACGGTGCACCGCCGGGGCCTTGCTCGGCTGCGGAAGTCGGACGCGCTGCACACGGAAGAGGTGCGCGACGAGCGCGGGTACCCGACGGGGCTGCGGTGCTTGCTGATGCCGGTGTGGCGGGCGCGTGGTGGCCGTGCTGCGAGGCATCCGCTCGCACTGAACCGGGCGGAGCTGGCAACGCTGCTGCGGTTGTGCGAGGCCCTGTTCGGGCCGGGGTGGGCAGCGACGGACAAGAAGGCGGCGACCCCGGCGGGCCTGCTGGCCGACCGTACGGGGCGGGGGGCCGCGTCGGACCGGCTCGCGCTGCTCCTGCTGGTGCTGAGCACCCCGGCGTCGGGGTGGCTGAACCTGTGCGGCGGGTCGGTGCGCGGTCGTGAGGGGCGGGCGGCGGCGACGCTGGCCCGGCTGCTGAGCTGCTCGGCGGCGGCCGCGCGGAAGGTTCTCGCGCGGCTGGAGGCAGCCGGTCTGCTGGAACGGGCCCGCAAGCAGACGGAGACCCAGATGCGCGGCAAGGGCCGGGTCCGGATCCTGCCCGTCGCTCGTGCTCACGGCCGTGCGCTGACTGCGGTACCCGACCCTGTCGCTGTGGAGAAGGGTCGGGGGGCCAACCCCGATTTTTCGGTGCGTCCTGTTAGTGCAGGCAGAGATCTCGCTCCTGCCGAGGCACCTGTGCCCCTTGGGGCGTCTGGGATCGGTGAGGAGAACGAGGCCGAAACTCCCGAGGTTCCGGAGCGTCCCGCTGGTGCAGAGTTCCACACAGACCACGCTCAGGGGGTTTCTGTCGTGGGTGAGGTTGAGGAGGTAGGTGGGTTTTCCGGCGGAGCCGATCCGGGGTTCTCGCCGTTGCCGGAACGCGTGTGCGCGGGCGAGGAGCCGGAGCTTGGTGAGGAGGCTGGGGGCCTCTGCGGGTCGTTGGGGGCGGGGGAGGGCCCGCTGCGCGGGGAACAACCGAACACCCTCCCGATCCCCTCGCAGCACCAGCAGCACGCCACCGCTGGCGCGGGCCACACGCGCACCGGTAGCGGGAAGGTTCCCGGCTCTCGGCTGCCTCGTCGGCGCCTGGCCCAGGTTCCGGAGCTGGGTGAGGCGCTGCGGCCGGTGACGTGGTTGTGGGACCGGCTCTCCGGCTGGCAGCAGCGGCAGATCGAGATCGCCGCCCGCGCCGAGCTCGTACGGCTGGCCGGGCTCGTGCCGCTGCCGCAGGACGCTCCGCGGGTGCTGGCCGAGCGGCTGGAGGCCAGAATCGCCCAAAGCCGGGGCCTGGTGATGATCCGCCAGCCCTACCCCTGGCTGTTGCACCGCGCGCTCGTCCAGCGCCCGGCCTGCTCGGATACGCGGTGCGACGACGGGATCAGCCTGGACACTGGCCAGCCTTGTGAGAGCTGCGGGAACGTGATCCATATCCGCCGCGCGCACCGGGCCCGCCTCGCAGCCGAGCTCGACCAGGAGCAGCCCGCCCTCGCCGCCGCAGAGCGACAGCGCGTCCTCGAGGAGCGGCTGCGCGAGCACACCGAGCGCGAGACCGAGGCCCGGCAGCGGCGTCATGCCGCCCAGCGCGAGCGCAGTCACCGGATGCGTGCTGCTGCGCGGGAACGGGCGGCGCGCGAACAGGAGGAGGCAGCCGCCCGCGAACGCGTGCGGCAGGCATTGCCGTGCGGGGACTGCGGGCGCCCAGACGCGGCCGGCCTGTGTGAGGTGTGCGGCTCCCGCCGCGAGCTCAACAACCTGATCGAGGAGGCCGGGATGTGCCAGGTCTCCTGGACCGTGAACCCCCGCCACCTGGACGAGATCGCCTCGGTCATGAACCAGGTCCGCGAGGACGTCCTGGCCCGGGTCGCAGCGAGCGTGGGCGAGCTGCGCGCCGCGCTCGCCGAGGACGGCATCGTCGACGACCCCAGTACCCCCGTCGTCGCCGCCTACCGAGGCCTGCGCGCCGCCCAGGAGGCCGCCGCCGAGTACCGGGCCACCGCCCTCGCGCAGCTGACCCGCACCCCCCAGGCGCAGGCCGAGGGCCGTTACGCCTACGCCGCCGAGCAATCCCGCAGCCACCACCGCCACGACCCCACCGGCCCGGGCCCTGCTGCCGCCACCCACGCCGCCGAAAGGGCCCGCACCCGCGCCGCCGAAGACCTCCTCACCCAGCGACTGGCCCACCTACGTGCACAGCCGCTCCCCGCCCAGTACGCGCCCACCACGGAGCGCCTCGGCGAGGCCTTGGCCTGCGTGCCAGGAGGTGCCGCATGAGCGCCGCTCATACGCCCTCCCCGGGCGCAGACCTCGCGCGTGCGGCACTGAAGGAGGCTCACCCCGCGCCTGCGGAGCGAACAACGGTCAGCAGCTGGCGATGCAGGATCCGCGCGACTCACCTCCGCGCGTGCGGAGCGGACCTTCCGGACCTGCAGCGTTAGGGCTCCTTTGCAACTACTTGACCACCCCTCACACGTGGTTCAACCTCCCTGACAAACCTCAGCCCAGCCTCTCAGATATCTCGTGCCGCAGCTCCTTCTCGCGGGCCCCGC
Organism: Streptomyces sp. NRRL F-5630; assembly: GCF_000719475.1. Classification (GTDB taxonomy): domain Bacteria; phylum Actinomycetota; class Actinomycetes; order Streptomycetales; family Streptomycetaceae; genus Streptomyces. The sequence goes on along the minus strand of NZ_JOGO01000040.1, from coordinate 11,517 downwards.
GGAGCAGGGCTGGGTCACCTCCTGCCTACGGAGCGGACCACTGCGCCCTGCGGACCGCCGACGCCGACTGCGGCTCACCTCCGCGCGTGCGGAGCAGACCCCCCGGATCACGGACATGGCGCGCGAGGCGAAGGCTCACCTCCGCGCGTGCGGAGCAGACCGCAGCAGCAACGGTCAGGGCGACACCGGGGACGGCTCACCTCCGCGCGTGCGGAGCGGACTTCGGGACCACGGGGGCGGGCAAATCCCGCTGCGACTCACCTCCGCGCATGCGGAGCGGACGCCGCGTTCGCCCACAGCAACCGGGCCGAGTGGGACTCACCTCCGCGCATGCGGAGCGGACCTCCGCCTGGGCGAAGAGGGTCATCAGCTCGCCGACTCACCTCCACGCATGCGGAGCGGACCGCCGTTCGAGGTCCTGTACCGGATCGGGGACCGACTCACCTCCGCGCATGCGGAGCGGACATCGAGACGCAGCGCGAGGAACTGTTAGAGCGGGACTCACCTCCGCGCATGCGGAGCGGACCTCGCGTGCGTCAGCCCCTCCGCCCGCAGAGCCGACTCACCTCCGCGCATGCGGAGCGGACAGATTCCGGCGACTCCCCCGGTCACTCGTCGTCGACTCACCTCCGCGCATGCGGAGCGGACGCCGCGCTGCTCGAACGACCGGCCGCCCGGACCGACTCACCTCCGCGCATGCGGAGCGGACATGAACACCCAGCAGCAGACCCGGCCGCGGTTCGACTCACCTCCGCGCATGCGGAGCGGACCCCCTGACCAGGTGACCGCCATCGGTCAGCCTCGACTCACCTCCGCGCATGCGGAGCGGACGTGGCCCTCCTCGGGGGCCTGGCCGACACCCACGACTCACCTCCGCGCATGCGGAGCGGACGCGGCGGTTCGGGGACGGGAGCTCGTCGATGTCGACTCACCTCCGCGCATGCGGAGCGGACGGCGCCTCTCCGGCGACATCCGGGACGCACTCCGACTCACCTCCGCGCATGCGGAGCGGACGGCGTGCGGGCGGCTCCTGCGGCGCTACAGCGCGACTCACCTCCGCGCATGCGGAGCGGACATCCTCGGCCAGCCGATCACCGTGTGCAGGCCTGACTCACCTCCGCGCATGCGGAGCGGACGCCGGTCCACACCTCGTATCTCATCGGTGAGATGACTCACCTCCGCGCATGCGGAGCGGACGTCGACATCCTCACGGTCGCTGAAACGCAGGACCGACTCACCTCCGCGCATGCGGAGCGGACCGAAGCGTCGTGTTGTACAGGTCCCAGCCGCGCGACTCACCTCCGCGCATGCGGAGCGGACCCCTCCCCGTCGATCTGGACCCGTGCGAACGGCGACTCACCTCCGCGCGTGCGGAGCGGACGACGCCCCCTCAGGAAGCGCGACCAGGCACCACGACTCACCTCCGCGCATGCGGAGCGGACACCGCAGCCGTCGCGTGGGGCACCGTCCTCGCCGACTCACCTCCGCGCATGCGGAGCGGACTCCTCGGGGCGCACACCTCCGTCTCTGTTGATCGACTCACCTCCGCGCATGCGGAGCGGACTAGCCCGCCCAGGGTCGTCGCCCCATTCGGTCCGACTCACCTCCGCGCATGCGGAGCGGACGGTTTTGAGCCGTACGCGGCTCCGAGCAGCCGTGACTCACCTCCGCGCATGCGGAGCGGACGAAGAGCTGCGAGCCGCGGTGCACGCGCCGCTCGACTCACCTCCGCGCATGCGGAGCGGACGGCCGCGGGTTGCGCCCGCCCGTCCGCCAGACCGACTCACCTCCGCGCATGCGGAGCGGACCTCGACACCCTGCTGTTCCTCTGGCTCGCCCACGACTCACCTCCGCGCATGCGGAGCGGACCGTTCGTAGACCCCTCCGGCGCCGTATGGCCACGACTCACCTCCGCGCATGCGGAGCGGACCCCGGAACCAGCGCCGGCACGGCCTGCTGCACCGACTCACCTCCGCGCATGCGGAGCGGACCCTTCCCGACCTGCGACGTTAGACCTCCTTTGCAATTAGTTGACTAACCCTCACGCGTGCTCGGACCTCCTCGACAACCTCACTCCAGCCTGTCAGACATACCGCGCCGCGACCCTTAAACGGTCCTTCTCACAGGACTGCGGCGGGACGGAATCGAAAGCGGCGTCCACTGCTCACCTCCGCCTGCGCGGAGCGGATGGTTCCCCGGTGATCCGCACCCGGCGGTAGTCCGGTTCACCTCCGCGCGTGCGGAGCGGACTCGAACGATGTTTCGTTGACCCAGGCGTTCTCCGGTTCACCTCCGTGCCTGCGGAGCGGACTCCAACCGGCGAGCGAAGACACCCAAGCCCGGCGGTTCACCTCCGCGCATGCGAAGCGGACGGCTGCTGCACCGTGCCCCCCGCCACTGCCCCGTGGCTCACCTCCGCGCGTGCGGAGCGGACGGCGGTCGCATGGGTCGGCGGTCGATGGTGCCCGGCTCACCTCCGCGCATGCGGAGCGGACTTGGCTGGTCAGGACTGGTCAGGCTTGTCGGCCGACTCACCGCGAGACGAATGCGCTCGGGATCGTTGTTCCTTGGCCTGGTTGGTCAGGTGTGTAGGACACTGGGGGCCCTACACGGAGGAGGAAAAGTCGTGAGCGCTCAGCCCGAGCATGGCCCGCTGTCTGCGGGTGTCCCGTCGATGCGTACGCTCGCTGAACTCCGTGCCGCGCTGCGCCGGTACGGGCTTCCCGGGGACTTGCCCCGCTTCGACGCGGAACTGGCTGCGGCCGATCTCGACGATCTCACGCATGTTCGCGAGATCACCCAGGCCTACCGGCATCGTGTCCTCCTGAACCGGGACCAGGCAGCGGCTACCGCGATCGCTCGCAGCACAGGCGAGACCGACGCGGAACTCCGGCGCAAGATGAGCGAGACCAGCAGGTGAGCCTGGCGTTTCACTCCGACGCCGCCGAGAAGATCCTTCGCGAGCTGACCCGCCCGGAGCAGGCCGCCGTCGAGATGGTGCGCCGCCTCCTCGAAGAACAGTCGGTTCTTCCCGGGGCCCGCCCGCTGCCCGACCACGGACACGGCAGCACTACGTACGCGTACGAGTTGCTGCCCGAACAGACTGGCGACAGAGGGCTAAGCATCGTCTATCGGCATGCGGAAGATCTCAACGCCACCCTCATCCTCTGGCTCATCGTCGGCCCCTGACCAGCAACACAGCATCTCCAGGCACGAGGAAGAACGACAGCCACGCGGCGTGACCCTTCAGACACGCGGGCTAGACGTGGCCATCCCCTCCAGCTCATCCCCGCAGGCGGGGAGCGGGCGCAGCCGCACGCCTTCCGGGGATTCTCTGCGACTCGCCCCGCGTGGACTTCGTTTATCGGCCTAGACGTCACCCGCCGGGACCGGCTCACCTCCGCGCGTGCGGAGCGGACTGCCGCGCCTCATGGCGCTCATGCTCGAAGCCCGACTCACCTCCGCGCGTGCGGAGCGGCCCGCAGCAGCAGGCCGACAGCGCCGAGCGCGTCCGGGTCACCTCCGCGCATGCGGAGCCGCCTGCTCGGCGCGGGGCGGCGGCCGGTGCTCGGCCGGGTCACCTCCGCGCATGCGGAGCGGCCGCCTGGCAGGACGCCCGCGCGGCGCGGTACAACGGGTCACCTCCGCGCATGCGGAGCGGCCCACGCAGGTACCGAGGAACCGGAAGCGGGCGCCGGGTCACCTCCGCGCATGCGGAGCGGCCTCAGCCACATGGGCCTGATCCAGAGCGCTCTCCGGGTCACCTCCGCGCATGCGGAGCGGCCTTCCCGACCTGCAGCCAGGCGTGGGTGTTGGTGGCCTCGTTCTCCGCGTACCGGCGCTGGGTGTGCAGTTGCCACGTCAATGCTTGACCTTGGCGAACATCCTGCCGAATTCCTCGAAGCTGATCCATTGCGGCACGTGTACGGGCTCCTTCGGGCCGAAGTTCGCCAGCAACTCCGGCGGCTCGGCCACCGCTTCCTCGGCCGACTTCAGGTTGTCGAGCTGTCCCAGCTCTTCGGGGTCGCTCACCCGGTCGCCTTGGGCCGGGAGTTGCGCGACGAGCGCACGCAGCGTCGCGTCCTCACGAGCTACGTGATCGAGCGGTGGCGATGGGGTGGGTGAGCCGGGACAACCCGGCTGGCCCGCCTCTGGACCCGCCCGCCGACCTCGACCTCACGCCGTGGCGCCAGTAACTCGCCCCCGCGACCCGCCTCATGCGGGGGGTGGTGCGTTTTCAGGCAGAGCCGAAGGTGATTCCTCTCGGTTCCTGGGACACGTTGGAACCTCGCGCCCTAGGCTCACTCTCAGGCGGTGACGTGTCACTGCATGCGTACCTCTGATCGCACCCGTGATCAAGAATCGGAGGTATGTGTGAAGGGAACAAAGAAGCCGTCGCGCTGGGAGCGCCTGCTGCGCAAGCCGCTGGCGTCATCATGGCGGCGCTGGGCCCGGAGGGGCCTGGCGCTCGGGTCATTCCTGATTTCAGCAGCTCGATTCGCGGTCGAGCTGCTCAGGCACTGACCCGCACCGGAGGCCACTCCGGAGCCAACAGAACCGCAGGGGGTGCGCTTAGCGCGCCCCCTGCTTCAGCGTGTCCTAACTTAGGACCCTGCTAAGAAGGCTAAACCAGCGTGAGTCGCTCGCGCAGGAGAACATCTGCTCGCGAGCAGATTCTTCAAAAGAAGCGCTAAACGTTTTGCGCTCCTGCGCACATAGAACTCGCTGGTCACGACCAGCCTCGGCCGACACGCCGCTAGTCGACTAGCGGACCTCGATGGCGAACTGTCCGGAACGTTCAGACCACCGACTCACATGAGTCAGTGGTCTGTGAGGTTAATCTACTCACGTGAGTTGGCTGGATCATCACCCGCCGCCCCAGTGTCGTATCCAGTCGGCAGCCTGAGCACCACCAACGGTTTTTCGTAGGTGACCGCTTCCGGAGGTCGGCCTTCATGCGGCCCACCCCGGCCCGCCGCGCATCCCCAGTCGCGGCGGAGCGGGCCACCCCGTCCGGTATCGCCTCCGTAGGATCACCGGCATGATTCGAGCGGTGGTCTTCGATGTCGGTGAGTGCCTGGTGGACGAGACGCGGGAGTACGGCACGTGGGCCGACTGGCTCGGTGTTCCCCGCCACACCTTCGCCGCCATGTTCGGCGCCGTCATCGCTCAGGGCCGCGACTACCGGGATGTCTTCCAGGAGTTCCAGCCCGGCTTCGACCTCTACGCCGAGCGTGAGCGCCGCGCCGCCGCCGGCCAGCCCGAGCACTTCGGCGAGGACGACCTCTACCCGGAGGTGCGCGACGCCCTCCACGCCTTGCGCGCGGATGGGCTCTGGCTCGGCATCGCGGGCAACCAGACCGTCCGCGCGGGCCGCATCCTTCGCGAGCTGTTCACGAAGGACGTCGACCTGATCGGCACCTCCGACGACTGGGGCGCGAGCAAGCCCGACCCGGCCTTCTTTCACCGCGTCGCCGAGGCTGTTCCCGTCGAGCCGGGCGAGATCCTGTACGTCGGCGACCGCGTGGACAACGACATTGCGCCCGCCCGGAAGGCGGGGATGCTCACCGCGCTCGTGCATCGGGGGCCCTGGGCGACGATCCAGTGGCGCACGGAGGCGGCCGAGAAGCTTCCCACCTTCCGCGTCGAAAGCCTCGCGGAGCTTTCGCCTCGCATCGCGACCTTCAACGGGCCAGAGCACTGACGGTGGTCGACCAGTCGTAGAGGCGGTCGTCGAGGGCGCGCACGCACGGCTCGTGCTGGTGCGGGGCGAGGGCGCGCCGCACCTCCCGCACGCGGTCCATGCCCACCGCGTACCAGGCTCGGGCGAGTTGGTCGAGCGCGCGTGCCGCGAAGACGCACGCCTCCTCCGGGCGCCCTGCTTCCGCTTCGACTGCGGCGAGGTCCCCGAGGAGGACAGCGCTCTGCTTCTCCTCGGCGGCTGGGAGAGCGTCGAGCGCGGCGAGGAGCGTCTCGCGCGCCTGCGGCAGATGACCCGCCTTGAGCTGGGTGTTGCCCTTGAACGCGGCGAGGCGCACGGCGCTGAACCAGTCGAACCACTCCGGCAGGCCCTCGCCCGTGCCGTGCGCGAGGAGATCCTCGCCGTGCCCGATCAGATGCAGCGCCGTCCTGGTGTTCCCGCAGCGCGTCTCGCACTCGGCCTCCACAGCGTCGAGCCACGCCATCACCTCGTCGGGCGCGTCCCCACGCCGCGCGTAGGTGCGGGCTGCGGTCATGCGCTCAGCGGCGGCGGTCCGGTCTCCGGCCCAGCCGGGGACGAACGCGGTGTGCGCGAGCACGGCTGCGCCAAGCAGGGCGTCATCCGCTTCCCCGGCCGCCTGGAGGGCGCGCAGCCACGTCCCCGACGCACGGTCCGGCTCCTGCAGGTCGAAAAACTCGATCCGCCCGGCGAGGAGATGCGTCTCCGCAAGGGCGCTCGCAACGAGCGTGCGGGTCTGCCCTGCCGTCTCAGTGAGGAGAGCGTGCCCGAGCCCCGCGTGCGCGACGACCGCCGGGTGGAGGGTGGACGGGGCCACCGACCAGTACAGTCGCCGATGCGCACGCGTCGTGGCGGCGAAGTCGGCGGCAACCGAGGCGGGCTGGATGGCCCGCGCGGACTGCGTCGGAACCTGCGCGGCCACCGGAGCGGAGAGCGGTGATCTGGCGGCCTGGGTCACGGAAGGGCCTGATGGGGTGAACCCCAACGCGGGTAGGTCCTGGCCGAGGAGGCGAGTGAGGGCTTGCTGCATGTCGCCCTGGGGCCAGGGCGGCGTGTCCGATTCCCAGCGGCGGACTTGGCGGACGCCGACACCGAGCGCGTCGGCGAGGGCCTGCTGGGACGGGTAGCCAGCCGCGATGCGCGCGGCACGCAGGCGGGCGTTCCCCAAACTGGGCATCAATCCTCCTTGATGACGGGGCTTCAGTGTCTGCGAAGTCCGCCGAGCACGCCACCGTCACCCGCACGGGGGGCCGAAAGCCCGCTTTGCGGCAGCAATAAGACCTGTATAAGTCCTCGTTTCATCTCCGGAGCAGGGCCATCCTGGGTAGCCCACCGACCTCCGGGAGTGCTCGTGGAGACCGCCCCTGATCTCGCGCCCGCGCCGCCCACAGCATCTGCCGTGCGCGTGCCGCGAGGCATTGGCCTGTCCGCCGTCCAGATCCTCGGCGCCCGCTGCGGCACCGCGATCGACGACGGGGCGGGCAGCGTCTACTTCCTCGTGCCGCGGGGGGCGAACGTTGCGGGCGCGGACCCGGCCACCGCGCCGCTCCCTGCCGGGCGACGCACCAGCGGGCCAGGGCCCCGCTGGCTGGTGTGCCCCGCCGAGACCTGGCTGCCCACCGACCCCGCCGCCCTTGCTGCCGCCCTGGCCGACGCCCTTCCCCACCCGAGCGCCCTCACGGGCGAGCAGGTGCGCGGCGCCGCCTGTGTGTGGTGCGGGAAGCCTGTGCAGGCGGGGCTCAATGACGTCGACCTCGGGGCACGCCGCTGGCGCCCCAGCGGCGGCGCCTCGATCGCCTGGTTTCCGCGCACCTGCCGCGCCTGCCACCACGTCAGGGAGGACCGGTGACCGGGCCCGGAGCGCCCGCGCGCTCGATCGGCTGGTGCGCGTGGCACAGGGGCCTCGCCGACGACCCCGTGCTCATCGAGGTCATCGAGACCGCGTCCGGGCCCGGCGCTGGGGGCCGCCTCTACGCCTGCCCCCGCTGCCGCAAGTCGTACCAGCTCACGCCCTACAGGGAGAAGTGATGAGCATGCCAGAGGAAGAGCGGTCCGCGCGCGCTGCCATCAGCGATCACTCCTTCAGATGCAGCCGCTGCCGGAGCGGCGACGCCGGATGCCCCGAGGCCGAGGCCTTGTACCGCACCTGGCGGTCCGCCTGGCGGCCCGCCTGGCCTCTCGACGATGAGGTGTCCCGTGCGAACGGGCACGTGTGAGCGCTGCGATCTCCCCTTCGAGCCCGGACAGGAGGTCGAGGTGATATCCCGCGACTCCATGTCCGGGGCGCGGCCGGACGCCTCGGTGCACGCGACCTGCCCGCAGCGCCGTGAGCGGCTGCCGCCCGGGCCGAGCGTCCCGGCCCGTGGCGCCCGTAGGTAGGCAGGGCCTTCCTGATTCCCGCCCTACACCCCGTCAGGGGCGGGACGCCGCAGCCCCCGGCCGGAGGACAAGTCCGGCCGGGGGCTCACAGCAGCAGGTCGCGCACCTCGCAGCTCAGGGCGGAGGCGATGAGGAGGAGTTCGCCGTACCGGGTCTCTCTCGCCGCGCGCGCACCGCTGGATCGTGCGCCGCACGACACCGACCGCATCGGGGGAGCGGTTCACCTCCGTGCGTACGGAGCGGACGCGAAGCCGCCGGAGAAGAGCTACGGCAGCGTCGGCTCACCTCCGTGCGTACGGAGCGGACGCAAAGGAGGCGTATTGCGCACTCCGCCGCGACGGCTCACCTCCGTGCGTACGGAGCGGACATCACCGCCCGCGAGGCGGGCCTCCTGCAGACCGGCTCACCTCCGTGCGTACGGAGCGGACTGGACGCGAAACGGAGCCAGGTCGGTCTCGGCCGGCTCACCTCCGTGCGTACGGAGCGGACTCTGCCCAGCCTGCGCCGAGGAGCGTCTGGGGCGGCTCACCTCCGTGCGTACGGAGCGGACCATGCCTCCGCGTACGGATGAGCTGCGGGGGGCGGCTCACCTCCGTGCGTACGGAGCGGACATGACCGACCAGCCGGACAACTTCATGCCACTCGGCTCACCTCCGTGCGTACGGAGCGGACGTCGCGACCAACCCGGAGCAGGCCCACATCGACGGCTCACCTCCGTGCGTACGGAGCGGACGGGCCTTCTTCCAGCAGGACCCGGGGGTGGTCCGGCTCACCTCCGTGCGTACGGAGCGGACGGCGTTCCAGCAGCTCGTCGGCGCGATCCGCCCGGCTCACCTCCGTGCGTACGGAGCGGCCGCGTCCGATTCGCCGACATCCGCGCGCTTGACCGGCTCACCTCCGTGCGTACGGAGCGGCCCCTTCCCGAGCTGCAGCGTTAGGGCGGCTTTGCAATTCCTTGACGATTTCGAGGCTTTGCTTCCCTTGTCTCTTCAGTGGTCGTGGTCAGCCTCTCAGATTCTCTCGCCGAGGCTGGCGGGGTGTCGTGGAGGTTTCTGGGTGGGGTCGCGACAGGCCTGGGTGGTGTGGCTGAGGGCGTTTTTGCTGGTGGGAGCTGTTGTCAGTGGGGGGTGCTACTTGTGTGGGCATGGCTCGCGACGTGGCGGTTTCGGGGTGTGTTGTCGATGTGCGGTTGTGGGGGAAGGAGTCTCAGCTTTCGCGGCCATATCCGGTGGTCTGTCATTTGCTGGATGTGGCGGCGGTGTTCGGGGAGTTGTGGGACACCCTGGTGGATGCGCGGCTGCGGGAGGAGGTCGCTGGGGAGTTGGGGGTCGGGGCGGGAGAGGCGCGGGCGGTTTTGGCTTTTTGGGCTGGTTTGCATGATCTAGGGAAGATCAGTCCGCCGTTTCAGGCGCAGGTGCCGGAGTTGTTCCGTGGGGTGGCGGCTGATGGGCGGTATGGGGCGGCGGTGGGTGCGGAGAGGCTGAGGGAGTTTCGGCATGAGGCGGCTACTCACTGGGCGTTGACGTTGTTGCTTGCTGAGGAGGGTTATCCCACGGCTCCGTCTCAGCTCAAGAGCCTCGCGCATCAGGTGGCGCAGTTTCTGGGTGGGCATCATGGGCGGTTTGGCGCGGTGGTGTCGAGGCGGGAGGCCGCGCAGGGTTCTGAGTACAGGCCGGGGCTGGGGGAGCGGGGGTGGGGGGAGCAGCGGCGTGTGCATTTGCGTGCCTTGCGGCGGGTGGTGGGGGCCGGGGCGGTACCGGTGGGGGAGTTGTCGGCGGTGTCGGCGGTGCGGTTGCACGGGCTTGTGGTGCTTGCTGACTGGCTCGCGAGTGACACGGTGTGGATCGAGGGGCTCATGCCTGGCAAGGGGTGGGGGGCGTCGGATGCGGATTTGGCGGACCACTTCGCGCGGGCGGTTGAGTGTGCTCCGGGTGCGGTGAGCGGGGCGCGGCTGGGGCGTGCGATGTTTCCGCGGGGTGGGGTGTTCGAGGAGATGTTCCCGTTCCGGCCGAACGCGTTGCAGCGGGATGTGGCGGAGACGTTGCCGGCTTTGGTGGGTGAGCGGGGGTCGGGGCTGGTGTTGGTGACGGCGCCGACCGGTGAGGGGAAGACGGAGGCGGCGTTGTTTGCGGCTGCTGTGCTCGGTCGTGCGGCTGGGGCGCGTGGTTTGTATTTTGCGTTGCCGACGATGGCGACGGCCGATGCGATGTTTTCGCGGGTGGCCGGGTTCGCTGACCGGGCGATGTACGGGGAGCGGGCGTTGTTGCTGCTGCATGGGTCGTCGTGGTTGAGCACGGTCATGGATGAGGACGGTGCGGGGTCTGTCGCGCCGGATTCGTGGCTGGTCGAGGCGTCGGCTGGGTCCGGGCCGGGTGCGGTGCGGTGCTCTGCTGCCGCGCCGCCCGTCTCTTCGTCCGGTATCAGGGCGGGGCGTGTGACGGCGGTGGAGGCGGACGCGTGGTTGCGTGGCGGGCGGTTGCGGGGGTTCGCGGCGCCGTTGGGTGCGGGGACGATTGATCAGGCGCTGACGGCGGTGTTGCCGGTGCGGTACAACGTGCTGCGGTTGTTCGGTTTGTCGGACAAGGTGCTGATTGTGGATGAGGCGCACGCGTATGGGCCGTGGATGCAGACGCTGATGGTGCGGTTGCTGGAGTGGCTGGGCGCGTTGCGGGCGCCGGTGGTGTTGTTGTCGGCGACGTTGACGGGGCGGACGGCGACGTCGTTGGTGGATGCGTACCGCAGGGGGGCGGGCTTCGCGGAGCCGAGTGCGGTGGAGCCGGCGTATCCGGGCTGGTTGTTCGTGAGTGCGGGGACGGGTGGGGTGACGGCGGCGCGTGCGGTGGCGACGTCGCGTTCGCGCACGCTGGACTTGTTGGTGCGCCGGGTGTCGTGGGATGTCGGGGACGGCGTTCCTGTGCCGCGTCCGGGTGGGCGCCGGGCCGCGTTGCGCAGTGTGCTGCGGCCGGTGGCGGAGGAGGGTGGTACGGCGCTCGTGTGCTGTACGACGGTGGCGGAGGCGCAGTGTACGTACCGCGATCTTGTCTCCGCCTACCCGGAGTTGGCGCGTGAGGAGGGTGGGATCCGGTTGTTGCATTCCCGGTTTCCGGGCTTGTTGCGGCAGGAGATCACGGCGGGTTGTGAGGTGGCGTACGGGAAGCCTGAGGCCGGGGTGGGTCTGCGGGCGCGGCCGGCGTCGATTCTGGTGGCTACTCAGATTGTGGAGCAGTCGCTTGACTTCGACTTCGACCTGGTGGTGAGTGATCTGGCGCCGCTTGCGCTGCTGTTGCAGCGTGCGGGGCGGGGGCGTCGTCATGCGCGTGGGGGCGGGGTTCCTGGGCCGCGTCCGGGGGGGCGCCGGGCCGCGTTGCGCAGTGTGCTGCGGGCGGTGGCGGAGGAGGGTGGTACGGCGCTCGTGTGGC
>NZ_JOGO01000039.1 GCF_000719475.1 Streptomyces sp. NRRL F-5630 | reverse complement strand
GCCGGACGGGGGCGGGTGGGCCAGTGCCCGGAGAGCGGGGCCGGGTCGCGGCGGGGCGGTTCGGCGGCGGTCCGGGCCAGGACGTCGCGCTCGCGGAGGTGGGGCGGCTGGGGAGAAGCCGGGGTCCGGGCCCAGGAGACGCCGGACTGCGGGCCGGAAAGCGGCCGCCAGGAGGGCATCGCCTCGGCACGGGCCGGTTCCGCGCCGAGACCGCGCCCCGCCCCGCGAGCCGTCTCCGCCGCCCGACGGGCGGCCTCGCGGTACGCGTCCTGGTGCTGCCCGGCCTCCCGGTACGGTGCCTCGGGCTGTCCGGCCTCGCGGAACGGTCCCCCGGGCTGCCCCGCCTCGCTGCGCGTTCCCCCGGGCTGCCCCGCCTCGCGGTACGGCCCCTCCTGCCGCCCGACGTCCCGGGGCCGGGGTTCGCGGCGGGCCGCCTCGTCGTGTCCGGGCTCCCCGTGAACGGCGTCGCGCCGCCCCGCCTCCCCGTGCGCCATCTCCCCGTACGCCTCCCCGTACACCGCCTCGCGGTACGCGGTGGTCTCGTGCGGGCCCCTCGGCCCGGCGTCGGCCGGCGGGGGCGGGTGGTGTGGGGCTTGGCTGCGGGCCGGCGGGGCGGAGGGGTGCGGCGCGCCCGCTCGGGTGGGGGCCGGGGGTCCTTCGGGGGGTCCGTTCACCGCTCGCTCCCGCCGTTGGCCAGGGTGTCCGTGCTGGCAAGTGTGCCGATCATAGATGCAGGCCAGAGGCCGTCGCAGCGGCCATTCGGGGCCCCCGCGCGGCAGGCGACCGGAGTTGAGCGCTTTGTTTTCGCTCCCGATCCTTCTGGTGGGGGTGAAGGGCGGAAGTGTGCTTTCAAGGCGCGTAGAACGACGCGCGTGAAGCGTGAACCTTTACCGCATCGTTGGCCGTGTCCCACGGCGCCGCGCCCCCATCACGCCGCACCCGCCTCCCCGGTCTCCGCCGCCCCCACCGACACCCCCGGGGTCGCCCGGGTGGCAGTGGGTCGAGGGGCCGAGCGGGTGGCCCCTCACCCCTGTAGATCAGACAAACAGTGCATATGTACGTATGACGCCGCAAGGTGGGTGGCGTGTTTCGCCATCGACCGCTTCCAGGACGCCGCGTCCCCCGGCCCCGCGATCCGCAGACCGCCGCGAGCGGCGGCGAGCGGTGGGGTGCGGGCGGCAGGGGTGGCGGTAGGTGGCTTTCGTGGCCCATGCGGTTCGGGGCGGCCGCCGCCGCCTTTCTCGGGCTCGTCTCGGGTGCCCTCGTCCTCGCCCCCGCGCCCGCGCTCGCCGGGCTGCGCTCCGGCCCGTGCGTGCTGCCCCGCACCGGCGTGCACCACTCGGAGGGCCTCGACACGTGGAACGCCGCCTACCCCCGTCCGGCCGGGCGGCTCGACGCGGTGCTCGTGTACCTCTCGTTCCCCGGCGCGAAGCCGCGCGCGACACCCCGCGAGCTGAGCCGCGACTACTTCCCCGCGACGACGGACTTCTACACGCGCGCCTCGTACGGGCGCATGAGGCTCGTCCCGCACGTGCGGCCCGGCTGGGTGCGCATGCCGCGCCCGGCGAGCGCGTACGCGATAGAGCGGGACTGGGGCGACGGGGGCCGCTCGGCGTACTTGCGCGACGCGCTCGCGGCGGCCGACCCGGGGACGGACTTCTCCCGGTACGACGTCGTGTACCTCGTCGCCGACCCGGACGCGCCCGGTGTGAACCCGGACGCGACGAAGGTCGTCAATCTCGGTACGCCCCTGCACGCGGACGGGACCGCTCTGCGCCGCTTCGTGACCGTCTTCGAGCAGCACCCGCCGGACCACAATGTGCTCGCCCACGAGACGGGCCACGTCTTCGACCTGCCCGACCTCTACCACCGCCCGGCGGACGGCAAGGGGGACTGGGACACGCACGTCGGGGACTGGGACCTCATGGGCAGCCAGTTCGCGCTGGCCCCGGAGTTCTTCGGCTGGCACAAGTGGAAGCTGGGCTGGCTCGACGACGCGCGCGTCGCCTGCCTCCCGGCGGGCGGCGACAACCGCGTGGACCTCGCCCCGCTCGCGGCTCCGCTGCCGAAGGGGCTGCGAGGCGCGCCCCGGCTCGCCGTGGTCCGCACGGGCCCGTACCGGGCGCTCGCGATCGAGGTGCGCACGGCGCGCGGCAACGACGTCACGACCTGCTCCGAAGGAGTCCTCCTCTACGAGGTGCGCACCGACACCGCCTCGGCGCAGGGCCCCGTCAAGGTCTACGACACGCACCCCGGCACGGGGGGCTGTGCGAGCCGCTCCGTCCAGCCGGGCCTGGCCGACGCCCCGCTCGGCGTGGGCGAGACGTACACGGTCCCGGGCAGCGGCCTGCGGATCACGGTCGAGGCGAAGACCCCGGACGCCGAATGGACCGTCCGCGTCCGTAGCTCCTGACTCCCGCACCCGCCCCGGCGGGACCGCACGACAAGAAGGCCCCCCGATCGCTCGGGGGGCCTTCTTTGTCTGTGCGCCGCCAGGGACTCGAACCCCGGACCCGCTGATTAAGAGTCAGCTGCTCTAACCAACTGAGCTAGCGGCGCCTGCTGACGTCGTAGACATTAGCACCCTGGTCGGCGGGGTGCGAAATCGCAATCCGCACACCTGTCCGGGCCGCCCACAGCAGGACCTTCGGGCCCGGGAGCCAGGGGCGCGCACCCTTCGGGGCCACGAGCCAGCGGTCCCGGCCCGCGCCCGGAAGCGGGCGTTCCAGGGGCGGCAGGCTCGCGAGATCACCGCGTCCGTGGCAGAGCAGGGGCGGGAGGGGATGGCGGGGGCTGCCGCCCCACCGCTCCCAGCGCAGCAGCGCGGCGAGGCGGTCGGCCGTGCCCGGGGCGGCGAGCAGGAGGAGGCGGTCGCCGCGCTGCGCGAGCGGGCCGCAGCCGGGGCCCTCGGCCCACAGCCGCTCCACCATGCGGCGCCCGAAGAGCAGCGGCGCGCTCACGAGGTCGAAAGCGGTGCCGCAGGGGAGACGGAGCGGGGCGTGCGGCCGGGCGGCCCAGGCGCGGAGCGTCGCCTCCGGGTCGGGTGTCGCGCTCGCGAGCCAGCGGGCCCCGCCCAGGTCCCGTGCCGTCTCGCCCGTGCCGTCGCGTCGCTCCTGCTGTGTGCTGCTCGTCATGCCCCCACGGTGGCCCGCCCGCCCCGGCGGCGGACGGAGTTCGCGGAAACGGGGACAGGACATGCCGTACGGGCGTACCGTGCCCTGTCACTCGGCATATGCCCGCACGCGGCCCTGCCGCAGGCCCCGGGGCCGCCCGACGCGGGGGCGTCACGCTTCCTCGGGCGACGCGGGGGCGTCACGCTTCCTCGGGCGACGCGGGGGCGTCACGCTTCCTCGGGTTTCCCCTTGAGCAGATCCCGCCCGAACTCGATCATCTTCCGCGCGTAGTCCTCGGTCCACTGCGCCCGCTCGCCGATCGAGGCCGCCGAGAGGCGGTCGAAGCGGCGCGGGTCGGCGAGTTGCGCGGCGGCGATGGCCTGGTACTCCACCGCCCGGTCCGTGGCGGCGCGGAAGGCGTGGCTCAGCTCGGTCGCCCGGTCGAGCAGCCGGCGCGGGTCCTCGATCGCCTCCAGGTCGAAGAAGTGCTCGGGATCGGCCGCCACCTCCCTCGGCTCGTGGAGCAGCGGCGCCGGACGCAGCCGCGGTCGCCGTTCGGGCTCCGCCATAGAAACTTCCTCCATCGCACGGGTGGGAGCGGCGCGGACCACCTCCGCACCACCCACCATTGTCCCTCGCCCCCGCAAGACCGGCCTTTGGCCTCCGCCCGGCACGCGCCCCCGCCGGGCCCCGGGGCTCCTCACGTCCGGGTTTCCGTCCGCCCTCCTTCCCCCCTCACACCTCCACCCGGTGTTCCCCCAGCCGCGCGAGCACCGCGTGGTGCGCCTCCCACCCGTCGGGAAAGCGCAGCTCGACCCCCAGCCGCACCGGCTCCGTCGAAGGATGCGCGTCGAGCAGTTCGGCGACCCCGGCCCTGCACACCACGAGGCACGCGTGCCGGTGCCGTGAGGCGAGCACGCACAGGCGACCGGTCTCCAGGTGGAAGTCGGTCGCGTCGGGGCGGCCCGAGAGCGGGTGCAGGACGACGGTCACGTCGTACTCGCGGCCCTGGAGCCGGTTCGCCGTGTCCACGGTGACGTCCGTGACGCCGAGCGCCGCGAGCGCCCCGCGCACCGCCGCTGCCTGGTCGCGGTGCGCCGTGCCGACCGCGATCCGGGCCGCCGTGAGCGGCACCGCGTCCTCGCCGGGCGAGACGGAGGTGCCCTCGCGGTCCAGGAGCCGCCGCACGAGGCGCGCGAGCGCGCCCACGGCCTCCGGGTCGGTGCGGGGCGTGATGCGCGCGGGCAGTTCGAGCAGCCCCCAGCCGCCGCGCGCCGCCTCGTCGATCACGGCGTCGTAGGGGGAGCCGTCGGCGGCCCCGGCGAAACCGAGCCGCCGGTCGCCGGGATTCGTACCGCTGCGGAAGGGCGTGTACGGGTAGAACGCGGCGCTGACCAGCGGGGCGGCGGAGGCGGGCAGCCGCCAGGAGACCGGCAGGCGGTGCTGCGGAAGCTCCGGGTTGTGCGCGAGGAGGGCCGCGACGGCGGAGGCCGAGGGGTCGTGGGCGAGGCCCGCCCACTGGTCGGCGCCGACGAGCGCGAAGGGGTCGAGCTGCCCCGGGTCGCCGACGAAGAGGGCGCGCTCGAAGAGGCCCGCGACGGCGAGGAGCGCGTCCGAACGCATCTGGTACGCCTCGTCGACGATCGCGTGCGGCCACGGCTCGACGTCGCGTACGTGCGCCCACTTCGCCGCCGTCGACACGACGACGGGCAACTCCGCGAGGTCCCCGGCCCGGCTCGACTTCACGACCTGCGTGTACGCGTCGAGCGCCGGGTCGTACGCGTCCTGGTCACTGCTGTGCAGCCGTCCCACGGGCAGCTCGGGGTCCTTCGCCGCGAGGCGCAGCACGAGGTCGTCGACCTGGGCGTTCGTCTGCGCCACGATCATCAGGCGCCGCCCGGCCGCGACGAGTTCGCGCGCGGCACGCACGACGAGCGTCGACTTGCCCGCGCCCGGGGGCGAGTCCACCACGACGCCCCGGTGCGTCCCGTGCAGCGTGTCCGCGAGGATCGCCTCCGTCGCCCGCGCCGCCTCGGCACCCGGGTCGAAAGCCACGTCGTCCGTCACAGCACGTCCTCCTCGGTCACCGCGTCCGGCGCCTCCGCGA
Organism: Streptomyces sp. NRRL F-5630; assembly: GCF_000719475.1. Classification (GTDB taxonomy): domain Bacteria; phylum Actinomycetota; class Actinomycetes; order Streptomycetales; family Streptomycetaceae; genus Streptomyces. The sequence continues at coordinate 51,324 of NZ_JOGO01000039.1, read as the reverse complement.
CCGGCACCCCGTCCGGCGGCCCCCCGTGCGTCCACGGCGTCGCCTCCGCGTCCGGCAGCCCGGGCCCCGGCCGCTGGTCGTGCGGGAAGAGCGTGAAGCACAAGGTCTCCCCGACGGCCGGGACGGAGCCCGGGTCCGGCTCCGCGCCGCGCCCCATCCGGTCCCGCACGGTGAGCAGCAGCGCCCCGTCCTCCGTGCGCCCCGTGAAGTCGGCGGTCTGGGGCTTGCCTTCGAGCACCCGGAACACCGGTGTCCGCTCAGCGAGTTGCGGCAGGTCGTCGGTGCGCACGGTGAGCACGGGGCGGGGGCGCGGCCTGCGCCCCTCGGTGTACGTCATCTCGACGGCCTCGACGCGCCCGTGGAACGCCTCGCCCGCGAGCCGCCGTTCGGCCATGACGAGCGGGTCGTCGAGCGCTTCCTGCGCGTCGAGCCGCGCCTGCTCGCGCTCGCGCGCGGCGAGCTTGCGCGCGGCGGTCACGGCGTCGTCGCGGCGCGGCTGCGGCGGCTCGCCCGCGGCGAGGCGGTCGCGGTGGCTCGTGTACGAGAGCCGGTCGCGCGTCCAGCGCTCGGCCGCGTACGGGGCCTCCGGCAGGGTGCGGAGCAGGTCGATGCCGTGCCACACGGCGTCCCACGTGGGCCGGGTCACCCGCAGGACGAGCTGCCCGATCGCGTGCTCGGCCTCGTGCAGGGCGGCGAGGAGCGCGTCCGCGTGCTCGGGGTCCTCGGCGGCGGCGAAGCGGAGCCGGGCCGCGTCGTAGCGCTCGATCGCGGGGGCGAGGAGCTTGTTGTCGAAGGCGGGATCGGTCGCGGGGCCCGCCGGGGGGTGACGCAACTGCCCGTCCTCGTCCCGCTCCAGCTCGGCGGCGAGCGCGGCGGCGGCGCCGTCGGCGCCCTCGGGCGGGTCGAGCCAGCCGAGGAGCGCGCCGAGGTGCTGCTCCTCCATCCGGCTCTGCCCCGTCGCCCAGTGCCGTCCGAGCAGCCCCGTCATCGGCAGGAGCAGCGCCGAGCCGGGCACCCGCGCGCGCTCGCCGAAGTGCGTGAGCCACCGCCCGAGCAGCGGGACCCGCGCGGGCGCCGGATACGGCTCGTCCGGGTCCTGCTCGGCGGTCCGCCGGAACCGCATCGAGCGCCCGAGCAGCCGCACGAACTCGACGCCCGCCGTGCTCGGTACGAGCAACTGCGGCGCGTCACGGCACAGTTCCGCCTCCACCGTGACCTTCTTGCCGCTCTCGGGATCGGTCTCCTTGCGCTCGACCGTCTCGACATCCGCCGCGAACGACTCGACGTACGGGAGGACTTCGGCCGCGAGCGCCGCGAGGAAGCCGAAGCGCAGCTCGCGGTCGCGCGGCTGCGGCACGTACAGCAGCCGGGGGCGCTCGCGCTCCGTGCCGACGAGCGCGCCGAGCGGGGCCCCCGTCTCACCGGCGGTGGTGAGCGGGACGAGGACGAGGGGCCGCTCCGAGAGGTGCCGGTGCAGGCGGGTGGCGAGCGGCTGCGCGCGGCCGGCGCGCACCGCTTCGAGGCGGGCCAGAGTGGCGATGAGCGACATCAGGCGGCCTCCCCGGCGCGGGCGTCCTCGGGCGCGGTACGGGCCCGGGGCGCCCCCACCGGCGCCCCGCCACCCGCCGCCGCGCCCGTACCTCCGCCCGGTGCCTCGTGGCGGGCCAGCGCCTCGCCGCGCAGCCGGTGCGCCCGGCGCAGCGCGGCGACGGCCGGGTCCGCCGGGTCGCCCGCCTCGCCGTGGGCCGCGGCGAGGACCGCGCCGACCGTCGCGAGCCCGCCCAGCTCGCCCCGTACCGCCCGGCCGAGCGCCGTCACCTCGTCGCCCGAGCGGGCCGCGGCGCGGCAGTGGAAGGCGAGTTCGCACGCGGAGAGGCACTCCGGGGCGTACGTGGCGGGCACGGCGGCGACCGCCGCGCGCAGTTCCTCCGCGGGCAGCGCCGGGTCGAGGACCGTGCCCTCGGGGAGCGCGGCGAGCAGGTCGGCGACGCGCGTGAGCCGCGCGAGCTGGCGGCGCGTGACGGAGAGCTGCTTGCGGATGTCGACGGGGGCGGCGGTGGGGAGGTTGGAGAAGTCGCGCGGGCAGACGAGCAGCACCCTGTCGCGCACGCGCGCCGCCGGAACCCCCTCCGCGAGCCCTTCGAGGGCCAGCACGTACACCGCCGACTGCCGCGCCGCCGCGCCCACCTTGGCGGGATCGGCGGCGCCGTCGATCATCGGGAACGACTTGATCTCGACGACCGTCCACGTGCCGTCCGGGGCCACGACGACCGCGTCCGGTTCCAGGTACGCGGGCGAGCCCGCCACGTCGAGCGCGAGCATCGGGTGGTCGAGCAGCGTCCACCCCTCGCGCCCGGCCGCCTCGCGCAGCGCCTCGGCCGTCCGCCGCGTGCGCGCCTCGGGGCCCTGCGCGGCGAGATCCGGTACGTGCCGGGAGGCGGGCGTCGGCTCGGGGCCGCCGCCGAGCAAGGCGTGGGTCAGGCGCAGGAGTTCGGCGCCGCCGTCCGCCTTGACGCGCGCCTCGAAGGCGTTGCCGCGCATGAACGCGAACTGGGACTGCCCGGCGTCCGAGGGCGCGCCGAGGGCGGTGGCGAGGGCGTTCTTGTCGATACCCGCGCCGTCGAGCAGGGCGCGGCGGTCGCAGCCCGGGTTGGCGGCGAGCGCGGCGAGCGCGCGGGCGTCGAGCGGGCGTGGCGCCGTCCCGGGCCCGCGCAGCTCAGCGAGCCGCCGCCGCAGCCCCGCCGGGGCGCTCGGCGGGGCTCCGGTGCGAGGGTCGTTGCTGGGGTATTCGCTCACCCGGCGAAGTCTCGCATCCCCCACCGACAACACCCTCACCGCCGACACCCTCGCCGCCCCCGGCCACCGTGTACGTCCTCCCGCCCGCGAGCAGGACGGGGCGCAGCCGCCGCGGCAGCCGGGGCCGCAGCCACTCCCGTGCCCGCGCCGTACCGTGCAGCAGCGGGCGCGCCAGGAGCGCGCCCGCGCCCATCACGGCCGCGCCCGCGAGCGCGTCGAGGAGGTAGTGGTTCGCCGTGCCCATCACGACGAGCGCCGTGATCGTGGGGTAGGCGATCCCCGCGGCCCGCATCCAGCGCGTGCGCGCGTGGCGCCACAGCAGGAAGCCGCACCACAGCGCCCAGCCGACGTGCAGGCTCGGCATCGCCGCGTACTGGTTCGTCATGCCGCCGAGGCCGCGCGGCGCGCTCGCCTCGCCGCCCCACCAGCCCCAGTCGCTGAACTGCGCCATGGTGTCGACGAATCCGTGTCCCGCCGCGAGCAGGCGCGGCGGGCACGTGGGCAGGAAGGTGAAGCCGATGAGGCCGATGAGAGTCGAGGCCATGAGCCAGGTGCGGGCCGCGCGGTAGACGGTGTGCCGGGCCCGGAAGAGCCAGATGAGCACGAGCGGCGTGACGAGGTAGTGCAGCGAGGCGTACCAGAAGTCGGCCGGGATGCCGAGCCACGGCTCGCGGGTGAAGAGGCGGTTGAGCGGGTGTTCCAGGTTGATGTGGAGGAACTTCTCCACACGGAGTATCGCGAGGCCGTGGTCTATCGCGTCCCGCACGTCGCCGCGGGCGAAGAGGCGGCCCGCCGAGTAGACCCCGTACAGGAGGGCGAGCAGGGATATCTCGCTCCACCAGCGCAGCCGCACGGGCGGGGGAGGGGCGGGTGGCGCCGGGTCGGCGGATAGCGGGGAGTCCACGGGCGCCGCCGGGTCCGCGGGCGCCCCCGGGTCCGCGGGTATCTCCGTGTCCGCGCGTATCGCGGGGTCGGCGGATATCGCGGGCTCCGTCGGCGCCGCGGGGTCGGTGGCGGCGGGCGCTCCTCCCGGCTTCCGGCGTACGGGGCCGAGCCCGCGAGGGGCCGGGGCCTCGGTCTGCTGCATCCGCTCGTTCTCCTCGCTCCGCCGTTTCCAGGCCGGGTGCCCGCGCCCGCCGCACCCAGACCTCGCCCCGGCGCGGCGGCCCACTTTACGTACGGATGCGGCCTTGTGGCGGGGGTGACCCCCCCGCCTCGTGAGATCCCCGCGTGTCACGTGGGCTTTCGGTGCGGTTCTCCCGGGGTTTCCCCGGGAGGATCACGTCGCCCGCGAAGAACACGGGTACAGCGCGCAAGCGGGACGAACCCGCGCGGAGCGGACGCCGGGGCCTGCGCGATGATGGGGCGGCGCGCCGTCGATCCGTACGCCCCGCGCCCCGTTACGCACCCGTACAGGAGAGACCCCGCCATGTCATCGTCGTCCGCCACCCGTGTCCTGCTCGTCCGTCACGGGCAGACCGCCTGGTCCCGCTCCGGGCAGCACACTGGGCGCACCGACATCCCGTTGCTGGAGGACGGCCGGCGGGACGCGGCGCTGCTCGGCAAGCGGCTGCGGGAGGAGCCCTTCGCCGGGCTCACGGAGGCGGTCGTGCGGACCTCGCCGCTCGCGCGGGCCGCCGAGACCTGCGAGCTCGCCGGGTTCGGCGGGCGCGCCGAGCCGTGGAACGCGCTCATGGAGTGGGACTACGGGGACTACGAGGGGCTCACCCCGGCCGGGATCCAGGAGCGGAACCCCGGCTGGTTCCTGTGGCGTGACGGGGCGCCCGGCGGCGAGTCGGTCGCGGAGATGACGGCGCGCGTGGACTCGGTCGTGGAGTGGGCGCGGGCGCTGGGCGGCACCGTGGTGCTCTTCGCGCACGGGCATGTGCTGCGGTCGGTGTGCGCGCGATGGCTGGGCGAGCCGCTGGAGTTCGGGGCGCGCGTCCGGCTGGCCCCGGCGTCGCTGTCGGTCCTGGACTGGGCGTACGGGCGTCCGGCGATCGACACCTGGAACGACACCGCCCACCTCTCCTGACGGACCCGGCCTCGCCGCCGGGAGCGCCCGCGCCGGTATCGGGCGGCTCGACGTGCCCGGTCGCTCCTACCTCGCGCCCCGCGCGCGACGAGCGTCCCGCCACCGCCGCGCTGTCTCCCGCCCCGCCCCGCCGCGCCGGGCGGTCGCGCGGGCTCGGGCGGGTCAGGCCGCCGCCAGGAAGCGTGCCACCTCTTCGCTTCTCCTGGCCCCGTGCTGCGCCAGCCGTCCCCGGGTCGTCCGGAGTATGGCGTCGATGCGGGAGGAGCGGACCTCGCGGTGCAGGAGGCGGAGGACCGCACGGCCCGTCGTCGCCGCCTCCTCCGGGTGGCCGGCGGCGCTGAGGTCCTGCGCGAGTTCGGCGGTGTAGAGGGCCTGGTTGCGGGTCAGGTGCGGCGTGCGGGTGGCCGCGTGGGAGGCGGCGCGGCGGGCGTGGGTGAGGGCGCGGGGCCAGTCGCCGAGGCTGCTCCAGCACTGCGCTTCCAGCCAGTCGAGTTCCGCCTCGCTGTAGAAGCAGAGCAGCCACTCGGGGTCGTCGGGGCCCGGCCCCTTCGCGTACAGGCGGTGGGCGCGCGCGAGCGCCTCCTCGCAGGCCGCGCGGTCCGCGAGCCCGGCGCGCCCGCCCGCCTCGCGCAGCGCGAGCAGCGAGAGCAGGTGCGGCGCGGTGAGCCGCCGCGCGGCCCGCGCCCCCGCCTGGGCCGCGCGCACCGCCTCGCGCGGGTGCCCGGCGTCGCGCGCGAGGAAGGCCGAGTTGCAGAAGGCGTGCGCCTCCAGGCCCGCGTCGTCCGCGAGCCGGGCGGCGGCGAGCGCCTCCCCGTAGTGCGAGCGGGCGTCGGCGTAGCGGCCCGAGTCGTGCGCGAGCCAGCCCACCGAGAGGGACAGCTCGCCCGCCGCCACGTGCAGCCGGTCGCTGGTGGACTGCCGCGCGGTGCCCGCGTCGAGGAACTCGTGCGTGCTGCGGAGCACCCCGGCCGCGTGCTGGAAGACCCGGCCCGCCCCGTGCCTGTCGTCGAGGCGCCTGATCTCCCGTACCGCGTCCTCGACGGCGGCGATCTCCCGCTCGCCCGCCCGCTGCCCAGGGATCGCGGGAATCCGCGGCGCGGCGGCGGCCGTCGCGCCCGTACCGAGGAGTCCGGCCGCGAGCGCGCCGGCCGTCGCCGCCCCTGAACCGATGAACGCGCGACGGTGCACGTCGCTCTCCTCGTCGTGTCGGTGCGGCTCGCCGTCGGCGGGCGCCTGCCGGTGCCCGTCCGGCGGCGCGCCCGGTCGCGGCGGCGCGTAAGGCGGTTGCTGGCCCGGGGGCGTCGGGCGTGCCGCCCTGCGTCCCCGTACCGTCTCGCGCGGAGCGAAACCGAGGTCACTGAGTGTGTGCCCGGGAAACAGGTGCAGGAACACTCGTTCGTAGGCGTAATTGGGGCAGCGGATCTCCCCGGCCTCGACGCGTCCGATGTACCGCGCGTCGCACGAGACCGCTTCGCCGATCTCCCGTCCCGCCCGCCGCACCCGCGCCGCGAACTCCCCCGGCGAGAGCCGCCCGCGCAGCGCGCGGAAAGCGGTGTTCGGCCGGGGAACGCGCTGCTCCAGCACCTGTGGGGGCGAGTTCGGCACGTGGGGTGGCGAGGGGGCGCCACGCTCTCCGGCAGGCTCCTGGGACGAAAGCGGCTGCGGTGCCGACGAGGTCATGACCGGCCTTTCGTGCGGTACGGGGTCGGGGCGGGGCGGCCGTCGAGACGGGGCCACTCGTGTGCCGACGGAGCAGAAAGATACCCGCTGTGACCGGATCGACACAGGCGGTTGGCTGACGGGGGAGGAGCGGCCGTGATCCGCCATGAAATGCCATGCTTCTCGGTGGTGTCGTGCCGTAGCCCCCGAGGGGGTGCGCGCGTTGGACGGTGCGGGGAACGAGGAGCCGCGCCCCCGGCCTGGCGGCCGGGAGGTGCCCCCGGCTTCGCAGCGATAAGGAGGGGTTCCCGTGCCGGAGTCCACTGCGTCCACCGATCCGTTGCCGGCCCAGCCGCCGATGGGCCTCCCGCCCGCCTGGGACCTCGTCACGGTCCCCGTGCGCCAGGGCCTCGAAGCGGTGGACATCCTGCGGCGCAGCACACCGCTGCTCGGCCCGGTCGTGCACGACGCCCCCTGCGAGACGCTCGGCTTCGTCGTCCCCGAGGGGACCGCGCGCGGCTGGGACGTGCCGGGCAGCGCGTGTACGGAGACGGCCGGGCGCGGACTGCGGCTCACCACCCCGCCGGACGCCTGCGGGCACACGGGCAACGCGACGGGCACGTGGCTGCTGCCGCCCGAGGAGAGCGGCGAGTCCACGGACCCGGCGATCCTGCGCCACGCGCTGGGCGAGGCGGCCCGCACGATCGAGGCGGCGGACGGCAGGCGCTGACCCGGCGGGGGCCCCACCGCGCGGCCCCTGCCTCGCGCCCGCCGGGGATCAGGCCGGTAGCGCTGGGCGAACCGGCTCGGCCGGAAGGGCGGAACAAACGCCATCCGCTCCGCTTCCCTCGCCCGCCGCGAGGTGCGCGCGCGTCACGGCGGGCCGAGTGGCGGGGCTCGTTGCCTCAGCCCGCGAACCCGGCCACCCAGGAGCGCGCGGCCCGCGCGGCGACCTCCTCGGGCCGGGCTCCTCGCACCACGTGCCGAGCCCGCCGCCGACGGCCGGCGCGGCGACGCCGTGGGCGATCGCCCACAGCTCGGCGGCCCGCTCGGCCGGGACCCCCTCGTTCTCGGCGCTCGCGGGCCATATTTCCCGCGCCCTGCGCGGACCCGGCCCCCTACGATCACCCGGTACGGCTGCTGGAGGGGTGGGAATGCTTTGGAGGGGTGGGAATGCTTGAGGACGTCGAAGGCGGGAGAGCGGCAGCAATACGGCTCGCGGGAGGTGCGCCGCTTCGGCGCACGCTCGATGTCGCCGATCCCGCTGACTGGCTCGCGCTGGACGCAGGGGTGCGTGAGGTGGCCTGGCACCGCTCTCAGGTCTTGCCGGGGTGGGAGCGCTCCGCCCCCCTGCCCGCCGACCTGGCTCAGGCCGACGAATCACGGCTCGCCCTCGCCCTCTGCCACCGCGACGGGCGGATCCGTCAGGAGGCGGTACGTCAGTCGGTCCGGTACCCCGGTCTGTTGCCGTTGGTCGTGATCCGGTGCGCCGACTGGGTCGGGCCGGTGCGCGAGCACGCGCGGCGGCTGCTGTGCGAAGCCTTGAACGTGGGCTCTGCCCTCGACCTCGCGCCGCTCATCCTCCGCGTCGGCCGCCGCGGCAGAGGTGCCTTCGGCGTCGAGGTGCTCGGCCACGTCCTGCGCCAGGCATCTCACGGGCAGCTCGCTGTCCTCTTCACCGCCCCCGACCGCATCGTCCGGCGGTTCGCGTACCGGCTGGCCATCGAGGGCCGCCTGCTCCGTCCCGCCGAGCTGGCCCGCGCCGCCGCCTGGGACCAGGACACCGTGGTCCAGGACCTGTGTGCCACAGCGGCGCTCACGGCTCTGGGGGATGAGGATGCCTACGAGGCTGTGCTGCCTCTACTACTGTCCGCACGCAACCCGCGTGTCCGTTCGACCGGCGTCACCGCGCTGAGACGGGCGGGGTGGCCGGAGCGGGCGGAGCCGTTTCTCAGCGACCGTTCCGCGATCGTGCGCGCTTGTGCCCGGTATGTCGTACGACAACGGGGCGGTGACCCGGCCGCCTGGTACAGGGAGCGGTGCATGGCACCTGACCACCCCGAGTTGCCGCCCGGTGCGGTCATCGGGCTGGCCGAGTGCGGGAACCGCGCGGACGCCGGGCTGCTGCGGCCGCTGCTCGCGCACCCGGCGGCCAGGGTGCGGGCGCGGGCGGTAGCAGGGTTGCGGACGCTGGACTGTGCAGACGCGCAGCAGATACGGCCGCTTCTCGACGACCCTGCCCCCGAGGTCGTCCGCGAGACCACCACCGCCCTGCTGCCCTCGGCCAAGGAGCTGCCCGCCGACTGGCTACTGGAGCGCACCGGTTCCCAGCGGCCGCGGCACGTCCGCGTCGGCGCCTTCCGGCTGCTCGACGCGCGCGGCGGCATCGTGGCGATTCGGGCGGCGGTCGGTCTGCTCCAGGATCCCGATGTGAAGCTGCGCACCTGGGCCGCGCACTCAGTGCAGCGCTGGCATCCGTCCCCGGACGAGCGGCGCGGAGACGCGGAGGTGGGGGAACTGCTCGGCCGGAGCCGACACCTCCTCAGCGACTACACGCTGCACCGGCTCAAGTGGGAGGCCGGGGTGAACAGTTGAGAGTGCGCTGCGGTCCAGAGAACCGCGCTCAACACTCGCCGCCCGGGGGACGGTCGTCGCCCGATCCCCCCGCCGTCGCGGGACAGCCCGGCCCGTCCCCGTCGCCCGCAGTCGCCGGGCGTCCCTGGACCGGCACCCGGGCCCGTCCCTCCGTCCCCGGTCCGCCCCCCGTCGCCTCCTACGGCGCGAACACCCCCGCCGGTGGGGCCGGTGAGCGTTTCGCGGTTGTGTCCCGGACCGCTGTCGCCCCGCCCGTGAAGTCCCGGAGCGCGCGGCCGTGTTCGACGCGGCCGGGGTGGGGGTCGGAGGCGACCGCGCGGGTGTAGGGCGCGAGGGGGAGCGGGACGGCCGAGGCGGCGAGGACCGCGTTGCCGAAGTGCTTGCCGCGCAGCACCGCGGGGTCGGCGGCGAGAGCGAGTTCGGGGAAGACCTCCGCCGCTGTCGCGATCTGGCCGCGCAGGAAGGCGAGCGGCGGCCCGTCGGTCAGGTTCGCGACGTACGTGCCCGCCGGGGCCAGTACGCGGCGGACCTCGACGAGGTACTCGGTGCTCGTGAGGTGCGCGGGTGTGCGGGCGCCCGCGAAGACGTCCCCGATGACCAGGTCGGCCCAGTCCTCGGGGAGCTTGGTGAGCACCTCGCGCGCGTCGGCGGCCCGTACCCGTACCCGCGCCCGCGGATCGAGCGGCAGGTGCGCGCGCACGAAGGCGGTCAGCGCCGCGTCGACCTCGGCGACCTGCTGCGTCGAGCGCGGGCGGCTCGCGGCCACGTACCGCGCGAGCGACAGCGCGCCGCCGCCGAGGTGCAGCACTCGCAGGGGGTGTCCCGCCGGGGCGATCAGGTCGGCGAGGTGGCCGATGCGGCGCTGGTAGGCGAAGTCGAGGTGCTGGGGCGCGTCAAGATCCACGTAGGACTGCGGCGCCCCGTCCAGCGTCAGGGTGAAGGCCCGCGCGCGCCCGCGCTCGGGGACCAGCTCCGCGCGCCCGCCGGCCACCTCGGCCGTGAGCCCTCCGGCCTCGTTCCTCTTCCGTGCCATCCGGGCATGCTACGGGGGTGGCGCGAAACCTCCCAGGTCACGGCCGCCCCGCACCCCCGGCCCCACCCGCCCCTACCGCGCCAACCACGCTCCCGCCAGGGCCGTTTGGGCCCTTCCGGGGCCTCGCGCCCGCCGGATGGGCTACCGTCCCTGCCTATGGCGCGTGTGCTCGTGGTGGAGGACGACCCGTTCGTGCGTTCGGCCCTGATCCGGCACCTGTCGGAGGCCGCGCACGCGGTGCGCAGCGTGGGCACGGCCCTGGAGGCGCTGCGGGAGGTGGCCCAGCACGAGGTGGACCTCGTCGTACTCGATCTGGGCCTGCCCGACCTCGGCGGGGCGGAGGCGCTGCGGATGCTGCGCGGCCTCACCAACGTGCCCGTCATCGTCGCGACCGCCCGCGAGGACGAGGCCGAGATCGTCCGCCTCCTCCACGACGGCGCCGACGACTACCTCGTCAAGCCCTTCTCCGCCGTCCACCTCCTCGCCCGTATGACCGCGGTGCTGCGCCGCTCCCGGCCGGGCCGCGAGGAGCCCGCGGGCGTCCTCACGGTCGGCGGACTGCGCGTCGACCCCTTACGCCGCCGCGCCGAACTCGACGGCGTGGAACTGGACCTGACCCGACGCGAGTTCGACCTTCTCGCCTTCCTCGCGGGCCGCCCCGGCGTGGTCGTCCCGCGCCGCGAACTCCTCGCCGAGGTGTGGCAGCAGTCCTACGGCGACAACCAGACCATCGACGTTCACCTCTCCTGGCTGCGGCGCAAGCTCGGTGAGACAGCCGCGGCCCCGCGCTACCTCCACACGCTGCGGGGGGTCGGCGTGAAGCTCGACCCTCCCGTACGGGAGCCGGCACCGCCCCCGGCCCTGCCCCTGCCGCCGCTCTCCTGACACGCCCGCGGGACCACCCGACTGACGCGCCCGCGGGACCACCCGACTGACGCGCCCGCGGGACCACCGGACGGAGCGCTTGAGGGGGCCCGCGCGGAACTTTCCCGGACTCGCGGGTTTTCCCTCGCGTCCCTCGGGCACCCGGATCGTGACGGAACTTACTGGACCAAACGGACGGAGCGCGACATGGCCACGGACGACAAGACCCAGGCGAAGACCGAGCAGGCCAAGGGCAAGGTCAAGGAGACGGCCGGCCGTGCGGTGGGCAACGAGCGGCTCACCGCGGAGGGCCGTGCCGACCAGATGAAGGGCGACGCCCGCCAGGCCAAGGAGAAGATGAAGGACATCGCCAAGGACTGAGGAGAGCGCCACGGCTGACGACGCCTCGTGGACGGCCGGAGCGACCGGCGCGTCCGGGAAGAGGCGCGGAGCCCTCGGCGACCCCGGTCACGGGTGGTGGCCCCCGGAAGACTCTTCCTGGGGCCACCACCCGTGTGCCGTGCGCACCACCCGGGCCGCGTCAGCTCTTCCGGCACGCGTCAGTTCTTCGCCCGCCGCCACTCCTCCTCGTACTCGTCGAAGACGGCCCGCAGGCGGTGCCCGATCCGCAGGTAGTCGAGGTCGTCGAGGTTCGCGAGCGAGACCCGTACCGACCACTCCGGGCCGTCGAAGCCGCCGCCGTTGAGGAGGACGACACCGGTCTGCTCGGCGAGGCGGAAGAGCGGGTCGATGGGCTCGTACGTGTCCCGGAGGTAGCGAGCGAAGTCGGCGCCGCGTGTGCGCCCGGCCTCGGCGAGGAGGTCCAGCTCGACGTAGTACCCGGCCCGCAGCGGGTCCTCGGGGAGCGTCATCCCGGCGCCCTCCAGGAGAAGTCGCAGCCGGTCGGCGACGATCCGGCGGACGCGGTGCTTGTACGCCCGGCCCTCGTCGAGCAGGCCGAAGAGCGAGAAGAGCGTCATGAGGACCTGCTGCGGTGTCGAGAGCCCCGCCGTGTGGTGGAGTGCGACGTCCCGCGAGTCGGCGACCATGCGGTCGATGAACCGCATCCTCTCCGGTTCCAGCGTGAGCGTCCCGTACCGCTTGGCGAGCCGGTCCTTCGCCTCCTCGGGCAGCGCGGCGATCCGCCGGTCGATCACGTTCTCGTCGTGCAGCGCGACGACACCGAGCCGCCAGCCCGTCGCGCCGAAGTGCTTCGCGTACGAGTACACGAGCAGCGTGTGGTGCGGGAGGTCGGAGGCGAGCGAGGTGAAGCCTTCGACGAAGGTCCCGTAGACGTCGTCCGTCACGATGACGAGGTCCGGATTGGGCCCGGCGACGATGTCCTTGAGCTGGTTCCTGACGCGCTCGCTCAGCGCCAGCGACGGCGGGTTGCTCGGGTTGACGAGGCATACGAGCCTGACCGAGGGATCGGCGAGCTTCGCGACCTCCTCCTCGGGGTAGTGCCACTCCCGCACCCCTTCCTCCGCGCGCATGCTCGCACGGACGAGGACGACGTCGAAGTCGAAGGTGTCGAGTCCCGGGATCTCGATGTACGGGGTGAAGACCGGCACCATGAGCGCGACGCGGTCGCCCTTCTTGACGACGTCGTTCTTCAGGAGCGAGTCGAAGATGTAGCACATCGCGGCCGTGCCGCCCTCGGTCGCGAAGAGGCTCACGTTCCCCTCCGGCAGCGCGCCCCCGTACAGCTCCTCACCGAGGTACCCCCGGACGATCCGCTCGGCGCAGGGCAGGACGCGGCCCGGGACGGGGTAGTTGTCGCCCGCGACGCCGTCGGCGAGTTCGTGCACGAGCGTGTCCGGGTCGAGCCCGAAGCGCCGCCGCGCCTCCGCGACGCACCGTCCGAGCAGCTCCGTGCCGGGGAGCCCGGGGTGGCGGCGCAGGAACGAGTCGAGGCGCTCGCCCGCGCCGCGCGCCTCCGGCATCCCGCCGAGGTGGTCGGCCGTCCACACGCGCTGCGACTCCTCCAGCGCGAAGTAGCCGAGCGCGTGGAAGGCTTCGCGCGGCCCCGTCGCGAGCCAGTTCGGGTTGCCCCGGCCCGCGTTGAGCATCTGCGTCTGGGAGGTGCCCTTCCGGCCCGGCTCGTCCTCCTGCTTGTGCTGCGCGAGGCCGATGAAGACGTCCTTCAGCTCGAACGGGCTGAGCCGCCCGTACCGCCTGATCTGCTCGCGGCTGTAGCCGGAGGAGTGGTCGACGGCACGGGATGCGGGCTGGTTCATGGCGTACTCCTGGAGAGGGACCCGTAGGGAGTCTCAGTGGTTCGGCAGGACGACGACCGCGCCGTGGATCGTCAGCGGGGCGTCGCCGAAGGCGCACGGCTCCGTGTCACGGGGCCACGGGGCGCGGTCGGCGTGCCGAGGGGACGGCGACGGCGAGGCGGAGGGGGCGCGGGGACGGTCGTGGACGATCCCCTTACGCCGAGTACAGGGGGTCGATTCGGGCATAACGGGGAAATTAGCAGTGCGGGGCGGGGGAGCCGGGTGGCACGCGGGGGCGTGCGGGGCGGAAGGACGTACGGGGCCGTGGGCGGCGCCGGGGCAAACGGGTGCGGGGCGCGGGGGCCGTTTCGAGGGGCGGTGACCGGGGTGGTGCGGTGGGGGTGAGGGGCACGGGTGGCCGGGGCCCGTGGGTGCGGGGGAGCGGGTCGCGAGGGTGAGGGGGACCGGACCCCTCTCCCGCCGGGCGCGCCCCATGCGCACAATGGGCGCGCGCGGGTGCGCAGGTGCCGAGGTGCCCCGTACGGCAGGGCGAGTGGTGGGAGAGCGAGATGACGCGGGTGAAGCGGGGCGCCGGACGGCCGACCCTTGAGGAGGTCGCGAGCCGTGCGGGCGTGGGGCGCGGCACCGTCTCGCGGGTCATCAACGGCTCGCCCAAGGTCAGCCCGCGTACGCGCGCCGCCGTCGAGGCCGCCGTGCTCGAACTCGGCTACGTGCCGAACACCGCGGCGCGCGCGCTCGCCGCGAACCGCGCGGACGCGATCGCGCTCGTCGTCCCCGAGCCGCAGACCCGCTTCTTCGCCGAGCCGTACTTCTCCGACATCGTCCTCGGCATCGGCAGCGCGCTCGCCGACACGCCCCTCCAGCTCCTCCTGACCTTCGCGGGCGGCGAACGCGAACGCGGCAGGCTGTCCGGCTACCTCGACGCGCACCGCGTCGACGGCGTCCTGCTCGTCGCGGTCCACGCCGACGACCCGCTCCCCGACCGCCTCGCCGAACTCGGCATGCCCGCCGTCATCAGCGGCCCCCGCTCCGCCGCCGAGACGCTCCCCTCGGTCGACTCCGACAACTACGGCGGCGCCGTCGCCGCCGTCCGCCACCTCCAGAGCCGGGGCCGTCGCCGCATCGCCCACATCACGGGCCGCCTGGAGGTCTACGGGGCCGAGCGCCGCCTCGCGGGCTACCGCGCCTCGGTCGAGGGCGAACCCCTCGTCGCGGAAGCGGACTTCACGGAGGAGGGCGGCCGTCGCGCGATGGCCGAACTCCTGGACCGCGCACCCGGCCTCGACGCCGTCTTCGCCGCCTCCGACCTCCTCGCCTCCGGCGCCCGTCACACCCTGCGGGCCGCGGGCCGCCGCATCCCCGAGGACGTCGCCCTGATCGGCTTCGACGACAGCGCGATCGCCCGCCACCTCGACCCGCCCCTGACCAGCGTGAGCCAGCCGACCTCCGAGATGGGCCGCGTGATGACCCGTATGCTCCTCGACGAGATCGCCGCCCGCGGCGCGGGAGCCGGCACCCCGAAGGGGACGCCGGGCCGTCAGACGGTCCTGGCGACCCGGCTGGTGGTGCGGGAGTCGAGCTGAAAAGGGCTGGTCGCGCGGCCGTTTCCCCCGGCCGTCAGTGGCGGCGGTGGGGCGAGGGCGTATCCGCGCAGTCCCGCACAGCGCCCACCGCACAGCGCCCATGGCGCCCGGTACGCACTCTCGCCGCGCCGGGCGCGAGCGCGTGGCCGACGCTGACCGCTCACCGACGCGCTCCGCCCGGTGGGCGTCAGGAGGCGTGCTCCTTGACGTCTTCCACCACCTTCTTGTCCAGGGCCGCGCGGACCAGTGCCGCCGCGAAGGTCGCCGGGTCGTCCGTCAGGCGGGCGAGGCGGCGGGGGTCCTTCGGCAGGCCCAGGCGTTCGGCTCCCTGGAGGGCCTTCGCGTCGAAGCGGGGGGCGTACTCGGGCCAGACGGACTGGGCCTCGCGGAGGAAGATGTCCACTCCCGTGGGGCCGATGCCCGGGATCTCGCGGAGCTCCGAGGCGAGCGTCCGCTCGTCGCCGTCCGCCTTCTGACGGGCCTTGCGCAGGTCTCCCGACCACTCCTCGCGGACCAGGTCGGCGCCCTCGCCGAGCTGGGTCGCCGTGCGTTCGTCGTACCGGCGGTAGTGGCCCTCGCCCAGCGCGTCCACGCGTTCCTGCCAGCTTGCCTCCTCCATCGCCTTCGGCGAGCGCAGGCCGTGCGCGAAGAGCGCGCGGGCCGCCGCCGTCGCCACGTCCGCCCGGATACGGGCCGACAGCAGCAGGCTCAGGACGAGGAGCTGGTAGAGCGGTTGCGGGGTGTCGCGGAGGGTGATGCCCGCTTCGGCCGCGTAGGTCGTGCCGTGGCGTTCCATGAGGGTCGCCGCAGTGCTGGCTCGGGTCACTTCTCTCAGTCCTCTCCGGGTCGGTCAGTCCTCTTCCGCCACCTGTCCCAGCGTGCGGCCCGTACGGGCCGAGCGGGCGCGGTGCGGGTCCGGGGTGCCGTGCCCCTCGCCGGGGCGTACGCCCTTCTCGCGGGCCTTGATCAGGAGCCACGCCTCCTCGCCCTTGCCGCCCGTGCGGAAGCGTGTGAGCGCGTACTCGCCGTGGAGCTTGTCGCCCTCCAGGCGGAAGGTCGCGTGGCCGGAGGCGAGCGCCTCGTCGAAGGGGAGGGGGTGGCCGCGCTTGTCGTGGCTCAGGGGCTCGTAGGTGCCCTGGTCCCAGACCAGTACGGTGCCGCCCCCGTACTCGCCCTTCGGGATCACGCCCTCGAAGGTGCGGTACTCCATGGGGTGGTCCTCCGTGGGGACCGCGAGGCGCTTGTCGCGCGGGTCGTCGGACGGCCCCTTGGGCACCGCCCACGACTTCAGGACGCCGTCCACCTCCAGGCGGAAGTCGAAGTGCATCCGGCGCGCGTCGTGGATCTGGACGACGAAGCGCGGGTGCGCCTTGGCGTCCGCCGCGAGCGAGCCCGTGCCGGACGGCTCCCTGGTGCGGGTGAAGTCGCGCCGGTCGCGGTACGTGCCGAGCGGTTCCATGGGCGGGTCCCTTCCGGCGAAGGCGGCGGTACGTCCCCCGATCGTGCCCCGGTCGTGTTCCCCCTGATCGTGCCCCGTACCCCCAGCATGACGCGCCCGCCTCCGCCCCGCCTCCGGACGGGCGGGAGGCCCTGGGAGAAGGGCGTGGACACGGTGAGACGGGGGCGCCCGGAGCCGTTGGGACCGGCTTCGGGCGCGCCCCTGCCGTGCGCCGCGCGGCTCAGGACAGCAGGAGGACGACCCCGGCGGCGGCCAGGACGGCCGCGGTGGCGCCGTGGATGCCGAGCCACGCCGCGACCGGCCCGCCGCTGAACCGCACCGCGAGCGCGTCGGCCGCCGCGGCGCCCGCGCCCGCCAGCGCCAGCCATCCCGCGAGGTGGTGGCCTCCGCCGAGCAGCCCGATCATCAGCATGAGCCCGAGGGTGATGTCGCGGTTCCCCTTCACGGAACTCCAGGCGCGGAAGGCCGGCAGCTCGGCGGGGGTGTCCGGGATGCCGAAGTCGGTGGCGGCACGCGGCGTGAACTGGAAACGGGCCCCGATGAGCATGATCCCGACGGCGATCGCCCAGGCGGTGACGGTGGCCGTGGTGGTGAGGACGGTAGGCATGACGGGCGTACTCCCCTTCGGTCGGCGCCGACCTCGTGTCGAGCGCCGCTCTCTTCGCTAGCAATGCTAGGCATAGCGTCGGCCTGTTGTCTAGCGACGCTAGAATTCGGAGCATGTCCATCACAGCGAACCGTCGCGAACGTGAACGAGCCGAGCGGCACCGGCTGATCCTTTCCGTGGCACGGGAGTTGGCCGAGTCCGAGGGCTGGGAGGCGGTCACCACCCGCCGCCTCGCGGAACGGGTGGAGTACAGCCAGCCCGTGCTCTACAGCCATTTCAAGGGGAAGGGCGCGATCGTCGAAGCGGTCGCCGAGGAGGGTTTCGCCGAACTGGGCGCTCTGCTGCGGCGGGCGCGGGCCGCGGCGGGGCCCGGGCGGCGGAGCGTGGTCCGGGCGGTGTGCGGGGCCTACCTGGACTTCGCCGTCGAGCACGAGGCGCTCTACCAGGCCATGTTCGTCATGCCGACCGGCTTGACGTTCGCCGGCGAGGAGACGCCGGAGGTGCTGCGCGACACCTTCGACGCCTTCGTGGAGGCGCTGCCCGAGGAGACGGACGCCCGGGAGGGGCGCGCGGAGCTGCTGTGGGCGGCGCTGCACGGCATCTCCGTCCTGTCCGCGACGGGACGGGTCCCCACGGAGGGCGGGGAAGCGCGTCTCGACCTGCTGATCGACGGAATCGTGCCGGGCGCGTGAGGAGGCGGGGGGTGGGGCACGGGGCGGGAGGTGCGTGAGGGCGGGGGACCAGGGGCGGCCGACGCGCGCCGGACCTCGCTGAGCCCCCGCCGCCCGCGTCACCCTCGGCCCCCCCCCAGGAAAGGGGCGGGCGTCCACCGCCTGGTGAACGCCCGCCCCGCCCGGGACCGCCGCCTGCCGCTACCGTTCAGGGCTACCGTCCCCGCCCCGTACCGTCGCCTGTCGCTACCGTCCCCGCCGTCTCACTTCGCCTCGGCGGAGGGCAGCTTCCAGTTCGGTCGCGGGAAGTGGCACGTGTAGCCCTCCGGGTAGCGCACCAGGTAGTCCTGGTGCTCCGGCTCGGCCTCCCAGAAGTCGCCCGCGGGCTCGACCTCGGTCACGACCTTGCCCGGCCACAGGCCGCTCGCGTCGACATCCCTGATCGTGCGCTCGGCCGTCTCGCGCTGCTCCTCGTTCGTGTAGAAGATCGCGGAGCGGTAGCTCGAACCGATGTCGTTGCCCTGCCTGTCCTTCGTGGACGGGTCGTGGATCTGGAAGAAGAACTCCAGGAGGTTCCGGTAGCTGGTGCGCTCGGGGTCGTAGAGGATCTCGATCGCCTCGGCGTGCCCCTCGTGGTTGCGGTACGTGGCGTTCGCGACCTC
The DNA here is from genome assembly GCF_000719475.1 of Streptomyces sp. NRRL F-5630. GTDB lineage: Bacteria > Actinomycetota > Actinomycetes > Streptomycetales > Streptomycetaceae > Streptomyces. Next base: position 33,123 of record NZ_JOGO01000039.1, on the reverse strand, counting down.
GCCGCCCGTGTAGCCCACCCGGGTCGAGACCACCCCGGGCTGCTTGCGCACCAGGTCCTGCATCCCCCAGAAGCAGCCGCCCGCGAGGACCGCCTTCTCCGTCTGCGCCATGCCGTCATCCCTCTTCAGTCGTAGCCGAGCCGCGCACGGCACGCCGTCCGCGGCTTCCACCTTGCCGTCCCGCACGTGTCCGTGCACACCGGAAGGGCCGGAGCGGCTGCGACGTACGCGCGGGTGCCGGGCGTCCGCGACATGCCCGCCGCGAGTCGCCCGCCTTGACTGAACACCGCGCACACCACCTCGTATGCCCCGTCCTCGGCGTCGTCCCGGGCGCCACCGGCGGGACCGGCCGCCGCACCGTCGTCTGGCCCGGTCCCGCCGGACCGGGCGAGGCGTTCCGGTCCTGGCCCCGACAGCACGCCGAAATTGCCCGGAAGCGCCCTCGAATCGGCCCCGGCTCCGGACTTGAACATGTTCAAGAACGAGTCTACCGTCATCGACGACGGCACTTTTGAACGCGTTCAAGTGTTCAGCCGGTTCGAGGGAAGAAAGGTGGGGCAATGGACCTCACGGTTGTCACGTACGTCGTGTACCTGGCCATCAGCGTCGGGCTCACGGTCTGGGTCGCGCGGACGCTCAGCAGCAACGGGCGGATCTTCCTCGCGGACGTCCTCAAGGGGAACGAGCCGCTCGCCGAGGCGGTGAACCGTTTGCTCGTCGTCGGCTTCTACCTCGTCAACCTCGGTTTCGTGGCGCTCTACCTGCGCTCCGACAAGGTGGTACGGGACGCTTCGGGCGTCTTCGAGGCGCTCTCGGTCAAGCTCGGTGTCGTCCTGCTCGTGCTCGGTGTCCTGCACCTGGGGAACGTGTACGTGCTCAACAAGATCCGCCCCCGGGGCGAAGGGGGCGAGGTCTTCGGCCTCACGGTGCTCTACGACGCCGAGTGCTCCCTGTGCTCGTACGTACGGAAGTGGCTCGGCGGCAGACCGCAGCTCGTCCCGCTCGCCTTCGTTCCCGTCGGCTCCGCCGAGGCCGCGGCCCGCTTCCCCGGTCTCGACCAGGCCGCGACGCTCGCCGAGATCACGGTCGTCGGGGACGGTGGGCAGGTCTACCGGGGGCCGGCCGCCTGGATCGTCTGCCTGTGGGCGCTCGCGGAGTACCGGTCGCTGGCCCTGCGGCTGAGCACCCCGGCGGGTGCGCGGCTCGCCCGGACCGCGGTCCTGCGCGCGGCGAGGTGGCGCGAGGCGCGGCGGCAGCCCGAGGGCTGCGGCGCGGGGGGCTGCCGCCGCGTGGACGGCTGGGAGTACCTGCCCGAGCGCGGCTGGGTGTACAGGCGGCCGGGGCCGGACCGCTGGGGAGGGGGCGAGGTGGCCTAGGGTCGGGTGTCGTGGTCGAGGAGATGAACAGCGAAGAGGCGCGGGGTCCCGAGCCGGAGGAGGCGGGCCCCGCGCCGCGTTCCGGGAAGTTTTCCGGGAAGTCCTGCGGGGAGGCCGAGGCGGTCGGTGAGCCTGAGGGGGCCGGGAAGGCCGAGGCGGTCGGTGAGCCCAGGCGGACCCGGGAGGCCGAGGGGGCCGGTGCGGCCGGGAGGGCCGGGAGTGCTTCCCGGCAGAAGAACCTCCCCAAGGGCGAGCAGACCCGGGCCCTCATCATCGAGACCGCCCTCCGTCTCTTCCGCGAGCGCGGGTACGACAAGACGACCATGCGGGCCATCGCGCAGGAGGCCGGGGTCTCGGTCGGCAACGCGTACTACTACTTCGCAGGCAAGGAACACCTCGTCCAAGGGTTCTACGACCGCATCGTCGCCGAGCACGCGGTGGCCGTGCGCCCTGTGCTCGACGGGGAGCGGGACTTCGAGAAGCGCTTCCTGGGTGTCCTCAAGGCGTGGCTCGAAGTCGCCGCCCCGTACCACGGTTTCGCCGGTCAGTTCTTCAAGAACGCCGCCGACCCCGACAGCCCCCTGAGCCCCTTCTCACCCGAGTCCGAGCCGGCGCGGGACGTCTCGCTCGACATCCACCGCGAGGTCCTCGCCGGTTCCAGGGCGAAGGTGACGCCGGAACTCGCCGACGCCTTGCCCGAGTTGATGTGGCTGGCACAGATGGGCCTGGTCCTGTACTGGGTCTTCGACCGCTCGGAGGGCAATGAGAAGACGTACCGCCTCGCCGAGCGCGCCGCCCGCCTCACCGCGCACGGCGTCCGCCTCTCCCGGTTCCGCGTGCTGCGCCCTCTCGTCAACGAAGTGCACGACCTCTTCGCGGACTTCCTCCCCGGCATGGCCGAGACGGTCGCCCGCCGGGCCTCCTCGCGCGGGGCGGACGAGGGGGGCCCGGTCAGCGGTTGACGGACTGGATCTCCCGTACCGTGACATCCTGCTCCGCGCCGAAGCTCCCGTCCGGGAGCGGTTGCGGCGCGGCGACCCCCGTACCGGTCCAGTTGATCTTCCAGGTGAGCGTGGCACGCAGCGGGAAGGTCGCGTCTCCCGAGGAGCGCAGATACGTGACCCCGCACGGCGGTGTGCGGTCCGCCTTGCCCCGCGCGAAGGGCTCGCCGATCCGCCCGCCCGCGAGCGGGCAGACCCCTGAGCCGGGCAGGGTGCGGGCGTCGGGCGTGCCGGGTTCGAGCGCGAGCGAGTGCGCGGTCGCCGTCGTCGTCGCCCGGATGCCGAGCAGCGGCACGGAGGCCGTCACCGACACCGGCGCGAAGTCGCCCGCGTCCAGCCAGGCCCACGTCGGCAGGTTCACCTTCGAGGCGTCCCCGGGCGCGAGCCGCACCTTCGTGGAGGGGACGCGGACCTCGGCGTACGCGAGGCGCGCGAGCATCTCCGGGGTGATGGCCTGCGGGATACCGGCGGGCGGCGGATCGCCCTTGTCGACCCAGAAGATCGGCTTGTCGCAGTCGAGCGCCCCGGGCTCGCCCTCACGGCCGGGCGTGACGTACGAGGCCCACCAGTACCCCTTGCCGGTCTTCTCCTTGTTGAACTCCGGGTAGTCGCCGTCCTTGTAGTACGCCCGCTGCTTCGCGTCCCACTCGTAGCCGGTGGACTCGGCCGCCCAGATCGGCTCCAGGTACGCCTTGAGCTGGGCGGGAGAGTACTTCGGCGCGTAGTAACAGGCGGGCGGGGTCCAGTCCGAGGCGGCGGTGACGGGACCGGCCTTGGCACCGGAGCCGTTGTGCGAACGATCGAAGACGACGGCGCCCGCGGTGGCGGACAGCGCGCCGTCGGGGTTGGCGTCGCCGGAGACGTGGGCCTGGTCGCCGCCGAAGTCGTCCCCGGTACCGGCGTGCGCGGGCACGGCGGCCAGAAGAAGCACGCCGGTCACCGCCACGGGGAGGGCGAGCCGCTTCGTCGTCATGGCTGGCACAGCGCACTCCCGGCGTCGGAGATCAGCTTCTCGGTGACCCAGACGCCTTGGTCGTTCAGGCGCAGGCGGGCGTTGTAGAGGACGTAGTCGTCCTTCGAACCCTGGGTGAGTTTCGTCTTTCCGGTCTTGACACTCTTGCGGTACGCCTTGCTCTGGTCCTCGCAGTAGACGAAGCCCGCCGTCCCGTCGTCGTTGAGCTTGAGGTTCGGCTTCGTGTAGCGCATGGAGCCGGTGACACGGTCGTTCGTGTCCACGAAGCGCTGCACGTAAGCCTGGGCGTTGGCAGCGGCCTCCCCGGACGCGTAGAAGCGGAAGCCGGGGTCCGTGGGCTTCTGCCGCGTGACAGCCATCTGGAGCGACTTGATGAACTCTTCGGTGTCCTTGTAGACAGCGTCCTTCTTCGTGTCCCCTGTGCCGGGCCAGTCGAACGCGATCTTCAGGTCTTCCGGCAGCTCGATCTTCGGCCGCTCCGCGGTCTTCTCGCTCCGGCTCGGTGAAGGACTCGGCTCGGCGCTGCTCCTCGTCGGCTCCGCGCCCTTGACGCCATCGTCCTTCTTCGACCCGGAGTCGTCACCCCCGCACGCGGAGAGAGACGCGGCCAGCGCGAGTGCGACCCCGGTCGTCAGGACGGACGCGGTACGGCGATTCACGGACAACTCCCTTGTGCGGGTCGGCTCACGGCGCGCTCACACGGTACTGAGTACATCCGGCCCGCACCACCTGTCACCACTTTCGTGACCGGCTTGGCACGTACATGGCGCTCCACCGCGAAATCGCGGGCGAAAATCCTGTGGTGGGAAGGGCGTACTGCGCCGAGGATGAGGCCGTTTCCTTCCTGGGGGGTGCTCGTGGTCGTGGCGACCATCCCGCACCTCCCCGCGCAGATCGGAACCCCATGACCGTACGACTCGACGCGCTCTGCCTCTCGGCGCAGGACCCCGCGCGCCTCTCCCGCTTCTGGTGCGACCTGCTCGGCGGCGGGGATGTGGGGGAACGGCCCGACGGCTGCCACGAGTTCACCCCGGCCACCAACCCCGGCCTCCCCCTCCGCTTCCGGCCCGGGGCGGCACCCAAGACGGCGCAGAACCGGCAGCACTTCGACCTGACGAGCGCGTCGCCCGCGGACCAGGAGGACACCGTGGCGCGCGCCTTGTCCCTCGGGGCCCGGCACACGGACGTGGGCCAGCGCCCGGAGGAGGGCCATCGGGTGCTCGCGGACCCCGAGGGCAACGAGTTCTGCGTGATCGAGGCGGGCAACGCCTTCCTGGCGGGCTGCGGCAGGATCGGCGCGCTGGCGTGCGACGGCACCCACGCGGTGGGCGTGTTCTGGAGCGAGGCGCTGGGCTGGCCGCTGGTGTGGGACGAGGGGGAGGAGACGGCGATCCAGTCCCCGGCCGGGGGAACGAAGTTCACGTGGGGCGGCCCCCCGCTGATGCCCCGCACCGCGCCCGACCGCTTCGCCCCGGACCTCGTCCCGGAGGCCCCGGGCACGTACGAGTCCGAGGCGGCCCGCCTCCAGGCCCTCGGCGCCCGCCTCCTCGCCCGGGAGGATGGCCACGCGGTCCTCACCGACCCGGACGGCAACGAGTTCCGGCTGCTTGGCGGAGCGGAGTGACAGAAGGCCCGCGAGGGGCGTCGGCAGGTCCGAGTACCTAAGCGGGCGCGCCTGTTGTCGCGAGCACGCACCTGCCGGGGTGGCCGGGGTAGAGGCCGCATGGGTGGGGGCCGGGCTGTGGGCGAGGGCAGAACGGGAGGCGGCGGGCCTGGTACGGGGGCACTTCCCGCGTGAACGTGACCCAGACGGCCCCGTCGCACAACGGCCGTACGACACCGACGTGTTCGACCCCGTCATGCGCGGCGAGACCGCACCGGGTACGGGCCACGACACCCCCGCCGGGGACTCCGGAACTCGCGCGCTTCGCGAAGATCCCCATGATCTCGGGGACGTCGGTCTCGGCGTCGCAGCGGTTGGGCGGGAGCGGCGCGGGGGTGTCGCTCGCCCGTACGGGGTGGGTCCCCTCCGGGGGAATCGGGCGGGCGCCCAGCTCGTACCAGGTGCCGCCGATGTCGGGGCACCGCAACGTGAACGGACAGCCCAGGGCGAGCACTTCTCGTACGCGTCTCTGCCGTTCCGCGTCCTCGGCCCACGCGCGCAGCGCGGCCGGGGCGTCGGGCCGGCGCGCCGCGACGGGCCGTACGAGCCCTGGCGCGAGCCACCGCGCGACGGGTCCGGGATCGAGCCGCACCGCGAGCCGCAGCGCCTCACTCCGCAACCAGCCCGCCGCCTCGTGGTGCGCGAGCACCGGCACCCGACCGAGCAGCACGGCCTTCCGCACGTCCCCACCCCGCGACACCACGGTGTAGGGGGTGTCGTGGACCGAGGCCGCCGCCGCGACGGTGCCGGGGAACGCGCCGCTCACGCCACCGCTCCCGCGTGCGGGTGGCGGGCGATGAGCACGCGGCAGTCGGTGGCACGGGAGTGATCGCCACGCCCGGCGGCCTCGCGTTCCTCCGCGCGGAGGCGGCGACAGGTGGGGCAGGTGGGGGAAGGGGCCGACTCGGACCGCGCCGTGGCGCCCAACTGCCGGGAGGGGAAAGGCATGAGGGATCACTCCTCTGTGTAGCGAAGTGGCTACCGATGGTCCCAAGGTGGCTTATCGTGGGTTCCTCATCAACTTGCGTCATCTGATTGGTGAAAAGGGGCCGCTGATGGTCAACCGGAAGTCTCTCGACCCCACTTCCTCGGGCGCTGCCGCCTACGGGGCGTATCTGCGCAGGCTGCGCGACGAGCGAGGCTGGTCCCAGGAACACCTGGGCGACCTCCTCGGATGCAGCGGCGGCCACGTCTCGGCGGTCGAAACGGGCCGCAGACACCCGACTCAACAATTCTCAGCACGATGCGATCAAGTGTTCGGGGTAGGGGACGTTTTCGTACGACGTGCGGCGAAGCTCAGGAACCGCCCGCTGCTCGAAGGAGTCGTGGAGTATCTCGAATACGAACGGCGTGCGGTGGAGATCCGGTCCTATGAAACCGGCGTGATCACTGGCCTGCTCCAGACCCCCGACTACGCGAGGGCCATTGAGGCGGATGCCGTACGGCGTGGCGTGGCTACGCGCGAGCAGGCGGAAGAGCGGGTGAAGCTTCTGCTGGAGCGACAGAGTCTGCTTGACCGTTCCCCCGAGCCTCCTTTTGCCTTCATGGCGCTGGATGAAGGATGCCTGCACATACAGATGGGTTCCGCGCAACTCATGCGAGAACAGTTCGATCGACTGCTTGAGTTCGCCGCACGACCGAACAGCGTTCTCCAGGTGGTCCCCTTCACCGCCGGCGCCCAGCGTTCGTTCCGGCTCCCCATCACGATTTTGACGATGCGTGACCGGACGCTGCTGTCGTACGCGGAGTCGGCGCACCGTGGCCATCTGGACCAAGTGGCAGCGTCTGTCGCGCCGAGGCTTGCGGCCTACCATCAATTGATGCGCGACGCGCTTTCCCCTGCGGGTACTGTCGCCATGATCCACGCACTACGAAAGGGCCTCGCATGACTACCAAGCCCCAGTGGCGTACGTCTTCCTACAGCGGTCAGGGTGGCACGTGTGTCGCGGTGGCCACCAACCTGGCCTCCGTCACCGGCACGGTCCCGGTCCGCGACAGCAAGCGCCCCGAAGGTGACGTGATCGCCTTCGGTCGCGATGCCTTCACCTCGTTCCTCGGGGCTGTTCGCCAGGGGTGATCGCCTGGAGTTCCGCATCCGCGAGAGCCCGTCGTCTCCCTGACAGGGGGCGGCGGGCTCAGCTGGTGAAGGGGCAGTGCAGCGTCTCCTCGACCTCGCCGAGGAGAGCGCTCATGTCTCGATTCGGGTGCTTCCGTCCGGGGCGGGTCTCCACGCCGGGATCGACGGTGCTTTCCAGCTCCTACACTGCGAAGTGGGGGCGCCGCACTGCATGAAGGGCCCGACACATGAACAAGAAGGTCGACCTCACGAACGCTGAGTGGGCGAAGAGCGAACTGTCCAATGGCAGTGACAACTGTCTGGAGGTCGCGTTTGTCGATGGCGTCGTAGCGCTGCGGGATTCCGTGGACGTGGGCGACCCGGCCGCTCAGGTCCTGATCGTCTCGCGCAAGGACTACGAGCTGTTCACGGCGAGCGTGCGCGCGGGGCAGGCCGACCTGCTTCCGTAGGGTCCGGCCGGTTCTTCGGGGTCCGTCGCAGTCTGCTGGCAGCGGCGGGCTTCGTCGTCTCACGTGACGGGTATCCCCGTGTAGTCATCGGTCGGGAGCGGGGCACGTCCCCCGCAGCGGATGCCGGCGGCGCGTTCAGTGATTTGCGAGGCGAGGAGAGAACTCATGGCGGCACAACTCCCTCACTGGTGCACGTCCTCTCACAGCGGTCAGGGTGGCTCGTGTGTCGCGGTGGCCACCAACCTGGCCTCCGTCACCGGCACGGTCCCAGTCCGCGACAGCAAGCGCCCCGAAGGTGACGTGATCGCCTTCGGTCGCGATGCCTTCACCTCGTTCCTCGGGGCTGTTCGCGAGGGGTGATCACCTGGAGTTCCGCATCCGCGAGAGCCCGTCGTCTCCCTGGCAGGGGGGCGACGGGCTCTGCCGGTGCGGGGGTGATGGCTTATTGGGCTTCACGAGGCGAAGGAGAGCGGCATGACGTCAGATCCCCCTCAGTGGTTCAGGTCCTCTCACTGATCGTTTCAGGATGAAGCCTGTTGGGGGCTTGGTGGTTGTGAAGCTTCCCCTTGACGTTGGACACCTGGAGACTGGGTCGTGAGGTTCCAGAGGAAGTAGTGCCAGGTGGGAAGTAAGAGCAACCCCGGTAGGCGTACACGGAGGAGTTCAAGCGGGACGCGGCCACTCTGGTCCGTTCCTCCGGTGGGACCGTCACCGAGGAGGCCCGGGAACCCGGCGTCAGCGCCGAGGGGTTGCGCAAGTTGACCCGTGAGCAGGCCGAGACGATCGAGGTGCTGCGAAAAGCGGTGGTCTTCTTCGCGAAGGAGAGCGATCGGTGAACAGCGATCGGTGAACGACGTGTACGTGCCGTAGTTCGTAGTTTCCTTCAAGGCTTCTGGGCCCGGCAACTCTCAGCGAACGTCGGAGAATCGACCCTGAATGCACAACGGACAGTGCCGCTGTTGGGGAACGCCCCTGCCTGACATCATGATCACATGAGACTACCGCTGCGCGTCGTCCTCTGGATCTACATCGCCTTCAACGTGCTTCAGACCATCGTTCTCAGTTTCACCCCGGAAGTCGTGGACCGCGCCTACCGCGGCGGCGAGATGACCCCCATCCGCCACTTTCAGTGGTACGCGATCGCCGGCTACCACGTACTGATCATCGCTGTCACATGCGTCGCCATGAGCCTCAAGCGCGCTGCCGACCGCCGCAAGATCATCGTGATCAACGCGCTGATGTACATCCTCTGGGACTCCGCCGCGCAGGTCATCCACTGGGGGGACGCCATCGGCATGTCAACCTCGGATCTGTTGATCAACGCCGGCGTCAGCTTCACCGTCGGCATCATCCTGCTCGTCGTGGCGAGACTGGATCGCGACGCCGAGCCCGCGACGTGATGCACCGGGTCCTTGACGGATCGGTCAGCGCGAGAAACAGCAGGCCATGGGACGTGTGTGCGCCGCTGTAGTTCTTCCAGTTGTCCTTCCCAGTGCGGCGCCGAGTGCGGATGAGGGTGCCGTCCAGCAGGACCACGACCCCGCCGGCCGCAGGCGATCTTCTTCAGTGCGCGGTCCGGGCGCGGTCACGGGGGACAGCAGCCGGATCACTTCCATCACCCAGCGGCGCACGGTGGAGGCGGATACCGCGTTACCGCCGGCCATGTCGGCAAGACGCTGGTCGTGACGGAGCACGGCGAGCACGATGACCGCCTGAATCCCGGAACTGGCTTGACGCCAGCGGGTGTTCAGCCGGTTGCGTTCCTGGCGTATCAGGTCGCCGACGAGATCGAGGGTCCGCTTCGACACCGGAAGCCGAACCGTTCCGCGCGTGGGAGCGACCGGATCGGGCGCCCTCTATATCCCGGAGCGGTGGCGTCCTCCAGGACGACGGGCATATCCGTCCGGCGCCTGCCGCGTCTCAGCGGCCCGCCCCGCACCCTGCTGCTGCATCCCACCGGCAGCGCTTTTCTTCACGAGACGTCATCGAGGGTTCACGGGTGTTCGCCCGCCCGGTCTTCCCCTTGCCTGTTGCCCCGGGTCGGACAGCGGCACTTGGACTTCTCTCCGGAGCTCCGCACCCCGCCCTACCAGCGACGCACGTCCGGGTGCGGACGGGCCATCGGACACGGAGCCGGGGTGACCCTGTCGTCGGCGCCATCGCCGACCCCCTCTCCAAGAGCGCGTGGCTCGGGTGGTGAAGGTGCGACCACGGAGGCACTCGATTTTGACGAACATCCAGAGGTTCTCCGCGAGGGCGCCGACCGCCGCAGCCGACCTGGGCCTCTCGGGGGCGCGCCGCAGCCGCCCGTCACAGCCGTCCAGGGCCCCATGGCCGTCCCGGCCTCCCAGCGCGCACGGCTGCCCTCCGCCGCAACCGACCCTGGCGTCCGCCACACTGGACCCATGCCGCTCCTCGTCACCCCCCGCCTCCACCTGCGCCGCTTCCGTCCCGAGGACGCACCGGTGCTCGCCGCCTACCGGTCGGTGCCGGACGTGGCGCGGTACCAGGGGTGGAGCGCGCCGGTGGGGGAGGAGGAGGCACGACTGCTCGTGCGGCAGTTCGCGGCCGGTGACCCCGAGGCGCCGGGCTGGTTCCAGTACGCGGTCGAGGAGCGGGCGACAGGGGCGCTGGTGGGAGACGTCGGGGTGCGGCTCGACGAGAACGGTATGCAGGCGGATCTGGGCTTCACGCTCGCTCCGGCCGCTCAGGGGCGCGGGTACGCGACCGAGGCGGTACGGGCCGTGCTCGGCGACCTCTTCGGACGGCGTGGCCTGCACCGGGTCTCGGCGGAGTGCGACGCCCGCAACCACGCCTCGGCCCGGCTCCTCGAACGCGTGGGCTTCCGGCGCGAGGGCCTGCGGCCCGCGTACACCTGGCTCAAGGGCGAGTGGACCGACGACGTGCTCTACGGGCTGCTCGCGGAGTGGTGGCGCGACGGAGGGGGCGACTGAGGGGCCCGGGCCGCGTCCGGCCCGCTCGCGCGTCCTCTGCGCCGACCGGCAGGGGATGAGGCCCGCGCCCATCGGCGCGTAAGTGCCGCCGCCGCCCCCTCGCCGCGCCGGAAGCCCATGCGGCTCCGCCTGCGCCCAGGCGTCAAGGGGCGCGAGACGGGCGCCGGGAGTTGACACGGTGTGACGGAAGCTCACTCGGCGTGGCAGTTCTGTCCCGGGCGTTGACAAATCTTTGACTTGTCAGAAATCTGTTTCCAAGTGGCCGCAAAAGACTGACGAGTTCGCTCAAAAAATTACCAACCTCCCCCTCTCCATGGTGATTCGAGAGGCGCGCCCGTCCGGGCCCCCACCCCGCCTGTCCGGGCCCCACCCGGTCCGGCACCGTCGCCTGCCCGGGTCCGCCCGGTCCGGCGCCGCCCCACCCTCTTCTCCTCGCACCGAAAACCGAACAGAGGACAGCATGAGACGGAAGCCATCCGCCCGGCGGGCGATCACCGGGCTCCTCGCGGCCTGCCTGATCCCCCTCGGACTGCTCCCCGCGACCGCGCACGCCGCCGCGCCGGCCGCCCCGGGGCCCAACCTCGCGCTCGGCCGCCCCGCGACCGCGAGCGGAGCCAACGGCCAGTACGGCGCGGGCAACGTGACCGACGGCAACCAGAGTTCGTACTGGGAGGGGCCCGCCGCCTCCTTCCCGCAGTGGGTGCGCGTGGACCTCGGCGCCACGACCTCGGTCGACGAGGTGACGCTCAAGCTCCCGACCACGTGGGAGGCGCGCGACGAGACGCTGACCGTCCAGGGCAGCACGGACGGCAGCACGTGGAGCACGCTCTCCGCCTCCGCGAAACGCACCTTCACGCCGGACTCCGCGAACGCGGTCACGGTCGGCTTCCCCGCCGCCGAAGCCCGGTACGTCCGCGTGCAGGTGAGCGCGAACACCGGCTGGCAGGCCGCCCAGCTCAGCGAGCTGGAGATCCGCGGCGAGGGCGACGGCGGCACCGGCCCCGGTGACCCCGGCACGCCGCCCGTCACCGGGACCAACCTCGCCAAGGGCAAGCCCGTCGAGGCCAACGGCTACGTCCACACCTTCGTCCCGGCGAACGCCAACGACGGGGACGCGCAGACCTATTGGGAGTCGGCGGGGCTTCCCGGGCAGCTCACCGTGAAGCTCGGCGCCGACGCCGACATCTCCGGCGTCGTCGTCAAGCTCAACCCCGGGAGCGACTGGGGTGCCCGCACGCAGGCGATCGAGGTGCGGGGGCGGGGCCAGAACGCGAGCGGCTTCTCCACGCTCAAGGCACGCGCCGACTACAGCTTCAGCCCGGCGGGCAACAAGAACACGGTGACCATCCCGGTGACCGGTCGCGCCGCCGACGTACGGCTCGACATCGCGGCCAACTCCGGTGCTCCCGGCGGGCAGATCGCCGAGATCGAGGTCGTCGGCACCGCCGCGCCCAACCCCGACCTCACCCTCACCGACCTGACCTGGACGCCCGCCACGCCGTCCGAGAAGGACGCGGTGACGGTGCGGACCACCGTCCGCAACGCCGGTACGGCCGCCTCGCCCGCCACCACCGTGGACGTCAGCCTCGACGGCACGGTCGCGGGCAGCGCCGCCGTCGGCGCGCTCGCCGCCGGTGCCTCGCAGACCGTCTCGGTCGACATCGGCAAGCGCCCGCAGGGCTCGTACGCGGTCTCCGCCGTCGTCGACCCGAAGGACACCGTCGTCGAGCAGGACGACAGCAACAACAGCCGGGCGGGCGCGAGCGAGCTCGCCGTCTCGCAGAGCCCCGGCCCCGACCTCCAGGTCACCGGCATCGCGACCAACCCCGAGAGCCCGGCGGCCGGAGCGAACGTCAGCTTCACCGTCGCGGTCAAGAACCGCGGTACGACGGGAGTTGCGGCCGGGACCGTCACGCGCCTGACCGCGGGCACGACGACCCTCGACGGCACGACCCCCGCCGTCCCCGCCGGTGCGACCGTGCAGGTCCAGGTCCCCGGTACGTGGAAGGCCACCGACGGCGGCGCGACGCTCACCGCGACGGCGGACGCGACGCACACCGTCGCCGAGACCAACGAGGACAACAACACCTTCGCCCGCTCGATCGTCGTCGGGCGCGGCGCCGCCGTCCCGTACATCGAGTACGAGGCCGAGGACGGCACCTACACGGGCACGCTCCTCACCGCCGACGCGAAGCGCACCTTCGGCCACACCAACTTCGCGACGGAGTCGAGCGGCCGTAAGTCCGTCCGGCTCGACAAGACCGGCGAGTACGTGCAGTTCACCTCCACGACGCCCACCAACTCGATCGTCGTGCGCAACTCGATCCCCGACGCCGCGAACGGCGGCGGCCAGGACGCGACGCTGAGCCTCTACGCGAACGGCCAGTTCGTGCGCAAGCTGAACCTCAGCTCGAAGCACTCCTGGCTCTACGGCTCCACGGACGACCCCGAGGGCCTGACCAACACCCCGGGCGGTGACGCGCGCCGGCTCTTCGACGAGGCGAACGCGCTGCTCACGCAGACGTACCCGGAGGGCACGACGTTCCGCCTCCAGCGCGACGCGGGCGACACCGCGGGCTTCTACATCGTCGACCTCATCGACCTGGAGCAGGTCGCGCCCCCCAAGTCCAAGCCCGCCGAGTGCACCTCCATCACCGAGTACGGTGCCGTGCCCAACGACGGCATCGACGACACCGACGCCCTCCAGCGCGCGGTCATGGCCGACCAGGACGGGAAGATCGCCTGCGTCTGGATTCCGGCGGGCCAGTGGCGCCAGGAGCAGAAGATCCTCACCCCCGACCCGCAGCACCGGGGCCAGTACAACCAGGTGGGCATCAGGAACGTGCGGATCGAGGGCGCCGGCATGTGGCACTCGCAGCTCTACACGCTCACCGAGCCGCAGGACGCGGGCGGCATCAACCACCCGCACGAGGGCAACTTCGGCTTCGACATCGACGACAACACGCAGATCTCCGACCTCGCCATCTTCGGCTCCGGGCGCATCCGGGGCGGCGACGGCAACGACGAGGGCGGCGTCGGCATCAACGGCCGCCTCGGCAAGAACACGAAGATCTCCCGGGTGTGGATCGAGCACGCCAACGTCGGGGTCTGGGTCGGCCGCGACTACGCCAACATCCCGGAGCTGTGGAACCCGGGCGACGGCCTGGAGTTCAGCGGGATGCGCATCCGCGACACGTACGCCGACGGCATCAACTTCACCAACGGCACGCACGATTCGACCGTCTACGACTCGTCCTTCCGCAACACCGGCGACGACTCGCTCGCGGTCTGGTCGAGCAAGTACGTCAAGGACACCTCGACCGACGTCGGCGCGGACAACCACTTCCGCAACAACACCATCCAGCTGCCCTGGCGGGCCAACGGCATCGCGGTCTACGGCGGTCACGGGAACACCATCGAGAACAACGTCGTCTCCGACACGATGAACTACCCGGGCATCATGCTCGCCACCGACCACGACCCGATCCCCTTCAGCGGCCAGACGCTCATCGCGGGCAACACGCTGCACCGCACGGGCGGGGCCTTCTGGAACGAGGACCAGGAGTTCGGCGCCATCACCCTCTTCGCCCAGGGAGCGGGCATCCCCGGCGTCACCATCAGGGACACGGACATCCTCGACTCGACGTACGACGGCATCCAGTTCAAGACGGGTGGCGGCACGTACAGCGGGGTGAAGATCTCCCACGTCCGCATCGACAAGTCGAACAACGGCTCCGGCATCCTCGCGATGAGCGGCGCCCGCGGTGACGCGACCCTCTCGGACGTCACGATCTCGCACTCGCGCGACGGGGACGTCCTCGTCGAGCCCGGCTCGCAGTTCACGATCACCGGCGCCCCGACGAAGGCGTCCGCCACACGCTGACCCGCGAGGCCCGCACGACCCGGGCCCCGCCCGCTCCCTCCGCGTGAGAGGGCGGGCGGGGCCCTTCGTCGTGATACGGGTCTCTTGTCGCGCTTTCCGGTTGATCGCACCGACTCGTTAGGATCGAGAGACAGTGATCGGGGGAGCCGATCAATCGCCGCCGTCGCAGGACGCCTTCTGCGTGAGCCCTTCTTCTACGTGAGTCTTCTCGTGAGTACGGAACATGTCCTCGCCGCCGACAGCCGCGCGCGCCAGCCCACGCTCGCCCAGCTGCGGGCCTTCGCCGCCGTCGCCGAGCACCTGCACTTCCGGCAGGCCGCCGCCGTGCTCGGCATGAGCCAGCCCGCCCTGTCCGGAGCGGTCTCCGCCCTGGAGGAGGTGCTCGGGGTCACGCTCGTCGAGCGGACCACGCGCAAGGTCCTGCTCTCGCCCGCCGGGGAGCGGCTCGCGGTACGGGCCAGGGGGGTGCTCGCCGAGGTCGCGGGGCTCCTGGAGGAGGCCGAGACGCTGCGGGCGCCGTTCACGGGGACGCTGCGGCTCGGGGTCATCCCGACCGTCGCCCCGTACCTGCTGCCCACCGTCCTCGACGTGTGCGCGCGCCGCTACCCGGACCTCGCGCTCGAAGTGCACGAGGAGCAGACCGCCGCGCTCAGCGAGGGGCTCGCCGCCGGACGGCTCGACCTGCTGCTGCTCGCGCTGCCGCTCTCGACGCCCGGCTTCACCGAGATCCCCCTCTTCGACGAGGACTTCGTGCTCGTCACACCGCTCGGGCACCGGCTCGGCGGACGGGAGGGATTGCCGCGCGACGTCCTCACCGAACTGCCGCTCCTGCTGCTCGCGGAGGGGCACTGCCTGCGCGACCAGGCGCTCGACGTGTGCAGGGAAGCGGGACGCGGCGACGCGAAGGCCGTGACGACCACGGCGGCGGGGCTCTCGACGCTCGTGCAGCTCGTGGCAGGCGGCCTCGGGGTGACCCTCCTGCCGAGGACCGCCGTACCGCTGGAGACAGGGCGCAACCCCCGCCTGGGCACGGGGTACTTCGCCGGGCCCGCGCCCTCCCGGCGGATCGGGCTGGTGCTGCGGGACGGCTCCGCGCGGGCGGGACAGATGGCGGAGCTGGGGGAGGAGCTGCGCCGGGCGTTCGAGGAACTGCCGGTACGGGCGGCGGCGTGAGCGGGCGCGGGCGGGCGGCGTCCCGCGGACGCCGCGGAGGTCACCGCGCCGGGATCTCCGGCCAGACCTCCCGTTCCAGACGCCGGCGCTCCGCCCGGGTCCGGGCCGCACTCTGCTGATCGGCCATGCTGCCGTCGAGAGCGGGCGCCGCGTGGACGGCACGCGCGGTCCGCGTGCGGGCGCGGGCGCGGTCCGTGCGCGAGGAGGCCGCCTCCCCTGAGGGTCCGGCGTCCAGCGGGACGGACTCGCCGCCCGAAGCGGGAACGCCGACCTTGTCCGCGGCCTGCTGGAAGAAGCGCAGCAGCTCCACGGGGAACGGCATGACCAGCGTGCTGTTCTTCTCCGCCGCCACGTCCACCACCGTCTGGAGCAGCCGCAGCTGGAGCGCGCCCGGCGTGTCGGCCATCGTGCCCGCCGCCGCGGTGAGCTTGCGGGCCGCCTGGGCCTCGCCGTCCGCCGCGATGACCCGCGCGCGCCGCTCGCGTTCCGCCTCGGCCTGCTTCGACATCGACCGCATCATGTCCTGCGGCAGCGCGATGTCCTTGATCTCGACGCGCTCGACCCGTACCCCCCAGGGGTCCTCGGTCGGCGCGTCCATCACGGTGCGCAGTTCGGCGTTGATGCGGTCGCGGTCCGAGAGCAGCGTGTCGAGGTCGGCACGCCCGATGACGGAGCGCAGGGAGGTCTGCGCGATCTGCGAGACCGCGGAGGGGTAGTCGCTCACGTTGACGAGCGCCTTGACCGGGTCGATGACCCGGAAGTAGACGACCGCGTCGACCGTGACGGTCACGTTGTCGTTGGTGATGGCCCCCTGCGGCGAGACGCCCAGCACCTCGGTCTGGATGGAGACCCGTTCCATGTGGTCCCCCACGGGCCGGATGAGGCGCAGGCCGGGCTGTCTGATGCGCGGCAGCAGGCGGCCGAAGCGGAAGACGACCCCGCGCTGGTACTGCTGCACGTTGCGCACGCTCAGCCCCAGCAGGATCACCACGAGGAGTGCCACCACGACGATGGCGATGACGAGTGCGGTCATGAGTACCAACTCCAGGACACGAGACATGGAGGTGTCCGCACGTCCCACGGTAGGACCGTTCCGGCACGGGCGCGAACGGCCACGTACCGGAACAGTCCCGCCGAAAAGACCCGCCTACTCCGTGCGCAGCCCCGTCGCCCGCATCGTGCGGTGCAGCGCCGGGAGCGTCAGCAGCGTCACGAGGAGCATCGTGCCCGCGCCCGCCGCGACGAGCGGCAGGAAGACGAACCAGTCGACGACCTGCTTGTTGATGAGCCGCACCAGCGTCCAGCCGAGCGCGAGGCCGCCCGCCGTCGCGACGCACAGCCCGAGCACGACCGGGATCGCCGTCTGCCACAGGAGCGACCAGGCGAGCGAGGAGCGCTTCGTACCGAAGGCCGCGAGAGCCGCGAGCAGCCGCTTGCGCTCGCGCAGTTGCTCCAGGAGCGAGACGAGCAGCGAGGCGCCGATGAGGGCCGTCGTCAGGATCGCGCCGCCCGCGAGACCGTGCCGCACGCTCGCGTACGCGGTGTCGCGCCGCGTGCTGGCGTACGTCCACATCCGCACGCTCGGGTCGACGGCCATGACCGCGTTGCGCGCCCGGTCGATCGCCCACGGGTCGTCCGGGTCGGTCTTGACCCGCAGGTTGGTCGATCCGCCGCCCTTGCCGAGGATGCCCGCGTCGATGGCGCCCGGGGTGATGAGGAGGCCGGAGCCCTCGTCGCCCTCGGGGGTGCGGATGCCCTTGACGTCCTTGACGTCGCGGGGGACCCGCCACAGCTGCGCGTGCTTCCTCTCCGGGGCGACGTCGATCTCCCGCCCCGCGCGGGCCACCTGCCACGTCTCGGCGTTGGTCTGCTTGTCCCACTCGTCGTGGGCCGTCTGACGGGCCCGGAAGACGTCGCCGTCCGCGCACGAGGGCAGCTTCGCCTTCTCGCGCAGCGTCACGCAGTCGCCGACCGTGATCCACACGGTCGACGGCTCGCCGTCCTCGTCGACCTCGGGCCGGGGCCCCGCGGACTGCGCGTACCCGGTGATCTCCGCCGTCACCCGGCCCACGCCGGGGGTCTTCGCGGCCGCCGCGCGGTACCGCTCGGCGAGCTTCCAGTCAGTGACGTTGCTGGAGACACCGAGGGTCGCGCGGGTCGGGTCCTGCCCGGTCGTCTTCTCGAAGTCGTCGCCGACCGAGCTGACCATCATCTGGAGCGCGATCGCGCCCGCCACGGCCACCGTGATCCCGCCGACCGCGCGCGCCGCCGTACCGCCGCTGAGCTGGAGCCTGCGCACGGCGAGCTGCCAGGGCACGGAGCCGCCGCGCAGCCGCCGCACCACGAACTCGACGAGCCAGGGCAGCAGCGTCGCGAGCCCGATGAGGGTGAGCGAGGCGCCCCCCGCGAGACGGTACGGGTCGATGCTCTGTGCCTCGCGCTCGCCGGCCGTCGCGCGCAGCCGCTCGTCGGAGAGGAGCAGCGCGAGCCCGATGAGCGTGATGAGCAGCCGCCACCACACCCTGCGCCCGCGCGTCGCGGTCTCCCGGAAGACGCCGAGCGGCTCGATGCTCACCGCGCGCAGCGAGAAGAGCGTCACGGCGACCGCGCACACGGGCACGGCGAGCACGATGAGCAGGGCGAGCAACGGCACGGGCGTGAGGTCGCCGGGGAAGGCGCTCGTGCCCACGATGCTCACCTGCGGGGCGAACTGCCGCCCCACGAGGAGGAACACGACGCCCAGGGCGATTCCGAGCACGGCGGCGGCGAGCGCCTCACCGGCCGCGATCCTGCGCGTGCCGGCCGCGTCCGAGCCGACCAGGCGCAGCGCGGCGAGCCTGCGGTCGCGCCGCTCGCCGCCGAAGCGCACGGCGGTGCCGATGAAGAGCACGACGGGGATGAGCAGCACGACGCAGATCATGACGATCAGCGCGACGAGCAGCGGGTCCATCCGATCGTGCAGCGTGAGGCGTTCGCCCCAGCCGCCCGCGTGCCGGAGGTCGCTGTGCGGCTTCGCCGCGAGGTCGCCCGGATTCCCGTAGAAGTACAGCTCGTTCGGCTGGTCGAGACCGGCCGCGCCGATCGTGCCGACTTCCTTGTACGGGGCGAAGCGGGCCTTCAGGACGGCGTCGCCCGAGCCGTGGAGCCGGTCGTGCAGGGCGGGCGAGACGAACATCTCGCCCGCCTTCGGGAAGCGGTCGGTGCCGGGCGGCGGGCTCGCCTGCTCGCCCTGCTGGGCGACGAGGAAGCCGCCGATCGAGACGTCCTGGTACTCGCTGGAGCCGTCCGAGACGAGGAAGGCGCGCGGCGACTCCTTCGCCACGCCGGTCGAGAGCGTCGTGGGGCGCCGGGCGTCGAGCCGCTCGTCCTTCTGCTGGAGGAAGGTCGGCACCGAGGAGGCGAGGAAGAGGAGCAGCACGCCGAGGCCGATGCCGACCGCGGTGAGCGCCGTGCGCGCCCAGCCCTCGCGACCGCCCGAGACGGCGAAGCGCACGCCGAGCAGCAGGTCGCGCGCCCAGGTGGCGAGGCGGCCGGTGGCGGTGGGCGCGGGCGGGGGCGGGGGAGCGGCGTCCGCGGTGCGGCCGAGCGTGAGGGGGCTGGTCATACGAGGCGCTCCATGTCCCGGGAGCGGCCGTCCCGTACGACGACCTCGCGGTCCGAGTAGGCGGCGACGCGGGCCTCGTGCGTGACGAGGACGACGGCGGCGTTGGTCCCGCGCGCGGCCTCGGTGAGCAGTTCCATGACTCGTTCGCCGTTGAGCGAGTCGAGCGCGCCGGTCGGCTCGTCGGCGAAGAGGACGCGCGGGCCCGTGACGAGGGCGCGGGCGACGGCGACGCGCTGCCCCTGGCCGCCCGAGACCTCCCCGGGCCGCTTCGCCGCGAGGTCCTCGACCTCCAGGCGCTCCATCCACGCGTAGGCGGCCTTCTCGGCCTCCTTGCGCTTGACGCCGTTGAGGCGCAGCGGCAGGGCCACGTTCTCGACGCAGCTCAGCTCGGGGACGAGCTGGCCGAACTGGAAGACGAAGCCGAAGTCGCTGCGGCGCAGCGCGCTGCGGCGGCTCTCCGGCAGCGCGCTCAGCTCGGTGCCGCCGTAGTGGATCGTGCCCGCGTCCGGCGGGACGATTCCGGCGAGGCAGTGCAGCAGGGTGGACTTGCCGGAGCCGGAGGGGCCCATGATGGCGACGACCTCGCCCGCGTGGATGGAGAACTCGGCTCCGTCGAGCGCGGTCGTGGGGCCGTAGGACTTGCGCAGTCCCTCGGCGGAGAGCAGGGAGCCCGAGGGGATCATCCGTTCACTTCCTTGGCGAGCTTGCCGAGCCTGGCGGTCGCCAGTTCCAGCCAGCGCAGATCGGCTTCGAGGTGGAACAGGGCGTGGTCGCAGATGAGCTGGTCGGCGAAGTCGCCCTTCCGCTTGCGTTCGGTGAGCGAGCGCATCAGGCGCAGGTGCTCGGCGCGCTGCACGTCCATGACGTCGTGCGCGTCCCGCCGGGTGAGCAGGGCGAGGACGACCTTCGTGTACAGCGTCGACTGGAGGTACGGGTCGGGCTTCTCGGGTGTCGCGAGCCACTGGGCGACGTCGGTGATCCCGGCGTCCGTGATCGCGTACCGCTTGCGTTCGGGGCCCTCGCCCGCCTCGATCCCGTCGACCTCGACGAGGCCGTTCTTCAGGAGGCGGGACATGGTCGAGTAGACCTGGCCGTAGTGCAGCGGCTTGTCGTGCCCGAACTTCTCGTCGAAGGCGCGCTTGAGGTCGTACCCGTGGCGAGGCCCCGTTTCGAGGAGGCCGAGGAGTGTGTGACCGATGGACATGGCGAGGACTATACATGGGAGGTATACGCGGGGTGTATACCGTTCCGGGGAAAGGGCCGGACCCTCCAGGGGCCCGGCCCGTGACCGGTGGACCCGGCTCAGTCGCGCTCTTCCGGCGCCTTTCCCGGACGCCCCGGCGGCCTGCCCCGGCGCGGGATCGGGGCCGCCGAGGAGGGCAGGCGGCCCGCCTCGGCGAGGGCCCGGCGGAGCAGGTACTCGATCTGGGCGTTGCTGCTGCGCAGCTCGTCGGCCGCCCAGCGGGCAAGCGCGTCGTGCACCTTCGGGTCGAGTCGCAGGAGTACCTGCTTGCGCGCCGCGCGCGCCGGTCGCCACGCACCCGCCCGCTCCCCGGGCGCGGACCCTTCCTCCCCGGGCGCGGACCCTTCCTCCCCGGGCGCGGACTCCTCGTCCGCCGCGCTGTCGTTCATCGCCGCCTCGCCCCTTGGCCGTGCCGTCAGGCTGTGTTCGTCGGGCCGTGCTTGTCAGGCCGTGCTTGTCAGTAGAGGGTGCCCGCGTTCACGACCGGCTGGGTCGCCCGGTCCCCGCACAGCACGACGAGCAGGTTGCTCACCATCGCGGCCTTGCGCTCCTCGTCCAGCTCCACGATGTCCTGCTGCTGGATGCGGGCGAGGGCCTGCTCGACCATGCCGACCGCGCCCTCGACGATGAGCCTGCGCGCGTCCACGACCGCGCCCGCCTGCTGGCGCTGGAGCATCGCGGAGGCGATCTCGGGGGCGTACGCGAGGTGCGTGAAGCGGGACTCGACGATCTCGACGCCCGCCGCCTCGACGCGTGCGTGCAGTTCGAGCGCGAGCTTCTCGGTGATCTCCTCGGCGTTCCCGCGCAGCGAGAGGCCCTCGCCCTCGTGGGCGTCGTAGGGGTACTCGATGGCGATGTGCCGCACGGCCGCCTCGGTCTGCGTCGCGACGAACTCCAGGAAGTCGTCGACCTCGAAGCTCGCCTGCGCGGTGTCCTCGACGCGCCACACGACCACGGCCGCCAGCTCGATCGGGTTCCCGTAGGCGTCGTTGACCTTCAGGACGGCCGTCTCGTGGTTGCGCACCCGCGTGGAGATCTTCGTGCGGCTCGTGAGCGGGTTGACCCAGCGCAGTCCGTCGACGCGGATCGTGCCCCGGTAGCGGCCGAAGAGCTGGACCACGCGGGCCTCGCCGGGCGCCACCATGTTGAGCCCCGCCATGGCGAAGATCGAGGCGATCGCGAGCAGGAGGCCGACGACGATGAGCACCGCCTTCGCGCCCGTCGAGCCGACCGCGGTCGCGACGACCACGAGCGCGATGCCGACGACGAGGCCGAGCAGTCCGAGGAGCAGGGCGAGCCCGCCGCCGATGCTCTTCGCGGTGAACTCCGTCACGCGCGGCTTCGGCATCTCGGCGAGCTGGCCGGGTGCGAGCTCGTCCCCGTGCGGGGTCTCGGGAGTGGGGTGGGTGGACATGGGTGGTTCCCCCGTTCTGTCGCGGATGTGGCGGCGGCGACGGCCGTGACCGCCGGGGCGTACCGGCCCTGACCTGGGGCGGCGCGTCCGTGCGCGGAGGACCGGGAAGCTCCCGGGCCCACCGTTGCCGCGCTTTCAAAGTGATATCACATTACCCCGGATGGCAACCATGCACACTTCCGTGGAGTCGGTTTCAGTACGGGACGGTGCTGATTGTCACGCCCGGAAAGACAGGATCGGGAGCTGTTTGTCCAAGAGCGCGGTGTTAGCTTTCAAAGCTGATCGAGCCACGGCGCGAGCCACCGTGGACCACGGTGCACACCACTGAGAAGGAGCGGCCGGCGACATGGGGCGAGCGGACGAGAGGCGAGCACGTCGCGGGCGCGGCGACTCGCGCGGGCGTGTGCGCCGCCTGTTCACGTGGAAGAAGCTGCTCGGCACCTTCTTCGGCCTGTGCCTGCTCGGGATAGCCGGCTTCGTCGGCCTCTACCTGTACGTCGACGTCCCCCAGGGCAACCCCGACGCGACCCAGCAGGCCAACGTCTACAAGCTCAAGGACGGCACCGTCCTCGCCCGCACCGGCCAGCGCAACCGCGAGATCGTCGGCCTCGACCGCGTCCCGAAGGACGTCCAGCACACCTTCGTCGCCGCCGAGAACAAGAGCTTCTACAAGGACAAGGGCGTCGACCTCAAGGGCACCGCGCGCGGCCTGCTCAACACCGTCACCGGCAAGGGCAAGCAGGGCGGCTCGACGATCACCCAGCAGTACGTGAAGAACTACTACCTCACCGCCGACCAGACCGTGAGCCGCAAGCTCAAGGAACTGGTCATCTCGCTCAAGGTCGATCAGAAGTACTCCAAGGACGACATCCTCGCCGGGTACATCAACACGAGCTACTACGGCCGGGGCGCCTACGGCATCCAGGCCGCCGCGCAGGCGTACTACGGCGTCGACGCCGACCAGCTCGACGTCGCCCAGGGCGCGTACCTCGCCGCCCTCCTCCAGGCCCCGAGCCAGTACGACTGGGCCGTCGCGACGCCGACCGGAAAGACCCTCGTCACGAAGCGCTGGAACTACGTGCTCGACAACATGGTCGACCAGCACTGGCTCGGCGCCGGGGAGCGCGCGAAGGTGAAGTTCCCCGTCCCGCGCGAGGAGCCGCGGGACGCCGGGCTCACCGGGCAGAAGGGCTACCTCCAGAAGGCCGCCGAGAACGAGCTGATACGCAACGTCGCCGAGAACGACGACCTCTCGCTCGACGAGGCGAAGGCCAAGGTGGACGCGGGCGGCTATTCGGTCACGCTCAACATCGACCCCAAGAAGCAGGCCCAGCTGGAGAAGTCGGTCAAGAATCAGCTGATATCCAAGCTCGACCCCAAGAACCGCACCGTCGACGCGAACGTGCAGGCGGGCGCCGCCTCCGTCGACCCGAAGAACGGCAAGATCCTCGCCCTCTACGGCGGCCGGGGCTGGCCCGAGCACTACACCGACAACGCGACCCGCACCGACTACCAGGTCGCCTCCACCTTCAAGCCGCTCATCCTGGCCGCCGCGCTGGAGAACGGCGCGACGACGCAGGACGGCAAGCCCATCACCGCGTCCACCGTCTACGACGGCACGAGCAGGCGCCCGGTCAAGGGCAGCGACGTCGCCTTCGCCCCGCCCAACGAGGACGGCGTCGACTACGGGCCGATCAACGTCCAGACCGCGATGAACAAGTCCGTCAACTCCGTCTTCGCGCAGATGGGCGTGGACGTCGGCATGGACGAGGTCATGAAGACGGCGGGCAAGCTCGGCATGGACGTCGAGAACGAGGACGCCGTGCCCGCCCAGACCCTCGGCTCGATGGGCGCGAGCCCGCTCCAGATGGCGGGCGTGTACGCGACGCTCGACCACCACGGGCGCAAGGTCACCCCGCAGATCCTCAAGTCCGTCACGTACGGCGGCGCCGACGTCAAGCTGCCGAGCGCGATCGGCGACCAGGTCGTCAGCCGCCAGACCGCCGACTCGGTCACCTCGGTGCTCACCGGTGTCGTCGACGACGGCACGGGCAGCGCGGTCCGCAACAAGCTCCAGCCCGTCGCGGGCAAGACCGGCACGTCCGACGACAACAAGTCCGCCTGGTTCACCGGCTTCACCCCGAACCTCGTCACCTCGGTCGGCGTCTTCGGCGAGGCCGCGAAGGCCGGGACGACGGCGGACGGCAAGAAGTACGCCCAGCACGCCCAGGTCTCGCTGAGCGGCGCCGCGGGCGGCGGCCGGGTCAACGGCGGTGGCTTCCCCGCCCAGATCTGGGCCGACTACACCTTCAAGGTCGCGGGCGCCCCCGAGAAGTTCGACCTCGACACCGACATGGGCGCGGCCACGACCCCGACCGCCGACCCCACCCCCTCGGACACGCCGACCCTCCCGGAGAGCCCGTCCCCCTCCACATCGGCCCCCGAGGAACCGAGCCCGGACCCGACCACCGAGTCCCCGAGCCCCGACCCGACCACGCCGGAACCCGACCCGACGGACACCGGTGACGGCGGCCTCCCCACGCACACCCAGGACCCCGGCGACCCCGGCGAGGGCCTCCCCTCGTTCCCGCCGCGCCCCGACCAGGGACAGCAGGGCCAGGGCCAGAACGGGAACGGCTTCTGACAACGAGGTGCCCCCGGCCCCGGGAACAGACCCGGGCCGGGGGCACCTCCACGCGTACGGCCTCCGCGTCCGGAGCGCGGGCCCGGCGCCGTCCGGCGCGAGGACGCGGGGCGCCCCCGTGCCGCGCCTACGCGTCCAGCTCGAACCAGACGACCTTCCCGTTCCCGAGCCGCGTCGCGTCCCACCTGCGGGCGAGCCGCTTCACCAGGAACAGCCCGCGCCCGCCCTCGTCCGTCGTCCGCGCGTTCCGCACCCGGGGCAGTTGCGGCACGTCGTCGCCGACCTCCACCCGGAGCACGTCCGTGCGCAGCAGCCGCAGCGTGACGGGGTGCGTCGCGTAGCGGACCGCGTTCGTCACGACCTCGCTCACCAGGAGCTGCACCGTGTCGATGTGCCGCTCCAGGCCCCACCGCTCCAGCGCTTCCCGCGCCAGCCGCCGGGCGCGGGAGACGGCGCGCGGCTCCGGGTCGAGGAACCAGAAGGCGACGTCCTGCGGCGCGATCCCCTCGAAGCGCGCGGCGAGCAGCGCGATGTCGTCGTCACGGTCGCTCGGGCCGAGCACGTCGAGCACCGAGTCGCACAGCGCCTCCAGCGGCGGCGCGTGGTCCGCGCCCGTCAGCCGCGCGGTCTCGGCGAGCTTCTCGGTGAGCTGCTCGATCCCCGTCCACACGTCCCGCAGCCGCGACTCGACGAGCCCGTCCGTGTAGAGCAGCAGCGTCGCCCCCGAGGGCGCGTCCAGCTCGACCGCCTCGAAGTCCACGCCGCCGACCCCGATCGGCGCCCCCGGCGGCACGCTGAGCACCTCGGCGCGCCCGTCCATGTGGAGCAGGAGGGGCGGCGGGTGGCCCGCGTTGGCGACCGTGATGCGGTGTGCGACGGGGTCGTAGACGACGTACACGCACGTCGCCATGCGGTCGCTGCCGAGCCGCTGCGCCTGCTCGTCGAGGTGGTGCAGGACCTCGGTCGGCGGCAGGTCGAGCCCGGCGAGGGTCTGCGCCGTGGTCCGCAGCTGGCCCATGATCGCCGCCGAGGTCATCGAGTGGCCCATGACGTCGCCCACGACGAGCGCGACGCGCGAGCCCGGCAGCGGGATCGCGTCGTACCAGTCGCCGCCGACGCGCGCTGTCTCGGCGGCGGGCAGGTACCGGCTCGCGAGCCGCACCCCCGTCGCGTTGGGCAGCGTCTCGGGGAGCATCATGCGCTGCAACTCGTCGGCGATGTACGCCTCGCGGCCGTAGAGCACCGCCTTGTCGACCCCGAGCGCCGAGTGGGTCGCGAGCTGCGCCGCCACGAGGAGGTCGTCGGGTGCGAAGGGCACGCGTTCGGGGGCGCGCAGGAAGACGGCCGCGCCGATCACCCGGCGGCGCCCGCGCAGCGGGGCGAGGATCGCCCGCCGCCCGTCCACCCCGGCGAGCGGCGGTACGGCGTCGGCGCCGAGCAGTTCGGGGAGCGCGGCCCGCGCCGCCTTCGTCCCGCCGAACAGCGGCCGGACCCCGCGCAGCACCTCGGCGAGCGCGCCGTCCGGCTCCACCTCGCACATCTGCGCGCCGCGCACCGAGCCGTCCGGGAGCGGCGTCGCCGGGAGGAGCGCTCCCGAGAGCGTGTACTGCCCGGTGAGCATCCCCGGGTCGGGGATGCGGTCGGTGCGGCGCAGGCGCAGGACGAGCGGTCCCGTGGGGCGCTCGTCGCCGACGGGGAGCGGGTCGCGGAGGTAGACGAGGATCGCGTCGGCGAAGACCGGCACGCTCGCCCGGCACAGGCCCATGACGATCTCGTCGAGGTCGATGCCGCGGGCGATCCGGCGCGTCGCCGCGCCGACGAAGCGCAGCCGCTCGCCCTCGGCGCGCTCGCGCTCCTGTTCGCTCGGGTGCGCCGGGGGCTCCTCGTTGAAGGCGCGCGGCGCGGAGGTGCCGCCCGCGGGCGCCGGTGGGGCCTCGGCGCGCGGCCGGACGGGCTCGGCGGCGGTGGGGGCGCCGCCGCCCCTGGAGTCCCGGGCGTGGCCACCGCCCTCGGCGCGCTCGCGCTCCTGGCCGGTCGGCGCCTCTTGCGCGGCGGGGCCCTGCGGCGCGGGCAAGGGCTGCCCCGCCGCGCCGTGCGCGGCATGCAGCAGGCCGCCCGGCGCCTGCGGGTGGGGGGTGGGTTGCTCGGTCACGCGTGTCGAATCCATCCGTCCGGCTGAGCGGCCCGCGCTCAGACGCGCCGGCAGTTCAGGAAAAGCTGGAACTCGGGAGGGGTGTCGGTGCTGGCGGGGGCGTACGAGTACGAGTCCTCGCCGGCGATCTCGAACCCGGCATCCCGCACGGTACGGCGCAACTCCTCGCGGAGGTAGCCCGAGACCCGGATCTCGTGCCCCAGGAAAGGAATCGTCGCGTCGTCGAGGTCCGCCTCGACCATCGACAGCGCGAGCAGCCCGCCGGGACGGAGCAGGGAGCGCAGGGAACGGAGCGCGTGCGGGATCTCCGGGCGGGGCAGCATGAGCAGGGTGAAGAAGCACGTGATGCCGTCGAAGCGGCCGAGCCCGTCGGGGCCCTCGGCGCGCAGCGAGGCGAGGTCGCGCCGCAGGAACCGGGCCCCGGGGACGTGCGTCGTGGCGAGTTCCACCATGCGGGGCGACAGGTCCACGCCGGTGACGTCGAACCCGGCATCGACGAGGTCCTTGGCGGTCGGCAGCCCCGTGCCGCTGCCCACGTCCAGGACCCGCGCCCCGGCGGGCAGTTCCTTCGCGAGCCAGGCACCGGCCGCGATCTGGCCCTCCTTGTGCGGGAACGCCTCGTCGTAGCGCCGCCCGATCGCGTCGAACGCCGCCGCCTGCCCCGAGCGGTCCGGTCTGCCGGCCCCGTATCCCTCGTACCCCACGCTCACGTACTGTCCGCCCCTCGTTGACTCTCGGTCAACCTCCGTGCACGCCACGGCGGTTGCGCCCCCCTGTCGGGCCGTCCCGCGGAGCTAGATCCTACGTTTGCCCCTCCGGGGGGCGGCAAGAGTCTCATGAGCCCGGCCCGGCCGTCTCATGCCGTCACCCCGGCGGGCAGCCGGTCCCAGTCGGCGGGGAGCGCCGGTACGGGCCAGGAGGGCTCGGGCCGCCACTCGGCCCACGGCTCGCTGAACGGGGCGCCCCAGGCCGCGATGAGCGCGACGGCCGCGCGGCCCGCCTCGCGTACCCCCGCCGCCGTCTCCGGGCTCATCAGCCCGTCCGCGCACGCCTGCGCGAACTCGTCCTCGTCCCGCCAGGACCAGGAGCGGTCCCGCTGGACGTCGATGTCGAGGAAGTGGTCCACGGAGTCCACGCCCGCCGGGTGCCGCCGCAGCGGCTGCTCCAGGTTCACGTACCAGTTCCTGAAGGTCCAGTCCTCGTCCCACCACAACCAGACCGACCAGGGTTCACCGGTACGGGCGAGCTTGAGGACGCCGTTCCCCCACCAGGGCTCACGCCCGGTGGTACGGGGGCGCGTGTACCGGCTCGCGAGCGGCTCGGCGTGCACCGGGGTGCCGTCGGCGAAGACCGGCCGCACGCACTCCGTACCGGGCGCGAGCCAGGCCGCGAGCCGGTCCCCGGTGTCCTCGACGACCGTCATCGGGCGGCAGATGTGCACGCCCTCGTCGCCGCGGGTCCCGTTGGCGCGGTAGCGCCAGAGGATGGGGGTGCCGGGGGACCAGCGGGGGGCGGCGGTTTCGTGGGGCATGGGCGGATTTTACGCCCGGCCCCTCCGCCCCCCGGCCGGCCGCCTACGGCCGCGTCATCCGCAGCACGTCCAGCGCCTCGTCCAGCTGCTCCACCGTCAGGTCACCCCGCTCCACGTACCCGGACTCGATCACGACCTCGCGGATCGTCTTGCGCTCCGCGAGCGACTTCTTCGCGACCTTCGCCGCCTCCTCGTACCCGAGGTACTTGTTGAGAGGCGTGACGACGGACGGCGACGACTCCGCGTACTCGCGCGCCCGTTCCACGTTCGCCGTGATCCCGTCGATCGTGCGGTCCGCGAGGAGCCGCGAGACGTTCGCGAGCAGCCGCACCGACTCCAGGACGTTCTTCGCGATGACCGGCAGCATCACGTTCAGCTCGAAGTTCCCCGCGGCGCCCGCCGCGCCCACGGTCGCGTCGTTGCCGACGACCTGCACGGCGACCTGGAGGACGGCCTCGGGCAGTACGGGATTGACCTTGCCCGGCATGATCGAGGAACCGGGCTGGAGATCGGGCAGGTTGATCTCCGCGAGGCCCGTGCGCGGCCCGGAGGACATCCAGCGCAGGTCGTTGGCGATCTTCGTGAGCGAGCCCGCGATCGTCCGCAGCTGCCCGGACGTCTCGACGAGCCCGTCCCGCGCGCCCTGCGCCTCGAAGTGGTCGCGCGCCTCGGTGAACGGCAGCCCGGTGACGCGGGCGACCTCGGCGATGACGGCGGCCGAGAAGCCGGGCGGCGTGTTGATCCCCGTACCGACCGCCGTGCCGCCCAGCGGCAGCTCCGCGAGCCGGGGCAGCGAGGCGCGCAGCCGTTCGGTCCCGTACCGCACCTGCGCCGCGTAGCCGCCGAACTCCTGGCCGAGCGTGACGGGCGTGGCGTCCATGAGGTGGGTGCGGCCCGACTTCACGACATCGGCGAACTCCTCGGCCTTGCGCGCGAGTGCGGCGGCGAGGTGGTCGAGCGCGGGGATCAGGTCGTGCGTGACGGCGGAGGTCGCTGCGATGTGGATGGAGGAGGGGAAGACGTCGTTGGACGACTGCGAGGCGTTGACGTGGTCGTTCGGGTGCACGTCGGTGCCGAGGCGCTCCGTGGCGAGCGTCGCGAGGACCTCGTTCGTGTTCATGTTCGAAGAGGTTCCCGAGCCGGTCTGGAAGACGTCGACGGGGAAGTGCGCGTCCCAGCGGCCCTCGGCGACCTCGTCGGCCGCCTCCCGGATCGCCCGCGCGCGCTCCGCGTCGAGCACCCCCAGCTCGGCGTTGACCTTGGCCGCCGCCGCCTTGATCTGGGCGAGGGCGCGGATGTGCGCGCGCTCCAGGTGCTGGCCCGAGATCGGGAAGTTCTCGACGGCGCGCTGGGTCTGGGCGCGGTACTTCGCGTGCGCGGGCACCCGCACCTCGCCCATGGAGTCGTGCTCGGTACGGAACTCGGGCGCGGCGGCGGACTCGGGGGTCGCGGACATGGAACGGCGCTCCTCTCCATCGGGGACCCGCGCGGGACGGCGCGGGGGCTCTATGGGGGCAGCGGCGGGGCGGGGGCGGATATTCCGTGGGGGCGAGGCGAGGGCGGGCGGTGGGGCCGGGCGGTACGGGTGCGGGGGCCCCGCACCCGTACCGCCCGGCCTTCGTCAGCCGAGGCCCGGGCCCCGCACCGGGATGCTCGTGAAGGTCGGCGCCGGGGCGGGCTCGGTGAAGAAGTCGTTGCCCTTGTCGTCCACGACGATGAAGGCCGGGAAGTCCTCGACCTCGATGCGCCAGACGGCCTCCATCCCCAGCTCCTCGTACTCGACGACCTCGACCTTCTTGATGCAGTCCTGCGCGAGGCGCGCGGCCGGGCCGCCGATGGAGCCGAGGTAGAAGCCGCCGTGCGTGGCGCAGGCGTCGGTGACCTGCTGCGAGCGGTTGCCCTTGGCGAGCATGACCTTGGAGCCGCCCGCGGCCTGGAACTGCTCGACGTAGGAGTCCATGCGCCCGGCGGTCGTCGGGCCGAAGGAGCCGGAGGCGTAGCCCTCGGGCGTCTTGGCGGGACCCGCGTAGTAGACGGGGTGGTCCTTGAGGTACTGCGGCAGGCCCTCGCCCGCGTCGAGCCGCTCCTTGAGCTTGGCGTGCGCGATGTCGCGCGCGACGACGAGCGGGCCGGTGAGCGAGAGGCGGGTCTTGACCGGGTACTTGGTCAGCTCGGCGAGGATCTCGTCCATCGGCTGGTTGAGGTCGATGCGCACGACCTCGTCCGCGCCGTCCTCGGAGAGGTGCTCGTCGGTCGTGTCCGGCAGGAAGCGGGCCGGGTCCGTCTCCAGTTGCTCCAGGAAGACGCCCTCGGCGGTGATCTTCGCGACGGCCTGGCGGTCGGCGGAGCAGGAGACGGCGATGGCCACGGGGCAGGAGGCGCCGTGCCGGGGCAGGCGCACGACCCGTACGTCGTGGCAGAAGTACTTGCCGCCGAACTGCGCGCCGATGCCGATCTTCTGCGTCAGCTCGAAGACCTTCTCCTCCAGCTCCTTGTCCCGGAAGCCGTGCCCGAGCGGCGAACCCTCCTCGGGAAGCTCGTCGAGGTAGTGCGCCGAGGCGTACTTGGCGGTCTTGAGCGCGAACTCGGCGCTCGTGCCGCCGACGACGATCGCGAGGTGGTACGGCGGGCAGGCGGCGGTGCCGAGCGAGCGGATCTTCTGCTCCAGGAACTTCATCATGGAGGACTCGTTGAGGACGGCCTTCGTCTCCTGGTAGAGGAAGGACTTGTTGGCGCTGCCCCCGCCCTTGGCCATGAAGAGGAACTTGTAGGCGCCGCCGTCGGTCGCGTACAGCTCGATCTGGGCGGGGAGGTTGGAGCCGGTGTTCTTCTCCTCCCACATGGTCAGCGGCGCCATCTGCGAGTAGCGCAGGTTGAGCTTGGTGTACGCGTCGTAGATGCCGTGCGCGAGGGCCTTCTCGTCCTCGCCCGAGGTGAGCACCTGCTGGCCGCGCTTGCCCATGACGATCGCGGTGCCGGTGTCCTGGCACATGGGCAGGACGCCCGCGGCGGCGATGTTCGCGTTCTTCAGCAGGTCGAGCGCGACGAACTTGTCGTTCGAGCTGGCCTCGGGGTCGTCGATGATGCGGCGGAGCTGGGCGAGGTGGGCGGGGCGCAGGTAGTGCTGGATGTCGTGCACCGCCTCGGCGGCGAGCGTGCGGAGCGCCTCCGGATCGACCTTGAGGAAGGTCCGGCCGTCCGCCTCGAAGGTGGAGACCCCCTCCGAGGTCACCAGCCGGTACGGCGTGGTGTCCTCTCCGGTGGGCAGCAGATCGGTGTACGCGAACTCCGGCATCGTGACGCTTCCTCGTGTGGGTGACGCGGGGCGGAGGGTGTGGGTCGCCCCCGGGCCGCCCGCGACCCGGCTTCCTGGCTCCTGGGCGGCGCCCTTCAGGTTAGAACCTCGCGAACGGCGGGCGTTTGTGAGGTAGGGCTCAGTGGTGGCTCGGTGGCTTGGTGGGGCGGGACGCGCGGCGCTGCCCGGCAGCGGGCCCCTCGTGCGGAAGGGCGGAAAGGGCCCTCGCGCGGGGTGACGCGATCTATCGCGTTTCGGTACCCTGCGGCAGTGGACCTCGACAAGCGCCC
Source organism: Streptomyces sp. NRRL F-5630 (assembly GCF_000719475.1). Taxonomy (GTDB): domain Bacteria; phylum Actinomycetota; class Actinomycetes; order Streptomycetales; family Streptomycetaceae; genus Streptomyces. Next base: position 1,401 of record NZ_JOGO01000039.1, on the reverse strand, counting down.
CCAGACCGCCCAGCGCCTCACGACGACCGCCGGGGAGGGTGCGAGCGGCAGCCCCGGCCTGCGCGCCTCGGACGCCGATCGCGACCACTACGCGGCGATCCTGCGCGAGGCGCTCGCGGAGGGCCGACTGACCGCCGAGGAGCACGCGGAGCGGGTGGAGGCGGTCTACGCCGCCCGTACGCACGCGGCCCTGGAACCCCTCGTCGCCGACCTCCCGCGCCCCGCCCCGGCGCGTACGTCCGCCGCTCTCCCGCCGACCGGCCCGGCGGGCCCCGAGGAGGACCTGTACGCGGTGTTCTCGCAGGCCGTGCGCCGGGGCAACTGGCGCCCGGCGGCCCGCATCCGCGCGTACGCGATCTTCGGGGGCGTCAAGCTCGACCTGAGCGAGGCGATCTTCGAGCACCGCCACATCTCGATCCGGGCGTTCTCGGTCCTGGGCGGCGTCGAGATCCGCGTGCCGGAGAACGTGACGCTGCACGGCGGCGGCAGCGGAGTCCTCGGCGAGTTCCAGGTCAAGGGCCTCCAGGCCACCGACCCCGAGGCCCCGTCCGTCCACGTCGAGGGCTTCGCCGTTCTGGGCAGCGTGAAGGCGGCGCCGAAGCGGGGACGGCTGATCCGCGAGCTCTCGCGCCATCTGCGGAAGCGGCTGGGCTGAGGGCCCCACCCCGCGCGGACATCCCTGGCACACCCCTCGGCGCCCACCCTCGGCGATCCCCATCGCGCCCACCCCCGCCGGGGCCCGCCGGGCCCCCGCCACCCCGCCTCGCCGGGTGTCACACATCGCCCCTCCCGACGCCGGGCCCCCACGCAGTGCATAGGCGCGCGCACAGCGGGTAGAGCTTGCTCCATCGCTCGTCACACGTCGCTCGTCGCTCGCGAAGCCGTTAGCCGTCGTCAGGAGTAGACCGTGCTGTACTCGCCGCGTCAGTCCCTCCCGATCAGCGCCATCCCCCAGCAGCGGTCCCCCGAGCCGGAGCGCCAGCGCGATACGAGCACCCCACCCCGCGACAAGGACACCCCCTGGCACGCCGAGGCCGTCTGCCGCCGCGACGAGGCGGGCCTCTTCTTCGCCCCCTCCAAGGAGCCCACCGCCGCGCGCCTCTCCCGGGAGGACGCCGCCAAGCGCGTCTGCGCCGGCTGTCCCGTCCGGGTCGAGTGCCGAGAGCACGCGCTGGTCCAGCCGGAGCCGTACGGCGTCTGGGGCGGTCTCACGGCGGCCGAGCGCCGTGTCCTCCTGGCCCGCCGCCGACGCCGCACGGTCGCCACCGCCCGCTGACGCGCCGACACCCGCCGCCCAGGCGGGCCGGTCCCGCCCGGAGGCCCCCGCCCCCGCACTCCTCCCCGCCCCGGCCCCCGCACTCCACCCCGCCCCGGCCCCCGCACTCCACCCCGCCCCGGCAC
>NZ_JOGO01000038.1 GCF_000719475.1 Streptomyces sp. NRRL F-5630 | reverse complement strand
GTGCGGGGCGGGGGCGTCGTCATGCGCGTGGGGGCGGGGGGCGGCCGGGGTGGGCGGCGCGGGAGGACGCGCCGCCGCTGGTTGTGCTGGAGCCGGTCGACGCAAGGGGTGTGACGGATCCGCCTCGTTCGTGGGGGAGCGTGTACGACCACGGGTTGCTGGTGCGTACGGCCGTGCTGCTCGCGGGGCGGGGTGGGGCGGGGATCGCGATCCCGGAGGACGTGCAGGAGCTGGTCGACGCGGTGTACGCGGCGGACTTCACCGAGCGCCTGGAGCAGGCGGGGCAGGTGGAGGCTGCGGAGGTGCTGCGGCTGGCGCGGCTGGATCAGCGGCGTGAGGGGGAGCGGGTCACGGAGGAGCAGGTGGCCGCGATGACGGGGATCTGTTCGCCGGGGCGGGTGCGGGGCGACTTCTCCAAGATGAGCGAGGGGACCGTGCAGGTTACGGCGGATCTGCTGGCGACCCGGCTGGGCGCCGACAGCGGGCGGGTGCTGCTGCAGTTCACCGACGAGGACGGCGGCGTCTTCCTCGACGAGGAGGGCCGGCTGCCGATGGGGGACTGGCAGGGCGCTTCGTTGCGGGTGGCGCGGAAGGTGGTGGCCCGCACGATTCCGGTGCCGGGGAGCTGGTTGCCACCGGTCGAGGCGCGGCCTGCTGTGCCGAAGGGGTGGGAGGAGCGGTCACACCTGCGGGACATCGTCCTGCTGCCGGTGCGGCATAGGGGGCGGGAGGCTGGTTGTCCGCGCTGGGTCGGTGAACTCGGTTCGTTGTCGGTGCAGTTCACCCGCGTGACTGGTCTTGAACGACTCTGACCGAAACCGATATTCCGCTCTTTAACCTACCTTACTCCCTTTAGTGTGTCAGCGGTTCCTGCGTCTGCCTCCCGGCCAGACGCAGGAACCGTCCAGCCCGCTTCCGCGGGCAAGGGGGAGAACTTCGGACCAGGTCACCTACCTGACTCCGGACTCACCTCCGCGACTGCGGAGCCCCGCCTTCATTGTGCCGAAGACCTGCCGCGAGGAGCGTGGACCCAACCAGTGTCCCTCTACTGTCTCGACGAGGAGCCGTGGCTCCCGGTCCAGTGGTCGGCCGCCGCCCTGGCGCGCGACCCGCAGTCGCCGCCCGTGGTCGGGCTGCGGACCCTCCTGGCTCGCGCCCACGAGATCAGCGGGCTCGCTATCACCGAGCCGCCCGCCCAGGCCGCCGTCCTGCGTGTGCTGTACGCGCTCACCGCACGGGTGTGCGCGCTGGACGAGGAGGAGAACGGTTCGGAAGCGGACTGGTCGGAGCGCAGGCTCGACGTGCTGGAGGCCGGCCGTTTCCCCGAGGCCGGGATCGAGGCGTACTTCGGCGCTTGGGGGCACCGTTTGCGCCTCTTCGATCCCGAGCGGCCCTGGATGCAGGACCCGCGTCTGGCCACGCAGTGCGACCCGGCGCGCTCGGCGGGCGTGAACAAGCTCGTGGTGACACGTCCGTCGGGCAACAACCACTCGTGGTTCACCCACGTCCAGGACAGCGCTCCTGACCCGGTCCCGGCCGGTGAGGCAGTGCTGAACCTGCTGACGTGGCACTACTACGGGCCCTCGGGGCGCTGCTCGTCCCGCACCGTGGGGGGCAAGGCGTCGGCCAGCATGAAGGCGGGGCCGTTGCGCGGAGCGCTCTCGTACCACCCGGAGGGCACGACGCTGTTCGAGACGCTCCTGGCCGGGCTGCTGCGCCCCGATCCCGCGGTTCGGCGCGAGGCGGACCTCTGCCCCTGGGAGCGCGACGCCCTGCCCGACCCGGACGGCGAGCCGCCTGCTGTGAACGGTCCGTGCGGTCGGCTGACTGGCGCCTCGCGGCACGCCCTGCTTCTCGTGCCCGACCCCGCGGACCCGAGCAGCGTCAAGGACGCCTTCATCACCTGGGCCTACCGGGACGGGCATTCGGTACGTGACGACCCGTACCTCATCTGGCAGATCAGCCAGCAGGGCAACCCCTACCCCCGGCCCGCCGACGCGGGCCGGGCGCTGTGGCGGGACCTGGACGCGCTCCTCCTGAAGAACGCCGGAGGCCCCGCACAGGCCCGGCAGCCGGAGATCTTCGGCTACGAGCACGCACTGGAGCTCTCGGACGCGCTCAAGCGGCCGCTCGCCGTGCGGGCGCTCGGCTTCGACCAGGACGGGCAGGCCAAGGACCGGCAGTTCGTCGTCGGCCTCACCCCGGCCGTCCTCGACACCGCCGAACACGAGAACGCCCGGACAGCGACGGCCGTCGGCAGGATGCGCGGCTACGGCGAGATGTACGGTCGCCGGATGGACCGCGCCGTACGCCGCGCGTGCCACCTCTACACCGGGGAGTCCGGCCCCCAGCAGGCCGAGGCGTGGGCGGAGCGGGCTGCCGCGCTCTACTGGCCGCAGGCCGAGCAGGAGTTCTGGGACCGCTTCGGCACGCTTGACCGCGAGGGCCACCACCAGGAGGTGGACGCGGGCCTGGACCGCAAGGCCGCACGCGGAGCCTTCCTGAAGCTCGCGACGCGCGCCTTCGAAGAGATCACGGACCCGGTGTGCCACACCCAGCGCGGTGCCAAGGCCGTCGGAAAGGCCCGTATCGAGCTGTACGGCGGCCCCAAGAAGTCCGTGCCCCGCCCCCGTACTCCGCAGCAGGACCAGCCCATCGCCCAGGAGGAACAGCCCGCATGACCGCGCCCGCGCCCACCCGTCGTGACGTGTACGAGAAGTACGTCGCGTGGATCGACCAGACCTGTGCCACCGACCCGGGCGCGCGTGTCGCGCTGCGGCGCGGGCTACGCCGCGACCTGAACGACGTACGGGGACTGCACCGTATCGTCGCGGCCTGGCTGCCCCGCGGGGTGACGCCGGAGGAGGAACGCGCCTACTACGCGGTCGCCGCGATGATCGCCGACCAGCCCCGGCACGCCTTCAGCACGGCCGGCACACCGGAGACGGAGGAGGGCGAGGCCCCTGCGGACGAAGGCGACCGCCCCACGGCCGAGAACGAGGACCGTACGGACGGAGTCGTCGTTCCCGCGGACAAGAACGACGCCACGCCGGTGGCGGGCATCCCTGACCAGCCCCCGACCGGGTCCGCCGCCATCCCCCGGGTGGCCGCGCGGAACGAGCGGCGGGACAGCCTCGGAGCCTCGTTCGCCCGCGCGGTGGCGGTGAAGGACGGCGGCCTGCGCGAGGACGGCGTGGAAAAGCGGCTGAACCTCCTGACCCGTCAGAGCGTCGCGGGACTCCACCGGCATTTGCCCGCCACCGTGCGCATGGTGCGCGCGACCGGGGCGGGTGTCGACTTCGCCGCCCTCCTCAGCGACCTCGCCGGGTGGCCCTACCGGGCCAAGGAGATCCAGCGGTGCTGGCTCCAGGACTACTACCGCACCCGCAGCGCCCATCAGGAGAAGGTGAGCGCCGAGCAAGACACCCTCTCCGAGGACGACGCCTGACCACCCCGCGAACCCCTGCGTCCGCCACACCTCTGTCCCGTCGTCCTGCGCTTTCCGGGCCAAGCCCGGAGCAGGACCGACTACCGCACCACCTCATCCCGAAGGACTTTCCCATGCCCCTCGCCCCTCGTTTCCTCGACCTCCACGTCATCCACTCTGTCCCCTTCGCCAACCTGAACCGCGACGACACCAACTCGGTCAAAACCGTGCTGTACGGCAACAAGGTGCGTACGCGGGTGAGCAGCCAGTCGTGGAAGCGAGCCGCGCGGGTGAAGTTCGAGGAGGTCTCCGGGAACAGCGCGCTGCGTACGCGGCGCATCGGCGAGGCCGTTGCCCGCGAGCTCGCCGGTCGTAGCTGGCCGCAGGCTCTCGCCGAGCGCGCGGGGGCCCACATCGCCGCGAGCGTCGGTAAGTTCGAGCTGGACCTGGACGAGGACAAGAAGCCGATCGTCAACGACGTGGTGACCAACGCGATGGTCTACGTCCCACGGGCGGCAGTCGTCGAACTCGCCGACTTCGCCGAGGAGCACCGCGCGAAGCTGGAGGCGGCCAAGGACATCAAGAAGAACGGCGACACCAAGGCTTCCGCGCTGCCCAAGGCCGGTGTCGACGCGATCCTGCGCAGCCGCAACGACGTCATCAATCTCTTCGGGCGGATGCTCGCCGAGATCGACCGCGCCGGCGTGGACGGCGCCGTACAGGTCGCCCACGCCATGACGACGCACGAGTCGGATGTCGATCTCGACTACTTCACGGCGGTCGACGACCTCACCTCGACCTGGAAGGACGGCACCGGCAGCGCCCACATGGGGCACACCGAGTTCAGCGCGGGCACTTTCTACCGGTACGCCACGATCGACCTCGACGAACTCGCCGGCAACCTCGCGGGTTCCGGCAGTGACCTGCGCGAGGTCCTCACCGGCTTCCTGAGCGCGTTCGTCCTCGCCCTGCCGCAGGCCAAGAAGAACTCCACGGCGCCGCACACCCTGCCTCACCTCGTGCACTTCGCGCTGCGCGGGGACCGGCCGGTGTCGTACGCCGCCGCGTTCGAGGAGCCGGTGCGCGCCGCCGCCCAGGGCGGTTACGGCACCGCCTCGGCCAAGGCCCTCGCCACGTACGCCGAGGCCGTGACCAGCTTCCTCGGCCGCTCCCAGCTGCTGTGGAACAGCTGGGCCAGCCCCGAGCTGAAGGACCTGCCCAAAGCGCTCGGCACACGCACCGACGGGCTCGACGCCCTCGTCAGCGAGGCCGTCGCCCAGCTCCCGCAGGCCCACGCCCAGGTCCAGGGCGGCGCGGCATGACGGCCGCCGCTGCCGGTACCGGTGCGCTCGCTCTCCCGGGGCTCCTGCTGCGCCTGGCGGGCCCGCTGCAGTCCTGGGGCGAGCACAGCCACTTCAGCGATCGCGACACCCTCGCCTTTCCCAGCCGGTCCGGGATCACCGGCATGCTCGCCGCCGCGCTCGGCCGCCCCCGGCACGCGCCACTCGACGAATTCGCCAGCCTGTCCATCACCGTACGGGTGGACCGGGCCGGGAACCGCCTGCGCGACTTCCACACCGTCGGCGGCGGACTCAGCGGGGCGCAGACCGTCGTCACCGCCGACGGGGGCCGGCGCACGGGCGACACCACGACCCTGACCAGCACCCGCTGGTACCTCCAGGACGCGGTCTTCACCGTCGCGCTCACCCTCACCGACCGCAGCACGCCGCCACCTACGTGGGCGACAGCGCTGAGCAACCCGTGCTGGCCGCTCTATCTCGGCCGCCGCTCCTGCCCACCGGCCGGACCCGTCCTCCTCGGCACCAGCACCGACGCGCTGCACGATCTCACCCACCTGCCCCTCGCCACACGAGCCGACCAGTACGGGCAGAGCTCCGGGGCCAAGCAGGCTGCCGTCCCCGTCCTGTTCCTCTCCGACCAGCCCCTGCCCTTCGGGAACCCCGGCCCCGGCGAGGATCAGGGGCAGGGAGCGCAGCCGCACTCCACCGTGCTGGACGTCCCACTCGACTTCACCCCCGGCCACCGCCGCTACCGCACCCGCCCCCTCTACCGCCGCACCCTGGCGCTGCCCGCCTCACTGCAGAAGGGTTACGGCACCCAGCAGCTGCAGGCACTGGCCGCGTACGCCTCCCCGTCCTACACCCCGGCTCACGAAGGGAGTCCCGCACGATGAGCCTGTGGCTCACCCGTCTCGCGCCCGGTCCCGCCTCGCGCATCGCCCGCGACGAACTCGCCGGGCTGCCCGGCACATCCCTGCACCGCCGGGTCATGTCCCTGTTCCCCGACGACACGCAGGGCCCCGCCCGCGCCCGCTATCAGGTCCTCTACCGGGTCGAGGACACGGCCCGGGGCAGCCATCTCCTGATCCAGTCGAACCACCGCCCCGATCCCGGCCGCCTCCCCGACGGATACGGCACCCTCACCACCCGCCCCCTGGACGCCCTCCTCGAAGCGCTCCAGGACGGGCTGCCGCTCCACTACCGGTGCGCCGCATCACCCGTACGCAAGCCGACCGCCAACACCCGCGCCCTCTACAACCTCCCCGCCGTCGTCGCCCTCAAGGGATCCGCCGCGGACGAGTGGTGGCAGCGCCAGGCCGAGAACGCCGGCCTCAAACTCCTCTCCCAGCAGGCCCAGCCGCTCGACACCGTCCACGACCGCCAGGCCCCCGCAGGCACAAGCAGCGGCAGGAGCGGCCGTTCGGACGGCGGCACAGGCAAGAGCCAGAACAACCGCGTACGGCACCAGCGCATCCGCTTCGACGGCACCGCGACCATCGCCGACACCGAGCAGCTCCGCGCTGCCCTCGTCCACGGCATCGGCCCCGGCAAGGCCTACGGCTGCGGCCTGCTCAGCATCGCCCCCACCACGGACGCCGCATGAGCGCCCCCACCACGGACGGCGCGGGCCGCCGCCGGCTCGCCGCCCCCACCATCGCCATGCTTCCCCGTGTCGCCGACAGCCTCTCCTTCCTCTACCTCGACGTCGTCCGCGTGCACCAGGACGACACCGGCGTCTGCGCCGAAATCACCACCGAGAAACGCGGCCGCGAAACCGTCTACCTCCCGACCGCATCCCTCGCCTGTGTCCTCCTCGGCCCCGGCACCTCCATCACCGCACGCGCCCTCGCCACCTTCGCCCGCCACGGAACCACCGTCGTCGCCACCGGCATGGGCGGCGTCCGCTGCTACTGCGCCACCGTCCCCGGCACCCTCACCACCACCTGGCTCGAACACCAGGCACGCGCTTGGTCGGACGACACCCGCCGCCTCGCCGTCGCCACCGCCATGTACGAACACCGCTTCGGCCCCGGCCAGGCACCCGCCAATGCCACCCTGCAACAACTGCGCGGCCTGGAAGGTCAACGCGTCAAAGCCCTCTACCGCCTCCTCGCCAACCAGCACCGGATCGGCCGCTTCCGCCGGGCCTACGACCCGGAGACCTGGGACACCCAGGACCCCGTCAACCTCGCGCTCTCCGCCGCCAACACCTGCCTCTACGGCATCACCCATGCCGCCCTCGTCGCCCTCGGCTGCTCACCCGCCCTGGGCTTCGTCCACAGCGGAAACCAGCAGTCCTTCGTCTACGACATCGCCGATCTCTACAAAGCCGAACTCACCATCCCCCTCGCCTTCTCCCTCCACGCCTCCGCCTCCCCTGAATCGGAAGCCCGCCGCTCCTTCCGCGACAACCTCCGCCTCTTCCGCCTCATGCCCCGCATCGTCCGCGACGTCCAGAACCTCCTGGACCCCGAGCACACACGCCCGACAGAGAACGAGGAAGACCTCGACGAACAGCTCGTGGACCTCTGGGACCCCGTCACCGGCCCCCTCCCCGGCGGCACCAACCACGCCCCCTGACACGAGAGGCCCGCCCCCTGCCGTGCCCGCCATGACCGTCATCTCCGCCACCGCCGTTCCCGACCACCTTCGGGGAGCCCTCACCCGCTGGCTCCTGGAAGTCACTCCCACCCTCTACGTCGGAACCATCTCCACCCGTGTCCGCACCGAACTCTGGAACAACCTCACTGCCTGCCTCACCGACGGCAGCGCGGTACTCGCCTACCCCACGAACAACGAGCAGGGCTTCACCCTCCACACAGCAGGCCCACAACGCCGCGACACCGTGGACTTCGACGGCCTCACACTGATCGCCTTTCAGCGCTTGCGCGATAGTCAAGAAACTGCAAAGCCGTCCTAACAGTGCAGGTCGCGAAGGTCCGCTCCGCTCGCGCGGAGGTCACCCGACCGCGTACGGCGTGGACGAGCCCGTGGGCACGTCCGCTCCGCTCGCGCGGAGGTCACCCATGCGCCGCCCCCTGCGACCGCAGGTAGAGGCCGTCCGCTCCGCTCGCGCGGAGGTCACCCGCACTGGAGCTTGAACGGGGCCAGGAACAGGCCGTCCGCTCCGCTCGCGCGGAGGTCACCCGTCGCGGCTCTCGCGGGCGCGCTGGATCGCGTCGTCCGCTCCGCTCGCGCGGAGGTCACCCGGCCATCAGTGACCTCGGGGCGGGGACGATCCCGTCCGCTCCGCTCGCGCGGAGGTCACCCGGCGGTCGGGGTGCGTCGGACGGACGCGGTCGCGTCCGCTCCGCTCGCGCGGAGGTCACCCATGTCACAAGGAGCACGAATGCCCATCGAACCCGTCCGCTCCGCTCGCGCGGAGGTCACCCGGAGTTCCCGACCGTCGAAGTGACGCTCCCTTGGTCCGCTCCGCTCGCGCGGAGGTCACCCGATGCTCCCCGCAGTGGGCGACCACTCGATCCAGTCCGCTCCGCTCGCGCGGAGGTCACCCGGACTTCCTGCCGCGCGGACTGCGTAAGCACGCGTCCGCTCCGCTCGCGCGGAGGTCACCCGATGTCTTTCTCGTACGGGAGGCCGGTGACGTGGTCCGCTCCGCTCGCGCGGAGGTCACCCGCAGGCGTGGAAGGTCGCGCGGACGGTCGGCGCGTCCGCTCCGCTCGCGCGGAGGTCACCCGGCAGAGCACGGCCAGTGGTACCCCAAGCAGCGGTCCGCTCCGCTCGCGCGGAGGTCACCCGGTGACGGGCCGCTCGGGGTGCGCCATGGCGGTGTTCGCTCCGCTCGCGCGGAGGTCACCCGGTGTTGCGTAATCCGCTCCTCCAGGTCTTCGCGTCCGTTCCGCTCGCGCGGAGGTCACCCGCCGTCGGCGGACCAGGAGTAGCCCGTCCCCTCGTCCGCTCCGCTCGCGCGGAAGTCACCCGAGCTTGCAGCCCCAGGCCATGGTCAGGTTCGGGTCCGCTCCGCTCGCGCACACGAAGCGCTGCAACGCCTCATCCGCGCCGCTGCCTGAACTTCAAGCGCGCGGCGCCGGGGCGGCGTCGACGTGAGGCTCGGGCCGATTTCGGCGACGGGGGCTCGTCCTCGTTCGGTCGGCGGAGTCCAGCGTGCGTCCCTGCGCCAGGCCGAGGATGTGGGGTGGGCCCGTCGGCCGGAGAGCGAGAGCATCACATCGGGGCGTACGGCTTGAGACGAGCCGAAATCTGCAGGGCCCTATCGAGGTGCCCCCTGGCCCCCTCTCCTGCGCTGATACGACTTACCGCTCTCCGGGGTGATGGGTCTGCTCTACGGCCACGAGGTGCTGTTTCCTCCCGGTAGGAAGATCCTGACCTGTCGTGATCTCCGGAGGACGTCTTGCGCCTGTCCCGCACCATCCCCGCCGCCCTCACCGCGCTCGCCGTCAGCACCGCGCTCGCCCCCACCGCGGCCGCCGCCGACCACCCAGCCGCTCCCGGCGACACCGTGACCCTCCCGCTCCGCAAAGCCATCGCCGCCCTCGAGACCCGGGCCGAGAGGCGCACCGGCTATGAGCGGGCGAAGTTCAAGCACTGGATCGACGAAGACCGCGACGGATGCAACACCCGCAACGAAGTCTTGCTCTCGGAAGCCATCACCGCTCCGGACAAGAGCGCCGGGTGCAAGCTGACCGGCGGCACCTGGCGCTCCGCCTACGACGACACCACCATCAACGGGCCCAGCGGTCTCGACATCGACCACTTCGTGCCACTAGCCGAAGCCTGGGACAGCGGCGCCTATGAGTGGAGCGCGAAGGACCGCGAACGGTACGCGAACGACTTGGCTGATGACCGGTCGCTGATCGCCGTCTCCGCGAAGACCAACCGCAGCAAGGCCGACCAGGACCCCGCCAGCTGGATGCCACCGGCCCACTCCTACCGCTGCACCTACGTCACGACCTGGACCACCGTGAAGACCAGGTGGGGCCTCTCGATCGACACCTCCGAAAAGGCGGCCCTGGAGCGCGTCGCGGCGGAGTGCCCGAACGTGCCGATCAAGGTCGAACTGGCCCGCTGAGCGCGAGTGCGGCCTGATCGAGTGCCGATCGGGCCGCACTTGTATAAGTTTGCAGCCTTTGTGCCGCTGCGCCGGCGCGGCCGCGCGGCGGCGGTACGGGCCCGCGCGGGGCGGCCTGCGGTTCGGTGTGGTGGGAGAGGTGTGTCCGGGGGGTGGTGAATCTCCCTGATTGGGGCGGGGGCGGGGGTGCGGTGACCGGTGCGGGGCGCGCGGGTGGTGTGTTTCGGGGGGCGCGCGGGCGGGGTGCGGGCGCGCCGTCAGGCGCGCCGTGATGCGCATTTTGTAGTACTTCGGTCGGGTACGGTGTCGCTTTTTGGCCGCTAATTATCGGGTTGCGATCGCGTGCACGTGCATCGTCCCGCGCACGGAGACAAAAGGGATTCATGGCGGAGAGGGTGCTCAACACCGCTTCCGCAGAGTGAAGTTGTCGCCACGTCGCGCAGCCGAATAGTGTGCTCGCCCCGTACGTGAGTCGGCCGTGAGCCGCTCGGTACGGGCGAGACCCCGGGGGTCTGGTTGGACGCCCACCCCCAGGGTCTCGTTCACGCAGTGCACCTTCAAATCACGAACGGAGAACACCATGGTTCTCAGCCGGTGCTGGTACCGGATCCTCACGTTTCCGCGGGGTAACCGGGCCCGTGACGCTATCATCCCGCCTCTTTCCGGGGTTCAAACCCAGCGGTGGTCTGCCCTGGCGGTCACCGTGCGCGGAAATCTCCTCGCCGGCGCGGTCACGGGCCCATGCCTCCTCATCGCGGGCAGCTCGTCGCCCTGGGCCGCGCCCGCTCTGACCGCCCTGAGCGTGTTCGCATACGGGTCCTGCGTCGTCTACCGGCGCGTTTGGCAGCACTGACGCCGCACCGCCCCCCGATCCACTGCCGTGGCAAGGCGCCCCCCTTCCGGGGGCCTTCGCCACGGTGGTTGGTCTTGCGATGCCGCGCCGGGGTGGGGGAAATCCCCCACCCCGGCGCGGTAAGAACCCCCGGATTGAGGACCCCGCACATGGATGTTCGCCATCGCGCTTCCCGCTTTTGCCGGGACTGCGACACGCCGCTGGAACTCGAGCCCGCCCGCTCCGGCCGGCCTTCCGCCCGGTGCCCGGTCTGCCGCTCCCGGGCCCCGGAGAAACAGCGGAAGGAGGAAAAGGACCGGGCGACACGCGCTCTGTGCGAAGAAGCGCTGCGCGCCGCCGTTGACGACGCCGTCCGCCATGCGGAGGCACTGATGCACGAGACCTACGGCACCATGGCCCCCACCGGTGAACTCCTCACCCGCATCGCCTGCGTCCAGCGCGCGCTCACCGCCGCCCAGGCCGCCGCAGTGGCCCGCGGCCGCGCCCAGCACGAGACCCACGCCTCCCTCGCCGTTCACCTCGCAATGTCACCGGACCACTTCCGCAAGAAGTTCAGCAAGGAGTACCTCCACCGGACCCTTGGCAACTACGCGAACCCGTGGAAGGAACACGGCCTTCTCGACGGGAAAGGCGCCGACGGCTTGCCCGGTCACGAGCCCTCGCTCCCGCGTGCTCAGAAGTGCTCCGAGCGCCGGGCCCCCGACCGCCTGCGCGCCGCGCTCTCCCACGCAACGCGTCGTTCCCAGGCCACGCAGCGCACGCTCGCCCAGGCGATCAAGCGCCACCCCTCCTACGTCTCCCGGCTCCTGTCGGGAGAAAAGCCCCTGCACTGGCCCTACGTGCAGGCCTTCGCCCGCACCCTCGGTATCGCCGAGCGCCTCCTCCTGCCCCTCTACAACGTCGCCGCCGACATCGAACCGCCGCCGGGCACCGACCCCGTCGCCTACCTGCGCGACTACCTCGGCGGACTCCTTCTCGCCTCCGGCCACACCCGGCAGACCCTCAACGACGCCCTCACGGGCACCCTCACCCCTGCCACCCTCCGCGAAGCCCTGGACGGCCCCCGCATCCCCAACTGGGGCGTGCACGAGCAGCTCGCTGCTGCCCTGTTCAGCCTCCCTTCCGATATGCGCCCGCTCTGGCAAGCCGCATACCACCACGCGGCCGTCCAAGCCCACATCACGAAGCCCTCCTCCTTGCATGCCGAGCACTTCGGCTGAGGCAACGATGACCTCCCGCACCCTGGCCGCCAGCGCCGCCGCCTTCCATGCCTTCTACGACCTCAACCGCTTCGCTTACCGCGACTACGCCAGCGCCCTCCTCCCCTCTGAGGAAGCCCACCTAGTCGTGACCCAGGTCTTCACCCTCCTGGCCACCGACTGGCCCCGCGTCATCGGCCGCCCCAACCCTGCCGCCTTCGCCTGGAACCTTTTCACCTACCACATCGCCCTGCGCACCGGCGCACCACGCACCCCTGCCCAGGACGCCGCCCTCCTCTACGACACCCTCCACCACAGCATCAACACCATCGCCACCCTCACCGGAACCGAGCCCCCTTTCGTCGGCACCCTCCTCACCGCCACCCGCCGCTGAAGACTTGCGTGTCGCAGGGCCGGGTACGCCGGGGGCTGGGACGAGAGCACGTGCGCGCGGGCCTCGGCAACGGTGGGGGGCGGGCCCTGCGCGGCGGCAGTCTGGCTTGGCCAGGCCGGCGCCTCCGTCTGACGTCGCCCCGATCCTCTCCGGCCTCGAGCGCAAGCTCACGGCCATGAGCGGACTTCCGCCGCGCGCGGCTGCTCGTCACGGCGAGCCAGTCGTGGCCAGCCGGAAGTTCGTGCAGCCGCTTCGCAGGGGTGACGAGCGCCGAAGGCCCGCCCGCAGGGTGCCTCAGTCGCCGGGAGCATGAGCCGGCTCAGATTGGTCGCGCCCGGCCGCCCAGCCGCGGCGCGAGTGGGGAGGAACCCACCGGCGGGGCGCGCGGTGGTAATCCGGAGCGTCTGGCAGCTGTAGCAGAAGGGGACGTGAGACAAGGCCGGGGACTCCTTGCCCCGGCCGCAGTGAATATTCCTGTGACTCATGTCTCGGGTACGGCAGCCACCTCGCCATCCTCAGTCAATGCCGCGTAGGACCTTTTAATGCAAGGCAGGTAGCGTAATCGGTCTTCATTTGTCACGCGACAACGTTCAAAAATCCATGGGAACACGCTGCGTGCGTGAGGTAACTGTGCGTGAGGTTCGGTGGAAAAGTGTTCCTGCCGTGGAGGTCCCTGGCTGACGATGTGTGAGCGCGTCAGAGTGGTGCGCTTCGTTCATGTGGGGGGACACACATGTCTTCATCCGGCGTCCGTAGACGCTCGGTTCAGGTGGGGATCGCGACGACTGTCGTGTCGGCGGTAGCGGTGTGGGGGATGCCGGCCGCGTACGCGGCGGCTCCTGACACTCCGTCGCAGCTGGTGGCGCTGACGGAGAGTGTGACGCCGTACGTGACCGCGAAGGTGGTGGCGCCGTCGGGGAGCGGGAAGGTGACGGCGAAGTTCTACGCCGGTACCTATGATGCCAACGGTGACAACGACCTCGCTGACGGGAAGGAGGTGACGGTCGATTCGGGCGAGGTGGCGCGGCTGAAGCTGCCGGACATGCGGATCGGGACCCAGTTCCAGTGGCAGGTCAAGGCGTGCGTCGATGACGACTGCTCCGACCTCTCACCGCTCCAGTCCGCCCGTGTGAGCCCGATGACGGGCGCGGGCGAGCGGCCCGGTGCGACGCGCCTGCGGTTCTCGACCGGTGACTCCACGGCCGCGCAGGTCGATGTCGGCTCGGGCAACCTCCTGGTCAACGCGAGCGGGCTGACCCTGCCGGGGATCAATGGCGATGTGGGTCTGGGCGCGGCCTACAACAGTGCGGCGATCGGCACGGACGCCACCTCGGCGAAGTCGCCCCTGGGGTACGGGTGGCGGCTGACCCCCTACGAGGTCGAGCTCAAGGTCCGCGGGGACGGTTCGGTCACCTACTACGGCCAGGGCGGGATCACCGGCCTGTTCGTGAAGTCCGGCAGCGGGTTCACGACGCCGGGAGGGTTCAAGGCCGACCTGAAGAAGAACGACGACGGCACCTACACCCTCACCGACCACGGCTCCCAGTCGAAGCAGACCTTCAACAGCTCCGGCAAGCTCACCAAGATCACCGACCGCAACGACAACGCCACCACGCTCTCGTGGAACGGCGACCTGCCTGACACGATCGTCACCACCCGCGGGTCGAAGTCGCAGCGCACCGGGGTGTACGCCTCGGCGAACGGGCGGGTGACGACGCTGACGCAGACCGCCTCGGACGGCAAGAAGCGCACCGTCACCTACACCGTCGACAGCGCGGGCGACCTCGTCGCCATCAAGGACACCCTGGGCCGCACCACCAGCTTCACCTACACCGGTCACAGGATGACCGCGGTCACCAACCCCGGCGGAGGGGTGACCCGCTTCGACATCGGCACCATCGGCACCACGAAGATCACCCAGGAGAACAAGGCGGTCGGCTCCCCCGGAGACTCCGTCACCCGCCTGTCCTACGCGGACCCGGACAAGACCGTGATGGCCTCGCCGAACACGGACCAGTCCAAGGACATCACGGCGGTCCCTCACACCACCTACGAGCTGACCGACAACCACTCCGCCCGCGTCTCCAAGGCGACGGACGCGGAGGGCCGCGAGCGCTCCAAGACATACACCGCCAACTTCGACACCGCTTCGGCGACGGACGGCTCGGGCGCGAGCGCGGGCACGACGACGAACACCTTCGGCGCCAACGACGGCGAATCGCTGACGAAGTCCGAGGGCGCGGACGGCTCCACGTTCTCCGCCGCCTACGGCAACACGGCAGCGGGCTCGAAATACTCGCCCTCGGAGTCGACGGACGGGCAGTCGAACAAGTCCACCTACTCCTACAACGGTGCCGGGAACCTCGCCTCCTCCAGCAACGCGGAGGCAGCCGAGGCGAAGGTCGACTACAACGACGACGGCACCCTCAAGACCTCCACCGACCCCGGCAACAGCACCGACACCTCGTACACGTACAACAGCGACAAGCAGCTCACCAAGGTCGACCCGGCCGGCGGCTCGCTCAAGTCCCAGTCGTACACCTACGACGCCTGGGGGCGCCTGGCCACCGCCACGGACGGCCGGGGCGTCACCACCACGACGACGTACGACGACGCCGACCGCGTCCTGAAGGTCGACTACAGCGACGCGACGCCGGACGTCTCGTACACCTACGACGCCTTCGGCCGCACCAAGACCCGCACCGACGGAACCGGCACCGTCACCTACGAGTACGACGACCTCGGCGCGATGACCTCGCGCACCGCGACCTCAGGCGGAGGCACCCTGTCCTACACCTACGACAAGAACGGCAACCGCCTCACCACCACCGACGCCCGCGGCACCACCCAGTACAAGTACGACCAGGCCGACAAGCTCACCCAGGCCATCACCGACGCCCCTTCGACCAAAACGAAGATCGGCTTCAGCTACGACGACCGCGGCCGCCGCACCGACACGTACTACGGCACCAACGACGCAAAAACAATCTTCAAGGCGCGCGTACACCAGGACTACGACAAGTCCGGCCGCATCAGCCGCGTCTGGGCCGACCAGGGACCCGCGACCGACCCGACCCGCCAGTTCGACGCCACCTACTGCCGCAGCCTCGGCTCCACCTCCTCCTGCTCCACGGCGAAGGCCAACAACACCGACCTGATCCAGTGGAGTAAGGACAACCTGAGCGGCAAGACCACCAAGTACACGTACGACAAGGCGAATCGACTGACGAAGGTCGCGACCGACGGGGGTGGCAAGACGTACACCTACACCTACGACGCCCGCGGCAACCGCAAGTCGTCCTCCGACGGCAGCACGGACCAGTCCCTCGCCTTCGACGCCGCCAACCAGATCACCAGCGACGGCTACACCTACGACGCCCAGGGCAACCAGACCAAGACCGCCAAGCTGTCCACGGTCACCTACGACGCCGCCAACCGCATGACCGGCGCCAAGACCACCAAGGGCACCAGCAGCTACACCTACGCCGGCGAGGACGCCACCGAGCTGGTCTCCCAGACCAGCGACGAGGGCGAGAAGACCGACTACGTCTACGGCGCCCCCGACCAGTACGGCATGCCCGTCATCGAACAGGTCAAGCTCAAGGAGGGCACGGCCTACATCGACCACGACCCCACCACCGGCCAGCCGCTCTCGCTCCGGACGACGAACGGGTACGAGGCGTACTACATCGTCGACGGCATCGGGAACCCGGTCCAGTTCATCAACCAGTCCACGGTCCAGTCCACGATCTACGACTACGACCCCTACGGCACCGTCCAGACCACCAAGGAAACCGGCACGGCAGGAGTCCAGAACCCCTACCGCTTCGTCGGCGGCACCTACGACAAACCCACCGGGTTCGTGAAATTCGGCCAGCGCTGGTACGACCCCACCACCGGTCGCTTCACCACCCAAGACCTGTATAGCTTCCTCGCAAACCCGGGCAGCGGAAACCGTTACGCCTACGCGGGTGGCGACCCGATCAACAACATCGATCCCCGCGGGCTCTTTAGCTTCTCGGACATCCTCGACAAGGGGAGCGACATTTTCGGAGTCGTCACCGGGTGCGTGGCGGGTGTCGGGGCTGCGGCTGAAACTGGGGCAATTGCCTATAGTGCCGCCGTAGGAGGAGTGGTCGGAGCTGGTGTCGGTAGCGCCGTTGGCGCTGGCGCCGCTGTAGTTGGCAGTTGCCTTGTCGGAGGCGCTGCAGGCTATGCCGGTGCAGATATCCTCACTTACGGGTAGGCGATAGAAAAGCTCATCAAGGTCCGGACACCTATGCGTGTGGGGCGTAGAAATTTCTACGCCCCACACGCATAGAAAGATTACCGACGAAAGGGTGATCAAGTGACCCCGAGAGAAGTTCCCATCAATTCAGCAGTAAAGCGTACAGCAGCTTTTTCCGGCGTACTCATCATCGCGGCTATCTGCATCTTCGTGGGCGGATTGGTTGCCGGAGACACTCTTCTGATCATCTTTGGCGTGATTGCGGCGCTCTGCGGGGTGGTACTGGCAGTTCTTTCAACATTGGCGCGACGGAAGATCCGGTTTCGGAAGGATGATTGACCTTCCCGCCCCCAGGTCAACGGCGCGTTCACGTATGACCAGATCGGAATCGGCGATCTAAAGACAGGTAAGGAAGTTTACTCCTCTGTCCGGGATGGCGACTGGGGGAAAGCTGGTAGCCAGACGTTCCCTTGGGCTGTTGGGAAAAGCGTTGAGGGAGGATGCTCGCGAATGGCCCTTCGCGCTAGGCCCACAGGCGCCGCTGCAAAGCCCATGCGCATCTACGCCGGTGACTCTGCCTCCGGCCTCGCAGAGGATGCAACCAGCAACTGGTAAGAAGTGAGCAGCGCGCCGGGAGAGGGCATCACCTCTCCCGGCGACCTGGAAGGACACCATTGATTTTGGCTTACACGGGACGCGCCTCATGGATACCCGAAGGCTGGGCCCTTCCTATTTTCATCGCATGCGCACTGGGTGGATTTTGCACAATCCACACTAAGAGGAAGAATCGAAAATGCAGAATGGTCCGGCTTCCGTTATTATCGGGTGGCTTCTGCTGGGGTTGACCGCCCTGATGGCCGTAATTGTGATATTGGCGCTGGCTAACGGCAAGCCCTTCCATGTGATTATGCTGTTCCCATTGCTTACGCTCGCCTACGGATCGTGGTCCCTGTGGAGCACGAAGCACTCGCGACGTGACAGCGTGGACTCCTCGGGGACATTCGAGGGCTAAGGGCTGTCCCGTAAGTGATCTTGCCCTGAGATGATCTCGAGTGTGTCACGCGTGATCACAGCGTTCGAGCCCTCCTGGATAGCCCCGTTCACTGGTGTGGGCTCCGCGCCAGTTCAACCGGGTGGTGCGTGCCCTGCGGCGGGAAGGCGCCGACGTCGCTCGGCGGGGCCGGCCGTGGGGGATTCCGCTGGGGGACAGGGTGCTTCTGGTGGCTGCGTACTGGCGCACCAACCTGACACTGCGGCAGCTCGCTCCGCTCTTTGGTGTCTCGTTAGTCCGCAGCCGGCCGCATCGTCAGGCATGTCGGGCCCCTTCTCGCGTTCCGGCCCCGGAAGCGGTTTCACAAGGACGCCGTGCTCATCGTGGAGGGCACTTTGGCCCCCACCCACGACCATGCGGTGGCGGAGCGGTCCAAGAACTACCGGTGGGGCACCGACGGAACTCGCTGGTCAGGGGCTATGCACCCATGCGGAAAGATCGTTTCCCACGCCGTCCCGTCGATTTTCCCACGGTTCAGGCCGGGCGCTGGGACAGAGGTTCAGGGGTGGCGTCGGATCCGCGAGGGGTCGATGATGTCCCGCCACACGTCGAGTCGCTTGGCCTCGTGAGCGAAGTTCTTGGTAGCTCTGCGGACGTGCTCGTATCGCTCGACAAGGTCGTGTGCCCCCTCCGCGACGATGCCGGCGAGAGACCCGTGGCCTTCACTGCTCCAGTCCGCGACGCGCCGGTCAGAACGGTGCAGCTTCGGCGAGGCGTCGTCGCCAGCCTACATCACTCGCGTGTCTCGCGGCTACGGAAGGTCCGAAATCCACACAGCGCTTCCAGTTATGGAATTCCTGGGTCCACTTCTGTCGCAGTGTCGTCAAGTCCGGCCCGACCGCGATATACGCGGAGGCGCGCCCCTGATATTGAAAGCGGAACGAAGTCAAGCTGTGTATCCACTGTGACGCTACACGGACACCCCAATCACCTATTTTTGCCAGAATTGGCATATTGCGTAACGAATTCCGGAATTCTATTTTCACAGTAATGACTTGAGTATCCCTTGAGGAATGATTGATTCTAATGCTTCCCTAAAGACTGTTGATCCTCCCCGGGGGCCGGTATAGCCTTGCCGGAGGACGGGGGAAGTCTCAATGCAGGCAAGCTCGTGTCATCTATCGGCACCGCTCGTGCTGCACCCCAGTCAATAAGGACCGAAATCGCCAGATATGGTCTCAAATTGATGGAGGGGCTCGTATGTCTGTGAAATCGACCGATGTGACAGAGATTGCTATGTCTGTTCTTGGTCCACTGCAGTTCAGCGTGAATGGCGTCGATGTCACCCCTACTGCACCGAAGCAGATGCAGGTACTTGCACTCATGGCCCTAAATGAAGGCCAGATGGTGACATCGTCGAGCTTTGTCGACGAGCTGTGGGCAGAAAGGCCCCCCAGGAGCGCGAAAACGACTCTGCAGACGTACATTCTGCATCTTCGGAAGCTCATGTCCAAAGCGTTCAAGCACGAGTCCACGCTGGGGCGCGACATTCTGCTCACGCGGCAGGGCGGCTATCTCCTGCGGTTACCCATGGCGCCCTTCGACCTCCGTCAATTCAACGAGCTCTCGACCGAAGGGAGGATCGCCCTCTCGCAGGGTGATCCGCAGCGTGGGTCCCATCTTCTGCGGAAGGCGTTAGGGGTCTGGCGGGGGCCGGCCCTGGTCGATGTCCCGACCGGCTCCGTTCTCGAGCCGAAAGTGCGCGGACTTCAGGCGCAGCGACAGATTGCCCTAGAAAGCAGGGTCGAAGCCGACTTGCAGGTGGGCAGGTATGATGAGGCAATCCTCGACCTGGTCACACTGACCGCCCAGCAGCCTCTTAATGAGAATATACATGAACAATACATGCGTGCCCTCAACCTTGCGGGGCGCCGCTCGGAGGCTCTCGGTATATTTCATCAGCTGCGGAAGAATCTGATGGATGAATTAGGGCTGGAGCCGTCCCAGAAACTGCAGCAGGCACAGCATGTGATCCTCAGCTCGGCATCAAATGCCGCTTAGTCTCGATCTTTCGCGAGAGTCCGCCGACGGAGTCGGTGGACTCTCGCTTTCCGGGGCTGAGGGTGGGCAGGCCGGTGGCCCGGTTGTCGCGTCGGATGGGCGCCGGTTCCACTGCCCGGGGAGGTGATGTTGTCGTCGGGATGGTGGAAAGTTGCTGGTCAGCCGGGGGTGGCCAGGAACGCGAGCCGTTCGAGGGCAGTGGTGATCTCGCCGGTCCAAGGCCAGTGCTGGGTGAGGCGGAGAATCTTGCGTCGGCCGGTGGTGACGAGCTGGGCGGCCGCGGAGAACAGACGGAATCGCAGGCGCCAGGGTTCCCAGAGTCGGGCCTCGCTGGTGAGGGCGAGCATGGGCATCCAGGCCAGCAGGTCGAGGGCGATCTGGACGATCTCGAGCCAGACCTTGTTCTGGGCTGTCGTGTTGGGCGCCGAGGTCCGCTGGGCGTCCTGCAACATCTTCTCCACCCAGGACCACGCCGCTGCCGCGATCGCCGTCGGCCCGAACGGCACGCCCGACAACCCCCAGGGCATCCCGGTCTTCGCCTGGAAGGGCGAGACTCTCGAGGAGTACTGGTGGTGCACGGAGCAAGCCCTGACCTGGCCGAACACCCCCACCGGCGGCCCGAACATGATCCTGGACGACGGCGGTGACGCCACCCTCCTCGTCCACAAGGGCGTCGAGTACGAGAAGGACGGCAAGGTCCCGGACGTCGACACCGCCGAGTCCGACGAGCACCGCGTCATCCTCGAACTCCTGCACCGCACCATCACGGACGGCTCGCAGAAGTGGACCCAGCTGTCCTCCGAGATCCGCGGCGTCACCGAGGAGACCACCACCGGCGTCCACCCCCTGTACGAGATGCAGCGCGACGGCGTCCTCCTCTGCAAGACCGCGGTCGTCTGCGGCTACGGCGACGTGGGCAAGGGCTGCGCAGAGTCCCTGCGTGGCCAGGGCGCCCGCGTGATCATCACCGAGATCGACCCGATCTGCGCCCTGCAGGCGGCGATGGACGGCTACCAGGTCACGACCCTCGACGAGGTCATCGACAAGGCCGACGTCTTCGTCACCACGACCGGCAACAAGGACATCATCCTGGCCTCGGACATGGCCAAGATGAAGCACCAGGCGATCGTCGGCAACATCGGCCACTTCGACAACGAGATCGACATGGCCGGCCTCGCGAAGATCCCGGGCATCGTCAAGGACGAGGTCAAGCCGCAGGTCCACACCTGGACCTTCCCCGACGGCAAGGTCCTCATCGTCCTCTCCGAGGGCCGCCTGCTGAACCTGGGCAACGCCACCGGCCACCCGTCGTTCGTGATGTCCAACTCCTTCGCGGACCAGACGCTGGCCCAGATCGAGCTGTTCACCAAGCCCGACGCCTACTCGACCGGCGTGTACACGCTGCCCAAGCACCTGGACGAGAAGGTCGCCCGCCTCCACCTGGACTCGCTCGGCGTGAAGCTGACCACGCTCCGCCCCGAGCAGGCCGCGTACATCGGCGTGAAGGTCGAGGGCCCGTACAAGTCAGACCACTACCGCTACTGACGGCTCGGCGGCCGCGGGGAAAGAAGCGCCCTGCGGCATCGACCAGCTCCCAAGTGGGGTTCCAGAACACCCACATAGCGTCCATGGCATGAAGGCTCTCGTACTGTCCGGTGGCTCGGGGACACGCCTGAGGCCCATCACTCACACATCGCCCAAGCAACTGGTGCCGGTGGCGAACAAGCCGGTGCTCTTCTATGTCCTCGAGGACATCGTGCAGGCCGGGATCACCGAGGTCGGGATCATCGTGGGAGAGACCGCGAGCGAGATCCAGGAAGCGGTCGGTGACGGTTCCAAGTTCGGGCTCGAGGTGACCTACCTGCCGCAGGAGAAACCGCTGGGACTCGCGCATGCGGTCCTGATCGCCCGTGAATTCCTCAGTGACGACGACTTCGTGATGTACCTGGGGGACAACTTCGTGGTCGGTGGCATCGCCGGCCTGGTGAACGCATTCCGCGCCCACAGGCCCGACGCACAGATCCTGATGACCCGCGTTCCTGATCCGACCGCGTTCGGTATCGCCGAACTGGACGAAGCCGGCCGGGTCGTAGGCCTGGAGGAGAAGCCGACGCAGCCCAAGAGCGACATGGCTGTGATCGGCGTGTACCTGTTCACCCCGGTCGTGCACGAGGCCGTGCGCGCCATCGAGCCGTCCTGGCGCGGCGAGCTGGAGATCACCCACGCCATCCAGTGGCTGCTCGACAGCGGGCGCGACGTGCGGTCCACCGTGATCCACGGCTACTGGAAGGACACCGGGAATGTCATGGACATGCTTGAGGTGAACCGGTCCGTTCTGGAGGGCATCGAGCCGTGCACCGAGGGCCGGGTCGATGCGGACAGCGAGGTGATCGGCCGCGTCAGGATCGAGGCCGGGGCCCAGGTCACCGGCTCGCGCATCGTCGGCCCGGCGGTCATCGGGTCCGGTACGGTGATCATCGACTCCTACATCGGTCCGTACACCTCCATCTCGGAGAACTGCCGGATCGAAGACACCGAGATCGAGTTCTCCATCGTGCTGCGCGATTCCCGCCTGGAGGGAGTCCGGCGGGTCAGGGGATCCCTCATCGGCCGCAGTGTCAGCGTGGCCCCCGCCCTGCGGATGCCGTCCAGCAACCGGCTCGTTCTCGGCGACCACAGCGAGGTGCAGATCTCCTCATGACCACCAAGGCCATCCTTGTGACAGGCGGGGCAGGGTTCATCGGCTCGCACTACGTCCGGACGCTGCTCGGTCCGCACGGTGCGAAGGATGTGACGATCACCGTCCTCGACAAGCTGACGTACGCCGGAAGCATCACCAACCTGACCGAGGTGAGCGACAGCGACCGCTTCACCTTCGTGCTGGGCGACATCTGTGACACGTCCTTGGTGGACGAGCTGATCGCGGGACATGACCAGGTGGTGCACTTCGCCGCCGAGTCGCATGTCGACCGCTCCATCCTTGGCGCCGCCGACTTCGTACGCACCAACGTGACCGGAACCCAGACCCTCCTGGATGCGGCACTCCGGCACGGGATCGAGACGTTCGTGCACATCTCCACCGACGAGGTGTACGGCTCCATCGACGTGGGGTCCTGGTCGGAGACCTCGCCCCTCAACCCCAACTCCCCCTATTCCGCGGCCAAGGCGTCCAGCGACCTCATCGCGCTGGCCTACCACCGCACCCACGGCCTGGACGTCCGCGTCACCCGCTGCTCCAACAACTACGGGCCCCACCAGTTCCCCGAGAAGGTCATCCCGCTCTTCGTTACCAGCCTGCTCGACGGCCGCAAGGTGCCGCTGTACGGGGACGGCGCCCACGTGCGCGACTGGCTGCACGTCGATGACCATGTCCATGGCATCGAGTTGGTGCGCACGGGCGGTAGGGCAGGCGAGGTGTACAACATCGGCGGCGGCACCGAGCTCTCCAACAAGGAGCTGACCCAACTGCTCCTGGACGCCTGCGGCGCGGACTGGGACAGCGTGCGACACGTCGCCGACCGCAAGGGCCACGACCGGCGCTACTCCGTCGACTGCACGAAGATCAGGCGAGAGCTCGGGTACCGGCCGACCAGGGAGTTCGAGGCCGCACTGGCGGAGACGGTCGCCTGGTACCACGGCAACCGCACCTGGTGGGAGCCGCTCAAGCAGCGTCTGCAGACGGCTGCGTGAAAGAGCGGGGACAGGTATGAAGTGGGCGCTGCGCAGCGGGTACCGCATCTTCGTGCACCGCTGCTTACCAAGCGTGTGGCACTGCCTGATCGGTCTGGGTTCCCTCCACTGCGGCCCCCTGTACTACGAGGAGGCCCAGGCGCTGTCCGCATTGGGGCAGACGGGCTACTTCGTGGACCACGGACCGGTGAGCCGTGGCCGGCAGCCCGCACAGGCCGACGGTCGACTTCATGGCGGACGGCTTACCGGCCGATAGTGGAAATCCGCCCGTCCTGACGGCTGCGGCGTCGGGACGGGCGGTTTTGGTGGGCAGTAACGGTGAAGTCAGGCGGGCGCGGCAGTCGCGTGGCGAGGCTTCACCGGCCGCCGGCCACCGTGACGATCTGGCCGGTGGTGTTGCCGTTGGCTGCGGAGCCCAGGGACAGCACCGCGCCTGCGACGTCTTCGGGGCTGCTGAGCCGGCCGGTGGGAGTCAACCGGGTCTCCCGCTCCCGGACCTCGGCGGGCAGCCCGTCGAGCACGCGCTCGGTGGCGGTCAGACCCGGGCATACGACGTTCACCAGCACACCGTCGGGGCCCAGGTCCCAGGCGAGGCTGCGGGCGAAACCGTGCAGTGCCGATTTGGCAGCCCCGTAGAACTCCTGGCCGCGGTGGCCGTCGAGTGCCACATGCGAGGAGATGAGCACGATCCGGCCCCAGGACCGCTCCCGCATACCGGCTACCACGAGTTGTACCGTGCGCAGGGTCGGCGCGAGGTTGTCGTCGAGGAAGGCCGTCCATTCGCCGGGCGGGATGTTCTCGAACTGCTCGCCGGGTGCCCTCCTGGAAGCCCAACGCACTGCGTTGGCGACGAGCACGTCCACGCCGCCCCAGCGCCTCGTGACCTCGGCCACGGCCGACTCCACGGTGTCCGGTTCGGCGAGCGAGTACCGCAGCGCCATCGCCGAGTCCTGGTCGGCGCCGAGTTCACGGGCGAGCCGCTCGCCGGCCTCGCCGTCGCTCCGGTAGGTCAGGGCGACGCGGGCGCCCTCAGCCGCGTAGGCGCGTGCGATGGCCGCGCCAATTCCGGAGGACGCGCCCGTCACGAGCGCTGTGCGACCTTTCAGTCCCATGTCCATGCGTGTTCGCCTTCTTGCTCATCCGTCGGGTACGAGGTGCGCGGGGCAGGGGCCAGGGCCTGTCCCTGGCCCCTGCCCTAGGAGCGCGGTGAGACACCCCGCTCGACCCGCATACGCGCCGCTGCCAAGGCCTGTCGCAGATCCGCCCCGGTCAACTCCCGTCCGCGGGCGGCGACATAGCCGTCCGGGCGGACCAGCAGCCAGCCGCCCGGTTCGATTCCCAGGGCGGCGCGGAGCCGACCGTTCGGGTCGGTGAGCGGGCCGGGACCCTCGGTGCTGCCGCCGAGCGTGCGGATGGACAGCCATGCCTCCGCCGCGGGGACATTGGCCGCCGTGTCCGGTGTCACGGCCAGCGTCCATCGGGTGTCACGCAGTTCCTCGGCCCAGGCCTGGCAGCCCGGGTCGGCCGGGTCCGCTGCGGCTCCGACCGAGGCGCGGGTGCCTGGGAACGGCCCCGAGACGGGGGCCGCAGACCGGGTCAGTGGCGAGTCGGGGTAGCCGAGTTGGAGGCCGGAAATACCGCCGAGGACCTGGCGCTGCACCTTCTTGCGCAGCGGTGTGACGTTGCGGATGACGCCGAAGACGATCGGTAGCGCGATAGGGGCGAAGGCGTTCTTCAGCTGGACCAGGAAGGTCGCCTTTTTGGTGGAGCCGAGGAGCGTCTCACCGACCGGCACCCGCTCCAGGCTGTAGCTGTCGAGCAGCTCCCGCGCCGCATGACCCTGTTCGACCAGGGCCAGCTTCCAGGCCAGGTTGTACGACTCCTGGATGCCGGTGTTCATGCCCTGCCCGGAGGCCGGGCTGTGCACATGGGCGGCGTCGCCCGCCACGAAGACCCGGCCCTCGCCCATGCGTGGCACCATCCGCTGCTGGAAGGTGAAGACCGACGTCCAGGTGGGGGTGCGGACGTCTGCCGTGCGGCCGAGGCCGGGGCCGAGCTTCTCGGCGAAGCGGTCGGCGATCAGAGCGGCGTCGGTGCCGTGCGGTGCGGTGGTGGTATCCAGCAGGCGCCAGCGGCCACCGCGTCTGAAGGGCACCATCATCAGGGCCTGGGAGCCCGTGTGGATCCAGTAGATGCTGTCGCGCGGCAGGTCCACGTCCACGGGTGCGTCGGCGAGCATCCAGGTCTCGCTGCTCTCGCCGAGCAGAGGCAGCCCCAGCCGTTTGCGGACCGTGCTGTGCCCGCCGTCGCAGCCGAGCAGCCAGGCAGCCTCGACAGATTCCGTGCTTCCATCGGCGTGTTCGAGCCCGACGACCACCTGCTCGGTGTCCTGTGTGAAACCGGTCAGCCGCGTCCCCCACTCGACCTCGACGCCGAGTCGCGACACCGCCGCACGGAGCACCGCCTCGGTGTCCACCTGCTCGACAATCGCCGTGAACGGATACCGGGTGGGCATGGTCGAGTAGTCGGCGGCCAGCCGGACCAGCCGGCGGCCCCGGCTGAACATCGTGAACGCCCTGATCTGCTGGGCCTGTTCGAGGATCTCCTCGATGACGCCCATCTGGTCGTACGTCTCCAGGGTGCGGGGGTGGGTGGCCACCGCACGGCTGGTGGTGGCGGGGTGGGGTGCGGCGTCGATCAGCCGCACCCGCAGTCCGCGCCGGGCGAGCTCGTAGGCTGCGGTGAGACCGACCGGGCCGGCCCCCGCTACCAGCACCTGCGTTCCGTCAGCCACGGCCGACCCCGTCCTCAGCGGCCTCCTCGTAGAGGCCGGGTTCCGCGGTGGCCAGGCCGCTGAGGCCCTTGATCAGCGCCCGGAACTCCTCGCTGCGCAGGGCGGCCTGGTGGGATGCGGCGTCGTCCCACTCGGCCATCTCGATGAAGACGTTGTGCTGCCCGACCTGGCGCAGCGTCGAGGAACCGCGATAGCCCGGCTGGGCTGACATGAACGCGGTCATGGACTGCTTGATCCGGAGGAACTCCTCGATGTCGCCGTTGACGGTCAGCTTGTTGATGAAAGTCACCATGATGGTTCTCCTGGTCGGCAGGGACGTCGGGACGTCAGAGGGGACGGGGGCTCGGCACGCAGCTGCTCGCGCAGCAGACGCCGCTCGGCCTTGCCGTTCGGCGAGCGGGGTACGGCGGTGAGCTGTTCGGCACGGCGGATCCGCTGGTGGTCGGCCAGCTGGGCGTTGGCCCGCTCCACCACCGCCCGCAGATCCACCGGTCCGCTGCTGGCGGGGACGATGCCCGCCCACACGGCCGCACCGCTAAATTCATCGGGCATGTCCGCCACGACGCAGTCGGCGATGTCTCCGTCGCGCATGAGGATCCGTTCGATCTCGCTCGGCGACACCAGTTCGTTGTCGACCTTGAAGACATCCTTGATGCGGTCGACCAGGAACAGCCAGCCGTCCCCGTCCTGGTAGCCGACGTCGCCGGTGTGGAACCAGCCGTCGGTGTCGATATCGGGCGCGTCCGGCAGGTTGAGGTATCCAGCCATCAACTGCGGGCCGTGCAGCAGGACTTCTCCCGGTCGGCCCGTGCCGAGGTCGGCTCCGGTCTCCAGATCCACGATGCGGCACTCGGTGCCCGGGACAACCGGACCGACCGAGCCGGGTTTGCTCCGCTCCGGCCGGTCGTTGTGACTGAGCGGCGAGAGTTCGGCGAGCCCGTACCCCTGGATGACCGGAACGCCGAGCTGTTCACGCAGGCGGTCGGCGACGAGGGGGGCGAGCGCCGAGCCGCCCGAGGCGATCAGCCTCAGCTTCGGCCCGGGCACGACCGCGGCCAGCCGCTGATCCGCCGCCAGCCTGGTCAGCCGCACAGGCAGCCCGAAATAGTGGGTCGCCCCGGCGTCGGCGGCCGTCGCGAACGACGCCACCGGGTCGGGATCGTGGCACAGCACCTGGGTGGCGCCCGCGAGCACCGCAGCGTTGAGGTGCATCAGGTGGTAGAGCGGCAGGTGGTTGAGGCACACGCAGTCGGCGTCGAGGCCGAGCACGTGGGCCGCCTGGGCGGCGTTGGTCACCAGGTTGCGGTGGGTGAGCTGGACGCCCTTGGGGGGACCGGTGGTGCCGCTGGTGAACTGCACACAGGCGACCGAGTCCGGATCGACCGCGGCAGGATCGGGCAGCGCGGCCGCGGACGGGCCGTCCCAGCCGAGGAGATCGGCCAGCGGGCGCGTGCACTTGGGGAGGGTCACGGCCCGGTCCGCGTCGACCACGAACACCTCGCGCAGGGCCGGGAGATACCCGCGTACCGTCTGCAGGCGTACGGCGGTCTCGACAGGGACCAGGGCGATCTCGACGCCGGCCGTGCGGAAGACGTGCTCCAGGGCGGCCTCGCGGATCAGCGGGTTGACCATCACGACGCGGTTGCCGCTGCGGCTCGTGCCGTAGAAACCTGCCGCGAACACCGGGTCCAGCACACCGGCCACCCCTACCGCTGTCTGCCGTCCGCGGGTCAGCCGCAGCAGTGCGAGGGCGAACCTGTCGGCGTACGCGTCGAGTTCGGCGTAGCCGATCGCTCCGTGCTCGTCCCGGACAGCCACCCGCTCGGGGAAGTTCTCGGCGGCCCGGCGCAGCAGCCCGTCCAGCGGAACCGCCGGGACGGACGGAGCCTCAGACACCGGCGCGCTCCTCGGCGTACGCCTTGGCCAGGCGCAGGTTGCTGACGCTGTTGGCGCTCAGCACCCGGCGCAGGTACTTGCGCGCGTCGAGGACCGTCGTGCCCTCGCCGAGGATGTGCAGGGCCGACGGCTTGATGGTCGCCGTGTGCCGGGCCTCCGCGATGACGCCCTCGGGGGTCTGCGTGAACCTCCAGTGCCCGGTGTGGCCGTCAAGCAGCGCGGGCAGCTCGGTCTGCTTGTACACAATGATGTCTGGCTCAACCGTGACCCGGACCGAGCGGGTGCGGTGCGAGGAGCCGTCCGGCGTCGAGGTGAGCATGTCGAAGAACTGGACACCGGGAGCGGGCTCTTCGAGGTCCAGCTTGGCGATGTGGGGGATGCGCTCCTCCCACTTGTCCGCCTCCCACAGATAGTCGTAGGCGTCCTTGATGTCGCCCGCTACGAACAGGGAGTCCGTGAAGGAGATGATCAGTCGGTTCAATGCCCCGCGCTTCTCGGCGGCGTGGCCGAGGGTGCGCAGATAGTCCCGGGCCCCCGTGCGCAGGCGGGTGGAGACCTCGTCCGCCAAGCCTTCCTCGCCCTTGGCCAGGGTGAAGTCGTGACGCATCTCCACCAGTGTCTTGCCGTCCTGCTCCTGGAACGTCCACGCGCCGCCGAGGGACGCGAACGGCGACTCGGCCTCCTCGTGAACGAAGGAGATCCGGCTGCTGTCGGCAGCCCTGGTGCGGCGCGCCGTCCAGGTGCGCACCGAGTCCCGGCCGGTGACCGCCCAGTGCCGGACCAACTGCTCGTCGCCGGTGTCCGACAGGATCTCCGCGTGAACGGCGGGTGCGTGCAACTGCGTCCAGCCGGTGACGTCCTCGACCAATGAGCGGACCTGCTCGGCCGGGGCTGCGACGAGCACCTCGTCCCGGACGGAGTACTGCTGGGTGTTCGGCATCGTGTGTCCTCCTGCGCCATCGACGCGTCGCCGTGCGGGGTTCCCGGGCAACGCTCTGCTGTGCCGCTTGAGACGCATTGGATTCCGGCTGGACGACGGGGCGAGCCGGTCCGCACTGCAGAGCGACTCGAACGTGGCTCGACCGAGGTTGCCCACGATGGCCGGGCGCGCCGCCGCGCACTCTTCCGGGCCCAGCCGTCGCCGCCCGGACAGCCTCACGAAACGGAGACACCATGACCACGCAGACCGAGACACAGCCGCACCCCGCCATCGAGTTCGGCGCCCTTTACGCAGAGATCCAGCAGTTCTACGCCCGCCACATGCACCTCCTGGACAACGGCGAGGCCGACGAGTGGGCGGCCGGCTTTACCGAGGACGCCTCGTTCTCGGTGCCGACCTTGTCGGCCCCGGTGGTGGGCCGCGAAGGGCTGGCGGCCGCGGTGCGGCGCACCGCCGAAGCGCTCGCCGCCGCCGGTGAGCAGCATCGTCACTGGCCCGGCGTCTTCGACGTCCGGCCGCAGGAGGACGGGTCGGTGGTCGTCCACTCGTACACCACCGTGTTCGCCTCGCCGCAGGGCGGTGAGTCGCGTGTCCACCGCGTCTGCACCTGCACCGACGTCCTGGTCCGACAGGGCGGAGAGCTGCTGGTCAGGAGGCGTGATGTCACCCGGGACGATCTGCGCTGACCGGATTGTTCCCGGCCCGCCCGGCTTTGAGCCCCGACCGGGACTCCTGTGCGTTTCGAGCCCGGTTCGAGGGGGCTCGCAGAGCCTGGTCGGCAGGACACACAACTAAGCGGGAGAGCACCCATGACCATGGGGACAGTAAGCGGTGAGGGCCGATGAACCGTCGCGTCGTGATCACCGGCATCGGGGTCGTGGCCCCGGGGGCGGTGGGCGTCGAGACGTTCTGGGAGCAGCTCACCGCGGGCCGTACGGCCACCCGGAGGATCAGTCTCTTCGACGCCTCCTCGTTCCGCTCCAGAATCGCCGCCGAGGCAGACTTCGATCCGGCGCAGCAGGGCTTCGACGCCGCCGAGGCCGAACGCCTCGACCGCGCGACCCAGTTCGCGATCGTCAGTGCGCGCGAGGCCGTCGCCGACGCCGGCCTCGACGGCGGGATTGACCCGCTGCGGACCGGCGTGGCACTCGGCAGCGCGGTCGGCTGCACGACGGGCCTCGACACCCAGTACAACGTCGTGAGCGAGGGAGGCTCCGGCTGGTACGTCGACCACACCCTCGCCGTCGACCACCTCTTCGACTACTTCGTGCCCAGCTCCATGGCCGCCGAGGTCGCCTGGAGCACCGGTGCCCAGGGCCCCGTGGCCCTGATTTCCACAGGCTGCACCTCGGGTCTCGACTCCCTCGGCCATGCGGTGGATCTCATCCGGGAGGGCAGCGCCGACGTGATGGTCGCCGGCGCGACCGAGGCACCCATCTCACCCATCACCGTCGCCTGCTTCGACGCCATCAAGGCCACCTCGCCGCGCAACGACGAACCGGCCACCGCTTCCCGCCCGTTCGACCGCAGCCGCAACGGCTTCGTCCTCGGGGAAGGCAGCGCCGTACTGATCCTGGAGAGCCTCGAGCACGCCCGGCGCCGCGACGCTCACATCTACGCGGAGATCTCGGGGTTCGCCAGCCGCTGCAACGCGTACCACATGACGGGACTGCGCCCCGACGGCAAGGAGATGGCCGAGGCCATCCGCACGGCACTCGACGAGGCACGCCTGGACGCCACGGCCGTCGACTACGTCAACGCGCACGGCTCCGGCACCAAGCAGAACGACCGGCACGAGACCGCCGCCTTCAAGCGCAGCCTCGGCGACCACGCCTACCGGGTCTCGGTGAGCTCCATCAAATCGATGATCGGGCACTCGCTCGGCGCCATCGGTTCTCTGGAAGTGGCCGCCAGTGCGCTGGCCATCGAGCACGACACCGTGCCCCCCACGGCCAATCTGCACGATCCCGACCCGGCCTGCGACCTCGACTACACGCCGATCACCGCCCGCGAGCAGCGCATCGACACTGTGCTGAGCGTGGGCAGCGGCTTCGGCGGGTTCCAGAGCGCCATGGTCCTGACGACTCCTGGGCTCAAGGAGGCGGCGTGAGCGCCTTCACCGCCCCGGCCACCACGCCCCGTGCTCCGCAAGCGGCGCCCGACCAGGCAGTCGTCACCGGCATCGGGGTCGCCGCCCCCAACGGACTTTCCGTCAAGGCCTGGTGGGACGCCGTACTGCGCGGCGAGAGCGGCATCCGCCAGCTCAACCGGTTCGATCCGGCCCGTTACCCGGCACGGCTCGCCGGCGAGGTCCGTGACTTCGTCGACGCCGACCACATCCCCGGTCGGCTGCTGCCCCAGACCGACCGCATGACCCGGCTCTCTCTCGCCGTGGCCCAGGAGGCCATCGAGGACTCGGGCGTCGACCTGGAGCGGCTGCCTGAGTACGGGGCGGGCGTCATCACCGCGAGTTCGGCGGGCGGTTTCGAGTTCGGGCAGCGCGAACTGCAAGCCCTGTGGAGTAAAGGCGGACAGTATGTCAGCGCGTACCAGTCGTTCGCCTGGTTCTACGCCGTAAACACCGGTCAGATCTCCATCCGCCACAACCTGCGCGGGCCCAGCGGCGTACTCGTCACCGAGCAGGCGGGAGGCCTCGACGCGGTCGCCCAGGCCCGCCGCCGACTGCGCCGGGGCAGTAGCCTGATGGTCACCGGAGGCGTCGACTCGGCGATCTGCCCCTGGGGCTGGACCGCCCACCTGGCGGGCGGCCGGCTCTCCCCGAGTGAGGACGCAGCCCGCGCCTATCTTCCGTTCTCGGCGGACGCCACCGGCGAGGTCGTCGGCGAGGGAGGCGCCCTGCTCGTCCTCGAGAACGCCGCCGCGGCCCGTGCACGCGGCGCCCACGTCTACGGCGCCTTCGCCGGATATGCGGCCACCTTCGATCCGGCGCCCGGAGACGACGGCGCCTCGCGGCTCGGCCGGGCCGCCGAACTCGCCGTGCAGGAAGCCGGGGTGACGCCGGACCAGGTGGATGTCGTGTTCGCCGACGCCGCGGGCGACCGGGACGCGGACCGCGCCGAAGCCCGGGCACTGGCCGAACTGTTCGGCCCGTACGGAGTGCCGGTCACCGCGCCCAAGACCATGACCGGACGGCTCTCGGCCGGCGGGGCCTCGCTGGACCTGGCAGCCGCCCTGCTGGCCCTGCGCGAGCAGGTCGTGCCGCCCACCGCGAACGTGACCGAACCCGCCGACGACTGCCCGATCGACCTGGTCACCGGCCGTCCGCGGCAGCTGCCTCTGCGCACCGCCCTCGTACTGGCCAGGGGCCGCGGGGGATTCAACGCCGCCGCGGTCCTGCGAGCCGTCGGCTGACCGCCGCCGGGACGGCGAACGGAGCATCGACCGAGACACGACAGAGACATCGATCGCGAGAAAGAGAAACCCCATGTCCCAGCAGATGCAGTTGGAAAACCTGACCACCGTGCTGCGCGAGTGCGCGGGCGAAAGCGAGAACGCCGACCTCTCCGAGCGTGCCCTCGACATCTCCTTCACCGACCTCGGCTACGACTCGGTCGCCGTCCTGGAAACCACCGCCCGCATCGAGCGCGACTACGGCATCGCCCTCGACGACGAGGCCGTCTCTGAGGCGGAGACCCTGCGCCAGTACCTCGCGCTGGTCAACGAGGCCCTCGCCGCCGCCACTCGGGTCGCCTGAGCTGCCCCGACCACTTGGGAGCCGAACCGTGACAACGCACCCCTCCACCGCCCCGGAGCTGATGGGCCGCACTGCACTGGTAACCGGAGCCACCCGAGGAATGGGCCTCGCGATCGCCCGCAAGCTGACCGCGAGCGGCGCCAACGTACTCGTCAACTACGCCGAAGACGAGGCGAACGCCGCAAGGGCCCTTGCCGCGCTGGCCGGGCACCCGGGCCAGGCCAGCACCTTCAAGGCCGATGTCACCGAAGGGATCGACGCGCTGTGCAACGAGGCACAGCGCCGCTTCGGCCACCTCGACATCTTCGTCCACAACACCTCCTACTTCCGGCCGGCGCCCACCCTCACCACGTCCCCTGCACTCGTGGACCGCTCCCTGAACGTCGCGCTGCACCCGTTGCTGACCGGAGCTCCCCGGCTCGCCAAGCTGATGGCGGGCTGCCCCGGCAGGATCGTCGCGGTCTCCAGCACCGGCGCCCGCCGGGTCGTGCCCCGCTACGCCGGGGCGGGCGTGGCCAAGGCCGCCCTGGAATCCCTCGTGCGCTATCTCGCGGTGGAGCTGGCAGGACACGGCATCACCGTCAACGCGGTCGCCGCCGCCAAGGTCGACAAGGGCGACGGAACCGTCCCGCCCGAGGTCGCCAAGGCGATCACCGCCCGCACACCCGGCGGGCGGCTCACGACCCCCGAGGACGTCGCCGACGTCGTCAGCCTCTTGTGCGCTGACGAGGCCGGCTGGTTGCAGGGCCAGGTCGTGACCGTCGACGGCGGCCTCGGTCTGGTGGCGGGCTGAGGGATGTCCATGACGAACGGCACGACCGAAACCGGCGCGCCCGAACCGGCGGACGACCTGCACACCGACATCTGTGTCGTGGGCGGCGGGCCCGCAGGGCTCGCCCTCGCCCTGATGCTCCTGCGTTCGGGAGTACGCGTCACGGTCCTCGAGAAGTCCACCCGGTTCGAGCGCGCCTTCCGCGGCGAGATCCTCCAGCCCGGCGGCCAGCGCATCCTGGACGACCTCGGCGTCCTCACCACGGCACGGAACGCCGGCGCGTGCGAACTCGACGGCTTCCAACTCGTCGACCGTAACCGGGTGCTGCTGGACATCGACTACCGGCGGCTGCCCGCCCCGTACGACCACCTGCTGGCCATGCCCCAGCGCCATCTGCTCGACACGCTCCTCGCGGCGTGCCGGAAGCTGCCCGGCTTCCATCACCTCGACGGCCACCGGGTCGGTGCACTGCTGGAGGAGGACGGCCAGGTCACCGGGGCCGTGGCCCACAGCCCCGGCTGCCGCCGTCGGGTGCACGCCCAGGTCGTCGTCGGCGCCGACGGCAGGTTCTCCAAGACCCGGGCTCTGGCGGGGATCGGATCGGGCCGTGTCGAAGCGTTCAAGCACGACGTGCTGTGGTTCAAGGTGGACGCCCCCGACCGGCAGACCCGGTACGTACGCATCCACCGCACCGCCGGCAACCCCGTTCTGATCCACGACTCCCACCCGGGCAAGCTGCAGATCGGCTGGACCCTGCCGCACAAGCGCTGGCCGGAGCTCGCCGCCCGCGGCATCGACGAGGTCAAACGCGAACTGACCACGGCACTACCTCAGTTCGGGGACCTCATCGAGTCCTCCGTCGGCGGCCTGTCCGACCTCAGTCTGCTCGACATCTTCGCCGCAAAGGCCGACGAGTGGACGCGGGACGGTCTCGTGCTGATCGGCGACAGCGCCCACACGCACAGCCCGTTGGGTGCCCAGGGCATCAACCTCGCGCTCCAGGACGCCGCGGTGCTCCACCCCGTACTGGTGGAGTCCCTGCGGGCCGGTGCCCTGCAGCGGGAGCGGTTCACCCCCTTCCTCAATGCCCGGATGCCCGCAGTAGACGCCGTCATGAAGATGCAAGATATGCAGGCCAAGGGCATGTTCGGGGCCGGCGGCCCGGTGGCCGACCTGCTGCGTTCCGGGATCGCCCGGCTGATCCGGCGCAGCCCGCTCGGCGCGAAGATCACTCACCGGGTGGCCTTCGGCCATCCCCCCGTGGACGTGCGCACCGATCTGTTCACCACCGGCCCGACCGTCCATGCCGACGGCACGGGGAGTACGAAGGGATGACCCGCATGCGCATCATCGACCTGTCCTCGCCCGTGGACGCCGCGGCCTGGGAACCCGACCCCGTGGTCCACGAGATCCTCACCCCCGCCGAGGGGGCCCGGCACATGAGCGAGGAGATGAAGGCACACTTCGGTATCGAGTTCGACCCGTTCGTGCTGCCCGGCGGCGAGCTGCTGTCACTGGACACCTTCACCCTCACGAGCCACACAGGGACCCACGTGGACGCACCGTCCCATTACGGCTCGACGGCCGACTACGGCACCCCGCGCCATATCCACGAGATGCCGCTGGACTGGTTCCACCGCCCCGCGATCCGTCTCAACCTGCGGGACCAGTCGGTTGGAGCGGTGGGAGTCGAGGTCCTCAGGGAGGAGGTCGCCCGGATCGGCCGCACACCGCGGCCCTACGACATCGTCCTGCTGAACACCGGGGCCTCCGCGTACCTGGGCACCCAGAAGTACTTCACGGACTTCACCGGTCTCGACGGCGAAGCCACCGACTTCCTGCTCGATCTCGGGGTCAGGGTCATCGGCACCGACGCCTTCAGCCTGGACGCGCCCTTCGGCGACATGATCCGCCGTTACCAGGAATCTGGCGACCGCTCCGTCCTATGGCCCGCGCACTTCGCCGGCCGCCGACGCGAGTACTGCCAGATCGAACGACTGCACAACCTGGACGCTTTGCCCGGCGACTTCGGCTACACCGTCTCCTGCCTTCCGGTGAAACTGGTCGGCTCCGGTGCGGGCTGGGCCCGCGCCGTGGCCCTGGTGGGGGACTGAGGGCCCTCCCGGACAGACGACTTCGGGCCCGGTGGCGCCCGGCCGGTTGGTGTACCGGCCGGGCGCCACGGGGCCCTCCTCTTGCACTCAGCGCACGCTCAGCCCGCCGTCGACCCGCAGCACCGCGCCGGTCAGATAGCCGGCCTCGGAGCGGGTCACCTGGGTGAGCCACCAGGCGATCTCCTCGGGCCGGGCGGGGCGGCCCAGCGGGATGCGGGAGAAGTCGCGCTGCTGTTCGGGCGGCAGGCCGGACCGGGCCTCGGCGAGGGCGGGCGTCTCCGTCGGCCCCGGTGCCACGGAGACGACCCTGATGCCGCGCGGCGCCAGTTCGACCGCCCAGGTCAGGGTGAGGAAGTCCAGGCCGACCTTGGTGCTGCCGTACACCGAGTTGGCCGGCCACCCGCGCGTGGGCGGGTTGGAGCTGACGTTGACCACCGTCGCACCGGACGGCATGTGCGGCACCGCGCTCTGGGTCAGGAAGAGCGGACCCAGCAGATTGGTGGCGACCTGCCGCTCGGCCCGGTCGCGGTCTATCTCACCGAGCCGGGCGCGCCACGGGACGCCGGCGTTGTTGATCAGCACGTCGATGCGGCCGGTGGCGTCCAGCGCCGCGTCGACGATCCGCTCGGGAGCACGACGGTCGACGAGGTCGGCGGCGAGCTGCCTGATGCGCGGATGCCCCTCGGCGGTCTCGGCCAGCCGCTCGGCCGTCCGCCCCACGACGAGCACATGGGCTCCCTGCGCCGCGAACGCCCGGGCGGTGGCCCGGCCGATGCCGGAACCACCGCCGGTGACGACGACGCTCAGCGCGCGGTCCGTCGTCCGTGCCATCATCACGCTCCGGACGGGACGATCGATGGCCTGGGGTTGGGCAGGATGAACCGTCCGCCGCGCGCCAGGAACGCCGCCTCCTTGGCCATGATCTCCTCGCCGTAGTTCCAGGCCAGCAAGAGGAAGTAGTCGATGTCCTGGGCCTTCGCGTATGCCGGGCTGTGCACCGGGATGTGCGTCCCGGGAAGCACCAGGCCCTGCTTGAATTCGGTGGTGTCGCAGCAGAATTCCAGATCGTCCGTGGTGAGCCCGCAGACGTTCAGGAGGGTGTTGCCCTTCGCCGGCGCGCCGTATCCGGCGATCCGCTTGCCCTCGGCCCGCAGTGAACGGACCAGTGCGGTGAGTTCGCCCGTGATCTGTTCGACGTGCTCGGCGAACCGCTGAT
The DNA here is from genome assembly GCF_000719475.1 of Streptomyces sp. NRRL F-5630. Classification (GTDB taxonomy): domain Bacteria; phylum Actinomycetota; class Actinomycetes; order Streptomycetales; family Streptomycetaceae; genus Streptomyces. The sequence continues at coordinate 20,199 of NZ_JOGO01000038.1, read as the reverse complement.
AAGTGGCGTCCTCGTGCAATCCGGTCCGCTTCTCCAGAGCGATGAGCTCCCCGACGGCCGGGCTCGTCGGCCGGGTGCCGTCGTCCAGCCCCACGAAGACCAGGATGGATCCGCCGTGCACAGCGAGGCGTTCGACGTCAACCACCCGCAGACCGTGCCGCTGGAAGAGGGTGACCAGGGTGCCGACGCCGAAGTAGGACAGATGCTCGTGGTAGATCGTGTCGAACTCATTGCGTTCGAGCATGTCCACCAGGTAAGGAACCTCGATGGCGAACAGGCTGTCCGGTCCCAGCAGATTGCGTACACCCTCGGCAACCGAGGCCACGTCGTCGATGTGCGCGAAGACGTGCCGGCCCAGGATCAACTGGGGTGTGCCGTAGGTTTTCTTGACGAGCGCGGCGGTATCGACCGAGAAGAACTCCGGCAGTGTCTCGACGCCTCGCTCATTGGCCACCACCGCGATGTTGCGGGCCGGGTCGATGCCGAGGGTCCGCATTCCGGCGTTCTGGAAGGCCTTGAGCTGAGAGCCGGTGTTGCTGCCGATCTCCAGGACGAAGCTGCCCTCGGGGATGCCGAAACGTTCGACACAGACCGCGACTACGTGCCCCATGTGCTTCTTAATCGTCTCCGAGTCGGAGGTCGTGTAGGGATACGTCCGGTACAGCGCCTCGGGATCCACCACATGCGTCAGGCTCATCAGCCGGCAGGAGCGGCAGGAGATCACGGCCAGCGGGTAGCGCGGCTCGTCGTCGTAGGATGCGGCGGGTTCGAGGAAGCTGTCCGCCAGGGGCACGGGGCCGAAGTCCACAACCTTCTGCCAGTCTTCCTCTCCGCACATCCGGCAGGCGGTCACTTCTCGCGCGGTGCCAGAGATGTCCATGCGGGTCGACCTTTCTCTTCGTGGTGCTGGGCTTGGTTCGAGGGCTTGTGCGACTGTCGTGCGCGGCGCTCGGGTACGGCGCCACGGAGGCTGGAGCCGTGCACCGCCCACCGCGGAGGCACCGTTCACAGCGGGAGGCGCCGGGCGGTGGCGGCGACCCGCTCCACCAGGTGCGCTTGCCGTTCGAGGTCGTGTGCCGGTCCGGCGGCGTCCCCGCGGCGGATGGCGGCGCCAAAGTGCCGGAAAAGCGTGGTGAACTGCTGGTCCGGAGCCAGTCGGCGCTCCTCGGTCCGTCCGTCGCGTTCCAGCGTGAGGGTCGGTGCGAAGTCGTCCGGGGCGCTGTAGGCCCGGTTCAGGCTGATCCGCCCCGCCGAGCCCCACAGGGTATAGCCGCAGCTGTAGGAGTGGACGAAACCGAAGCTCACGTGGGCGCTGGCCCCGGAAGGACCGGTCAGCAGCGCGGCCCCGGCCACGTCCACTCCATGCGCGGGGTGGCTGCGCAGCGTGGCACCCGTCACCTGGAGGTCGTCGCCCAGGAACATCCGGGCGGCCCGAAGGGGGTACACGCCCGCGTCCAGCAGCGAGCCACCACCCAGTTCCGGCAGGTAGCGGATGTCCGTGTCCGGCAGCGGAGGGAAGGCGAACTCGGCGGACAGGGAGCGCAGTTCCCCGATGGCCCCCTCCGCCAGCAGGACCCGGACCGCCTGCTGCTGGCTGTGGTGGACGAACGCGAAGTTCTCCATCACCACCAGGCCCCGCTCGCGTGCCAGTCGGCTCAGCCGATCGGCCTCCTCGGTCGTGAGGGCCGCCGGTTTCTCCACCAGTACGTGCAGCCCGGCCTCGAGTGCTCTGGCTGCCCACGGCGCGTGCAGTGCAGCAGGCAACGGTATGTACACCGCGTCGAGATCCTCTCGGGCGAGCAGCTCCTCGTACGCTGCGACCGGCTCTCCGCCGAACCGGCGCGCGAAGCGTTTCGCCTTGTCGGCGTCCCGGCTGGCGACCGCGGTGAGGGCGAAGTCCCGCAGTTGGGCGAGCGAGGGCAGGGCACGGCGTTGTGCGATCTCAGCGCAGCCCAGAAGGCCCAGACGCACCGGGGCACGATCCTCGGACACGACGCTCACCAGACGGACTGAAGACAGGCGATGAGGCTGCGTGCCTGGATATTGCAGTAGTTGCTGTGCTGCAGCAGCGTGATCAGCTGACCCACGGTCATCCAGCGGTAGTCGTCGGGCACGACGGGATCGCCGTCGGCCTCGACCACCATGTAGCGGCTCAACGCCCGGTAGAAGCGGCCGCCCTCCTCGGACTGGACGACGTCGTAGAGGATCTGTTCCGGCCGGGCCGCGAGCACCTCGCCCAGGAACTTCGGCCGCCGCTCGGGCGGCAGATGGGTGTGGTTGTCGGGCACGCAGTGGACGGTGGGCCCAAGCTCGATGACGTCCACGTATCCCGGTTCCGGGTGGGCGTGCACCAGGACGTGGAGGACGCCGTTGATCCGCTTGGCCAGGAAGGCCACGACTCCGGTGCCGCGCGGGCTGAGCAGCGGCTGGGTCCAGCCGGTGACCTCACGATTGCCGGCCTCGACCGACACGGCGACGATCGTGAAGTGTCGGCCGCTGGTGTGGCGGATCTCGTCCGCCTCGCGCACCCAGTTGTCCACCGCGGCCAGCGGTACGGGCTCCACCGAGACCTCACTGCTCGCCCTGACCCCGTTGTACCAGCGCAGGAGTTCGGGCAGCGTGTGCGCTGCGGGGGTGTCCTGGGACAGTGAAGCGGTCAGTGCCGCCGCCCCCTTCTCCAGGCCGTTGTCGCTCGTCCCGTCGCCCGGGCTGACTGCCTGAGCGAGCGGGAGGCAGGCCAGGACCGTCCGGGTGTCCATGTTGACCAGATCCGGGATGCCCAGCAGCCGACGGAGCTGCCCCAGAGTCAGCCAGCAGTAGTCCTCGTGCTCGGGGACGTCGCCGACGGCCTCGACGACGAGGTTGCGGTTGCGCTTGCGGTAGAACCAGGCGCCGTGTTCGGACTGGAGCACGTCGATCAGCGCCCGGCCCTTGCCGGGATCCGTGAAGAACTCCAGGTACCGGACGGCGCTACCCTCGTGCACTCCGGTGTAGTTGCTGCGCGTCGCCTGCACCGTGGGCGACAGCTGCAGCCCTTCGGCGTTGCCGGGCTCGGCCTTCGCCTGCATCAGGCAGTGCAGCACACCGTCGATCTCCTTGACCAGGATGCCGAGGAACCCGACCTCTGGCTGGTTAATGATCGGCTGGGACCAGGAGACCGGGTCCTGGCCGTCGTAACGCGCCTGCACCCCTTCGACGGAGAAGAAGCGGCCGCTGTCGTGCACCAGGTTGCCGGTGACCGGCTGGAAGCCCCAGCGCTTCAGATCGGCAAAGGGTATGCGCTGGACGTCCATCCGGATGGCCTGCCGGCGTTCGTCGAACCAGCGGTGGAAATCACTCATGGACAGCAGGCCGCCGTCGACGGCGGCCGCCGATTCGGCGATGCGTTGGTGGTCCGTGCTGTCAGGGGGTACTGCTGGATGCTTCCTGCTCATGATCGCTTGAGTCATTGACGTCTCTCCCATCGCAGGCATCGGCGGCGCTCCGGTCCACCGTCGGCACCCGGTCTGGAGCCCCGCTCAAGTCCCGGTAGTCCGCCGTCGATGCGGACGAAGGCTCCGGCGGGCCTTGAGCCGCATTCGATCCGGGGACCTCAGCGTGGTCCGCGTGGAGTTCCGAAGCCTCGGCCGAAGTGGCCTTTCAGTGAGTGAGATCGTGTACGGCAACTTGCTGTACCCCCAGGACGACACCCCCGACGAAACGGTGCTCTCCGCGATCAGAGCCGCGCGTGACGTCGGCGTGACGACCTTCGACACTGCGGACGTCTACGGGATGTTCCGTTCCGAGACCCTGCTGGGTCAGGCGCTGGCCGGATCACCCCGAGAAGAGCTGGTGCTGTGCACCAAGGTGGGGATGCCGACCGGACTCGGTCCCAACGGGCAGGGGCTGTCCAGGAAACACGTCATGGAGTCGGTCGACGGCTCGCTGCGCCGGCTGCGCGTCGACCACATCGACGTCTACACCGCTCACCGCTATGACCCGGCGACTCCGCTGGAGGAGCTGATGTGGACCTTCTCCGACCTGGTCCGTGCGGGGAAGATCCTGTACGTCGGCATGTCGGAGTGGCCCGTGGAGCGGATCACCGAAGCGGCGGAGATCGGTACCCGGCTGGGCGTGCCCGTGATCTCCCACATGCCCCGCTACTCGATGCTGTGGCGGGCGCCGGAGGCCAAGGTGATACCGGTCTGCCGCGATCTGGGCATCGGTCAGATCTGCTACTTCACCCTGGAGCAGGGCGTACTCACGGGGAAGTACGCGCCCGGCGCGCAGCCCCCGGTCGGCTCCCGGGCCACCGTCCCCAAGGGCGGCCGAGCTCCCTTGATGCGGCGCTGGCTGGACGACGACACGGTCCTCGGCCGTGTCGGGCGACTGCGCCCGCTGGCCGAGGAGGCCGGCCTGACCACGGCGCAGCTCTCCCTCGCCTGGGCGCTCCAGAACCCCGGCGTCAGCGGGGCTGTCATCGGCTCCTCCACCGCGGAACAGGTCCTGAGCAACGTGAAGGCGGCCGGCGTCCACCTGGAGGAGGACCTGATGGCCAGGATCGACGCGGTCCTGGGCGACTCCGTCGTGTACGGCGAGGAATGAGCCGTCCAAGGGTGACGGACCGGCTGGCGGGCCCCGAGGAGGCGGCGGTACGGCTGCCCCTCGGCCGCATGCGGCACGGCTTGGTCAGTGCCGAAGAGAGCACCGCGGGCCCCGGCACGCCCCTCCCCCTGAGGAGCCCTGCACCCCCAACTTCCGACGCAACCGGAGAGGCACCTACGGATGCGCATTCTGTTCACCACGTTCCCCTGGCACTCCCACCACTTCCCCATGGTCCCGCTCGAGTCGGCGGCCCTGGCCGCCGGTCACGAGGTGCGGGTCGCGAGTTCACCGGGGCTGATGCCGACCGTGACCGCCTCCGGCCTGCCCGGTGTGCCGGTCGGCCAGGACGTCGATCTCGCCTCCCTGTCCAACGACCGCAGCCGGGCCGCATGGCACATCCAGGGCCGCTGGCCCGACGACTGGCCGGTCCGACCGGAGCTGCTGGACGACGAGCAGTTCGCGCTGATCGAGAACCTGGGGCGGATGCAGGCGGTGATGGCCTCGGCCATGCTCGACGACCTGCTCGACCTCGCCCGGGCCTGGCAGCCCGACCTGGTGGTGCACGACGCTGTCACGCTCGCCGGGCCCGTGGTCGCCGCGGCCCTGGGCGTGCCCAACGTCAGCCATCTGTGGGGCACTCCCGGGCTGCAGCGCATCGAGATGCACCGCATGGGAAGCGAACCACTGTCGGAATACGCCCAGTTGTACGAGCGGGCCCGGGCGGACGTGCGGACCGAGCCGACCGCCTGGATCGACCCCAGCGCACCGGGCATCCGCTACCCGGCCGGGCCGACCTGCCGTCAGATGCGTTACGTCCCTTACAACGGGCCGGGCCTGCTGCCGGACTGGCTGCTGCGCGGCCGTGCCGGTACCCGGGTCTGCGTGACCTGGGGTGCCACGTCCATGGCACTGCGCGGCGGCACGGTCGTCGAACTCGTACGCCAGTGCGTCGATGCCGCCGCCGAGGTGGCCGACGAGGTCGTGGTCGCGGTGACCGAGCAGACTGCGCGGGCCCTTGAGACCGCGCCACTGCCGGACCGGGTGCGGATCACGGTCGGGCTGCCGCTGCACCTGCTGTTGCCGTCCTGCGATCTCGTGGTTCACCACGGGGGCGCGGGCACCAGCATGACGGCTGCGGGCGCGGGGGTGCGTCAACTCCTGATCACCACGCGGCCCGAGCCGACGGTCAACGGCACCCGGCTGGCCGCGTCGGGCGCCGCCCGGCACCTGATGACCGGTGACGTGCCCGCCGGCCGCGAGGGGGTGGGCCTGCTGCGAGCCGAAGTGGACCGTCTCCTGTCGGACCCCGCCCACGGCACCGCCGCGATGAAGCTGGCCGACGGCATGCGCACCCAGCCGACGCCGGCCGACCTGGTGGCCGACCTGACGAACCTTGCCCGATAGGGAGGAGAAGCACATGCGTGTTCTGGTGGCCACGTCCCCGTGGCCCACCCACTACTTCATCGTCCAGCCGCTCGCCGCCGCGTTCCGCGCCGCGGGCCACGAGGTTCTGGTGGTGGCACAACCCTCCATGGCGGACCTGGTTACCCGGTCGGGTTTGCCCATGGCCGCCGTCGGCATCGACATCGACATGGTGGAGATCCGCCGCAAGACCCTGTCACAGGAGCTGAAGGCCCGGCAGAAACCCGAGGACCCCGACCGGGCGGACGACGGGGGGCAGGTCTTCGACCAGTGGCAGCGAGCCGCCCTCGCCAACCTCGACCCGGTGATGGACCTCGCCCGAGCCTGGAAACCCGACCTGGTGCTCGCCGACACCATGTGCCCGCCCGGGCTCGTCGCCGCGCAGGAGCTAGGGGTGCCCGGGATCCGTCACCTGTGGGGCTGGGACTTCTTCGGCTCGGCCGGGAGCGAGCAGATCCTGGCTTCGCTACCGGGATTCTACGAGCCGTACCGCGCCTACGGGCTGGACGTCCAGGGCGACCCCGCGCTCCGTACCGTGGACCCCTGCCCGCCGAGCCTCCAGCCGCCGCCGTCGCCCGCCAGGCTGCAAGTGCAGTACGTGCCGTACAACGGCGCCGGCCTCGCTCCCGGCCCGCAGCTGCGCCGAGGCGGCAAGAGCAGGGCGCGGATCTGTCTCACCTGGGGCAGGTCCATCAGCCGGATCATCGGGGAGCGGGCCTTCCTACTGCCCCGCATCATCCGGGCGCTCGACGGGCTGGACATCGAGATCGTGGTCGCCATCGACGCCTCGTCCCGCGATCAGCTCGGCGATCTCCCGGGCAACGTCCGGGTCCTCGACTCGCCGCCCCTGCACCTGGTACTCGACGACTGCGACGCCATCGTCCACCAGGGCGGCTCGGGCACGGTGTTCAACGCGATCCGCGCCGGCCTGGGCCAACTGGCCATCTCCCACATGGCCGACCAGGACAACATCTCGGCCGCCCTCGCTGGCTCGGGTGCCGGCATTCATCTGTCCGGCGAGCAGGCAGACGAGCAGGCCATCCGAGCCGCGGTGATCAGGCTGCTGGAGGACCCGGAAGTCCGTACGGCCGCCGACCGGCTGCGCGCCGAGATGCTCTCCCAGCCGACCCCCGCCCAGGTGGCCGCAGGGCTCGCCGAACTGGCCACCACGTATACACACAACTGAGGAAGAGGGATCGTGACACAGACCACCCTTTCCACGATCGACGAGTTCACCCTGCTGAACATGGCCCAGGCGGTGCGCCGTGCCGGAGTGCTGTGCGCCGGGCTCGACCTCGCCGTCTTCGACACGATGGCGGACGGCCCGGCCGACCCCGAGACCGTTGCCGCACAGTTGGGCGTTCCCCCACGGGGCGTGCGCGTGCTGTTGCGGGGGCTCGCGGCCATCGAACTGCTCAACACGGACGGCAAGCGCTTCTGGCTGGCGCCCGGCGTCGACCGCGTGCTGGTCCGGTCCAGCCCGGGCTTCTTCGGCGACACCCTCCGGCTGGCGGTCAGCCGTTACGAGTGGGAGGCACTGGGCCGGCTCTCGGACGCGGTCCGGCGCGGCGGGACTGTGCTGGACACCAACGCCGAGACCCCGGAGTACCCCTTCTGGGAGGACCTGGCACGCAATCCCACCCCGCACACGCCCCTCGTCGCCGATCTCCTGGCGGAGACGCTGGCCCCGTGGGCCGAGGGCCGTGAGCGTCTGGACATCCTGGACGTCGCCTGCGGGCACGGGCTGTACGGCTACACGGTGGCGCAGCGCAACCCGCAGGCCCGGGTCCGCTCCGTGGACTGGGCCAACGTCCTGGAGTTCTCCCGGGGCCACGCGGAGCGCCTCGGGATACTGGACCGGGTCGAGCTGACGCCCGGCGACATGTTCGAGGTGCCGCTGGGGGGTCCGTACGACCTGTCGCTGATCACCAATGTGCTGCACCACTTCTCCGCCGAGCGCGCCGGCGACATGCTGCGCCGGCTGGCGCAGGTGACCCGGCCGGGCGGGCGGATCGGCATCGTCGCGGTCACCGCGGACGGCCATGACCCGGCCTCCGACCCGGTTCCCCATCTGTTCGCCGCGCTGATGCTGGCCTGGACCCACGAGGGCGAGTCGCACGCGCTGGAGACCTACCGCGACCTCCTGACCGCCACCGGCTTCGGGGAGCCGCAGCTGCACCAGGTGGGCGGGGTACCGCTGCGTCTCCTGATCGCCGAAAGGCTCTGACCTCCCTCCTTCATCCCCCCTCGACCGAAAGGCACGTGATGACGAACGCCACGCCGGAGGCACCCTCGCTGGCCGAGGCTCGCGAGGTCCTCCAGCTCAATGTCGCCTACACCCGGGCCCGAGTGCTGCACACCGCACTGGAGTTGGGCCTCTTCGAGTTCCTCGCCGCGGGTCCGCGCACCGAGGCGGAGATCCGCGAGTACGCTGAGCTGCACTCCCATCTGGTGAGCGACTGGCTGGAAGCACTGGTCGGACTCGGCCTGCTGACCTTCGACGGCGGCGGCTACGCCAACGCCTCCCGCGCCGACCACTTCCTGGTCCCCGGCCGGCCGCACTACATCGGCGGCGCCGTGCTCCAGCACGGCCGGGTCCACTACGAGCTGTGGAACCGCTTCGCCGATGCGCTGCGCGACGGCAAGGCCACCTCGGGGCGGAACATCACCGCGGGTGCGGTGGTGGAGGAGCAGCCGGACCTGGACCGGGCACGCCGATTCCTCGATCACATGGACACCTTCAACCAGTTCGTGGCCGCGCAACTGAGCCACGTGCTGGACTGGAGCCGGTGGACGACCTTCGTGGACGTCGGCGGGGCCCGCGGCAACGTCGCGGCCCGACTGGTGCTGGACCACCCGAACCTGAAGGGCTCGGTCTTCGACGTACCCGGCGTCGAGCCGCTGTTCGACGAGCACATGGCGGCACGCGGCACCACGGACCGGGTCGGCTTCGTGGGTGGCGACTTCTTCAACGATCCCCTGCCCGGTGCCGACGTGATCCTCTTCGGGCACGTCCTGCACGACCATCCCGAGGAATCCCGCAAGAAGCTGCTGGCCCAGGCCTTCGACGCCCTTCCCCCGGGCGGCATGCTGCTGGTCTACGACGCGATGCTCGACGAGAGCTCCGAGCCGGGGGCGTATCTGCAGAGCCTGGTGTGTTCCGTCATCCTCGACGGCGGTTCTGAGTACCGGGTGCGTGACATCTCGGCCTGGGCGGAGGAGATCGGCTATGAGGTGGAGCAGGTGATCCCTCTGGACACGATGACGCACGACCGGCTCCTGGTGGCCCGCAAGCCCGGCTGAGCCGCACAGGTACGGCGGTCCCACGAGCACACCGGGACCGCCGTTTCGGCCGTGGGGCGGGGCGGGTGGGCCGCGCGCGGCGTGGCAGGTGGGCGTGGGGCCCAAGCCCGGCCGGCGCCGACTCCACCTACGCCGCGCGCTCTCCCCAGCCCACGCGCGGGCTCTCCCGGTCCTTGCGCCGCGTGCCTTACGCCGGGCATCTTCCCGGCCTCGCGCCGCCGCCTCCCCTCGCCCGGCCCTCACACCACGCGCGTCCTGACCACGCCCACGCAAAGGCGAGATCCGCTGGTGGAAGTCGAGTGGGCGGCCGTCCCGGTGTCAGGGATGGCCGCCCACTCGTCCTCACTCGCGGTGCAGCACTCAGCCAAACGCGGTCGTGAACTCCGCCGCGACCTCGCCAGGCGTCGGCCGACCGATCTGCTCCGCGGCGACCCCGGCGGCCCGGGCCTTCCAGGAAGGTTCGGTGAGCAGGGCCCGGCAGGCCGCGACGACCTGTTCCGCATCGAGGTCGAGACCGGGCAGGACGATGCCCAGCCCAGCTGCCTCGATGCGCCGCGCGTTGTCCGGGGCGTCCGCGATCGGGATGGTCAGCACCACCTGAGGCACCCCGGCGGCCACCGCGGCCATCGTCGTACCGGACGCCCCGTAATGGACCAGTACGGCACACCGGGGCACCACGTGGTCCAGGGGCTGCCAGCCCACGGACAGGACGCCCGGCGGCACCGGCCGCAGCGCCTCCGCATGTGCCGGGTCGATGCCCACCACGACCTCCACACCGAGTGCGGGGAGCGTGTGCATCAGCCAGCTGGTCAGGGCCCGCAGCCTGTCCGGCGCCAAGGAGGGCAGCAGGCTCCCGAAGGTGAGGCACACCAAAGGGCGGCGCCTGGGCTCGTCCAGCCAGCCGGGCAGTTCGGCGGGACCGGTCACCGGTATGTGACGCATGGGGTCACCGGACGCGCCCGGGCGCTGAAGGGTGGGCGAGCAAGTGTCCAGGATGCGGGTCGGCCGGGGGAGCCCTCTCAGCCCGAACTCTTCGATCTCGGGCTCGAGTTCCTCCTCGGCGGCCAGCGCGAACTCGGGGCTGGGCCGGATGCCCCAGCCGTGCTCGATCCAGGGTATGCCCAGCCGTGCGGCTGCCAGCGGTCCCGCGAACTCCACCGGGTCGGTGACGACCAGGTCCGGCCGCCACCGGCGCATCAACGCGGCCGTCTCCACGAGGTGCCGGGCCCCCAAACGCCCCCAACCGTGGCCGCTGCGCCACACCCGGTCCGCTTCGGGAGTGTGGGGCACCGGCCTGCCGACCCGGTCTCGGGCCATCACCTCCTGCAGTGCCACAGGAGACAGCGCGGCAACGGGCAGCCCGCGCTCGAGGACCCGGGGAGCGAAGCCCTCGTCCGTGGACACCAGGACCTCATGCCCCTCGGCACGCAGCGCCCAGGACAACGGAAGCATGGGGTTGAGGTGCCCGAGCAGCGGAGTGGAACAGACCAGAACCTTCATTGCGACCTACCTTCAGCCCAGGTGGGAGCCACGGCGCCCAGCCGTCGACCGCGCAGCTACGACGCGAACACTCCTCGCACGAAGCCTCCTGGGAGCGGGTCGCGCTGTACTCGAGCGGCGCTGGAAGAAACGGCACGGCCCGGGCTCATGCCAGCCTCTAGGGCACCTGCCTAGCGTCGGCCCCGTTTCCGACGTACAGGATCAGGGGCTTTCATGCGCATCTTGTTCGTGACGTCCGTCTCCAGTTCCCACCTCGCTCCGATGGTTCCGCTCGCCTGGGCCCTGCGGGCCGCCGGGCACGACGTGCGGGTGGCGTGCGACGCCGACACGGCACCCGGTGCTCTGGCACTGGGACTCGCCGTGGTGAGGGTGAGCACGGACGGCGGGTTCGCGCGGCGGCACCGCGAGAACGTGCGGGGAGTCCCCGGCGAGCCGTACTACCGGGAGAAGGACGCTCTGACCCGCATGTTCGCCGAGAACGCTTTGGCCATGCTCGGCGGACTGGCGGCGCTCATCGACCACTGGCAGCCGCACGCGGTGGTGCACGAGCCGGTGGCCTTCGCAGCCGAGGCGGTTGCCGCGGCTCGGGGAATACCCGCTCTGCGGCACTTGTGGGGGCCAGACGTCTTCGGTACGCCGCACGGTGCCTGGCTGCGCGAAAGGGCGCGCGAGCTGGTGACGGCCGAGGTGCCCGGGAGCGTGTGGCCGCCGTCGGCGCGGGAGTTGGTGGTCGACCCCTGTCCCGCTCCGATGCAGCGGCTGGGTCCGGGCGAGAAGGTGCCGATCCGCTTCGTTCCGGTGGACCGGCCCGGGACGGTGCCCACCTGGCTACTCGATCTACCCGAAGAGGAGCGGATCTGCGTCACTTGGGGGACGTTCACCGACGGTGTGCCGGGCGGTCATCCCCTGATGCGAGCAGTCCGCGGCCTGTCGCGGCCCGGCACCGAGGTGGTGCTGGTGGCGCGCCCCGAGGACCTGGCCCGGCTGGGCGAACTGCCCGCCAAGGTACGCACGGTGTCCGGTGTGCCGCTGCACGCCGTGCTGCCCTCGTGCACGGCGGTCGTCCACCACGGCGGGGCCAACACCGCCCTGGGTGCCGTCGCCCGCGGACTGCCTCAGCTCGTCGTGAGCGACACGTTCGAACGGGCCCTGAACGGCGGGAGGTTGGCGGAAGCGGGCGTCGGACTGCACCTGGGCTCACAGGACGCGGATCCGGACGCCGTCGAGGCGGCGGCACAACAGCTGGTCACCGACGACCGGTACGCCCGGGCCGCCGCAGCACTCCAGGGCCAGGCCCTGACCCGCCCTTCCCCGGCCCAGATCGCCAGTGGTTTCGAGGAGTTGGTCGCCCGGTGTTCCGTACCGGTCGAATCGATCACGGAAGGCGCATGATGCAGAACGACAACACAGTCGACGACGGCTTCACCACGGATGTCGTGGTGGTGGGCGGAGGCCCGGTCGGCCTGATGCTGGCCGGGGAGCTGCGGGCCGGCGGTGCGCAGGCCCTGGTTCTCGAGAAGCTCGTCGAGCCCGTCGAGCACGACCGGGCGGGGGCCCTGCACGCCCGGACCGTGGAGATGCTGGACCTGCGCGGGCTGCTGGACCGCTTCTTGGAGAGGACCCAGCTCGCCAAGGGGCTTCCCTTCGCCGGGATCTTCAGCCAGGGCCTGGACTTCGGTCTGATGGACACCCGGCACCCGTACACCGCCCTGGTCCCGCAGTCGCGCACCGAGGAGCTGCTGGCGGAGCACGCGGACCGGGTCGGGGTGGAGATCCGCCGCGGCCACGAGGTGACCGGGCTGCACCAGGACGCAGAGGGTGTGGAAGTGATGGTGGAGGGCCCGCGGGGTCCCTACCGCATCAGGGCCCGCTATGTCGTCGGCTGCGACGGCGGGCGCAGCACGGTGCGACGGCTGGCCGGAATCGGCTTCCCCGGCACCGAGGCCACCGTCACCGCGCTGATCGGCTACGTGCACACCCCCGAACGCAATGTACCGCGCCGCTGGGAGCGCACCCCCGACGGCATTCTGATCCTGGCCTTTCCGCCGGAGGGGGGCACGGGGCGGGTGGTCGCCATCGAGTACGGACGCGGGCGCTCGGCGGACGAGGGGCCCGTGACCCTTGAGCAGCTCAACGCCGCGGTCGCACGCGTGCGGGGTGAGCCGCTGGAGCTGACCGAGCCGGTGACGTGGCTGTCCCGGTTCGGTGACGCCAGCCGGCAGGCGGAGCGATACCGCTGCGGTCGCGTGCTGCTGGCAGGTGACGCGGCGCATGTGCACTTCCCGATCGGCGGCCAGGGACTGAACACCGGCCTGCAGGACGCGGTCAACCTGGGCTGGAAGCTGGCGGCCCGGATCTGCGGCTGGGGTTCGGAGGAACTGCTCGACACCTACCACGACGAGCGGCATCCCGTCGCCGAACGGGTCCTGCTCAATACGCGCGCGCAGCTGGCCCTGATGCGGCCGGACGAGCAGCACACCACCCCGCTGCGCGGCTTCGTCGAGGAGTTGCTCGGCATCGACGAGGTCAACCGCTACTTCGCCGGAATGATCACCGGCACCGATGTGCGCTACCCAACGGTCACGCCCGAGCCGCCAGCGGCGGCACATCCGTGGGCGGGGCGCTTCGCGGGCCATCTGGTGCTGTCCGGCCGGCCGGGAGAGCCGGTGCCGGTGGCCGAACTACTGCGGCCTGCCCGGCCCCTGCTGCTCGACCTGGCGGGGCGCGTTGATCTGCGGGACGCGGCGCGGCCGTGGGCCGACCGGGTGTCCGTGGTCGCCGGGGAGGCGGCCCTGGAGCCGTCGGCCCAGGCACTACTGGTCCGTCCCGACGGCTATGTCGCCTGGGCGGGTTCGGCGGACGACACGCCCGCCGGGCTGCGCTCGGGTCTGGCCCGCTGGTTCGGTCCTCCTGGTGCTGATCGCCCTTGAAGCACAATAGCCGAACCCTTATATTCGGGTCCGAATATCGGAATCCGAGGAGGGTGTCATGGGATCTGAAGAGCACGCCATCGAGGTGGTCGGTGCACGTACGCACAACCTGGAGGACCTGTCGGTCTCGGTGCCCAAGGGGAAGGTCGTCGCGTTCTCGGGCGTGAGCGGCAGCGGCAAGACCTCCCTGCTGATCGACACCATCCACGCCGAGGCCCAGCTGCGGTATCTGGAGGGGATCAGCCCGTTCGTCCGCCAGTTCATCACCCCCCGGGACCGTCCTCAGGTGAACCGGATCGACGGGCTGCCCCCCACACTCGCCGTCGACCAGCGGATCCCGGCCCGCAGCCCGCGGTCCACGATGGCCACGGTCACCGGCGTGAGCGACTACCTCGGCCTGGCCTTCGCCCGACTGCCTCCGCTGGACCGGGACTGGGACCCAGCACTGGGTACCGTGCTGAAGGCGGCGCAGTTCAACCCAGGTGCGCCGGAGGGGTGCTGTCCGGAGTGCCGCGGCAGCGGGGGCAGGGCTCGGTCAGAGGAGGCGCTGCTGATCACCGAGCCCGGCCTGCCGTTGCTGGCCGGGGCATCGCTGTGGTTCACCATGGCGCGCACCCCCGAGCGGGCGACGGTGGCAGCGCTGGCCGAGCGCCTCGGGACGGATCTCGACATGGCCTGGCAGGAGCAGCCCGGGGACTTCCGTGACGCGGTGCTGTACGGCACCGGCGACGAGGAGCTTGAGATCGCCTACGAGACAACCATGAAGAAGAGCGGCACTTCGGTCAGCGTCCGCAACAGCCGCCCCTGGCCGGGGGCAGTCGCCGAGGCCGAGCGGCTGTACGCCGGCGCCCCCAGCCCTGCCGTCCGGGAGTCCTACGCGCCCTTCGTCAGGAACGAGCCGTGCGCCGAGTGCGAAGGGACGGGCCTGGGAGCGATCGCCCGTACGGTCCGGCTCAGCGGGCGGCGCCTGCACGAGCTGCTCGACTGCCCTGTCCTAGAAGTCCTGGACTGGGGCGAACGCCTGGCCGCGACACTCGGACCGGCCCAGCAGGAGGCCGCTCAGGCCGTACTGCCCGCCCTGCAGGCGAGGCTCCGGCTGCTGGTCCGACTCGGTGTCGGACACGTCCAGCTCTCGCGGCCGGCTTCGACGCTGTCGGGCGGGGAACTGCAACGCGCGCGGGTTGCGGCCCAGTTGTGCACCGAGCTGTCGGGGGTGGCGTTCGTCCTCGACGAGCCGTCCTCGGGGCTGCACCCGGCCGACAAAGAGCGGCTGGGCGAGCTCATCGAAGAACTGCGCGGCTCCGGGAACACCGTCCTCATGATCGAGCACGATCCCGAGCTGATCGGGCGGGCGGACTGGGTGATCGACATCGGTCCGCAGGCCGGACGCGGCGGCGGGCGGCTCGTGGCCCAGGGCACTCCACAGGACGTGATGGCCGCACCCGAATCGCTGACCGGCCGCTACCTGGCCATGCGCGGCGGGCGGGTGCGGCGCGATCGACGCCCGGTCCGAGACGACCGGATGCTGACCTTGACCGACGTCGCGGTGCGCACGTTGCGTGCCGACCGGATCGACATCCCGCTGGGAGCGCTGACCTGCCTGACCGGAGTGAGCGGCAGCGGCAAGAGCACCCTGCTCATCGAGGGCGTGGCCGACGCGGTGCAGGGCCGGCTGGACGGCACGGGTGCGCCGGCTGTGGGCGGAGTGACCTGGGCGGGCCCCCTGCATTGGGCGACCGTGGTGGACCAGGAGCCCATCGGCCGAACACCGCGCTCCAACCCGGCCACGTACACCAAGGCCTTCAACCTGATCCGTAACCTCTTCGCGGCCACCGACGCCGCCGCCCGCCGCGGGCTCACCGCAGCCTCCTTCTCCTTCAACTCGCCGGGTGGCCGATGTGAGCCGTGCACCGGGTACGGCGTACGGCAGGTCGACATGAACTTCCTGCCCGACGTCTGGGTCACGTGCGACGTCTGTGAGGGCAGGCGGTACCGGTCCGACGTGCTCGCGGTGACCTACCAAGGCCTGGCCATCGACGAGGTTCTGAACCTGACCGTCGACGAGGCCGCCGAGGTCCTCGACACTCCCGCACTGCGATCGGTGCTCACGGCCCTGCGGCAGACAGGTCTGGGCTATCTGCGGCTCGGGCAGAGCGCCACGGTGCTCTCCGGCGGTGAGGCACAGCGGCTGAAGCTGGCGGCCGCGCTGACCAAGGGCTCGCGGCAGCCCGGTCTGGTCGTGCTGGACGAACCGGTCACCGGTCTGCACCCGGCGGATGTCCAGGTTCTCGTCGACGCCTTCGACGTGCTCCTCGCCGCGGGCAACACCGTCGTACTCGCCGAGCACGACCTGCACCTGGCCGCCGCCGCGGACTGGCTGATCGACATGGGGCCGGGCAGCGGAGAGGCCGGCGGCACGGTCCTGCACTGCGGCCGTCCGGACGCCCTGCGACCGGACTCCGGCCCTACGGCCGAGTTTCTGCTGCGGCTCCAGTCAGAGTCCGCCACTACTTGACCGTCAGCCGATGCGTCGGTCGATCGATGCACAAGTCGATGCCGTATAGTCGGTTCCGACTAAAGGAGGTTGAAAGATGGCGGCGCGCAAACGGCCGGTCTCCAACCTGCTCGGGCTCGCGGTCCTCGGACTGCTGCTGGAGCAGCCGATGCATCCGTACGAGATGGCCACGACCCTGCGGGAACGCAACAAGGACACCAGCTTCAAGATCAAGACCGGTTCGCTCTACGACGTCGTCGAATCGCTCGTCCGGGCGGGCTGGATCGCCGAACACAGCACCGAGCGCGCCGGACGCCGGCCGGAGCGCAAGGTGTACGCCCATACCGAGCTGGGCCGCAAGGAGTTCATGAGCTGGCTGGACGAACTCGTCCGCACACCGGTGAAGGAATATCCCAGCTTCCTCGCCGCGGTGAGCTACCTCGGCGTCCTGGGGCCGGAACGCGCGGTCCTGGCTCTGCGGGAACGCATTGCCCGGCTGGATGAGGAGATCGACCAGGCGCGTCAGGCGCAGTCCGAGGTGCTACGCCAGCAGACGCCACGGCTGTTCGTGATCGAACTCGAATACGCCCTGACCATGGCCGAGGCCGAGCGGGACTGGGCCGGCCGGATCGTCAGCGAGATCCAGGACGGCACCCTCACCTGGCCCGAACTCACCACCAAGGAGGGCCGCCAGGTATGGGCCGATCAAGAAGAGCAGGAAGAGCGCGAAGGACTGCAGGCATGACCGCACTACCCGCATCGCACGAGCGTGCCGTACAGGATCCGTCACAGGAGGCATTACCCATGATCCAGGCCAAGGGGCTGGCCAAGACTTTCCATACCAAGCAGGGCCGCGTCGAGGCGGTGGCCGGAGTCGACTTCACAGTGAACGCGGGGGAGATCGTCGGTTTTCTCGGCCCCAACGGTGCCGGCAAGACCACCACCATGCGAATGCTCACCACCCTGCTCGGCCCGAGTTCGGGCACGGCCACCATCGCCGGATGCGATCTGCTGCAGGAGGCGGCGAAGGTCCGGATGCACATCGGCTACGTCTCCCAGGCAGGCGGATCCAAGCCCAGCTCCCCGGTCCGCAGGGACATCGTCCTGCAGGCCCGCCTCTACGGGATGTCCCGCCCCGAGGCCGAAGCCCGCGCCGACGAGGTGATCGCGCAGCTCGGTCTCGAAGAGCTGGCGAACCGTGTCATCCAGACCCTCTCGGGCGGCCAGCGCCGCCGCGTCGACATGGCACTCGGTCTGGTACACGAACCAAAGCTGCTCTTCCTCGACGAGCCCACCGCCAACCTCGACCCCGAGAGCCGCAACGGTGTCTGGGAACACATCCGTCGCCTGCGCGACGAGCACGGCACCGCCGTGTTCCTCAGCACCCATTACCTGGACGAGGCCGACAACCTCTGCGACCGGGTCCTGATCATCGACAAGGGCCGCATCATCGCCGAGGACAGCCCGCAGAACCTGAAGGCCGCCATCGCCCACGACACCATCGAGATCGAGGTGGACGGCGACGCGGCGCGAGCCGCCGAACTGATCGACGCCCACGCAGAGGTCCACGGCGTCTCGGTGAACGGCACCGTGCTGTCGGTCAGTTGCCGAGGCGCCGAGCGCATCCTCGCCGACCTTCTGCGCGCATTGGAGTCCGCGCACATCCGGGCGGAGTCCCTGCGCGTGGCGAGGCCCTCGCTCGACGACGTCTTCATGACCATGACCGACCGCAGTCCGCAGCCGGACGCGGACGCCGTCCACGCCTGAGGGGGGCGCCCAATGATGCACACGATTCGAGATGCGGGAATCGTCTTCCGGGACGAGGCCTCGGCCGCCGCGCAGAAGAGGATGGGCCTGCTCATCGGCCTCGTCCAACCGTTGGTTTACATGGCCCTCTTCGGCCCGCTCCTGGTCAAAATGCTGCCGGAGAGCGGCCCGTCCGCCTGGCAGATCTACATTCCTGGCCTGCTCGTCCAACTGGGCCTGTTCGCCACCGGCTACGCCGGGTTCGGTCTGATCCCCGATGTCCGCTCCGGCTATCTGGAACGGCTTCGGGTAACCCCGGCGAGCCGGCTCGGGCTGCTGCTGGGGCGGGTGCTCTGGGACGTGCTGGCCCTGTTCATCCAGTCGGTCATCATCGTCCTCATCGCCCTGCTGTTCGGGCTGCGTGCTCCCGTAGGGGGCGTACTGGCCGCCATCGCCATGATGATGCTCGTCGGGATCAGCTTGGCCTTCCTCTCCTACTCGCTGGCACTGAAGCTGACATCGGAGTGGCTCTTCGCGCCCGTCCTCAATGGCATTGCCCTGCCGCTCATGCTACTGTCCGGCATCCTCCTGCCGCTCTCGTACGCCCCCAGTTGGTTGAAGACCATCGGCTCCGCCAACCCCTTGCGGTACGCGGTGGACGCCATGCGCGGATTCTTCGCCGGCGAGTACGGCTCGCACGCCGTCCTGACCGGCCTGGCCGTGGTGGTCGGCCTGATGATCGTGTCGGCGACGGCCGGTACCCGCATCTTCGCCAAGTACAACGCCTGAGCCCTCCTACGTCTCCGGTGTCGTCGCGGGCGCGGCGGACGACTGTCGCAGTGCGGTGACGGGATGACGTTCGCGGCGGCCGGAGGACCCTCCTCTGCCGCCGTATCCCGTTCCCTCTGGCTCACCTCGGCGCGTACTGCCCAACGTGTCCCGAAGGATCCGTCGGGCCACGCTGCCGGGAGTTCGACGCCGAGATGAGGCGCTCGTCATCCGCCCGTTCGCGTCACCAAGCCTGAGCGGCCCCAAGGCCAGCTCCCTCCAAGGGAGGCACCCCAACACGGCCCGGCCGCCCAACCTCCGCGCTCTACCCGCAGGGCTGGTAAAGCGAAACGGTGCTGGACGAGCTCAAGACTCACCAACCCGGCACGAAGAGTGCGGTCCTGGCGAGACGCCCGAAGGCACCCGCCGGGAATTTACTCCCACCTCCTGGCCCACCACGCCCTGCAGGCGCTGATGGCCCACACCGTCCGTGACCACGTCGACTACGACCAGCAGCAGCGCGTCGCTGCCGCACCGTCACCTTTCCGCAGACGTCCTGCGCCGTGCCTGGCAGTACTTCCGCGCCGTCGTTTGCGGCTGACGCGCCCTATTTCCGGTCGACCGGACGTTCCATGCGATCGAGGAGTTGTGCCTCTCCACGGAACTATTTGGCGCTCTGTGGTGCGCAGCCGGGACCGGATGGGCGGGACCTGTCCCGCGACTCGATTCCATGGGTCCATCGCGCACCTGCGGGAGGCTCTGGAGCGGTACGTCCTCACTCGACGTCAGCCGACATCAGGCTTGTCGCCGTGCGTGGAACGACCCAGCCGCAGAGCTTCCGGTCGAGCCTGGCCCGTAGGCGTGTCCAGCCACTGTCCGCCGGCGAACGGCACGCAGCTCGCCTGGCATCCTCCCCAGTGGCTGCCCGCCCGTCGGCCCTCTCCACCCCGGCACGCGAGTCGAGACCTCAGCGCTTTCCGGCCGAAAGCCGCGCTGTCAGACTCTGCTGATCCGATGTGCCACTTCTGCCACAACCTCCTCAGGCGTAGACTCGCGGAACAGTCCGCTCAGGGCGCAGGCCAGCCGTGCCCGCCGCGTAGAGCGGCCGCGGGCCAGCGCCTGGGCGATGGCCGCCTGGAGGTATTCCTCCGGAGTCTGTCCGGCGTCCGCCGCGAGGCTGCGGCGTTGTCCCAGCGGCTACATCCCCACCGCCGATGCAGGGGTGCTCCGCCAGCCATCACGCTGCCTACAAGGCGGCCCCCGACGACGCGGGGGTGTTCCAGGCATCAGGGTTGCGTTCGGTCGCGTCCGGGATCGGGTGTGCTAAGGACAACCATTTCGGCTCATGAGCCGCTAGGTGTATTGACCCGGAGCGTTGTTGACGCGGCTGATCGGAGGTTGGCCTCCGAGTGCGGTGTGGCAGCGGTGGTGGTTGTAGGTGTGGAGGAAGTC
>NZ_JOGO01000037.1 GCF_000719475.1 Streptomyces sp. NRRL F-5630 | reverse complement strand
AACTCTTCGACCAGGCACGCAAGATGAAACCGAGAGAGTCCCGTGAACAGCTGATGCGCCAGCACCGCCCGATTGACCATGATCGCCACAGCCGGATCACGCCATCACCTGGCACGACACCTCACCCGCTATCACGCACCAACTCGTTAGGCCAGCCGGTCTGCCCCCGGTGAATAGGCGCCGGCGTCGGGGCTCATAGGCCCCGACGCCGGTAGCAGCTGTCCTCGGCTATACGTGGTCAGGAGGAACGATTCTGCTGTGACGCGTCGCCCTTACGCGGCGGTGCCATCCTCGGCAGCCGAGCGGCTGGGGCTGCCTGCGGCATTACTTCGGGGACAGCCGCCAGCGCCTTACGCGCGTGAGGCACGAGCTGCACGACCTTCTCGGCGGCATCGCGTGCCAGGTCGTCGAGGACCGACTGGTAGATGTCCCTCGTGATCCGCGTGTCCGAGTGGCCGAGGGTCTCCGAGACGACCTTGATGTCGACGCCCGCCGCGAGCATCAGCGTCGCGGTGACATGCCTCAGGTCGTGAAGGCGGATCGGCGGAAGGCCAGCCGCCTCCGTCAGACGCTCGAACAGGTCGCTCACCTTGCCCGGGTGGAGGAGGGAGCCGTCCTCCTGGGTGAAGATGCGACCGGTGTCCTGCCAGCCTTCACCCCACGCCTCGCGCTCCCTCTGCTGGCGACTCTTGTGCGTGAGGAAGCCCTCATTGGTCTCGCCGTCCAGGGCGATCAGCCGGAGGCCGCTGTCCGTCTTGGGCGCACCCTCGTGGACCTCCCAGCCGTCTTGCACGAGTTGAGTGGCGATGGCCAGCGAGCAGTGCTTCGCGGAGTAGTCCTCCCACCGGACGCCGCAGGCTTCTCCTCGGCGGGTGCCTCGAAAGGCGATGAGTCGCCAGAGCAGGTACAGCCGGCCTCCTGCGACGAAGTCGAGGAAGACGGCGGTCTGCTCCGGCGTCCAGACCATGACCGGCGACGGCCTCTTGCCGGTTTCCTGCCAGCGAGCGATGCGCTCCTCGGTCCAGACCAGGGCCTTCGGCTTCGTCCCCGGAAGGAGCTCGACGTGAGCGGCCGGGTTGAAGGCGGGCATGACCTGCTGGGCGATGGCGACGTTCAGGGCAGCCCGGAGCGTGTCGCGAATGTGGGGTTGGGTGTTCAACCCGGTGACCCGGCGGAACGGCGGCATCGTGTCGAGCTGGGCGCGGAACCACTTCCGGCGTGCTCGATTCTCTGCCCCTTGTTCGGGGTGGCCTTCAGCTCATCGGCGACGGCACGGCGTTGGGCGTTCTGCTCCTGGATCTCGATGTTCCGCTCGTTGATGGCGTCGAACATCTTGTCGATGTGGTGGACCCGGAGCTTGTCGAGGCGAAGATGCCCCAGGTGCGGCTTGAGGTGGAGGCGGATATCGCACTCGTAGCGCGACGCACCGCCACGGCGCAGACGTTTCCGCCCCGCCAGCCAGGTATCGAGCCACTCCCCGACGGTGGTCTTGGAGTTGAGCGACTGACCCGTCTGGAACCGACGACGGGTCTCGTCGTAGTCCGGCAGAGGGGTCTTCTCCTTGACGCAGTCCTCCAGCAGATCGCTGATCTGCGTCCTGCCCCAGGCGTCGTCCTCCTCGGGAACCGCCATGAGGGCGCGGACCTTGCCCAGCTCCTCCTGGGCCTTGGTGGAGGTCTCGAAGCCACCACGACGAAAGCGCCGTCGGCGGCCGTCCTGGGCTGGGTCCAGCTCCTGGAACACCCCGAAGGTCCCGTGCCGTCGCGACTGGAGCTTCGGGCACGACGCCCCGAGGTCCTTACCGGTCTCGGGGTCAGTGCACCGGCACCGTCGCGTGATGGTGCCGTTCTTCATTCACGATCCTCGCCCTCGGGGTGCATGTCGGCCTCGTCGACGAACGACCTCGCCGCCTAGGCAGTGTCCGGCGGATCACTGGCGAAGCCAGAGTCGGATGGCTGCGGCGGTGACGGTGCCGTGGAAGACGTAGGCCCGCTTGTCGTAGCGGGTCGCGACCGCGCGAAAGTTCTTGAGCCGGTTGATGGTCCGCTCGATCTCGTTGCGGCGGCGGTAGTGGTCGCGGTCGAAGCCGGTTGGTCTGCCGCCTGCTCTGCCTTTGCGGCGGCGGTTGGCCCGCTGGTCCCTGGGTTCCGGGATCGTGTGCCGGATGTGGCGTCTTCGCAGGTAGCGGCGGTTTCGGCGGGAGCTGTAAGCCTTGTCGCCACTGACGTGGTCCGGCCGGGTGCGGGGCCGCCCGCCCAGCGGGCGGGGAACTCGTATCCGGTCCAGGACCTCGGCCAGTTGCGGGGCGTCGCCCCACTGACCCGGCGTGAGCAAGAGGGGCATGGGGCGGCAGCTGCCTTCGCCGGCGAGGTGAATCTTGCTGGTCAGGCCGCCCCGGGACCGTCCGAGTCCCTCGTCGGGCCGGTGGTGCCGGGGCGTCGTGCTTTTTTCGGGATCCGCGGACGGGCCTTGCGGGCGCCGGCCGCGTGCTGGTGAGCCCGGCAGGACGTCGAGTCGACACCGACCATCGGCCAGTCGATCCGCCTGGCCAGGTCGGCGTCGGCCAGGACCACTTGCAGGATCCGGTCCCAGGTGCCGTCCGCCGACCAGCGCCGATGCCGTTCATAGACGGTCTTCCACGAGCCATAACGTTCCGGCAGGTCACGCCACGGGACACCGGTCCGGACCCGGAACAGGATCCCGTTGACCACGACACGGTGATCGTTCCAACGGCCGCCCCGGCCCCCCAGAGGTGGCAGATGCGGCTCCAGTAACGACCACTCGCGGTTCGTCAGATCCCCCCGGCCCATATCCGAACCAACGAGCCATCAGTCAGAAAGTCACATGATCCGCCGGACACTGCCTAGCCCTCGCACGCGCCTTCATCCGCGAAGCACCCGTGGTCGTCCTCGATGAACCCACCGCCGCACTCGACGCCCGCGCCGAACACCAGATCTTCAGCCGTCTGCGGGCCCTCGCCGAAGGGCGAACCGCCCTCTTCATCACCCACCGCCTCGCCAACTGCCGCACCGCTGACCGCATCGTGGTCCTCCACGAAGGCCGCGTGGCAGAAACCGGCACCTACGCCGAACTCCTCGCCAACGAGCGTTCACTCTTCGCGGAACTGCACCGCCTCCAGGAAGGCACAGAGGAAGGCTCCGGGGAACCCCGTGGCACCCGCCTGCCGGCCGAGTGACGAGCCTGCCGGAGAATCCTTAAAGCCTACCCAGGAAGTCTCCGCCCGGCCGCTGCCGAGTTGGCCGAGCGGGGTACGGGTGGGAGGCGCTCGCCGTACCCCTGACCCTCCCGGGAGGACATCACGACTGGGCTCGGCTCCTCACCACCTGCGTGAATTCCGCCCGCAGGTGGGCCCCGAGCCCCTCGCGCGTCAGCGCGACGGCCAGTTCGAGGACCGTGCCGTACGGGAGGAGTGCGGCCAGGTGGTCGCGAATGAGCATCGTTTGGCGGGCGGTCCGGGCGCCGGGGGGGGGCGTGGGCCGACGTCGCCCTCGTCGTACGCGCCGCACATGACGTACTCGACGCGACCGCCCCCGGCCGCGCGTAGACGGATCGGAAACTTAAGCCGATGCGGCGGCCAGCAGCACGTCTACCAGTCTGTCCGCCGCATCCGGGCGCCCCGCGTGACGGTGATCACGGACGTCCTTCGGGGGGTGCTGCGTAGGCTTGGGTCGTCGCCACGGTGGGGTCCGCGAGAGTGGGCGAAGCCCTCCTCCAGTCACCTGACGGGGCGTCAGGAAAGTCAGCAAGTGGTCAGCATGAGTCCTGAAAAACCTGGGGACAGCTGCTCGAACATGCGACTCGTTGTAGGGTGTCGAAACAGCCCTTGACCTGCAAAAATGCAGGCAGGGAGCCTACTTGTGGGAGTGCCCCGATGTTGCGTACAATGTTCAAGTCCAAGATCCACCGTGCGACCGTCACGGAGGCCGACCTGCACTACGTGGGATCGGTCACCGTCGATGCCGATCTCCTCGACGCCGCCGACCTGCTGCCCGGCGAGCAGGTGCACATCGTCGACATCACCAACGGGGCCCGCCTGGAGACGTACACGATTCCGGGTGAACGCGGTTCCGGAGTCATCGGGATCAACGGGGCCGCCGCGCATCTGGTGCACCCGGGGGATCTCGTCATCCTCATGTCGTACGCGCAGGTCGAGGATGCCGAGGCGCGTTCCCTCGTGCCGCGCGTCGTCCACGTCGACGCCGACAACAAGATCATCGCCCTCGGCAGCGACCCCTCCGCGCCTGTCCCCGGTACGGCCTCGCGGCGCAGTCCCCGCGCCGTCCCCGCCGCGCAGCACGTCTGAGGCGCGGGACCCCCGTGTGAGAGCCCGGGGGGCGGCTCTCAGACGGGGCTCGCGGGTCCCTCGTACCGTACGGCGAGACACGCGATGTCGTCGTCCAGCTTCCCCCGGCTCTGCTTCAGCAGGGCCCGGTGCAGCAGCCGGAGCAACTCCTGCGGCATGAAGCCCGGCGGCACCCCGCCCGCCCACTGCTCCAGCGGGAAGAACGCGCCGTTCTGGGCCCGGGTCTCCGTCACCCCGTCCGTGTACAGCAGCAGCGTGTCCCCAGGCCCGAACGGCACCCGCTCCACCGTGTACGTGGTGCCGAGGATCTCCGCCAGATTGATGGGCGGAGACGCCGTGCGCGGTTCGAGGCTGCGCGGTGCGTCGTCGTGGAAGAGCAGGGCGGGCGGGTGCCCGCAGTTCAGGAACGACAGGTGCGTGCCGCCGTGCGGGATCTCGACCAGGATCGCCGTCGCGAACTCCTCGGCGCCCGCGCCCGGCCGCGAACGGCAGTAACGGCCCATGCTCGTGTCCAGGCGCTCCGCCACGTGGGCGAGGTCGTGGGCCTCGTACGCCACCTCGTGGAACGAGCCGAGCAGCGCGGCGGCGACTCCCACGGCCGGCAGCCCCTTGCCCCGTACGTCTCCGAGCAGGAGCCGCAGTCCGAAGGGGGTGTCCGCCGCCGCGTAGAAGTCCCCGCCCACCTTCGCGTGCGGCGCCGCCGCGAGGTACAGCGTCGCGATCTCCAGGTGGGCGACGCGCCGTGCCACCGGGCGCAGCAGCACCTCCTGCGTCGTGTTCGCGACCGCCTCCACCTCGCTCAGTGTCCGCTCCCGCTGCGTGCGCAGATGACTCGCGTACGAGGCGGCGAGCGTCACCGCCGCGATCGAACCCGCCGTGAACAGCGAGTCGTCGTTCGCGGCGAGCACCGCGTACACCAGCACAGCGAGCGCGCTCGCTCCGCCGAGCACCAGTGTCGCCCCCACCCGCCACAGTGAGGCCGCGAGCGCGGGAGCGACGACGAGCAGCCGCGTGAACGGAAGCTGGGGCGGGGTCAGCACCGCGAGGAGGGTGATCGCCACCGTCACCGCCGCGGGGGCCAGAAGCACCGGGTCCCTTCGCCACGCCGCGACCCACTTCGCTCTCGCACCCAGAACACGCATGAAAGGGATGGTAGGGAATCAAACGCCCGGCTTCGGGTGACGCGCCCGCCCGCGCGCCGTCCCGCCGCCAAGCGCTCCGACGATCGCCGCCTTGCTGCGTGGGCGAGCGCGGTGATGGCTAAGCGGGGGCGGACGGGGTCGCGGGTGACCGGGCGGTGCAGCCCGGCCGCGGCCCCGTGCACGACGACGTGATGCAGGGGCGGGCTTTCCCGCCCCTGTCCTGACACCGCCTGCGTCCAGGTCCCGCGGACTCGCCCCCTCGGCTACATCACCGTCGCCCACCACCGGCACGCAGGAAGGGAACGCGGCGCTCGGCACGGACCTGCGCGGCCCTACCAAACGCCCTCACCGCTCACGCCGCGCCACGAGCACCCGCTCCCCGGTCTCCTCCCACCGCAGCCCGCACGCGGCGAGTTCCCCGGTCAGCACCTCCAGCGGCAGCATCCGCGTCAGGAACCGCTCCCCGCGCCGCCGCACCACCCGCTCCCCGCGCCGCACGGTGTACGTGAACGCCAGCTCTGCGCCCTCCTCGCACGCCGTTTCCCGCACCTCGCCCTCGTAGGTGTCGGCTCCCACCCGGACCGGCGTGAACACCGCGCCCTCCGCCTCGCGCGGTGCCCGCGCACGTGGCCGGTCCAGCAACAGCAGCCCGCCCGGCTCCAGGACACGTGCCGCCGCCTCCCACAGCTCACGGCGCGCCGCGTCGTCGAGCGTCGGGACGACGTTGTGGCACACCACCACCTCGGCGGAGGACTCCGGAATGTCCGCGTCCGGCAGGGTACCCGGATGTACGGTCACGCGCGCCCGGCGGTCCGCCCGGGACCACGCGAGACGGGTCAGCAGCAGTGAGCGCATCGCCGCCGAGGGCTCCACGGCGTGCACCGGCGCCCCCGACCGCGCGAGCGCCATGAGACTCACCGTCCCGCTCCCGGCACCCACGTCCACCACCGCACCTCGTGCCGCGGCGACCCGTGCCCCGTACCACTCCGCGACGAGCCGGCTGTCCCGCTCGGCCTGGAGGATGTCGTAGAACTCCGCCGTCGTCCGGTACGCGTCCGCGCTCTCGCCGTCAGTCATGGCGCCACCGTGCCCGCCGGACGCCCGCCGCCACGGAAGGCGTGGCCGGTCCCGGCACGGAAAAGGGCCGGTCCCGCACGGAAAGAGGACGGTTCCGCGCCGGGACCGGTGGTGCCGGATTCAGCGCTTCTTGCGCAGCGACTCCGGCTTGTGAACCGCCCGCTTGCCG
Organism: Streptomyces sp. NRRL F-5630; assembly: GCF_000719475.1. Classification (GTDB taxonomy): domain Bacteria; phylum Actinomycetota; class Actinomycetes; order Streptomycetales; family Streptomycetaceae; genus Streptomyces. Next base: position 50,222 of record NZ_JOGO01000037.1, on the reverse strand, counting down.
CTCTTGTCGCTCTCGACCTCGTACTGCGGCTCCTCCGGCGAGGCGTCCACGGTGCGCCCGGCCGCCTCCGTGCGCGTGTCCACCTTCTTCGTCACCTCGCCCTCGACCTCCTGACCGTGGCTGCTCCACGTCACGTCGTCGCCGCGCCGCAGCTTCTTGTCCTTCTTCGCCATGAGACCGCCTCCCGTACGGGGGCGCGTGCCAACACCGGTACGCGCCGTCCCTGCCCAGCCTTCCGTGCTCCCGGCGCTCGCGCGCCCCGGCACCGCCGAACGGCCTCTTCCGGCCCCCGCCCGCTGGCGTCCGCCCGCCCCGCGTGGTCGGCTGGCTCGCGAACGCAGGACGCACGCCGGCACCGAGGGCAGCACGGAGCCGCACGGAGGTCAGGACCGAGCAGCACCGAGGACGGTACGGACGGCGCCACGGGCACCCCGCCCGGCAGCAGGTGGCCGCCCGCAGCCGAGAACGTACGGCCGAACCGGCATGGAGGTCCCATGGGCGTGTCCGCGAGGTCCCGCACAGGTGCCACGGCGCCCCGCACGCGCTCTCGCCGCGCCGGCCCCAGATCCCCGTACGTCCAGCACGAGGATCAGGAGCCGGCACACCGGGAGCACGCGCCGGGCACCACCCAGGACCTCGCCGACACGCACATGCGGCGAGGAGTGCCGGACGCGGCCCCCGGCCACGCGGTGCCCGAGGCCCCCGTGCCCCGCCGCGTCGCCGTCGTGACCGGTGCCGCGCGCGGCGTCGGCGCCGCCCTCGCCCGTGCCCTCGCGGCCCGTGGTCTCGCCGTGGCCCTCCTCGGCAGGGAACTGGCGACGCTGGAGGCTGTCGCCCGTGAACTGCCCGTGCCGACCTGCTCGCTGGAGGTCGACGTGACCGACGAGCCCGCCCTGCGCGGCGCCGCCGACTGCGTGCGGGACCGCCTCGGACCCGCCTCCGTGGTCGTCGCCAACGCGGGCATCGCCGCGGCGGGCCCCTTCGCGCACACCGACGCCGCGCTGTGGGACCGCGTCATCGCGGTCAACCTCACGGGCAGCGCCGCCACGGCGCGCGTCTTCCTCCCGCACCTCCTCGCCACGCGCGGCCACTTCCTCCAGGTCGCCTCCACGGCCTCCTTCGGCTCCGCGCCCATGATGAGTGCCTACTGCGCGTCGAAGGCCGGCGTCGAGTCCTTCGCCCAGGCACTGCGCAACGAGACCGCCCCGGCGGGTGTCACGGTCGGCATCGCCTACCTCCACTGGACCGGCACCGGCATGATCGAGGACCTCGACAGGAACCCCGTCCTGCGTGCGCTGCGCGCCCACCAGCCGGCCTTCGCCGCCCGCGTCCACCCGCCCGAGCAGGTCGCCGCCTGGCTCACCAGGAGCATCGCCCGCCGCACACCCACCGTCTACGCGCCGCCATGGCTCCGCTTCCTCCAGCCCCTGCGGCCGGTCTTCCCGTACGCCGTCTCGTTCGTGTCACGCCGCGCCCTCGCCCGCCTCGCGCCCGCCGACCTCGCCCGCGAGGCCGGAGTCCTCGGACCGGGCGGGCGCGCCGACTGGGGCGCCGAGGACCGCGGCCCCGCACGCCCCGTGACGCCCCCGCACACCTGAACCTCACGCCCCGGCGTGCTCCCTGGCCCGCGCGACGGCCTCGCGCACGTCCCCCCGGTAGACGGGCCCGTGCCCGGCGAGCAGCGTGTCGGCCTGTATCGCCTCGAACGCGGCGAGCGAGGCGAGGGTACGGGCCCGGTCGGCGTGGAACATCCCGGGCAGCAACTGCGGGCCCGCGAGGCGCGAGGTGGGGTGCTCCGTCACGAGCGCGTCGCCGCTGACGAGCACACCGTGCTCCGGCAGGTGGTACGCGCAGTGCCCGCGCGTGTGGCCCGGCGTGTGCACGGGCACGGGCCCGCCCGGCAGATCGAGCGCCCCGGCGACGGGGAAGGCCCGCGGCCCGGCGACCGGCACCGCGCCCAGCCCTCCCGAGCGCACGGCACCCACGGCCCAGGGAAGCACTCCAGGCCGCCAGGCTCGCGCGAGGATCTTCCCGACGGTCACCTGGTGCAGGAACTCCCGGCGCGCGTGCGGGACTTCCTCCTCGTGCATGAGGACATCGGTCCCGTAGGTGGTGCGCAGGTGCTCGGCCGCCCCGATGTGGTCGCCGTGCGCGTGCGTGATCAGGAGGGCCCGTACGGCCTCCGGCGCGATGTCCAGCTTCGCGAGCGAGGCGAGCAACGCCTCCCTGTCCCCGGGATATCCCGAGTCGATCAGCGTCGCCGCCTCCCCGTCCTTGACGACGACCCAGTTCGTGTCGCTTCCGTGGACCAGGTGCACCCCCGCCCCGACCTCGACGATGTCCTCGTCCCGCAGTCCTGCCGTCATGACCCGCCCTTTCCTGCCGGTGACACCTCTTCAGGAGGTGGCGCCACCGTTGTGGTCACGGCAGGCACCTCAAACGCCCGCCGCTTGCTTTCCCGCCGCATACTGCCCCGCGTCACGTGTAGAGGGAAAGCGGGGGCGGATGGGGCGGGTGCGCACGGGAGTTGCCCGTGTGGTGCTGGCGGGCTGCGGGCTGCTGGCATCCGGTACGGCGGTGACATGGAGCCGCGCGCCGACGTTCTCCTCGGCGCGGGTGGGGGCGAGGGAAGCGTCGTGCGGAGGGACGCGACGAATGGGCTCAGGACGCGGCCTAGGAGCCGCCTCCGCGCCACGGGGACACCGGTGCACGCCGCCCTCGACGCGGACGGACGGTCTTGCCGCGAGCGCCGCGTGAGAAGGCCCTGCTCGCCGCCGCGTCCCGGGGCGGCGGCCTCGGCTCCTCCCGGGGTGACACGCGCACGGGGACGCGGCTCCACCCGGGCCCGCTGACGACCGCCGGCACCCGTGGGGCGCGCCCGAAACGCGCCCCACGGGTGCTGGCCCAGGCGGTCGATCCGCGCTCAGCCGGGCCACTTTCCCGTCAGGCGCTTCGCCGCCGTCGCTCCGCCCCGCTCCACGGCCGCACGCACCGTCGAGAAAATGGCCCCCTGGAGGGCCGCCGCCAGAAGGATCTCGCCCCACTGCCGGTCCTCGTCACCGGCCGCCGGAGCCTCGCCCTCGTGCCCGAGCCTCTTCCACGCCTGCCGGAAGAGCGCACCGGCCACCATCCCGGCGCCCATGCCCAGCGCCATCCCCACCGGCTTGTACGCGACCTTGTCGACCCTCACGTCCCGCTCACCCCTTCCTGGTGCTCCTGTGCGCGCCACCTCACCGTGGCGTCCGCCCCCGGGTACCCCCCGCGGCCCCGGTCAGACACGGTCGTCGGCGACGGCGAGCCGCCCGGCGTACTCGGGGCACGGGCGGGTACGGCGTGCCGTGCTGCGACCGGACGACGAGCGCGACCCCCGGCGGGGCCGTACGGCCGCCGGGTCCGCGACCCCGCCCGGCGGCCTCCGCGCCCCGGCCGAGGTCCGCCCTCACCCTCTCTGAGCACGCCGTGAAAGAGACGATCCATATGAGGCTGTAAGGAGCGATATCAAGCACCGCTTGCTGTCGCCCTGCGAGAACAACAAGTAAGGGTTGTGTGAGAGGCGCCCTCCGAGGGCGCCCCGCATGGGACATTCCCCGGGACCTGACGGAGCGCCACGCCGCCCGCAAGGCGGCGCCCAGCGAGAGGGCCCCGCATGACGACCCCCCATGACCCCCGCCCCGCCCACCACGTCCGCAGAACCGCCCTCGCCCTCGCGGCGGCGGCAGGACTCCTGCTCACCAGCCAGAGCCTGCCCGCGGCGGCCGACGCCCCCCGCACTGTCGCGGCGAGCGACCGCACCGCGACGGCCGCCGACTACTACGCGAGCGTCGAGGGGAAGACGGGCCCGGCCCTCAAGAGCGCCCTGCACACCCTCATCAGCGACCAGGACACCGTCACCTACAGCCAGGTGTGGGACGCCCTGAAGAAAACCGACGAGGACCCCGCCAACACCGCCAACGTCATCGAGTTGTACACCGGCAAGTCCATAGCCAAGTCCCGTCAGGGCGGCGCGCAGGGCGACTGGAACCGCGAGCACGTCTGGGCCAAGAGCCACGGCGACTTCGGCACTGCCACGGGCCCAGGCACCGATCTCCACCACTTGCGCCCCGAGGACGTCGCCGTCAACGGCGTCCGCGGCAACAAGGACTTCGACGACGGCGGCGGCGCGGTCAGCGGCGCGCCGGGCAACTACACCGACAGCGACAGCTTCGAGCCGCGCGATGCCGTCAAGGGCGACGTCGCCCGCATGATCCTCTACATGGCCGTCCGCTACGACGGCGGCGACGGCTTCCCCGACCTCGAACCCAACGACAAGGCGGGCAACGGCTCCGCACCCGCCATCGGCCGCCTCTCGGTCCTCAAGGAGTGGAACGAACTCGACCCGCCCAGCTCCTTCGAAGAACACCGCAACGACGTCATATTCGACAGCTACCAGCACAACCGCAACCCGTTCATCGACCACCCCGAGTGGGTCGAGTCCATCTGGTGACCCCGGCCCCGCCGATGAGCTGACACCTCCTCCGCCCGCCGGGGAAACGATTCCCCGGCGGGCGGTAGCCTCCGCGCATGACCGCCACCACGTCACCCCGGGCGAGAGACCTCGGCCTCGGCGCCGGAACGCTGCCGACCGGGCACCACAACGCGATCACCGATGTCCCCGGCATCCGCGTCGGCCACACGACCGTGACCGACCCGCCCCGGGTCCACAGCGGCGTCACCGCGGTACTCCCCGAGGACATCGGCCCGCGCAGCCCCCTGCCCGCGGGCTTCTTCGCGGGCAACGGCTACGGGAAGCTCATCGGCACGACCCAGCTCGCCGAACTCGGTGAGCTGGAGACGCCCCTCCTGCTCACCTCCACCCTCTCCGCGTTCCGCGTCGCCGACGCCCTCGTGGGCTGGGTCCTCGAACAGCCCGGAGCCGAGGACGTCCGCAGCCTCAACCCCGTGGTCGGCGAGTGCAACGACGGCCTCCTCTCCGACATCCGCAGCCGCCCGGTCACCGAGGAACACGTCCGTGCTGCCCTCGCTTCGGCCAGCACCGGACCCGTGGCGGAAGGTTGCGTCGGCGCCGGTACGGGCATGAGCGCGCTCGGCTTCAAAGCGGGCATCGGCACCAGCTCGCGCGTCCTGCCCCTCGCCGGGCGCGAGGTGACCCTCGGTGCCCTCGTGCAGGCCAACTTCGGCGGCACCCTGCGCCTCGGCTCCCGTACCGTCACCCCGGCCGACCTCGGCCTGCCCACCCCCGCACCGCTTCCCGACAGCGGTTCCTGCGTCGTCGTCCTCGCGACGGACGCCGCGCTCGACGCCCGCCGGCTGACCCGCCTCGCACGCCGCGCCGTCTTCGCCCTCGCCCGCAGCGGCGCCTCGTACAGCCACGGCTCCGGCGATTACGGCCTCGCCTTCACCACCACCCGCGCCGCCGCCCCCCTTGTCCCCGACGCGGACCTCGACCCGCTCTTCACGGCAGCGCTCGACGCGGTCGAGGAAGCGGTCCTCAACTCCCTCCTCGCCGCGACGACCACGACGGGCCCGCGCGGCGACGTCCGCCACGGTCTCCCCGCCGCACGGCTCCTGAGCTTCCTCGGAAACGGCTGAGGATCGGCGGCGGGGCAGGGAGTCGCCCGGCGTGGTGAGCGCCGTCGTCCTCAACCGTCGCTTTGGGGCCCCTGCCGCCCGTGCCAGTCGCCGGTGAGCGCGTCGCTCAGAGTCGCGAGCCCCTCGCGGAGCAGAGCGGTCAGCGGCACCTCCTCCGAGGCTGCCCCGCCCTCGGGCCGTTCTTCGCCGACCCACTGGGCGAATGCGGTCTTGAAAACGCAGCAGCCGGCCTCGGCGAGGAGGCTCGCACGCGTCGGCTCCACCCCGCGCAGGCGCAGGGCCTCCGTGAGCGCGCGGGCCAGGGAGGCGAGCTTGATCAGCTCGCGTTCCCGCAGTTCCTGGTGCGCGCCGATGACCGCCTGGCGTGTACGCGCCTGTTCGCGCAGCCCCCGGAAGTGAGCGCCGAGCGCGTCGAGCCCGGCCGCCAGCGCGGCACCGGGCGAGGCGCCCTCGGGAGCCGCCGCCACCGCCTCCACCAGCGCCGTCTCCAGTCCGCGTGAGCCGCCGAAAAGCACTTCCCGCTTGTCGGGGAAGTGCCGGAAGTACGTGCGCTCGGTGAGCCCGGCGCGGGCGGCGATCTGCGCGACGGTGGTCCGCTCATACCCGTACTCGCTGTACAGCTCCAGCGCGGCGTGCGCCAGCCGCTCCTTCGTGTGGGGCTCCCATCTCGCCATGAGTCCGATTGTATGCGGCCCCCACCTCGTGATGTCAGTGACTGACGTGAGAGTGTTAGCCTGAACGACGACAGTCACTGACATCGAGTGTGATCATGTTGAGGAGTACCGTCATGCGCGTCTTCGTCACCGGGGCCTCCGGCTGGATCGGTTCCGCCCTCGTCCCCGAACTGCTCGCCGCCGGACACCAGGTGCTGGGCCTCGCCCGCTCGGAGGCATCCGCCGCCGCCCTGGAGAAGGCCGGCGCCGAGCCCGTCCACGGCTCCCTCACCGACCTCGACCTCCTCGCGGAAACGGCCCGCAGCAGCGACGCCGTCGCCCACCTCGCCTTCCGGCACGACATCGCTTTCGCCGGCGGCGACTTCGCGGGCGCCGCCCAGTCCGACCGTGCCGCCGTGGACGCCTTCGGCGAGGCCCTCGCCGGCACGGACAAGCCGCTCACGATCGCCTCGGGACTCATCGGCCTCGCCCCCGGTGAAGTGGCCACCGAGGCCACCTGGCCCGTAGGGGACGGTGACGACCCCGGCTCGCAGCGCGCCGCCACCGCCCGCGCCACCGTGGCCCTCGCGGAGAAGGGCGTCCGCTCCTCGGTCGTCCGCTTGGCACCCACCGTCCACGGCGAGGGCGACGCCGGTTTCGTCCCCACCCTCGTCGGCATCGCCCGCGAGAAGGGCGTCGCCGGCTACATCGGCGACGGCACCCAGCGCTGGCCCGCCGTCCACCGCCTGGACGCCGCCCGCCTCTTCCTCCTCGCCCTGGAGAACTCCCCAGCCGGAACCGTCCTGCACGCGACGGCGGAAGAAGGCGTCTCGCAGCGCGACATCGCCACCGTGATCGGCGAGAACCTGCACCTCCCCGTCACGTCCGTCGCTCCGGCCGACGCCCCCGCCCATTTCGGTTGGCTCGCGGGCCTCGCCGCCCTGGACTCCCCGTCCTCCGCCACCCGCACGAAGGCCCTCCTCGACTGGAACCCCACCCAGCCCGGCCTTCTGGCAGACATGGCGGCCCACTACTTCACCGCCTGACGCCTCCCGGCGCCGCACTCCGCTCGCGTGCCGCGCTCTGCTCCCGCACGGGGGGAGCGGAGCGCGGCGCGGAGCGGTGAAACGGCCTCGTCCGTCGGGAGGCCCACATGTGCCGGGCTGGAAGCTGTGCGCGGGCTTGGACGGGTCGGCTTTCCCCGGCCGCTGCGACACGCTCGGCCGCCTGCTCTCCGGCGTGCACCCTCAGAGGGCGGTTCGTGAGCTGATGTCCATTCCCGGCTGAGGTTGGGACAGGCTGCTGTCGCTGAGCGCTTTGCTTGGCCAGTTGAGCGCCGGCAACGGCGGCTCCAGCGCTTTCCGGCCGACAGCGTGATCACCTTGGCGCTGCACGATGAGATCGCCTTGTCGGTGGGGCTGCATAGGGTGCACCCGAGGATCACTGGCTATAGGTGAGAGGCGAAGGCATGCGCGACGGGATTCGGTGGCTTGTCGATCTGGAGCACTGGATGTCCAGCGTGGTGTTCGCACGCGGGATATCCGCGCAGGAACTGGCGGTGCGCATGGGAGGTGACCGGAACGGCGCTACCGAGCCGATCACCGACGCCGAAGCGTGGGATCTCGGCCAGTGGTACCGACCCGGCGAGGAAGGCGATGGTGTCGTACGGGTCGGAGAGCATGAAGGCTGGTCCTTCGCTCTGGAGTACGGGGACTCGACCGGCGGGGACCGTCTGGCAGAGATCTCCCGAGAAGGGGAAGCCCTCCACTACGTGCCGATGCAAGAGCACCCGCCGGCCACAGTCTTCTACGCTCGGGACGGCGTGGAGCTGTGTGGCTTTGGGCTGGGCGAGGAAGTGTGGCGCTGGGGTCGGGAGCCTGACCTGCTGCTTCCCGAGCTCGCTAGCGGGTACGTGCTGCAGCCCGACGGGAAAACGCTCATCGCCCCCGAAGGCGAGCACTACACGGATACCTACCGGCGCACCCTCGGCGTTATCGAGCAGCGGTTCGACCTCTCGCTCTCCCCGGCCTACCTGAAGGAAGCCCGCCTGCCGGCGTATGCAGTTCGCGGCACCCCGGACATGCATATCTGAGCGATCGCGGGGGCCACCAACCCATGTGTTCACTCGTCAGCTGAAGCGCTCAGTCACAACTACTGGTCGCGGTGCTCGGTGGGCTGCTGCCTCCTGGTGAAGCTGCCGACGTCGACCTCGGTGAGGACACCGAGCTTGACCAAGCGTTTCAGCTTGGCGCGGGTGCCCTCGATGTTCTTCGGCAGCAATTCGTGGTCGAGGACTTCGCAGACGTCACGGGCCCGCAGCGAGCCGGTGGCCTCGTTGAAGACACCGAGGATGCGGGGGTAGTCCGGGTGCTCGGGCAGGTCCGGCGGAACGGTTGGGAGCCGGTCGGCGAGGGCGGTGACGGTCTTCCGCGTGATCGCGAGGTGTTCGAGGTGAGTCTCCGCCTCCCGCAGTCGGCCGTGCAGCTCTTCGATCCGGGTGCGGAGGTCGTCGGCCAGGGCCCGAGCGGCGTCCTCTTGGAGGCCGAGCGCGTCGAGGAGGGGCTCGATGTTCACGCTGCCATCGCCAACGGTCCGCGCCAGGTGGGGGTGTTCGCGCCGGTGAGCCGTCGGGCCATGACCTGGGTCATTGCCCAGTAGACGCGGGAGGCGGACGAGGCCGGGCGGTGCTCGTAGTCGCGGACCAGGCGTCGGTGCAGTATGAGGATTCCGTAGGTCTGCTCGACCCTCCACCGCTTCGGCTGTGGGACGAACCCCGTCTCCTGCGGGTTGCGTTCGACGATCTCCACGTCGATGCCGAGCGCGGCACCGTGGGCGACCACGGCTGTCTTGAAGCCTTGGTCAACGAGGGCTTTGCGGACGATGCCGCCGGTGTGCTCGGCGACCTGGTCCAGCAGGGCGATGCCGGCTGCGTTGTCGTGGGTGTTCGCGGCCAGGACGATGACGGCGATGACCAGGCCCAGCACGTCCACGGCCAGTCCCCGTTTGCGTCCCGGCACCTTCTTCGCCGCGTCCCGGCCGGTCGTGGCGGCGGGGACCCCGGCGGCCGCGTGGACACTCTGGGTGTCCAGGACCACCAGGGTCGGGTCCTCTAATCGGCGGGCTCGTTCACGAACCTGGCAGCGCAGAAGTTCGTGGATGACCTGGTCAGTGCCGTCGTCCCGCCAGGCGGCGAAGTAGTAGTACGTCGCGCTCTTGGGCGGCAGGTCGTGCGGGAGGTAGGCCCACTGGCAGCCGGTCCGCCCCTGGTAGAGGATCGAGTTGATGATCTCCCGCAGCGCGTAGACGCCCTGGTGGCCGCTGACCGAGCGGTGCCGGTCCTTCCACGCGGCGATCACCGGCTCGATCAACGACCACTGCTCGTCCGATAAGTCGCTCGGATACGGCTTGCGTTCACTCATATCACCACACCAGCATACGAGTGGCTGAGGACCGGCGGATTCTGCCCCGCACCCACACCATCAGGCGACGGCAGAGCCGCCCATAACCTCACGAACCGCCCTCTCACAGCTCCCAGCCGTTGGCCCGAACGACTTGGGCCGCTGCCCAACGTCCTCACAGTGCGCTTGGACGCCGACTATGACTTGGACAGGACCCGGGCTTGCTGGAGGAACGCGGCCCGCACGGAGTCACCGCAGGCGCGAGGGGGAGAAGGCGCCGATCCAGGACCGCCAAAGATGGCGCCGAACGGACGGTCTGGCAAAGCGGCTTCACCCCCTCATTCGCCACTACGTGCGCCGAGCCACCGCCACCGACGCCGCCTTCGACCTCGCAGTCACACTCATTACCGTGTGCAGCTTGATCTGCCCGGCACGAGGCGCATCGCTGGAACGAACGCCTCCCCGCGTCGTTTATGAACACGCTTGATCGTGCGACCCCTTGGCCGCCAGGGCACCTCGCTCAGCACTCCACGGGCGGGCCGACCGGGCCCGGCGGAGCGGCCGGGGGAAGCCGCCCGCCGGTCTTTTCTCGTGAGGTCTGAACGCGCCGCGACACGGTGGGAACGCCGACGCGACCGCTTGCGGCGGTGGGGAGGGATCGCCCTCCGGTACGTCAAGCCGGTCAGGCCCGCCGAGCGGCCGTCGTCCTCGCGTCAGCCCCGGTGTTGGGTGTGAAGGCTGACGAGCCAGCTCAGTCCATGTCCTCCTCGTCCTCCTCCATGCTCGTGTACCCGGCGTGGAACAGCGCGGAGAAACTTGGGTACTTCGTCGTGTCGCCGTACTTCGGTGCGAACTCGTAGGCGGCCCACTCGCCGTCCGATCCGACATCGGTCGGATCGAGCAGCCAGAAGTCCTCTCCCCGGGCTATTTCGATGGACCGGCGGAACAGCTGAACGTCGTCCTCGTTGCCGACTATCGAGTCATAGACCTCGGTGACGCGCTTGCCGGCCTCGCTGTCCCGCATCCACACGACGTGGCCGCTGGGATGGACCTCGTCCACCCACTCATCGTCCAGGCACCTCCACCCGTCGCTGGCCAGGAAGAATCCCCGCAGGCTCGGTGGGAACCGCACTCCGAGCCGCTCCTCGGACGCCACCAGCGCTTCCTCCCGAGCGGGGGCCGCCCCCAGCCACGGCTGAACCCGCTCCCCTTCGTCCAGGGCCTCCAGTTGATCGTCGTCCAGCAGGTCGGCGAGCTCCTCCTCCTCGGCACGGACCTTCACGTACAGCTCGCCGTAGCGCTCCAGAAAGGCACGCCACTCCTCCGGCGTGGTCAGAACAGCGGCAACTTCATTCTCTTCAGGCCCAGTTGTCTCACTCATGCCGGTCATGGTGCCAGAGGGGTACGACAACGCCGATAGGTGGGGACCACGCCGCGTGCGAGGGACAGCGGCCTTCGTCGCTGAGGTCCCCGGCTCCGGCTGGGTGCCCCGCCGGCCTGGCTGGGCTCTGAGCGGGGCTCTGCCTGCTGGGAGGATTCCGGACCGGTCTGCGGCGCCACCCCGTCCCCGAGCGCCTCAGCCAAGCGGAACGCTCGGGCGCTCATGGAGACCGTCAGGACGGCTGGACACCCGTCGGCCCCCTTCAACGCGGCGTACCCGAAAACGAAGGCGCTCCTGCGGCCGGTTCTCTCGCGCCAGCCCCGATACACCGCCACGAGGACAGGGGCTTGCGGCAAGCAGGTCCCGGGACGGGTAGGGCAACGGGCTCGGGCGAGGTGCTTGGGCTGCCTCCCCAGGCCGCCCGGGGGTAACCGGCGCACCCGCCCCGGCCGATGACACCCGACGCGGCCCCTCGCGCGAAGAGCCCCGCATCCTCGCCGCCCACGAAGCCCACGATGGCGTACTCCTCCGGCTCCGTGCGTAACGCCCCCGCCGGCAGGCAACCGCAGGCCACCGATGCGTACCCCTGGGCGGACCCGCTGCGGTCGGCGTGCGCGCCGAGACGGTCGGCCAAGGCCCGGTCCAGTCCGCTTGAGACGGCCGAATCCGGGGCACGGGGGTCAGATGCCGCCACGACGCCCGCTCCGAGTCGCACGCGGAAGCGGTGCAGGGATAATGAATTTTTGGGCGGAAAAGCCAACACGGAGGTATTTCCCATGAGTGAGATCACCACCACGGACGGCACGCACATCTTCTACAAGGACTGGGGTCCCCGCGACGCCCAGCCGATCGTCTTCCACCACGGCTGGCCGTTGACCGGGGACGACTGGGACGCCCAGATGCTGTTCTTCCTCGCTCAGGGCTACCGCGTCATCGCCCACGACCGTCGCGGCCACGGGCGTTCCACCCAGAGTTCCGGCGGCCACGACATGGACACCTACGCCGCAGACGTCGCGGCCCTCACCGACGCGCTCGATCTGCGCGACGCCGTCCACATCGGCCACTCGACGGGCGGCGGCGAGGTGGCCCGCTACGTGGCGCGGGCGAAGCCCGGCCGGGTCGCCAAGGCGGCACTCGTCTCGGCGGTGCCGCCGCTCATGCTGCGGACGGACGCCAATCCGGGCGGACTGCCGCTGGAGGTCTTCGACGGCTTCCGTTCCGCCCTCGCCGCGAACCGCGCGCAGTTCTACGTCGATGTCCCCTCCGGGCCGTTCTACAACTTCGACCAGCCCGGCGTGGAGAAGTCGCAGGCCGTGATCGACAACTGGTGGCGGCAGGGGATGATGGGCGCCGCCAACGCCCAGTACGAGTGCATCAAGGCGTTCTCCGAGACGGACTTCACCGAGGACCTCAAGCAGATCGACGCGCCCGTCCTGGTCGCGCACGGCACGGGCGACCAGGTCGTCCCGTACGACGACGCGGCACCGCTCTCGGTGAAGCTCCTGAAGAACGGCCGGCTGAAGACCTACGAGGGCTACCCCCACGGCATGCTGACCACCCACGCCGACGTCCTCAACCCCGACCTCTTGGCCTTCGTCAAGGAGTGACCGCGCCCGGGGAGAGGGGCACGGCGCCGCGACGAGCGTCCGTGCCTTGTCGTCCGGCGGGCTGAGGCGGGGGCCGATGGGGCACCCGCCTCGGACGCGGCCGAGTCACCACGTGTCACGCCGGGGGAGGAGCGCACCGTCCACCAGGTCCCCTCCGCGCCCCCGGTCACGGCGCGCGCCCCGTCCGTGTCCGCCGCGTGGCGCCGGGAGAGCTGAGACGCGAGGTTTCCGCAGGCGTGCGGACGCCCCGGTGCTCCGTGCGCCGAAAACCGGTCGCCGCTCGAAGGCCGCCGACGCGACTCGGCAGATCGAGTGAAGATCCGATCAGAGGCCGCTGTGAGGGCCGAGGGGTTCAGAAATCCGCCGGATGCGGAGCTGAAGGAGCGGATGGCGCTTTCTCGATCCTCACTAGCGGTTTTTGATTGCTCGCGTTCGGTAGTGGGATCTGCGGAGCGCTCGCTTCCGGCCACAATATGGCGGTTTCTGCTGGGGGGCGGCTGGCCGGGCGGCCCACTTCCGGCGCCCCGTGGTCCTGCCGGGGCCGACTGCCCACGAAGGCTCACGGGCCTGCCCGCACAGTCCCGCACATCACCCTCGGCACTCAGCGCGCACTCTCGTCGCACTGACCCCGGGCCCCACGTACATCCAGTAGGAGGCTCCGGGCCCCGATCGCCGGGAGCCTCGTGCCGGACGCCGCGCACACCGCACGAAGCGGCGTGGATGTGCCTCGGGGTCCGAGCCTAGGGCTGACGGCGGGGCGAACAGGAACCCGGGTGTCTGCCTCCCTCCTCCGGCCTCTGCCGCGAGCACCCCGGGTGGCCGAGGCCCCCTCTGTCGCCGGCCGTGCCAGGCCGTGGGGCCGGGCTGACTCGATCGCGTTGCGGCGGAAGGGCTCCTTCCGGCCAACTGGTTGCCTCAGGCATCTAATCTTGTGAGGATTCGAGACACGGAGTCGTCACCACGGCATCCCACTCACGGCACCACCCCTCACTTTCGCGGAGGCAGGTATGACCGAGACCGTGTCGCACTCACCGGAGGACCTCGACGAGTTCCCCATGCCCCGGGCGGCCAAGTGCCCCTTCGACCCGGCTCCGGCCCTGCGGACCCGGCAGGCGGAGCCCTCGCTGTCCCGGGTGCGCATCTGGGACGGCAGCAACCCCTGGCTCGTCACCCGGTACGACCAGGTGCGCGCCCTGCTCGCGGACCCGCGCATCAGCGCCGACGTCACGCGCTCCGGCTTCCCGCACGTCAGCCCCGGCTCCAAGGCGGGCAGCGAGACCCGGCGTTCCTTCATCAACATGGACGACCCGGAACACTCCCGGCTGCGCCGGATGGTCACGGCCCCCTTCGCCATCCGCAAGATGCAGGCGCTGCGGCCCGCCGTCCAGCGGATCGTCGACGACCTGATCGACGACCTGCTCGCCGGGCCGAAGCCCGCCGATCTGGTCCAGGCGTTCGCACTGCCCGTTCCGAGCCTCGTGATCTGCGCGCTCCTCGGTGTTCCCTACGCGGACCACGGCCTTTTCCAGCGCCACACCCAGGTGCTCGTCCGCCGTTCCTCCAAGCCGGAGGAGGTGGTCGCCGCCTCCGAGGCCCTCACCGACTACCTCGACGCCCTGCTGGTCGAGAAGGAGACGCACCCGGAGGAGGACCTGCTGTCCGACATCGCCACCCGGCAGGTGGCGGCGGGACAGCTCACCCGGCGGGAAGCGGCCCGCATGGGCGTCCTGCTGCTGGCCGCCGGCCACGAGACCACCGCGAACATGATCGCCCTGGGCACCCTCGCGTTGCTGCAGAACCCGGACCAGCTCGACGCCCTCCGCGCGGCCGACGATCCGAAGACGGTCGCCGCGGCCGTCGAGGAACTCCTGCGCTACCTGACGATCGTGCACAGCGGTCGCCGTCGCGTCGCGCTGGAGGACATCACGTACGGGGGAGTGACGATCCGGGCGGGCGAGGGCGTCATCCTGGCCGGCGAGACCGCCAACCGCGACCCGGAGGCGTTCCCCGACCCGGACCGGCTCGACCTCGGCCGCGACGCCCGCCGCCACGTCGCCTTCGGCTTCGGTGTCCACCAGTGCCTGGGACAGCCGCTCGCCCGTATGGAACTCCAGGTCGTCTACAGCACCCTGTACCGCCGCGTGCCCACCCTCGCCCTGGCCACCGACATCGAGCGGGTGGAGTTCAAGCACGACGGCGCCATCTTCGGCGTCTACGAACTGCCCGTCACCTGGTGAACTCCCCCCACGAAAGCGAGACCCCCATGCACGTGGAAGTCGATCAGCCCAAGTGTGTCGCGTCCGGGCAGTGCGTCCTGCTGGCGCCCGACGTCTTCGATCAGGACGACGAGGGCATCGTCGAACTGCTCGACGCCGACCCGTCCCCGGAACACCACGACGATGTACGGGAATCGGCCGCCGTCTGCCCCGCCGCCGCCATCCGTCTGGCGCCGAGGTGACCACTGCCCGGGCGCCGCGCCGCATCGTCGTGGTCGGCGCCTCGGCTGCGGGCCTCACCGCCGCCGAGACACTGCGCAGGGAGGGCTACGACGGCGCCCTCACCCTGGTCGGTGAGGAACGGCACCTTCCCTACGACCGCCCACCGCTGTCCAAACAGGTACTCGCCGGAGAGTGGACGGCCGCGCGCACGCGGTTGCGGCGTCCCGAGGAGGTCACGGCCCTCGGGCTGGACCTGCGCCTCGGGACCGCCGCGACCGCCCTGTCGCAGTCCGCCCGGACCGTCACTCTCACGGACGGCGAGGACCTCGCCTGGGACGCCGTCCTGATCGCGACGGGGGTACGCCCCCGGCGGCTGCCCTGGTGCGGGCTGCCGGGCACACACGTGCTGCGCCACCTCGACGACGCCCTCGCGCTGCGGGAACGGCTCGCCCCCGGCCGCCGGCTGGTCATCGTCGGCGCGGGCTTCCTCGGCTCGGAAGTGGCGTCGTCCGCCCGCGCCCTCGGCGCGCACGTCACCCTCGTCGAACCGGCACCCGTCCCGCTCGCCCACGTCGTCGGACGCCTGGTCGGCGCCCACGTGGCACGGCTGCACCGCGAGCACGGTGTGGACCTGCGCACCGGCACGTCGGTGGCCGCTGTCGAGACCTCCGCCGGACGTCTCACCGGGGTCCGGCTGTCGGACGGGACGCACGTTCCCGCCGACGACGTCCTCGTAGCCATCGGCTCCGAACCCGCCACCGACTGGCTCACCGGCAGCGGGCTGCCTCTCGACAACGGCGTCGTGTGCGACGTGCACAACTCCGCCGCGCCGGGCGTCTACGCCGCCGGGGACGTGGCGCGCTGGCACAACCCGCTGTTCGGGACCTCGATGCGCCTGGAACACCGCACCAACGCCGCCGAGCAGGCCATGGCCGCCGCACGGAACCTGCTCCACCCCGGAGAAGCCCGCCCCTTCGCGCCGGTCCCGTACTTCTGGACGGACCAGTACGGAGTCCGGGTACAGGCGTACGGCCATCTCCGCGACCACGAGGAGACGCGGGTGGTCGCGGGCGACCCGGCAGAGGGCCGCTTCCTCGTCGCCTACCGCCGCGGCCGGACCGTGGTCGGCGCGCTGTCCTTCGGCCTGCCACCGAAGACCCTGCGCCCGTGGCGGGCCGCCGTCGCAGCCCGCGCGGACTGGGCGGCGTCGACGCGGACATAGCCGGAGGGCCGTCCAGCGGGAGAGTCCGTACGGCGAGGGCACGTCCACGTCCACCGGGCGCGCGACACCGACGCGAACCGGCCACGCCAAGTCCCACCCGCATCGCACCTCCCTACTGGCCGGCCTGCCGGGAAGTGGCCCCGAGCACCTTCCTCGCACGAGGTCGTCGCGGTGCGCACGCCGCGCGGACCGGCAACAACTCCCCGCCCGTGCGGGGAGGATGTGGGGCGCGCCACGGAGGGCACCGGCTTCCGTGGCACGCACGAGCGGAGGGACCCGTGCGGAGTCGGCCGGACTCCTCCGCACGGGCCCCCGGCGCCGCGCGCCCGTTCCGGAGCGGGACGCGCGCTCGGTCCGTCAGCGCACCGAGAGCCGCACCAGACGCGCCGCCCGGCGCCCGTCTCCGCCCTCGACGCGCACGGCGACGTAACGGGCCGTCGCGCGGACTCCCAGCGTGCGGGTGCGCCCGCGCCCCGAGGCGCGACCCCAGTCCTGGTAAGCGATGCCGTCGGTACTGCCCTCGACGCGCAGTCCGGGGATGTCCCCGCCGGTCCACTCGGCCTCGATCTCCCGCACCGGGAGCGCCGCGCCGAGGTCCACGACGAGGCGGCCGTCCTTGCCCGGCCGCCACGAACTGTCCGGGTCCCCGTCGACCGCCGCGCCCGGCTCCGACATGCCCGCGGGCAGCGGGCTGGTGGGGAAGACCGTGCGCCCCAGCGCGAGATCGTCCACCGGATACGCCGTCGCCCCGTGCAACCGGACCACCGCGGGCCGGCCGCTGGAACGCACCGAGACCACCGTCGTCCGGCCCTGCGCGCGCACCCGCACCCGGCAGGAGGCCCCCGAGAGCCGCAGCGAGGCCCCGTCATCGACACTCACCCGCAGCCCGGCGGGCAGCGCGCGGCCCGAGACGGGCGCGAGCGTGAACCGCGGTGCCAGCAGCAGCGCCCCCGCGGCGGGCAGCTCGCTCTCGTGGACGATCCCCTCCTGGGTCACGGTCTGCGTCCCCGCGAAGACGTACCGCTCGGCGCCCTCCTGCGGCACCGAGACCCGGGTGCTGATCTCCTCGGCGGAGAAGTTGAAGAGGCTCAGGTGTTCGTCCACGTACGCCGCCCGCACCCGCGCGTGCTCGGCCGACGGCGCCTCCCGCGCCGCCAGCGCCCGCAGCCGGGCGGGCGAGGCGGCCGGATAGCCCTCGATCACGACCGGGGCGGCGGGGCCGTCACTGAGGACGAGCGCGTCGTCGTAGACGGAGACAGGGTGGTCGCGGTCGGCGCCGCGCACCACGAGACCGGCCCGGCCGTCCACGTCGAGCCAGCCGCCATGGCTGCGGGCCCGAGCCGTGGGGTAGACGGCGAGGTCCTCCCACCGCTCCCCGTCCGCCGAGCCCTGCACGCGGTAGCCGCGTCCGGCCGCGGCCTCCCAGCGCAGCGTCACCTCTCCCACCTCCCGCGAGGCGCCGAGGTCGACCGCGAGCCAGCTGTCCTCCCGCTTGCGGTCCGCGGTGGACACGGCCCAGCGGGTCGCCCCGTCACCGTCGACCGCCAGCGCCGGCCCCATGCCAGGGGCCGCGGAGGAGGCTGTCGCCGTGCCGCCCCGCGCGAGATCCTCGCCACCGGCCTCCGCACGCGCCTCGAAGGCGAACAGCGAGTAGCCGTACGTGGGATCGGGCCGCACGCCCTGCATCCGCAGATGCCGGACGGTGGTACGCGGCACGTCGAGCGTGTCGACACGCCCGCCGGCCGCCGGCGCGCTCTCCCCGTCCCGCGCAGCCACCTTCACCGAGCCCTCCGCGAAGCGGAAGGTGCGGGCTCCTTCGAGCCCCGCCATCCCCGGCATGGTGAGGTTGTAGACCTCCAGATGCCCCTCGGCCGCCGCCGTACCACTGCTCGCGTAGACGACGGCGCCGGAGCCCAGCGTCGTGAAGCCGGCCCAGCCCGTGTCGAGCCGGAGCAGCGTGGCGCTGCCGTCGAAGCCGTCGCGCACCTTGGTCCAGGTCTCCACCGTGCGGCCCGCGACCTTCCCCGCCGTCGAGGGCAGGAACATCGGGGTGCCGCCGCTCAGCTTGAACAGCCAGTCGTCGTGCGCCGGCTGCCAGGCGAACTTCACGAACCCCGGCTTGCTGACCGCCGCCGCCCACGCGGCGGGGGACTGGTGCGAGACGAGGCCGGGGCCGGTACCGAAGTCCGTCACCCCGGAAGCGTGCGCGAAGAACTCCTCGCGGGAGAGGGGCTCCACGGGAGAGCCCGCCGTCCACACGTGCAGCAGGTAGCTCAGGGCGAGTTCGGCGCGCGCCTCGGGCTCGTACTTCGGCTCGCCGGAGAACTTCGCGAGCCTGTAGCGCGGCGCGTACTGCTGGTACGCCTCCAGGCGGGCGGCGAGTTCGGTCTCGGCGCGGGCCGCGGAACGGTCTTTCATCACCCGCGCGAGGAAGGCGAGAGGGATGATGTCGCGCCCGTAGAGGTGCTCGCGGTCATTGACCATCGGCATCAACGGCTCGCCCGCGTCGCTCATCACGCCGAGCAGGGTCCGCCACAGAGGGTCGGCGTTGGGCTGCTTCGTCAGCACCTCCGGCAGCGGCTTGCCCGCCGCGAGGAAATGCGAGGAGTTGCGGCCCGAGGTGCGCCACAGCTCCTCCTGGTAGTGCGGGCCGAAGGAGCCGTGGTTCTCGACGATGAACGTGTCGTAGAGGTTGCGCGCGGTGTTCCGGGAGACCGCCACCCCGTCCACCAGGGCGGGGTTGGCGAGGTCGGCGGGCGGCAGCCCGGCCTCGTTGCGCGACCAGGTGCCGAAGCGTTCGCTCCACGCGGCGTGCCGGTCGTCGTCCCCGGCCCAGGCCAGGGCGGGGGCCAGGGACTGCGTGTAGACGCCCATCTCCTCCAGTTTGGTGTCGCCCTCGAAGCCGCCGGTGAGTCCGTGCGGGGTCCAGGAACCCGAGTCCGGGTCGTCCCCGGTGCCGAGGCCGTCGGTGTAGGCGGCCTGACCGCGCAGCAGCGCGTCGACGTGGTCGCGGGTCGTCGCGTCCAGCTCGGACCACAGGAGCTTCGCGGCCATGACGAAGTACGACTGGAAAGTGGTGTCGAAGAAGAGCTTGCGGCCCCACTGGGTGCCCCCGTTGAGGCGGTTGGAGGCGGCGAAGTGGCGGATGGTGGCGAGGGTGCGGCTCCGCAGCGTGTCACGGTCGACGCCGGTCAGATCGCTGTCGTAGCTGCCGTGGGTGAGCAGCACGGCGTTGCCGAGGACGACGGCGAAGCCGAAGTCCTTGTCCGTGTAATAGCCGCGGGCCGCGTCCCACTGCGTCTCGGACCACCGCGTGTGCTGGGCGAGTACGCGGAGGTAGGTGGCGGCGATGTCGTCCGGGGCCGCGGCGGTCCCGGCGTGGGGGCCGACGGCCACCGCCTGTGCCGCCCCGGTGCCGACGGGCAGAGCGGCCAGAGCGCCGCTCGCGGCGAGGAGCTGGAGGAAACGTCGGCGGCCGACCTGGGCGGGATGGAGCGACACGGCGGGGCCTTCCGTTCAGACAACGTTGTCAAGGCAGCATTGTCGACGCTCGTCCGGGCGAGAGTCAACGGGTGCGTCTCAGGTCGTGGTAAGGGCTTTCTGTCCGGAGCGAGCCCGCCCGCGGAAGCCCTCGCCCCCGGTGGCCCAGCGGCTCTCCGGATCGCTGTCGGCGATCTGCCGGTGGTGGGCGTGCGCTGTCGGCGGTGTGTCGGTGAGGGCTGCGAGGTTGTGGGGGCGGCGTGTTCCTCCTGAGCACGCTGCCCCGAGCGCAAGGAGCCTGCCATCGTGTCTTCCGCATCCCAGAACCGGCCGTGGGACGTCCACCGGCTGCCGTCCGCCGAGGGCAGAACCGTCCTGATCACCGGGGGCAACGCGGGGATCGGTTACTTCGCCGCTGAGCAACTCGCCGGCACAGGCGCCGTCGTCGTACTCGGCAGCCGGGACCGCGCGAAGGCCGACGCCGCCATGGCCTCGATCCGCTCGCGCGTTCCCGGCGCCCGCGTGCGGCACCTCGCCCTGGACCTTGCGGACCTGTCGTCCCTGAAGACCTCCGTCGACGGACTCGGCCTGGACCATCTCGACGCGGTGGTCCACAACGCCGGGGTCGCGCTCGACGACCCGCCGCGTCGGGAGACCAGAGACGGCCACGAGCTCATGTTCGGCACCAACCACCTCGGCCACTTCGCGCTGACCCAGTGGCTGGCACCTGTGCTGTCCGCGGCGCCCGCGGGCCGCGTCGTGACGGTGGGAAGCTTCGCGGCACGCTCCGAACGACTGGACCTCGACGACCTGCAATCGACCAGGGACTACCGGCCCAAGCGCACCTACGGCCGGTCGAAGCTGGCACAGATGTCCTTCGGCTTCGCACTCGATCGCCACCTGCGTGCCCTCGGCAGCAGCGTGCTGAGCGTGGTGGCCCACCCCGGCGGCGCACTGGACTCCCTCACCCCATCCCGCCCCCGGGTGCACGTGACCACCCCCGGCGAGCGGCTGCGCGCCCTGCCCGCCGCTCTCCTGGTACAGGGCAAGGACGCCGGAGCATGGCCCCTCGTGCGTGCCGTCCTCGACCCCGACGTGCGGGGAGGCCAGTTGTGGGGACCGAGGGCCTTCGGTCTGCGTGGCGTACCGCGCAGTGAGCCCGTCCCCGCTCATATGGCCGATCCGGCCGTCGCCACTCGCCTGTGGACCCTCAGCCGCGAGCTGACCGACACCGACCCGCACCTCGGCTTCCGGTAAGAAGAGTCCAATCGTTGCAGTTCAGGGGTGCTCTCTGCTTATTTGATCAAGCCTCGGTGCTCCAACTCGTGAGAGCGCGACGCTCAACGTGTGCGCCCCGTCGTTCCAGGACTCCGCACCGCACTGACCGCCTCAGGTGACACGGAAGACCGGCCAGCCGATCTCGGTGCGCCACGCGGCGGGATCGCTCGTGTCACGGGGGCCGACAACGTAGACCTCCCGCACCGGCCCGGCCACCGACATCGCGTTCTCCACCACCCAGGTCCCGAGTTCGCCGTACGTGACCTCGATGCCGTCGTGCTCGCCGACATGGGTGGTGACCGCGAGTTCCGCGGCCGGCAGACTCACGGGGTGCACGCGTCCGGTGCGAGGTGGCGCAGCGGTCGGCAGGTAGACGAGCGCGCGCCCGCGCTCCTGCTCGAAGAGGGCGTTGTCGTACATGCCGCCTGGCGGTCCGGTCACGGCGGTGCCGACGGCCGCCTCCAGTTCGGCCATCGCGCCTGCGTACCAGGTCTCGATGTCGCTGTGCCCGACTACGGCCTCCACCGCCGCGACCGTCCGGGCAGCCTCCGCACGTAGCTCGACATCGATGGGCGCGGGGTCGGGCCGGAGCAGGCGGCGCAGCGACACGACCGCGGCCCGGGTGCGGTCGAGCGCATCCTCAAGGCGTTGGAGGTGGTCTGCGACCAGCGCCGCCCGGACACCGGGGTCGGGGGTGCGGAGGA
Organism: Streptomyces sp. NRRL F-5630; assembly: GCF_000719475.1. Lineage (GTDB taxonomy): Bacteria > Actinomycetota > Actinomycetes > Streptomycetales > Streptomycetaceae > Streptomyces. Next base: position 28,472 of record NZ_JOGO01000037.1, on the reverse strand, counting down.
TCTGCCGCACATCGTTCAGGGGGACATCGAGCTCGCGGAGCCGGTGGATGACCTGCGCGGTCGGGATCTGGTCGACGCCGTAGTAGCGGTAACCGGTGGTCTCGTCCACCACGGCGGGCTCCAGCAGGGCCGCCTCGTGATACCGGCGCAGGGTCCGGACGCTCAGGTGGGTCAGCCGCGAGAACTCGCCAATGGTCAGCATCCCCTCATTCTGGACTCTCCCCCAGGGGGAGAGTCCATGGCTTGACCCTCCCGCTCCGCGAGGTCACACGGTGGGCTCATGACACAGCACACCGATCTTCCGTCCGATCTGCTTCCGACCACCGTGGGCCAGTTCTTCGCCGCCCACATCGCCCGCGACGCCGACACCGCCTCGTCGTTTCTCACCGAGGACGCGGTGATCGTCGACCAGGACGAGACCTTCCGCGGCCGGGAGGAGACCCACGCGTTCCTGCGGGGCGCCGGATCCGAGTTCGAATACACGACCGAGCAGATCGGCGCTCACCGCGTCGATGACACCCACTGGGTGCTCACCGTGCGGCTCGAAGGCACCTTCCCGGGAGGCGTCGCCGAGCTCGATTACCGGTTCGCGCTGCGGGGCGACCTCATCGCCGAACTCGTCATCGCCAACCACCCGGCCTGACCGAACCTACGCCACCTCGATCTTCAGGAGATTGAAATGTCTAGTTCAGATCGCGATCGTCTCGACGGTCGCCGGGCGCTGGTCACGGGCGGTTCGAAGGGCTCGGGCAAGGCCGTCGTGGAGAGACTGCGAGAGATGGGTGCCGACGTGTGGACCACGGCACGCACTATGCCCGGTGGCTACGAGCGCCCCGACCGGTTCATCAAGGCGGACACTTCCACGGTGGGCGGTGTAGAGGCTGTGGTGTCCACGATCTCTGAGGGAGGTGCGCTGGACATCCTGGTGCACGTAGTCGGAGGATCCTCGGCCCCGCCTGGCGGGTTCGCTGCCGCGACCGAGGAGCACTGGCTGGCGGAGCTCAACCTGAACCTCTTGGGGGCTGTCCGACTGGATCGAGCGCTGCTGCCGGCAATGGTGGAGGCGGGATCAGGAGTAGTTGTCCACGTCACGTCGATCCAGCGTCAGATGCCGTTGCACGACGCGACGTTGCCGTACGCGTCAGCGAAGGGTGCCCTGCGCACGTACAGCAAGGGTCTCGCGAACGAACTGGCCCCACGAGGCGTGCGAGTAAACGCCGTCAGCCCCGGGGGGATTCAGACCGGAGCGTACGCGGGCTTCATCGACCAGCTCGCCAAGGGCAACGGACTGACCCGCGAGGAGGCGGAGCAGGGCCTGATGGATTCCCTCGGCGGGGTTCCCATCGGAAGGTTCGCAACGACGGAAGAGGTCGCGGACCTGGTCGGCTTCCTCGTGTCGGACCGAGCCTCATCCATTGTGGGCGCGGAGTACGTCATCGACGGCGGCACTGTACGAACCGTCTGAGCCGGGCACCGGTTCCGAGTAACCACTCGCGAACAGCTCGATCCGGTGGTGGAACCCCCTCCTTCGCAAGGACCACGTGGGTACAACCCGATAGGCTTCTTCACCTGGAGAGCGCCCCCTTTCGTGCAGCCAACAGAACCCTGGAAAAGCCCAATCGCTGCAGTTCAAGGGCGCTCTCTACTTATTCGATCAATCCTCGGCGCCCCAACTCGTGAAAGCGCGAGGCTGACTTCTGTCTGAGCAGGGTCCTCGTTTCGAGCTGGATGACGTATCTGGGGTCGGGGTGTCAGCGGTGCTGCCTGCGGTTGTCCTCGACAACGACTGGGTCGCCTCCGTGCCCTGCAGCGAGAGCAGCTTCATTCCTGGCGTCACCCGGGTCTACATCTCGCAGGGGAGGGTCACCACGTAGGACACGTCTACAGGGGTAAAGGGCTGGTGGGACCGCTTCCCGGGCTCTCGTTCTGGTCGGGGCGACAGGCTGAGCGGTAGGTCATCAGTCGCCCCGCCCCGGCGGGTGGGATGATCGGGGGCTGCCTGTGGACGGGTGCTGTCAAAGGCTGGAGGTCTGGGTCGTCAGCCGCGTCGGTATCGGGCGGCCATCATGTGGAAGACCTTCTTCGGCTCCCAACGCCTCTCGTCGAGCATCCGGACCACGCCGTAGGAGCCGAGGTCCTGCTCCCCGGGCCTGCTGTAACCGGCGAAGGTGAACCAGAGCGCGGTATCCACGCCTTCCTCCTCGAAGATGTCCAGCAATTCGGTGAGGTAGCGCACCTGCTCGTCCTCGTCCGGGACCGCGCCGTGCGGCACCTGCCAGGCCATTCCGCCACGTTCTCCCGCGCCCTGGTACGCGCAGGTTCCGTATTCGGTCACCGCGACGGGCTTGCCGTGGGCGAGGTGCCCCCGCAGCTCGTCGCGGAAGCTGTCGGCGTTGTAGGCGGCCCGGTAGGCATCGATGCCCACGAGGTCGAACGCCCTCCAGTCGACGAACTCCCAGGGAGCCGAGGCGTAGGTGACCTGTCCGCCGAAGCGCGTGCGGACGGTCGCGGCGACCTGGGCGAGGAAGTCGTTGAAGCGTTCCTGCATCGGCCCGAGGGAGGACCACCACGCCATGTCGGCGTCGGCCATGGCCCGCAGGCGTTCGCCATAGGTGTCGCCCGGGATGAAACCGACGCAGAACGCACTGATCTCGCAGCCGGCGACGAACACCACATCGGCGCCGGTCTCCCGTACGGCTTCGGCCCGAGCGGCGCAGTCGGCGAAGAACGGGAGCAACGCGTCGGGGGGAAGGTCCACGGGGAAGGGAGCGAACCAGACCTCAAGGCCGGCATCCGCGGCGTGTCTGGAGGCGATGCTCAACCGTTCAGGCTCCCGTCCGGAGATACGAACGGCGTCACAGTGGAGATCTCCTGAGATCACCGCCATGTCGTGCCGGACCGTCTCCGAGGTGAAGCTCTTGCGGGACAGTTGCTCCCCTGGGAGGAACCCCGTGTCGTAGTTGATGCCCCGTGCGCGCACGCCCGTGTCCCTTCACATGACCCTTGCCCTTTTCGAGCAAGTCAAGCCGAGCTCGGGGCCCTTGGCCAGTGGGTGGCGCCCGAAGGCGAAACCCGCCGGGGTCTCCATGTGGTGTTGTCTCGCGGCCGACTTCCAGATTCGGGAGAACGAGTGGTGCGCGCCGAAGGCGGCTGGCTCGGGGGTCGAGGGCTGGGTGGCGAACGACGTCGGCGTCGTCCGGCGGCCGGACGGCAACCTGCTCGTCCTGTCGCTCCCGCCGACGCAGAAGACCGCGGAGCGACAGACGGCCAACCCGATCGTCACGGAGGAAGCCATCGAGAGGCCACGAGGGCGCGGCGCCCCCGGCGCGCGCCCAGCGAGAGCACCCGCCGGTCGCGGCGACCGTGGCGGGGGCGGTGGTGCTCTCTCCGTCAGGCGCCGCCGCCGGGGGCGGCCCAGGCGCCGCCCGGGAGCGGCCCGCCCACCATCCGGGGGCGGCCGCCGCCCCACCCCTCGCGCTCGGCTCGCTGCTCAGTGCAGGCCGGGCGAACGGGCCGGAGGCGTCATGCGCGCAGCGTGTGCGCGAGGGCGTCGACGGTCACACCCACCACGGCCAGGAGCTGTGCCGGGCTCGCCCCGGCCCTGCTCATGACGGCGAGCGACTGGTTCACGGCCGCCGCGTGGAGGGCGAAGTCCTCGGCGGCGCGGTCGGGGACCCGGGCGGCCTTCAGCGCGGCGTACAGGCGTCCGCGCTGGGAGGCGAGCGCCTCCTTGGCGTAGGCCGCGAGGTCCGCGCTCAGCACGGGGCTGGTCATGGCCGACTGGGCGATCAGGCAGCCGTCGGGCAGGTCGGGATCGGCGATGCGCGTGAGGGTGACGTCGAAGAAGGCGCGGACGGCGGCGACCGGTTGCGAGGCCGCGTCCGCCAGGGCAGCGTCGTATTTCTCGCCGTACCGCGCGGCGTACCGGCTCAGGCAGCGCAGGAAGAGCCGGTCCTTGTCGCCGAGGGAGGAGTAGATGGAACTGCGGTTCAGGCCGGTCGCCCGGGACAGGTCGTCCAAGGACGTGTCGGCGTAGCCGTCGCGCCAGAACTGGATCATCGCGGCGTCGAGCGCCGCGTCCATGTCGAACTGCTTCTTGCCTGCCATGGGGGAGCGCTTCCTGCCGATGCGTCGAGGGTCCGGACTGTGCTGCGCACCATCCTATCTTGAACTAATCAGTTCAAGATGTGTAGTCTTCCCGTGTGGCCAGGACCGCAGGCCCCGTACACGTCGTGACGTGCGGAAGCTGCCGCGCGGGGCCGGAACCCGTTCGCTGCGGCCCGCCGCGCCGCGCTACTCGCCCTCAGCCGCGCCAGGCCCGCCCACCGCCGCCTGACCCTTGACACCGATGGAGGATCCCCGTGACCGAGCCGACCACCAGCACCCCGCACCTCTCCGAGAACAATCCCGTCCGTGACCTGCCCCTCCAGCATCTGCCCGGCTTCACTCACCGCTGGGTCGACGCGGACGGAGTCCGTCTCCACACGGTCGAAGGCGGCCGGCCGGACGGCCCGGTCGTCGTCATGCTCGCCGGATTCCCGCAGACCTGGTGGGCCTGGCGAAAGGTGATGCCCGGCCTCGCCGACCAGTACCGTGTCATCGCCGTCGACCTGCCGGGACAGGGCCACTCCGAGCGTCCGGAGCACGGCTACGACACGCACACCCTCGCCGCGCACGTCCACGCCGCCGTGCGGGCACTCGGCGTTTCCACGTACTTCGTCGCCGCCCACGACATCGGGGCCTGGGTCGCCTTCTCCCTCGCCCTCCGCGTCGAGGACAGCCTGCGCGGGGTCGCCCTGCTCGACGCGGGCATCCCCGGCATCACGCTCCCGGAGACGATCCCCACCGACCCGGAGCGGGCGTGGAAGACCTGGCACTTCGCGTTCCACGTGCTGTCCGGCCTGCCCGAGACGCTGCTCGCCGGTCGCGAACGCGCGTATGTCGGCTGGTTCCTGGGGACGAAGGCGCTGAGGCCCGACGTGTTCGATGAGGCCGACCTCGATCTCTTCGCGGCGGCCGTCGCCGCCGACGACGGCCTGCGCTCCACCCTCGCGTACTACCGGGAGGCGGGGGAGTCGGCGCGCAAAAACCGCGAGGCGCTGGAGGACCGGCGCTTGACGGTGCCGATCCTCGGGATCTCCAGCAGTCACGGCTCCATCCCGGACATGGCCGCGTCCCTCAGTCCCTGGGCCGACCACACCACCCGCGTCGTCGTGCCCGACGCCGGCCACTACATCCCCGAAGAGCAGCCCGAGGCTGTCATCGCCGCGCTGACGGCCTTCCTGGCCGAGCACGCCTGACCCACAGCCGGGCCGGGCGGAGCCGCGGGGCCGCCGGGGCCGCTGCTTGGCGCCGTCCCCGAGGTGGCCTCGCATCGGACCGGCCTGCTCGCTCCCGGGGGCACGTGCCGCTGGGCGGGTGGCTGTCACCGCCGCGTCCTGTCGTGACTGGACCGCGCCATGGCCGGACACGTGTCGCGCCTTGTGCTGTGGGGCCCCGGGCATGGTGGCGCCGTGAGGTTCAACGCGACTGTTCCTTTCGGCGCTGGTGACGGACAGTGCCACGCTGAGGTGGCGGGGCGGAGCGCGCATTGCCGTCGAAACCTGTCGGGCCGCTCTCGGTGATGCCCCATACTGGCCCGATGGGCGCGGAGAGTGAGTTGTCTCGTGCCGTTCCTGCCGAGGTGCGGCCTTACCTGAGGGAGCTCGTACGCCGTACGCGTGCGGTGTGCGGCCCCCGTCTGACCGGAGTGGTCGCGGTCGGTTCCCTCGCTCTCGGCGACTACCGGAACGGCCGCAGCGACATCGACGTCACGGTCGTGGTAGAGGGCTCGCCTGACACCAAGGTCCTGCGGGAACTGGCGGACGTCCTCGATCACCGGCGGCTGCCGTGCCCGGCGACGGGACTGGAACTGGTCGTCTACCCGGCGGACTTCGCTTGTACCCCCTCCGGGGAGGCCGGGTTCCTGCTGGATCTCAACACGGGCTCTCAGCTGCCCGGCCGGGCCGCCTTCGACACGGCCGGGACACCGTCATTCTGGTACGTCATCGACCGCTCCGTGGCCCATCAGGACGGCATCGCGTTGTACGGGCCGCCCGCATCGGAGGTGATCGCGGCGCCTCCGGCGAGCGACCTGTACGCCGCGATCCGGGCCTCGGTGCGCGAGCACGGCGACGGCGAGGGGCATCTTGCCGACAACCGGGTCCTCAACGGCTGCCGCTCCGTGGTGTACTGCCGCACCGGGCGCTGGCTCGCCAAACGCGACGCGGCCGGTCAGGTAGCCGCCGCCGAGGAGGATTTCCGTCCACTGATCGAGGCCGCGGTCCGCAGCTTCGAACGTCCTCGCTCCGCCGCGCTGTCCCTGCCCGGCCCGCAGGTCCGGGCGTTCCTCACCTGGGTGCGCGCTCGCGTGGAGGAGTACGCCGCGGCGGCCGGCGCCTGACAGACAGGGCACTGGCGCGCCGGATGACCAAGTGGCCACGGCGTGCGGTGACGCTGTGAGACGCGCGGCTTTCGGCGTAATCTCGGGGCTTCGGGATGCGGATGCCCCCGGCTCCCGCCCACGTAGGGTATGCCGGGTCTCGGAGCCCGGCACCGCCAGGCGGCCGAGCGCGCCCGGAACCGGCGCCCCGCGTAAGCCTGCCGATGCTCCCCGCACTTCGACCGGCGTCACGCCGGGCGCAAGAAACGATCAAACGGCCGGGGACGCAGATAGCTGCTGACCTTGGCACAGGCCGGCGCCCCCTCTGGATGGCCGCTGGTGGCGGGCCAAGCTGGTCACCGCCGTCGCGGTGTGAGAGGGGGCGGGCGGTGGCTCCATGGTTCGGGAAGCGCCGTCCTTCCGTCGGGCTCCCTCCCGCGTCACTCCGCGACAGATTCCGGGCGGGTGTGGGCGCGTAGCGTATCGGTGACGAGCGAGGCGATCTCGGGTTCGTTGTCGGCCAGGAAGAAGTGACCGCCCGGGAAGACTTTCAGCTCGAAAGCGCCAGTGGTGTGCTCTCTCCATGAAGCCGCCTCGCCGAGCGCGACATGGTGATCTCGGTCCCCCGTGAGCGCGACGAGGGGGCTGCCCACCATGGCGTCCGGTCCGGTGCGGTAGGTCTCCGCGGCACCGTAGTCGGCGCGCACCGTCGGCAGGATGAGCCGGAGCAGTTCGGGCTCGTCAAGGACACGGCTGTCCGTGCCTTCCAGCTTCCGGAGTTCGTCCACGAGGCCCGCGTCGTCCCGGAAACGGATGCCGCGGTCTCCGCTGATGGAGGGCGCTCGCCGTCCGGAGACGAAGAGGGCCCGGGGAGCGGAGGGACCGTCGCGTTCGAGCAGGCGTGTCAGTTCGAAGGCGACGGCAGCGCCCATGCTGTGTCCGAAGAGGGCACACGGGCGCAGCGCGACGAGTGCTCGCAACTCCTCGAACGCGCCTTGGGCGAGCTCCGGAACGGTGGAGAGACAGGGCTCCCGGATGCGGTCCTGGCGGCCCGGGTACTGCGCGGCGAACACCTCGATCCAAGGAGGCAGCCGCTCCGACAGTGAGAGGAAGGCGCTCGCGGAGCCTCCGGCGTAGGGCAGGCACGCCAGAGTGACGCGGGCGTCCGGACGCGCGTGGAACGTACGGAACCACGTGTTCCGTAACGGAAGGGGTCGTGCCATGGGGGAGCGGCTCCCTTCGATTCGGTGGGGATCGTGGTCTCGGCCCGACCCTTCCGAGTCCGGTGGGGCACGGCATCCGTGCGTGCCGCCGTTACAAGCCGCCAGGGCGCGCCTCAGGTCCCGGCCCGACTCCCGGCCCCTGCTCGGCGCCAGGCTTTCGCCACGTCCCTGTTTCTCACACGTCCCACGTGACCGGAAGGCTTTTCACCCCGTGGATGTCGGACAGCTCCGTGCGCAGGGCGATCTCCTCGGCCGGTACGGCGAGACGCAGCGAGGGGAAACGGTGGAGCAGTGCGAGGAACCCGACGCGCATCTCCACCCGCGCCAACTGCTGCCCCAGGCACTGATGAACGCCGTGTCCGAAGGCCACATGTCCGCCTTCCCGGCGCTGGAAGTCGAGCTTGTGCGGGTCGGTGAAGCGCGCGGGGTCCCGGTTGGCGGTGTTGTAGGACAGGATGAGCGACGAACCGGCCTTGACGGTGTGGTCGCCGAGGCGGACGTCCTCCAGCGCTGTGCGCATGAACGTCTTGCCGACGCTGAGATACCGCAGCAACTCCTCCACGGCCCGGTCGGTGAGGCCGGGATCGTCACGCAGGGCGGCGAGCTGCTCGGGGTGGCGCAGCAGCGCGAAGGTGCCGAGTGCCAGCATGTGCGCCGTGGTGTCGAGGCCGGCCGCGAGCAGCACCAGGGCCATCCCCAGCAGCTCCTCGTCCGTGAGGTCGCTGTCGGTGAGTTCGCTGAGCACGTCGTCGGTGGGGTGCGCGCGTTTGGCGGCCACCAGTTCGCCGAGGCGTTCTCGCGTCGCGGTGTAGGCGGCGACCTGGTCCTCGTCCCGCGCCTCGGCGTCCATGAACGACTCGAACTGTGCCTCGAACGAGGCTCGCTCGGCGGGCGGGACACCGAGCAACTCGCAGATCACCCTGGCCGGGACGGGCTTGGCGAAGGCACTCACGAGATCTGCGGGAGGGCCCGTCTCCCGCATCGCGTCGAGGTGCTCGGCGGTGATCTCCTCCACGCGCTCGGTCAGCAGCCGCATCCGGCGCACGGTGAACTTGCCCATCAGGGGCTTGCGGTAGCGGCTGTGCTGCGGGTCGTCCATGAGCAGGAACTCGCCCGGCGGTACCGGCGGCAGCTTCAAGCCGCCGTAGTCGACGGTCGGATGACGCATCAGATCCCGTCGTGAACTGAACCGCGGGTCCGACAGCACCGACCTGATCAGGTCGTACCCCGTGACCAGATAGCCGACGTGTCCCCCGGGGAACGTGTAGCTGCTGAGAGGGCCGTGGCTCTGGGCTTCGAGAAGTTCCTCCGGAGGGTCGAAGGGGCAGCCCGGTCGCCGCGCGGACGGCAATGTGGAGACGGTGTGCAACGGGTCACCCATGACTCTTCCTCATCTCACGAGAGAACGAATTCGGTAGAGCCGGAAAGGACATGCGCCTTTCTACCCGCCGGGCGGCGGACATGTCCACCCGCTCTCCCGTCATTGCCTTTCGCTTCTCCGGTGAAACCGCCGCTGCTTCACCGGGAAAAGAAATCCGTGCCGTAACGGTGGAACACCCCGATGCCCGCGGGGGGCGGAGCCCGGTGAGGATGGCGAGTGCTCTGCGTGGCTCACGGCAGGCCCCCGACGAGTAGGCGGTTCACTGCATGCTTCTGAACAGTTTTGACGAGTGGTCGCGACTGCGTGAGGTCGTCGTCGGATCGGCGGAGAACTACGTCTCGCACGAGCGGGAGCTCTCGTTCGACCTGTTCTTCCACGACAACCTCGCCCAGGACAACCCCGGCCGCTCCGAGTGGTACTACCCACGGCTGTCCGCACGCGGGGAGCGGTCCGACCGGCAGCGGCAGCCGGTGGCCCAGCGCTACGTCGACGAGCTGAACGAGGATCTGGAGGGGCTGGCCGAGACCCTGCGGGGCCTCGGCGTCACCGTCCACCGCCCGCGCGCGCTGCCCGCCACGACCGCCGAGGTCACCACCCCGGCCTGGTCCGCCTCCGTCGTGCCGCCGCTGAACATCCGCGACAACACGCTCGTCCTCGGCGACGAGATCATCGAGACCTCGCCGATGATCCGCTCCCGGTACTTCGAGACCCAGTTCCTCAAACCGCTGTTCCAGGAGTACTTCCGCCACGGCTGCCGCTGGACCGTCATGCCCCGCCCGCTGATGACGGACGCGTCCTTCGACCTGTCCTACGTGCGCTCGGCGACCGTCGGAGGACCGACCGAACCCATCGGAGAACCACAGCCGTCGCCCTACGACGTGGGCCTGGAGATGATGTTCGACGCGGCCCAGTGCCTGCGGCTCGGCCGGGACATCATCGCGAACGTCTCGACCGAGAACCACGCACTCGGTGTCGCCTGGCTGGAGCGCCACGTCGAAGGCCGCTTCCGCGTCCACCGGGTCCACCGGCTGAGCGACAGCCACATCGACAGCATGGTGCTGGCCCTCCGTCCCGGTCTGCTGCTGGTCCGCTCCGAGGCGGTCGTCGAGTTCCTGCCGCCTGCCCTGCGCCGCTGGGACCGGATCGTCGCCCCCACCCCCACGCGGAACAACTTCCCGCGCTACGACGACGATGACCTCATCCTGACCAGCCCCTTCATCGACCTGAACGTGCTGTCCGTCGACCCGGAGACCGTACTGGTCAACGAGGCGAGCCCGGAGCTGGTCCGGACCCTGGAGGACGCGAAGTTCACCGTCGTGCCGGTACGCCACCGGCACCGGCGCCTCTTCGGCGGCGGATTCCACTGCTTCACCCTCGACACCGTGCGGGACGGCGGCCCGGAGGACTACCTCGAATGAGCAGGCCGCGGCGCCCGGGGCATTCCCGCGTCGGCCGGGACATTCCCCCCGCCGCCCGGGGCGTAACGGCGGCGTTCGCCGATGGTGCCGTATCCGCCGGGTGAAAGCGTAGGGCGGGGGAACACCGCTCGCATACCGCCAGAACTCGAATTCGGGCGCATTCGGCTACAGGTATTCACCCAGTTCCTCCGCTCCTTTTCATGGAGAGCCCGGAGTTCCGGGGAATCCAGGAAATCTAGGGAGTCGTACTCATGAGGGCAGCGGACGGTCGGGACTCGGCGCTCGCCATCATCGGTGTCTCGTGCCGTTTCGCCGGAGCGGAGAACCCGGACGCGTTCTGGCGACTGCTGGCCTCGGGCGGCAGCGGCGTCGGCGAGGTACCGCCCGGCCGCTGGACGGGAGCCGCCGCCGAGCACACCCCCCGCATCGGTGGCTACCTGGAGCGTGTCGACACGTTCGACGCCTCGTTCTTCGGGATCTCCCCGCGTGAGGCCCCGTTCGTCGACCCCCAGCAGCGGCTCGCCCTCGAACTGGGCTGGGAGGCGCTGGAGGACGCCCGGATCACGCCGGACCGGGTGCGCGGGACCCGGCTCGGCACGTTCGTCGGCGTCACGGGCGACGACTACGCCCAACTCCTCTCCCCCCACGCCGGAACGCTCGCCACGCAACACGCACTGACCGGCGTGCAGCGTGGCGTCCTCGCCAACCGGCTGGCCGCCTTCCTCGGCGCCCGCGGACCGAGCATCACCGTCGACTCCGCGCAGTCCTCCTCCCTGGTGGCGCTCCACCTCGCAGGCGCGAGCCTGCGCGCGGGCGAGTCCGACGCCGCCCTGGTCTGCGGGGTCAACCTGCATCTGCTGCCGCAGAGCGTGCTGCTCGCCGCTCGCCTCGGCGCGCTGTCCACCCGTGGCGGCTGCTTCACCTTCGACGAGCGCGCCGACGGCTACGTACCCGGAGAGGGCGGTGGCGCCGTCGTCCTGAAGCGCCTCGACACCGCACTCGCCGACGGCGACCGCATTCTGTGCCTGGTCCGCGGCAGCGCGACCAACAACGACCCGGGCGGCGCCACTCTGACGGCACCGACCGCCGAGGCCCAGTCCGAGGTGCTCACCTCCGCCTACCGCAACGCCGGTGTCAGGCCCGGCGCCGTACGCTACGTCGAGCTCCACGGCACCGGCACCCCCACCGGCGACCCTGTCGAGGCTGCCGCACTGGGCGAGGCCCTCGGCCGCCACCGCCCCGCCGAGCGGCCTCTCGCCGTCGGCTCGGTGAAGACCAACATCGGCCACCTCAGCGGCGCCGCCGGAATCGCCGGGCTCATCAAAGTCGTTCTCTCCCTCAAGCACCGATGGCTGCCCGCCAGCCTCAACTTCGACAACCCCAACCCGCGCATTCCGCTCGACGAACTCAACCTCCGTGTGCAGCGGGACCCGGGTCTGTGGCCCGACGGCCCCGCGGAGCCGGAAGGCGAGGGCAGTGAACTCGTCGCCGGTGTCAGCTCTGTCGGTATGGGCGGCACCAACTGCCACGTGGTGCTGTCCGACTGGGCCCCGCCGGCCGCGTCCGCCGCACCGACGGCATCCGCCGCACCGGCCAGGGCACTGACCGACGTGCCGTGGCTGCTGTCCGGCCGCACCGACGCCGCTCTGCGCGACGCCGCCTCCCGGCTGGCGGGCGGCGGCGCGGCCGACGGCACGAAGGTGTCGGCTGCGGAGGTCGCGTGGTCCCTGGCCTCGACGCGCAAGGGCTTCGAGCGGCGCGCGGCCGTCGTGGCGGCCACGCACGAGGAGTTGCTGAGCGGAGTACGCGGCCTCGCCGACGGTGACCCCATGTCCGGCGTGGTGCTGTCCGGCCCGACGACCCGGGGCGAGGTGGGGGTGGTCTTCTCGGGCGCGGCCCCGGAGAGCGCGGGCGCGGCCATGGCCCTGTCCGTCTTCCCGGTCTTCGCCGAGGCGCTGGCAGAGGTGTGCGAGGTCTTCGACGAGGTGGCCGCCGAGGTCGCCGACACCCTGGGCCTGCCGGAGCGGGCGCGAGTGGCACGGGGACCGGCGGAGGGGAGGTTCGGTGCGGCACTGCGTCAGGCCATGACGTCGGCAGCCGACGAGGCGGGGCCGGGCCCGGGGGAGGGCGGCCGGGACCAAGCGGGCGCCTTCGCGTTCGGCGTGGCCTCGTGGCGGTTGCTGACGTCGTGGGGGCTTCGCCCGACGACGGTCGCGGGACACGGGGTGGGCGAGGTGACGGCCGCCCACGCGGCGGGTGTGTGGTCGCTGCGGGACGCCGCTCGCCTGGCGCTGGCGCGCGGCTGGCTCGGGGAGACCTCACCGGCCGACGGGGCGGACGCCTGTCGCAGGGTGCTGTCCACGGCCGAGCCCGGCGTCTCCCGGCTGACCGTGGTGTCGACGATGCTGGGCGGGACAGCGGAGCCCGGGCTCCTCCAGGGCCCTGAGCACTGGCTGCGGCAGGCGCGGGAGACGGCCCCGTTCACCGACGGCGCGGCGCTGCTGCGGGACGGCGATCTGTCGCTCGTCGTGGAAGCGGGACGGGACGCGGCTCTCACCTCCTCGGCCGCCTCGAACGACGACGACGTCCCTCCCGCCTTCGTCCCGCTGATCGCGGAGGGCCGCGTATCGGTCAGGTCGCTGGCGACGCTGTGGGTCGCGGGCGCCGATGTCGACTGGGCGCCCGTGCTGGGCGGCGTCCGGAGCGTGGACCTGCCGACCTACCCCTTCCAACGCCGTCGCTACTGGCTCGACACGGGACCGGAACAGTCCACCCCGCAGGTCGTGACCACGACGCCGTCACCGGCCGCCACGGAGGCACCGGTCGCCGCTGAGGCACCGGCCGCCGCGCAGACACCCGTGGCGACCGGCACGGCCACCGCCCCCGCCGTGGACCCCGCGCATCCCGGACGAGAGGCAATCGCCGCGCTGGGCGGGCTCACCGGAGCGAAGCGGACGGCGGCCCTGCGCACGTTCGTGTGCGAGCAGGCGGCCGTCGTCATGCGGGACTCGGCCCCGGTCGACCCGGCGCGCAGCTTCAAGGACCTCGGTTTCGACTCCGTCATGATCGAGGAGCTCGGCAGGATTCTCGCGGCGTGCACGGGGCTGCCCGTGAGGGGCAGCACGGTGTTCGACCACCCCACGCCCCAAGCACTGGCGGCACACCTCGACGCCTCGCTCACCACCGTCCCCGGGGCCACCGACCCCTCCCGGAAGCCGGCCACCGGACTGGCCGCACGCTCCGCGGCGCCAGGTGTCACGGGCCCGGACGCGCGCGCGGGCCACCCCGGCCGCACCGCGCACACCGCTCTCCCGGACGACGGCACGACCGGCCCCGCACCCGCCCAGGAGACCCGCCCCCGGCACCCCGACGACGATGCCGTGGCCGTGGTCGGCATGGCCTGCCGCTACCCCGGCGGCGTCGCCTCGCCGGACGACCTCTGGCGCCTGGTCGCCGACGGCGCGGCACCCCCCTCGGCCTGGCCCACGGACCGCGGCTGGACGCCACCCGTGACGGATGACGGCCAGGCCGCGCCCAGCGGCGGTTTCCTCAATGGGGCCGCGGACTTCGACGCCGACTTCTTCGGGATCTCGCCCCGCGAGGCGCTGACGATGGACCCGCAGCAGCGACTGCTCCTGGAGACCTCCTGGGAAGCCCTCGAACAGGCCGGACTAAACCCGGATGGTCTGCGCGGCTCGGCCACGGGCGTCTACGTGGGCGCGACGCCGCACGACTACGGCCCCCGCGCCGACCAGGCGCCGGACCACCTCGCGGGCCAGATCCTCACCGGCAGCACCCCCAGCGTCATCTCCGGCCGGGTGTCCTACACGTTCGGCTTCGAGGGCCCGGCGGTGACGGTGGACACGGCGTGCTCGTCGTCGCTGGTCGCCACGCACCTGGCGGGGAGGGCCCTGCGGTCGGGCGAGTGCGATCTGGCCCTGGCCGGTGGCGTGGCCGTCATGGCGACGACCGGAATGTTCCGCGAGTTCGGCCGGCAGGGGGGCCTGGCGGCCGACGGCCGGTGCAAGCCCTTCTCGGCCGATGCCGACGGTACGGCGTGGTCCGAGGGCGTGGGCGTCCTGGTCCTGGAGCGGCTGTCGGACGCCCGGCGCAACGGGCACCGTGTGCTCGCGGTCGTGCGGGGCAGCGCGATCAACCAGGACGGTGCGTCGAACGGCCTGTCCGCGCCCAGCGGGCCCGCGCAGCAGCGGGTGATCCGGGCGGCGTTGGCGGATGCGGGGCTCGGGGCCTCCGATGTGGACGTGGTGGAGGCGCACGGGACGGGGACCAGGCTCGGTGACCCGATCGAGGCGGAGGCGTTGCTCGCGACGTATGGCCAGGGGCGTGGTGCTGAGCGGCCGTTGTGGCTGGGGTCGGTGAAGTCCAACGTCGGGCACACACAGGCCGCTGCCGGGGTGGCGGGTGTGATCAAGATGGTGGAGGCGCTGCGTCATGGCACGCTGCCCGCCTCTCTGCACGCCGAGCAGCCGTCGCCGCATGTCGATTGGGCGTCGGGTGGAGTGCGGTTGCTGGCTCGGGCGCAGGAGTGGTCCGGGGCGGGGCGGGTGCGCAGGGCGGGGGTGTCCTCGTTCGGGATCAGCGGCACCAACGCCCACCTCATCCTGGAGGAAGCACCCGCTGAGGCGGAGCCGGTGTGCAGCCGCGAGGTGCCCTCCGTGGTGCCGTGGGTGCTCTCGGCCCGGAGTGTCGACGCGCTCCGGGGCCAGGCGGAGCGGCTGGCGGCGTTCGTGGACGCCCGGCCCGACGTGTCCGCGGCGGACGTGGGCCTCTCCCTGGCGGGGGGCCGCGCGGTGCACGGGCACCGGGCGGTGGTGGCGGGCGCGTCACGGGAAGAGCTGCTCGACGGAGTACGGGCGGTGGCGCGGGGCGAGGGCGATTCCGGTGTGACTCGTGTGGCCGCGGATGTGGCACGGACGGTGTTCGTGTTCCCGGGGCAGGGGTCGCAGTGGGTGGGGATGGCTCTGGAGTTGCTGGGGGACGTTCCGGCTTTCGCTGAGCGGTTGGGGGAGTGTGCGGCGGCGTTGGAGCCGTTCATGGATGTGCCGTTGCTGGAGGCGCTGGGTGATGGTGCGGCGTTGGAGCGGGTGGAGGTGGTGCAGCCCGCGTTGTGGGCGGTGATGGTGTCGCTGGCGCGGGTGTGGGAGTGGTTCGGGGTGCGCCCCGCCGCGGTGGTGGGTCATTCGCAGGGTGAGATCGCCGCGGCCGTCGTAGCGGGGGCGTTGAGTCTGGAGGACGGGGCGCGCGTGGTGGCGTTGCGCAGCCGGGCCATCGCCGAGGAACTCGCCGGCCGTGGCGGCATGGTCGCCGTCCAGCGGCCCCTCACCGAGGTGGAGGGGCTTCTCGCCGCCTACGACGGGGAACTGACCGTCGCCGCGGTGAACGGGCCCGGATCCACCGTGGTCTCCGGCGGCACCGCCGCGCTCGACGACCTGATGGCGCGATGCGAGAGCCGCGGCATCCGGGCCCGCCGCATCCCCGTCGACTACGCCTCCCACTCGGCGCACGTGGACGCCGTCGCCGACCGGATTCTCGCCGACCTGGCCCCGATCCGGGCGGGCCGCGCCAAGGTGCCGTTCTTCTCGACGGTCACCGGTGACTGGCTCGGCGACGACGTGCCGGACGCCGCCTACTGGGTGCGCAACCTCCGCCACCGGGTCCGCTTCGAAGAAGCTGTACGGGAGTTGGCCGCGGACGGCTTCGACGCCTTCGTGGAATGCAGTGCCCACCCGGTGCTCGC
Source organism: Streptomyces sp. NRRL F-5630 (assembly GCF_000719475.1). Taxonomy (GTDB): domain Bacteria; phylum Actinomycetota; class Actinomycetes; order Streptomycetales; family Streptomycetaceae; genus Streptomyces. The sequence goes on along the minus strand of NZ_JOGO01000037.1, from coordinate 12,271 downwards.
CGGCAACATGACGCACATCCTGGAGGAGACCGGCCGGGACGCGGTCGTGACCGGCTCCCTGCTCCTCGGCGACGGCGGCCTGCGGCGCCTGCTCACCTCACTGAGCACGGTCTTCGCCCACGGCGGGTCCGTGGACTGGACCCGCCTCTACACCGGCACCGGTGCCCGTCGTGTCGCGCTGCCCACCTACGCCTTCCAGCGCGAGCGCTACTGGCTCGATCCCGTCACCGGCGGCGGTGCCCCGGACGTCGCGTCCGCCGGGCTCACCCCGGCCCGCCATCCGCTGCTCGGCGCGGTCCTGCGCACCGCGGGCGACGGGGGCCTCGTCCTGACCGGACGGCTCACCCCGCACAGCCACCGCTGGCTCCACGACCACGCGGTCGGTGCCCTCCCGTTGCTGCCGGGAACCGCCCTGCTCGAACTGGCGGTGCACGCGGGGGTCCACAACGGCACCCCCCACCTCGACGAACTCACCCTGCACGTGCCGCTTCCGCTGCCCACCGGAAGCGGCGCCACGGATCTCCAGGTCACCGTCACCGCCGACGGCCCCGACCGCGCCACCGCGACCGTGCACAGCCGGGCCGCCACCGACGGCCGCCAGGACGCCCGGGACGCCCACCTGCCCTGGACGCACCACGCGACAGCGGCCCTGCGCACGGCCGCCCCGGCACCGGCCCCCGCCCCCCTCGACTGGGCCGCCACCTGGCCGCCCCCCGGCACCACCGAGACCGACCTCACCGGCCTCTACGACGAACTGGCCGACGAGGGCTACGTCTACGGCCCCGCCTTCCAGCTCCTCGCCCGCCTCTGGAAGGCCCCCGACGACACCGTCTACGCGGAGGCGCGGCTGCCCGAGCACGACGCCGCCGCCCCGGACGACGAGGACTTCGCCCTCCACCCGGCCCTCCTTGACGCCGTCCTGCACGCCGTGATCACCACCACCCGCTCCGAGGACGGCGTGCGCCTGCCGTACGCCTTCCACGACGTCGCCGTCACCGCACCCGGCGCCCGCGCACTGCGCGCGCGGATCACCCCCTCCGGTGAATCCACCGTCGCCCTCGACCTCGCCGCACCGTCGGGTCAGCGGGCGGCGAGTATCGGGTCCCTCACGCTGCTGCCCGCGGACCTCGCACGGCTCACCACCTCCCGCGAGACGACGCCCCGGTCCCTGTTCGCCGTGGAATGGGAGCCGCTGACGCTGCCCGGCGAGGCGCGCCCCACAGGGCAGTGGGCCTTCCTCGGCGATGACGAAGCGCCCGTCCTCGCAGCGCTCCGGAACGCCGGCGCCGCGCCGGAGGCCCACCGCGATCTCGACGGACTGCGCGCCGCCCTCGACGCCGGTGCCGCCGCTCCCGACATCCTCGTATGGGCCGTGGGCGACGGGCCAGGGACCGTGGACGACCGGCGGCGGGACGCCACGGTGACCGCGGCCCACGCCCACGCGGCCACGGCTCTGGCGACCGCCCGCGCCCTGCTTCTCGACGACCGGCTGGCCGGTACGCGACTGCTCGCCGTCACCGAGGGAGCGGCGGGCCCCGCCCCGGTGACCGACATCGCCGCCGCCACCGTCTGGGGCCTCCTGCGCAGCGCGCACACCGAGACCCCCGGACGGTTCCTCCTGGCCGACACCGACCGGGAGCCCGCGTCGCTGCGTGTCCTGCCCGCCGTCGCCGCGGGCGACGAACCCCAGGTCGCCCTGCGCGCGGGCCAGGCTCACGTCCCCCGGCTCGCCCGTGTCACCGGCCGGGCCGAGGACAGCGCCGTCCCCTTCGGTCCCGACAGCACGGTCCTGCTCACCGGCGCCACCGGACACATCGGCCGCCTGATCGCCCGGCGTCTGGTCCGTGAGCACGGCGTACGCCGACTCGTCCTCGTCAGCCGCCGGGGAGGCGAGGCGACCCGCGACCTCACCGCGGAACTCGCGGGAGACGGCTGCGAGGTGACCACCCTCGGCTGCGATCCCGCGGACCACGACGCCCTGCGGAGCGCCCTCGCCGACCACGCCCTCACCGCCGTGGTGCACGCGGCGGGCGTCCTCGACGACGGAACCGTCACCTCCCTGACGCCCGACCAGCTCACCACCGTACTGCGTCCCAAGGTGGACGCCGCCTGGAACCTGCACGACCTCACCCGCGACGAGCCGCTGACCGCGTTCGTCCTCCTGTCCTCGGTCTCCGGCGTCCTCGGCGGCGCGGGACAGGCCAACTACGCCGCCGCCAACGCCTTCCTCGACGCCCTGGCCGCCCACCGGGCCGGCCTCGGCCTGCCGGGACAGAGCCAGGCCTGGGGCCTGTGGGACCAGGACGACCACAGCGGCGGCATGGCGTCGGGGCTCGGCACCACCGACCGCGCGAGGCTTGCCCGGCTCGGCGTGGCGCCGCTGCCCGAGGCGCAGGCCCTCGCGCTGTTCGACCGGGCCGTCGCGGACCCCGCTCCGCTCACCGTGCCCACGCGGCTTGACCTCCGGCAGGTGCGTGAACAGGCGGAGAGCGAGGGGATACCGGCCCTGTTGCGCGGCCTCGTCCGGCCCCCGCGGCCCGCGGGCGGCGACGGAACGTTCACCGAGCGCCTGACGGCGCTGTCGTCCGACGAGCGGCTCGACCTGGCCCTCCGACTCGTACGTGATCTGGCCTCCGCCGTCCTCGGCCACGCCTCGGCCGACCGCGTCCCGGTCACGCGCGCGTTCCGTGAGTTCGGCTTCGACTCGCTCAGCGCGCTCGAACTGCGCAACCGGCTGAACAACGCCACCGGACTGCGCCTTCCCGCAGGACTCGTCTTCGACCACCCCACCCCGACGGAACTCGCCGCCCACCTGGTGGATCAACTGGTCGGCGCAGTACCGAGGGAGGAGCCCGCCGCGCCCACGGCCCCCACCGACGAACCCCTCGCGATCGTCGGCATGGCCTGCCGCTACCCCGGACGCGTCACCAGCCCCGAGGAACTGTGGGAGCTGGTCGCCACCGGCGGCGACGGCATCGGCCGCTTCCCGGCGGACCGGGGCTGGGACCTCGACGGCCTGCACCACCCCGACCCGGACCACACCGGCACCTCGTACACCCGCGAAGGCGGATTCCTGTACGACGCGGGCGACTTCGACGCGGGCTTCTTCGGGATCTCGCCACGCGAGGCGCTGGCGATGGACCCGCAGCAGCGGCTGCTCCTGGAAACCTCCTGGGAAGCCCTCGAACAAGCCGGACTCGACGCGGACGGGCTGCACGGCAGCCGCACCGGAGTCTTCGCGGGGCAGGTCTACCACGACTACGCACCGGCCCCGGACCAGACCCCCGGGCACGTCGAGGGCCTGCTCATGACCGGCAGCGCGGGCAGTGTCCTGTCCGGCCGGGTGGCCTACACGTTCGGCTTCGAGGGCCCGGCGGTGACGGTGGACACGGCGTGCTCTTCGTCCCTGGTGGCGATCCACCTGGCGGGAAGGGCCCTGCGGTCGGGCGAGTGCGATCTGGCCCTGGCCGGCGGCGTGACCGTCATGGCCACCCCCGCCCCCTTCGTCCAGTTCTCCCGGCAACGGGGCCTGGCGGCCGACGGCCGGTGCAAGCCCTTCTCGGCGGACGCCGACGGCATAGGCATGTCCGAGGGCGCGGGCGTCCTCGTCCTGGAGCGGCTGTCGGACGCCCGGCGCAACGGCCATCGCGTGCTCGCGGTCGTGCGGGGCAGCGCGATCAACCAGGACGGGGCGAGCAACGGCCTCACGGCACCGAACGGTCCGGCCCAGCAGCGGGTGATTCGGGCGGCGTTGGCGGATGCGGGGCTCGGGGCCTCCGATGTGGACGTGGTGGAGGCGCACGGGACGGGGACGAGGCTCGGTGACCCGATCGAGGCGGAGGCGTTGCTCGCGACGTATGGCCAGGGGCGTGGTCCTGAGCGGCCGTTGTGGCTGGGGTCGGTGAAGTCCAACGTCGGGCATACGCAGGCCGCTGCGGGTGTGGCGGGTGTGATCAAGATGGTGGAGGCGCTGCGTCATGGCGCGCTGCCCGCCTCTCTGCACGCCGAACGGCCGTCGCCGCACGTCGATTGGGCGTCGGGTGGAGTGCGGTTGCTGGCTCGGGCGCAGGAGTGGTCCGGGGCGGAGCGGGTGCGCAGGGCGGGTGTGTCCTCGTTCGGGATCAGCGGCACCAACGCCCACCTCATCCTGGAAGAGGCACCCGTCGAGACCGGGTCCGGAGCGGAGCGACGCGTCGAACCCCCGGTCGTGCCATGGGTGATCACCGGACACCACCGCGAGGCCCTGCGGGCACAGGCCGGTCGCCTCGCCGCCTTCGTGGAGGCACACCCGGACACCTCGGCCACAGAGATCGGCGCGGCACTCGCGACGGGCCGTGCGGTGCGGGGGCACCGTGCGGTGGTGGCCGGTGCGTCGCGCGAGGAACTGCTCGACGCGGTGCGGGCGGTGGCCCGGGGGGAGGGCGACGCCGGTTCGGCGGCTCGGGCCGGAGATGACGCCGCACAAATCGTCTTCGTGTTCCCGGGTCAGGGGTCGCAGTGGGTGGGTATGGCGCGGGAGTTGCTGGCGGAAGTTCCGGTGTTCGCGGAGCGGTTGGGGGAGTGTGCGGCGGCGTTGGGGCCGTTCATGGATGTACCTCTCTTGGAGGCATTGGGTGAGGGTGCGGCGTTGGAGCGGGTGGAGGTGGTGCAGCCCGCTTTGTGGGCGGTGATGGTGTCGTTGGCCCGGGTGTGGGAGTGGTTCGGGGTGCGTCCGGCCGCTGTGGTGGGGCATTCGCAGGGTGAGATCGCCGCGGCCGTCGTAGCGGGGGCGTTGAGTCTGGAGGACGGGGCGCGCGTGGTGGCGCTGCGCAGCCGGGCCATCGCCGCCGAACTCGCCGGTCACGGCGGCATGGCGTCGGTGGCGGCCTCGGAGAAGGACGTCCGGGCCCTTCTGGACGGCATCACGGAGCCCGTGACCGTGGCCGCGGTCAACGGGCCGGCCACCACCGTTGTCTCCGGCACCCTCGCAGGGCTCGACGCGCTCAGGACCCGGTGCGAGCGCGAGGGAGTGCGCTACCGCCGCGTCCCGGTCGACTACGCCTCCCACTCCGGGCAGGTGGACGCCCTCGCCGACCGGATCCTCGCCGACCTGGCCCCGATCCGGGCGCGCCGTGCCCAGGTGCCGTTCTTCTCGACGGTCACCGGCGACTGGCTCGGCGACGACGTGCCGGACGCCGCCTACTGGGTGCGCAACCTGCGCCGGCCGGTGCGGTTCCAGGAAGCCGTACGCGCCCTCGCCGCGACGGGTCCGGGCGCCTTCGTGGAGTGCAGCGCGCACCCGGTGCTGACCGCGGCGGTGGAGGACACCCTTCAGGAAGCCGGTCACGAGGCCGCGGTCACGGGAACCCTGCGCCGCGACGACGGAGGGACGCGACGCCTGTTCGCCTCGTTCGGCGAGGTCTTCGCGCAGGGCGCGCCGGTGGCCTGGGCGCGGGCGTTCGCCGCCGCCGACGCCGCGCACGTCGATCTCCCCACCTACGCCTTCCAGCGCGAACGCTACTGGTGGGAGCCCGCCACGCCGCACGGGCCCGCCGCCGCGCAGGACACCGCGCGCCCCGGCGACGACACCGGCTTCTGGGAAGCGGTGCGAAGCGACGACACCGAGACCCTCGCAGGCCTGCTCGACGTGGACGGCGACGCCCTGGCGCGTGTGCTGCCCGCTCTGCGGACCTGGCGCCGGCACCGTACGGAGCGGGCCGCCGTCGACTCCTGGCGGTACCACGTGCGCTGGGCTCCCACCGCGCTGCCCGCGGCTCCCGTTCTGACCGGGACGTGGCTCCTGGCGGTCCCCGCCGACTCCGTCGTGGCGGCCGGCTGCGCCGAGACGGTCGCCGCCGCCGTACGCGACCACGGGGGTGACGTGACCACGCTCACGGTGGCCGCGGACGCCACCCGGGACGACATCGCGGAGCTGCTGCCCGAGGGGACGTTCTCCGGGGTGCTGTCCCTGCTGAGCGTCGTCGACAGCCACAGCGACACCGAGGAGAGGGTCGAGCGCACCGGCCTCACCACCACCGCCGCTCTGTTCCAGGCGCTCGGCGAGGCCGAGAACCGTGGCCCTCTGTGGTGCCTGACCCACGACGCGATCACCGCCACCGCCCAGGACGCGCGGACCGTCCGCGACCGTGCCGCCGCCCAGCAGATGGTGTGGGGCTTCGGCAGGATCGCGGCCCTGGAACACCCCGAGCGGTTCGGCGGGCTCGTCGACCTGCCCGCCCGCCCCGTCGGGCCCACGGGCCGCCTCCTCGCGGCGGTCCTGGCCGGAGACAGCGGCGAGGACCAGGTGGCCCTGCGCCCGTCCGGCGCGCTCGTGCGGCGCCTGTCCCGCGCCGGCGCTTCCGGGGCGCGACCGGGGTGGCGTCCGCGCGGCACCGTCCTGGTGACCGGCGGCACCGGAGGTCTCGGCGCCCGCGTGGCCCGTCACCTCGCCGGGCAGGGTGCCGAGCACCTCCTGCTGGTCAGCCGGCGCGGCCCCGACGCGCCGGGCGCCGCCGCACTGCGCACCGAACTGGAGGAGAGTGGCGTCGGCGTCACCCTCAGCTCGTGCGACGTCGGAGACCGTGCTGCCCTCGCCGAACTGCTCGCGACCGTGCCCGCCGAGCGACCCCTGACGGCGGTCGTGCACACCGCGGCGGTCCTGGACGACTCCGTCGTCGACGGCCTCATCCCTGACCGGATCGACCAGGTCCTGCGGGTCAAGGCCGACGGCGCCCGGCACCTGCACGAGCTGACCCGGGACGCCGACCTGGACGCCTTCGTGCTCTTCTCGTCCCTCGCCGGCACCCTGGGCGCCTCCGGGCAGGGCAACTACGCGCCCGGCAACGCCTACTTGGACGCGCTCGCCGAGCAGCGGCACGCCCTGGGCCTGCCCGCCACCTCCATCGCCTGGAGCATCTGGGACGAGCGCGGTATGGCCACCGAGGGCGATATCGAGGCGACCGCAGGCCGCCACGGTCTGCCCGTCATGGACCCCGACCTGGCCGCCTCGGCCCTCGTCGCGGTCGCCGGCGACACCGAACCGACCGTCGTGATCGCGGACGTGGAGTGGGACAGGTTCCACGTGGCCTTCACCGCCACCCGTCCCAGCCCCTTCCTCTCCGATCTTCCCGAGGTCCGGCAGCTCACCACCGGGACCGCCGGGCCCGCCCCCGACGCGGCCCCGGGCGCCGACGGGCTCGCCGCGCGCGTCGCCGCCCTGGGCGACCGCGCCGAACAGCAGGCCGCCCTGCTCTCCCTCGTCCGCGAACAGGCCGCCAAGGTCCTCGGCCACTCCGGCCCCGAGGCCGTCGACCCCACGACCGCCTACCGCGATCTCGGCTTCGACTCGGTCACCGCCGTCGAACTGCGCAATCGCCTGAACAAGGCGACCGGGCTCCGGCTCCCCTCCACCCTCGTCTTCGACCACCCCACGGCCCGTGATCTCGCCGCCCATCTGCGGGACGAACTCCTCGGCGGACGCGCCACGGACCCCGCCCCTACCGCCGCCCCCGGCCCCGCCCCGGCTCCGGCGGACGACGACCGGATCGCCATCGTCGGCATGGGCTGCCGCTTCCCCGGAGGCGTCCGCTCTCCGCAGCAACTGTGGCAACTGCTCCGCGACGGGCGCGACGCCATCACCCCGTTCCCCGACGACCGCGGCTGGGACCTGGAGACCCTCCGGGGGACCGGCTCCGGTGAGCGGACCGGCACGTCGACCGCCCAGGAGGGCGGATTCCTGCACGACGCGGGCGACTTCGACGCGGAGTTCTTCGGAATTTCGCCGCGTGAGGCGCTGGCGATGGACCCGCAACAGCGCCTGCTCCTGGAGACCTCCTGGGAGGCGCTCGAACAGGCGGGTATCGACCCGACCGCCCTGCGCGGCACCCGCGCCGCCGTGTTCACCGGCACCAACGGCGGCGACTACCTCGCCATCAGCCCCGACGTCCCCGAGGAGACCGCCGGATACGTCGCCACGGGCAACACCGGGAGCGTCCTGTCCGGCCGCGTCGCCTACACCCTCGGACTGGAGGGCCCCGCCCTCACCGTCGACACCGCCTGCTCGGCCTCCCTCGTCGCCCTGCACCTGGCCGTGCGCTCGCTCCGCCAGGGCGAGAGCGACCTGGCCCTGGCCGGTGGCGTGACCGTCATGTCCACCCCGGGCATCTTCACCGAGTTCACCCGCCAGGGCGGCCTGGCCCCCGACGGGCGCAGCAAGGCGTTCGGAGCCGGCGCGGACGGCGCCGGGTTCGCCGAGGGCGTCGGCGTCCTCGTCGTCGAACGACTCTCGGACGCCCGCCGCCACGGCCACCAGGTCCTCGCGGTCGTGCGGGGCAGCGCGGTCAACCAGGACGGTGCGTCGAACGGTCTGTCCGCGCCCAGCGGACCCGCTCAACAGCGCGTCATCCGGGCGGCGTTGGCCGACGCCGGACTCGACGGGTCCGACGTGGACGCGGTGGAGGCGCACGGCACGGGTACGAAGCTGGGCGACCCGATCGAGGCCGGTGCGCTGCTGGCCGCGTACGGGCAGGGCAGGGGCCCGGAACGGCCCCTGTGGCTGGGGTCGGTGAAGTCGAACATCGGGCACACCCAGGCCGCCGCCGGTGTCGCGGGCGTCATCAAGACCGTCCTCGCCCTGCGGCACGGCACCCTGCCTCCCACCCTGCACGCCGAGGAGCCGTCAGCGCATGTCGACTGGTCCTCCGGCGCCGTGGCCCTCCTCACCGCGCCGCGCGACTGGCCCGAGACGGGACGGCCCCGGCGGGCCGGAGTCTCCTCGTTCGGCGTCAGCGGAACCAACGCCCACGTCATCCTGGAACAGGGACCGGACACCGACCCCCACGACGACGACCACCGCCCCGACGGCACCTTCACCCCCTGGACGCTGTCGGCGCGGTCCGACGCGGCGCTGCGGGAGCAGGCCAGGCGCCTGCTCCCGCTGGCACGGGAGGGGACCGCCCGGAGCGGCGACATCGGTCACACCCTCGCGACCGCACGCGCCGTACTCGACCACCGCGCGGTCGTCCTCGGCGCCGACGGCAGCGGCCTGGCCGACGCCCTGACCGACCTCGCGGAGGGCCGGCAGACACCCGACATCGTCCGCGGCACGGCCACCCCCTCCGACGACCGCGTCGTCTTCGTGTTCCCGGGTCAGGGGTCGCAGTGGGTGGGTATGGCGCGGGAGTTGCTGGCGGATGTTCCGGTGTTCGCTGAGCGGTTGGGGGAGTGTGCGGCGGCGTTGGAGCCGTTCATGGATGTGCCTCTGCTGGAGGCGTTGGGTGAGGGTGCGGCGTTGGAGCGGGTGGAGGTGGTGCAGCCCGCTTTGTGGGCGATGATGGTGTCGTTGGCGCGGGTGTGGGAGTGGTTCGGGGTGCGTCCGGCCGCTGTGGTGGGTCATTCGCAGGGTGAGATCGCGGCGGCCGTCGTGGCGGGTGCGTTGAGTCTGGAGGACGGGGCGCGCGTGGTGGCGCTGCGCAGCCGGGCCATCGCCGCCGAACTCGCGGGCCTCGGCGGCATGGTGGCCGTGACACAGCCCGTCGCCGAGGTGGAGGAAATCCTCGCCGCCTACGACGGGGAACTGACCGTCGCCGCGGTGAACAGCCCCGCCACCACGGTGGTCTCCGGCGGCACGGAGGCGCTCGACGGCCTGATGGCGCTGTGCGAGAAGCGCGGCATCCGGGCCCGCCGGGTCCCCGTCGACTACGCCTCTCACTGTTCACAGGTCGAGACCATCCGCGCCCAGGTCGAGAAGGCGGTGGCCGATGTGGTGCCCCGGCCCACGAGGATTCCGTTCTTCTCCACGGTGACCGGAGGCGAACTCGCCCACACGGAGCTGGACGGCGCCTACTGGTATCGCAACCTCCGGTCCACCGTCCGCTTCGAGGAGACCGTACGCGCCCTGCTCGACGCGGGATTCCGCAGGTTCGTCGAGGCGAGCGCCCACCCGGTGCTGACCACCGGGGTGCAGATCACCGCCGAGGACCACGGGACGGACGTGACAGTCACCGGCACACTGCGCCGCGACGACGGCGGCCGGCCCCGCCTCGTGCGGTCGCTCGCCGAGGCGTTCGTCACCGGCGTACCGGTGCGTTGGGCCCGCTCCTACGAAGGCCGCCCGGTCCGGCGGGTCGAGCTGCCCACGTACGCCTTCCAGCACAAGCGCTACTGGGTGGCGGACGGCGGAGCCGCCGGCCGCCGCAGCGCCCCGCACCAGGACGGCGCGGAAGCCACCGGGCACGCCCTGCTCGGCCGCGCCGTGCCGCTGCCCGGCACCGGCGGGGCCCTGTTCACCGGGCGGCTGTCCCTCCGGGACTCCCCCTGGCTCCGCGACCACGCCGTACACGGTCGCGTACTGGTGCCGGGCACGGCCCTCCTGGACATGGTCCTGCGCGCCGCGCACGCCGTCGGCTGCGACCGCGTGGAGGAACTGATCCTCGAAACCCCGCTGCTCCTCGACGCCTCCCGGCCGACACAGGTACAGGTGCTGGTGGCCGGGCCGGCGGAGGACGGCAGCCGTACGGTGGACCTGCACGCCCGGGTCCAGGCCCCCGCGTCCGAGGACCCCGCTTCCCAGGACACGGAGTGGGTGCGGCACGCACGGGCGACGCTCGTGAACGACGCCGGGCACCCGGAAGCCACGGGCTCCGGGAACTGGCCCCCGGCCGACGCGCAGCCCGTGGACATCACCGGCCTCTACGAGCGGCTGCACGAGCGGGGCTTCACGTACGGGGATCAGTTCCGAGGGCTCACCCAGGTCTGGCGCGGGCCGCACGGCGAACTGTTCGCGGACGTCCGCCTGCCCGAGGCGGACGTGATGGGCTTCGGCATCCACCCGGCGCTCCTCGACGCAGCGCTGCACGCCTGGCCCGCCTGCGCGGACGACGAGGCCATCGGACGTCTGCCCTTCCTCTGGACCGGCGTCACCCTGCACGCCACCGGCGCGACGCGGCTGCGGGCCACGCTCGTCCCGACCGCTGAGGGCGCCTGCTCGGTACAGGTCACGGACAGCGCCGGGCTGCCGGTCCTGTCCGCCGACGGACTCCTGACACGTCCGCTCGACGAGGCGCGGCTCCCGGCTCCGCCCGAGGACGGCGTCGCCGCCGCCTACCGGGTCGCCTGGACCCGGGTACCGGCATCGGACCAGAAGGGTGAAGCGTCGCGGGTGGCGGTGCTCGGCGACACGGCTGAGGGGCTGCCCGGGACGGATTCGGAGCACGCCGGATTCGCCGACCTGGAAGCACTGGAGGCACACCTGACGGGCGGGGAAGAGCTGTCGGCGCCTGGTCACGTCCTGGTGGACCTGAGGACCGACGCGTCCCCGGGCGCCGACGAGAACATGGCCGAGGCCGCCGAGAGCCTCGCCCTTCGCGCGTTGGAACTCGTGCAGCGGTGGCTGGCGAGCGAGCGCTTCTCGGAGTCGCGGCTCGTCCTCGTCACCGGCGGCGCCGTGCAGGTCCACGGCGCCGAACGCATGGACCACCTCGCGGCCGCCCCCGTGTGGGGACTGGTGCGTTCGGCACAGACCGAGCACCCCGGGCGCTTCGTCCTCCTCGACGTCCTCGACCGGACCGACGCGACGCCCGGCACGGTGCTGCGTGCCCTGGCCACGGGCGAGGCCCAACTCGCCGTCCGCGGTGACGACATCCTCGCTCCGCGGCTGGTGCGCGGCGAGGAGCCGCCGACGCCGGAGCACCGGCCGAGCCCGGCGGGGGAACGGGCGGAGTCGGTCCCGGCGGGGGAGCGGGCGGAGCCGGTCCCGGCGCACGACGAGGACCTGGCCGGGGAGCGGAGGCTCGCCCACGCCGGGAACGGCACCCTCGAAGGCATCGTCTGGGGTCCGTCGCCCGAGAACGAGGGTGGCGATGGCAAGGGCCGTCGCACGCTGGGCGAACACGAAGTGCGCATCGCCATCCGGGCCGTCGGGCTCAACTTCCGTGACGTGCTGATCCCGTTGGGCATGTACCCGGACGCGGAGAACGCGCGGATGGGCAGCGAGGGCGCGGGGGTGGTCACCGGGACCGGTCCCGGCGTGACAGGTGTCGCGGTCGGCGACCGGGTGATGGGCGTCTGGCAGGACGGGTTCCGGTCCTCCGTCGTGGTGGACGAGCGGGTCGTGGTGGCGATCCCGGAGGAATGGTCGTTCGTGGAGGCGGCGTCCGTTCCGGTGGCGTTTGTGACGGCGTTTTACGCGTTGGTGGATGTGGCGGGTGTGCGGTCGGGGGAGACGGTGTTGGTGCATGCGGCGGCGGGTGGGGTGGGGATGGCCGCGGTGCAGTTGGCCCGGTGGTTGGGGGCT
>NZ_JOGO01000036.1 GCF_000719475.1 Streptomyces sp. NRRL F-5630 | reverse complement strand
CACATCCTCACGGTCCAACGTCAGGTCCTCGGCGAAATGCCGGTCACCCGTCGCATCCGGCACGTACTTCACACAGACAACGATCCTCAAGCTCACGCCTGGTCCTCCTCTTTCTGAGTGGGTTGTCCCGGCACGGGCTGCCCGGTCGTCGCGAGACGCCGGAGGGCCGGGAGGAGATGGTCGAGCGGGTGGCGGCTGGTGAAGGCGACGACGTGCGTCTCCTCCTCGCCCATCCGGCCGGAGAAGAGCCCGAGCACTTCGCGCAGGGCGGTGTCCACCTCGGCCATGGGGTCGGCGGCCTCACCGCGCAGCCAGCGGCGCAGGACGTGGTTGTGCGCGGAGACCACGCAGGCCGCCATGAGTTCGGCGCGCAGTGCCGCGCCGGGCGCGTCCCCCATCCAGCGGGCGAGGAACTCCTTGAAGAGCCGCTGGTAGCGGGCGACGCTCGCGATCTCACGATCGCGCAGCGTCGGCACGCTGCTGGTGAGCCGGTACCTGCGGCGGGCGACCTCGCCCTCGTCCACGTAGTGGAGCAGGACGAGCCTGACCGCCTCCGAGACGGCGGTGAGGGCGGTGTCGGTGCGCGAGGTGGCGAGGCGGCTCGCGATCCGTTCCAGGAGGAGGTCGTGATCGGGGAAGATCACGTCCTCCTTGGCACGGTAGTGCCGGAAGAAGGTGGTGCGGCCGACGCCCGCGCGCTCGGCGATCTCGTCGACGGTGGTGCCCTCGTAGCCCCGCTCGTCGAACAGCTGGAAGGCGGCGTGCGCCAGTCGCTCGCGCGCCGTCCGTCCGCTCATGCCCGCACTCCTTCGTGCTCCTCCCGCGCACCGCCGCGACTCGGGCGGTACCGCGTACCGCCGCGACGGTACCACGTACCGTCTGCCACGAAAGGAAGCCCGCCAAACCCCGCGCGCCGCTCCTCCGCCCCCGGTCCCCCGCGCCGGGGGCGAGCGGCGGCCCGGCCGCCGACCGACCCGCTCGGCAACGCCTTCCCCGTACGCGACCGGCTCGACACCGTGCGCGCCCCTCGCGGCGCCGCTCGGGCGCGAGGCGAAAAGTCGTCACCGGTCAGCGCTCGCGCGCCTGCCCTTTCCGCCCCTACGGGGGCGTGGACCCGGGCTTCACACGACGAGGCGCAGCCTCCGTTGGCTCACCCCCGTCCGCAGCGTCTGCCCCCACGTCAGCTCCAGCGCGTCCGACTCCATGCCGTCGGCGAAGGCCACGAGGCGGTCCGACTCGACGGTGACCGTGAGGCGGTCGCGCTCGGCGAGGAGTCCGGCGACGCGCTGGACGCCGGTCGCCGGGGAGGGCCACGCCTCGCGCACGAACCACAGGAGGCGGTCCTCGGTCGCCTTCGGCAAGGGCAGGGCGGCGCCGCGTTCCTGCCACAGCGAGCGCAGCCAGCCGCCCGCGCCCGTGCCCGTGCCGACGAGCACGCCCGAGCTGGCCTGCGCCTCCTCGCCCTCCTGGGCGCCGGGGCGCAGGCGGTAGCGGGCGGTGCGGTGACCGGCCGAGCCGACGTAGATCTCGTTGAGCGCGAGGAGGGTGCGGCCGTCGTCGGTGACGCCCTCGGCCATCGTGAGGGCCTCGGTGGTGACCCGCGGTCCCGCGGCGGCGCGCAGGAGGGCCGCGGCGTCGCGCGGGCGGTGGCGGACGAGGACGCCGGGGTTGCGGCCCGGATCGGTGTCGATGCCGATGACGGGCTGGTCGTGGAGGTACTGCGCGACGTTGGCGACGAGACCGTCCTGTCCCGCGACGACGACGATGTCCTCGGGGGCGAAGAGGAAGCGGTCGAGATCGGCGCGCTCGACGCGCGCCTGCCGCCAGGTGAGCGGGATGCGCGCGGCGATGCGGGTGAGGGCGTCGCGGGTCGCGTGGTGGCGGGCTGCGAGGGCGTCGAGGTCGTCGCCGCGGCTGCCGAGGACGAAAGCGGCCTGGCCGTGGGTGCCGTGTCGGGCGAGCAGTTCCTCGTACTCGCTGACGCGGTGGACGAGGACGACGCGCGGGGCCAGGCTCATGCGCGGGGCTCCCCGCCGGTGAACTTGCCGATGAGGTCGGCGACCGTGTCGGGCGTGACGGTGACGCGCTCGATGCGCGGGAGCTGTTCGGCCGCGCGGTCCATGCTGAGGGCGTGGAGTGTCGCGGGCGCGGTGCCCTCGTGGACGCGGAGCCAGGCGGCGCGCGCGGCGGCGCGGGCCTCGCCGCTCGTGCGCAGCGCCTCGGCCTCGGCCTCGGCGAGCCGCCGGGTGCGCGTCGCCTCGGCTTCGGCGAGCCGCACCGTACGGGCCGCCTCGGCTTCCGCGCGCACGGCGTCGGCCGCCGCCTCCTCCTCGGCGGCGCGGCGGGCGTTGGTGCCGCGCTGGTCGACGAGCTGTTCCTCGCGGCGGGCGAGTTCGACCTTGCTGGCGAGTTCGTTCTCGGCGATGGCGCGTTCGCGTTCCACAGCGACGGCGCGGCGCTCGTACGTGGCGCGGTCGGCCTCCTGCTGGACACGCTCGCGGGTCGGGGTGCGCAGGGCGCGCTCGACCTCGGGCTCGGGGCGCAGCGCGACGATGCGCAGGGCGACGACCTCGACGCCCGTCGCGGGCAGCCGGGGCTCGGCCGCGAGCCCCTCCGTGACGCGGGCGTGCACGGCGGCCACGCCCTCGGTGAGGGCGGTGGCGAGCGGGGTCGCCGCGAGGACTTCGGCGGCGTGCTGCTGCGCGGTCTCCGTGAGGAGCCCGGCGAGCTGGTCGAGCGGGGCCGCGCGCCAGGTGCCGGTGTCGGGGTCCAGCGAGAAGTCGATGCGCTCGGCGGCGCGGACGGGGTCGGCGATGCGGTAGGTGAGCGTGGACTGCACGGCGAGGTCCTGGAAGTCGGCCGTGCGGGCGTGGATGGTGACGGCGAGTTCGCGGTCGTCGACGGGGACCTCGCTGAGCGCGGCGGTCAGCGGGCGGAACCAGAAGCTGAGGCCCGTGCCCTCGTGGGCGAGTTTGCCCGCACGGTGGTGGCGCACCCAGGCGCTCGACGTGCCGCGCAGGTGCCGCCTGCCGAAGCGCTTGCTGATGTCGGCCATGACTTCCCTCCCTCATTTCTCGTCACTTCGACGAGAACCGTTCCGTGGGAGTGACCGTACGACGCCACCCCCCTTCTCGTCAAGGCGACGACAAGGGGGGTGGCATCCTGAGGACGAGCTCGGAGCGCTCAGCCGACGGGCGGGTCTCAGCCGGCGAGCAGGTCGTTGAGGTCGTCGGCGTGCTCCTCCTCCTCTTCGAGGATCGACTCCATGAGGCGCCGCGTGGTGGGGTCCCCGTCCCCGATCCACCGGATGATCTCCTGGTAGGTCGTGATGACGATCCGTTCGGCGACGAGGTTCTCGCGCAGCATCTTCTGCAGATCGCGCTCCTCCGCCGTCACGTACTCGGTGTGCGCGCGGGCCACGAGCGTCCCCGGATCGAAGTCGGGCTGGTCCCCGAGCTGGCTGATGCGCTCGGCGGCGCGCAGCGCGTGCTGCATCTCCTCGCCCGCGTGCTCGCGGAACTCGGCGGCGACCTGGGCCCGGTCGATCCCCGTCGCGGCGATGGCGTTCTGCGAGTACCGCAGGAAGCACACCACCTCGGTCGCGACGACATCGTTGAGGACCTCGATGATCCGGGAGCGGTCGGCGTCGTAGGTCTTCGTGACGGGGCCCTCCGTCATGTGCTTGCGCGCCTGTTCACGGATTCTGGTGACGTCGATCGCGAACTGGTTGGCCATCCGGTACTCCCTGCGGTGCTCATGGACGATCGGGGGCGTTGCGACGTACGCGTGCGCGGGATGCGTACCGCGCCGGGCGGCGCGCCACCCGGTGACACCCCTCCGGCGCAACCGATGGCGGACACGGAGTCACCCGCGCGGGAGACATCCGCCCGGCACACCTCGCTCCCCGAAGGACGGAAGGTCCTCCGCGGCCGATCCGCCGCCTCCCGAACCTCCGCGGCACCAGCTCGCTCTCACCGCGGCCCGAACGGCCGCCTACGGGCGAGCCGCGCGGCACGACGCCTGCGGGGCGTGGCCCGCGCGGCACGCCCCGCAGGCCCGCGACGCGCTCCGGTCCCGCGCGGAAAGCGCGCGGGACCGGGGCGGCGCGAGTCAAAGCCGTGGAGTCAGTGCGCGGCGGCCGTCACCGAGCCCTTCGTCTCGGGGGCCCAGAGGAGGGAGAGGACCATGCCCGCGAGGAGCACGGCGGCGAGCCCGTACATGGAGACGCTGAGGCCGAAGCGCTCCAGGCTCACCGGGAGGACGAAGGTGCCGACGGCGGAGGCGATGCGGCTGGAGCCGTTGAGGAAACCGACGCCCGTGGCGCGCAGGTGCGTCGGGTACAGCTCGGGCGGATAGACCTGGGTGATGTTCGACGCGCCCGCCATGACGAAGGTGTAGAGCAGGAAGGGTGTCATGAGCACCCAGGCGGGAGCGTGGCTGAGCGCCCCCATGAGGGCGAGGGCCACGGTCATCACGCCGAAGGTCACGATGGTGAACGGGCGCCGCCCGCACCGCTGCACGAACCACAGCCCGGCGACCCCGCCGAGCAGCAGGAAGAGGCTCAGCGTGATGTTCTGCGCGTCGGGGTCGGAGACCTCCATGGCCGCGAGGATGACCGGCATGAAGGTGTAGATGGCGAAGTAGGGCAGGACCTGCGCGCTGTAGAAGCCGAAGCCGAACCACGTCCGGACCGCCTGGCCCTTGGCGAACAGCTCGCGGAAGGCGGCCCGCGGTGCGGGAGGTTCCTCGGCCTGCGGGCCGATCTCCGCGCGCAGGTGACGCCGGGCCACCTCGCGGGCCTCCTCGGCGCGGCCCTGGCTCAGCAGCCAGGCCGGGGACTCGGGGGTGCCGATGCGCAGCAGCAGGACGAGGAGCGCGGGCAGCGCCCCGCTGGCGAGGAGCAGCTTCGCGGCGTGCTCCTCGCCGCCCCACACCGCGCCGAGGATCTCGGCCACGACGTAGCCGACCGTCCACAGCACGGTGAGCGCGCCGAGCAGGAGGCCGCGCAGGCGGCTCGGGACGAACTCGGAGAGCATCGTGGGCCCGACCGCGTAGTCGGCGCCGAGGCCGAAGCCGATGAGCACGCGGAGCACGAAGAGCAGGACCGGGCCGTCCGCCCAGAGCTGGAGGGCGGAGGCCACCGTGATGAGCACGAAGTTCCACACGTACAGCCGCTGGCGGCCGACGAGGTCGCCGACCCGCCCGAGGACGAGGGAGCCGAAGAAGAGGCCGATGAGCGCCGAGGCGCCGAGGAGGCCCTGCCAGACACCGGAGAGGTGCCAGGCGTCGGTGAGGGTCGCGAGTACGGCGCCGATCATGCCGAGCGCGTAGCCGTCGGAGAAGTTGGCGCCGAAGGTCGTCGCCGTCACCCTCAGGTGGAAGGGCCGCAGGGGCGCCTCGTCCAGGGAGGGCGCGAGCGGGGTGGGAGGGGTGGCGCGTTCGGCCGTCTTCGTCATCGGAGGGAACACCTCGCCTGCCGTTGGGGGATGCGAATGACCGTATTCGAGCTACCGCTTCTTGAATAGGGATGCACAAAAACTTCTCCCACCTCCCTTGATACGGACTCCTTTCCTCGTGCAGAGTCGGTGGCGACCGGGGGCGGATTCTCCGCACCCGCCCCGGTCGTCTCGTTCCCCCGTGCCCGAAAGCCGCGTGTCATGGCTGAGAATCCCGTCTCCGTGTCCTTGCTCGGCGGTGCGCTCGCGTCCGCCACCACCGCGTGTTCCCCCCTCCCCGTCCCCTCAGCCGGTGAGGATGTCGTCCCGGGCGGGGGGAGCGGGCAGGGAGACGGGCTCGCGCCGCGCGCCGCCGATGTCGTGCGCGTCGTGGACGGAGCGCGGCCCGCTCGGCTCACGCCCGCCCAGCTCGCCCCCGCCCGTCGCGCCTGGCACGCGGCCCGCGAGCTGGCGGCCTCGGGCCGGGTGTACGGACGGTCGACGGGTGTCGGCGCCAACCGCACCGACGACGTGCACGACCCGGACCACGGGCTGCGGCTGCTGCGCAGCCACGCCGGGGCGATCGGCCCCCGCGTCCCGACCCGTGAGGCGCGCGCCCTGCTCACCGTGCGCGCGCAGCAGCTCCTCGCCGGGGGCGCCGGGCTCGACCCGCGTGTCGTCGTCGCGCTCACCGAGGCACTGCGCACCGGCGCCACGCCCGTCCTGCACACGTACGGCGGCGTCGGCACCGGCGACCTCGGCCCCCTCGCCCAGCTCGGGCTCGCCCTCACCGGGGAGGGCGCCTGGGAGGGCGGCACCCCGCCGCGGCCCCTGGCGCTCGACTCGAACGACGCGCTCGCCCTCATCAGCTCCAACGCGCTCGCCCTCGGCCGCGCCTGCCTCGCCCTGGAGGAGTCGCGCACGTTGCTGCGGGCCGCGAACGGGATCGCCGCGCTCTCCCTCCTCGCCGTGGACGGCTCGGCGGAACCCTTCGCCGCCGCCGTCGCGGCGGCACGCCCCTACCGGGGCCAGCTCCTCGCCTCGGCGCGGATGCGCGACTGGCTCGGCCTGCCCGCGCGGCCCGCTCCCCCCGCGGGCCGTATCCAGGACCCCTTCGCCTTCCGCTGCCTGCCCCAGACACTCGGCCCGGCCTACGACGCCGCCGACGCGCTCGACGCGGTCCTCGCCGTGGAGCTGTCGGCCGCCGCCGAGAACCCACTGATCAGCGCGCGGGATGGAGCCGCCTACCACCACGGGAACTTCTACGCGGGCCAGCTCGGCCTCGCGCTCGACTCCTTCCGCCTCGCGCTCCTGCCCGTCGCCCGCTCCGCCGCCGCGCGCCTCGCCGCGCTCTGCGAACCGGCCTACACCGGCCTGCGGCCCTTCCTGGGCGACACGGCGACCGCCTCCTCCGGCGTCATGATCCTGGAGTACGCGGCGGCCTCGGCGGTCGCCGAGACGCAGGCCCTCGCGCAGCCCGCGAGCCTCGGACACGTCGTGCTCTCGCGCGGCGTCGAGGAACAGGCGGGCTTCGCCTCGCTCTCCGCCGCGCAGTCACTGCGACTGCCTCCCCTGCTGCGGCACGTGCTCGGCTGCGAACTGGTCGCCGCCGTGCGGGCGTTGCGGATGAGCGGGCGGGAGCCGGCGCCGGGGACCCCGGCCGCACAGGCCCTCGCGCTCGCCCTCGACACCCTTCCGGCCGATCCCCGGGACCGGCCCCTCACCACCGACGTGGCCCTCGCGGAGAGGCTGGTGGACCGGCTCGCGGAGTGGTGACGCGGCGGCACGGGGGTGGTGGCCGGTCCCGGGGATCGGCCACCGCCCCCGCTCACTCCCCCGCCTCCGGAGCCGCGACCTCCCGCAACTGCCCCTCCGCGAGGCGCAGATAGCGGGTGACCCCCACCTCCGCGAGGAAGCGCTCGTCGTGGCTGACCACGAGGAAGGCGCCCCGGTAGGAGGTGAGGGCGCTCTCCAACTGGCCGACGCTGACGAGGTCCAGGTTGTTGGTGGGCTCGTCGAGCAGGAGCAGGTGCGGGGCGGGTTCGGCGCTCAGGACGCAGGCGAGCGTCGCGCGCAGGAGTTCACCGCCGGAGAGCGCCCCGGCCTTCAGGTGCGCGCCCTGGCCCCGGAAGAGGAACCGCGCCAGCAGGTTCATCCGCTCGGCCTCCGGCATCCCCGGCGCGAAGGCGGCCAGGTTCTCCGCGACACTCAGAGTGGGGTCGAGCAGGTCGAGCCGCTGCGAGAGGTACGCGATCCGCCCGTCCGCGCGGCGCACCTCGCCCTCCTCCGGCGTGAGTTCTCCCGTGACGATCCGCAGCAGGGTCGACTTTCCGGCCCCGTTCGGCCCGGTGAGCGCGATGCGCTCGGGGCCGCGCACCGACAGGTCCACGCCCTCGCCCGCGAAGAGCCCCCGCAGCCGCAGCCCCTGGGCGTCGAAGAGGGTGCGCCCGGCCGGGACCTCGGTGCCCGGGAGGTCGAGCACGAGCCGGGTGTCGTCCCGTACCGCGCGCCCCGCCTCGTCGAGCCTGGAGCGCGCCTCGCCCACCCGGTCCGCGTGGGTGTTCCCGGCCTTGCCCGCCGATTCCTGGGCCTTGCGCTGCCGGGCGCCCGCGAGGATCTTGGGCAGCCCGGCGTTCTTGATGTTGCGCGCGGCGTTCCCGGCGCGGCGCTCGGCGCGCTCGCGTGCCTGCTGCATCTCCCGTTTCTCGCGCTTGAGTTCGGCCTCGGCGTGCCGCACGTTCTTCTCGGCCACCTCGCGCTCCGCGCCGACCGCTTCCTCGTAGGCGGTGAAGTTGCCCCCGTAGGAGCGCAGTTCGCCGCTTTCCAGTTCGTCGATCCGGTCCATGCGGTCGAGCAGCGCGCGGTCGTGGCTCACGACGAGGAGGCAGCCGCGCCAGTCGTCGACGACCCCGTAGAGGCGTCGCCGCGCGTCGAGGTCGAGGTTGTTGGTGGGTTCGTCGAGGAGGAGGACATCGGGGCGGGCGAGCAGGTGGGCGGCGAGGCCGAGGGTGACGATCTGGCCGCCGCTCAGACTCTCCAGCCCCTGGTCGAGGGTGAGCCGGCCGAGCCCGAGCCGGTCCAGCTCGGCGCGGGTGCGCTCCTCGATGTCCCAGTCCTCGCCGATGGTCGTGAAGTGCTCCTCGTCCACCTCGCCGCGTTCCACCGCGTCGATCGCGGCGATGACCCCGGCCACGCCGAGGACTTCGGCGACGGTGAGACCGGTGGTGAGCGGGAGGGTCTGCGGCAGGTGGCCCAGGGTGCCGTTGACCGTCACGGAGCCGGATGTCGGGGTCAGTTCACCGGCGATGAGCCGCAGAAGGGTGCTCTTGCCGCTGCCGTTGGGCGCGACGAGACCGGAGCGGCCGCCGGGGACGGTGAAGGTGAGCCGGTCGAAGACGGGGGTCTCGTCGGGCCAGGAGAAGGACAGGGCGGAGCTGACGACGTAGGCGTCGGACATGGGAAGGCGGACCTCACGGGTGCGCGCAGGACGAGGGGCCGGCACGGATGGCGGGGCCCGGACTCGTACCGCTGAGTGGGAGAAGGGACGCTCAGGAGGCCACGCGGGCGGCGCCTCGTGCGCCTGCCGGTGGCCTGACACGCCGGGTATCACCCGGAGATGTCGTCGTCACCCACCACTGTTCCGCTCCTTACGGGAGACAAGTCCTGCGCCCACCGTAACAGGACGGCAC
This sequence comes from Streptomyces sp. NRRL F-5630, assembly GCF_000719475.1. GTDB lineage: Bacteria > Actinomycetota > Actinomycetes > Streptomycetales > Streptomycetaceae > Streptomyces. The sequence continues at coordinate 86,545 of NZ_JOGO01000036.1, read as the reverse complement.
GGAGGGGCGCTCCCGCTTTTCCGCCCCGCCGCTCCCGCCCGGCCGAGCTCGCCCCGCCTCTCCCGCCCGGCTTCTCGCCCGCCGGGCCCTCCTGGGCGCGGGCAACGAGCCCTCCGCGAACTCTTCCCGGCCGGACACCGGCTCGGCTCCCCGAGTCCCGCCTCTCCGGCCCCTCCCCCACCTGCCGCTCAGGCCGCCCCGAGCGCGGGCAGCACCACCGCGTGGACGTACCGCCGCAACCCCGCCTGCGTCACCATGCTGCCCTCCATGATCTCCGGGGCGAGGACTCCGCCGAGGACCATGTGCACGATGAAGTCCACCGCCGCGTTCTCCGGGGCGAGTTCGCCGCGCGCCATGGCGCGGCGGAGCATCGGCGTGAAGTAGCGCAGGCAGGGCTCGACGATGAGTTCGCGCAGGGCCACCTCCAGCTCGGCGTCCTCGTGCGCGGCCTGCCCGATGCCCCGCACGAGGCCCGCCCTGCGGGCCGTCTCCGCGTCGTCGAAGCCGTCGACGAAGGCGTCCAGGTCGCCGCGCAGGCTGCCGGTGTCGGGTATGTCCTGGGCGATGGGGGTCACGAAGTGCTTCAGCGCGCTCGCCACGAGCCCGTCCTTGCCGCCCCACTGCCGGTAGAGGGTGGCCTTGCTCATGTGCACGCGCGAGGCGACCGCGTCCATCGTGAGCGCCCCGTAGCCCTGTTCGGTGAGCAGGTCCACGACGGCGCGGTACAACTCCTCGGCGCGACCGGGCCCGAGCCTGCCGGACCTGACCTCGCCCACCACCGCAACCACCGCGCCTCTCCCGTGCACCCTCGCACCCGACCGGACCGCGGGCGAGCCTACCAAGGGAAAGCAAAGAAACGATACGGTGTCGTTCACTTTGCTTGGTGGAATGTTCAACCACCCCTGCTCGTTGCAGGGGGAGGCACGACGGACAGGCCGTCGCCGCAGGACGGGAGGCACCGGTGAAGGACACGTACTTCGAGTTCGGCACCCCCGTGGACCGCTGGGACCGGGCCGGGATGTTCTTCGAGGCGAAGGAGTACACCACCGCCGTGCGCATCCTGCGCGGACTCGTGGCGGAGGCTCCCGGGCACACCGCGGCGCGACTGCTGCTCGCCCGCGCGTACTACCACTCGGCGCAGTTGGGCCGTGCCGAGACCGAGCTGCGGGCGATCCTCGACCGCGACCCCGTCGAGGCGTACGCGACGCTCCTGCTCGGCCGCACGCTGGAGCGCCAGGGCAGGGACGCGGAGGCGGCCCCGTACCTGCGGCTCGCCGCCGCGATGACCGGGGGCGAGTAGGACCGGGGAAGAGCGAGCAGGGCCGGACGACCCGCGGCGACCGCGGAGCCGCACGGCGTCTTCGAGGGCCGGGCGGGCACCGTGACGGTGCTCGCCCGGCCCTCGTTCGGTCCACCACCTCGGGCGGGCGCCCCGCCTGCTCGGCAGGGTGGTGAGGCGGAAGCGCGCCGACGCGTTCGGCGACTGCCCCTTTCGCCCAGGAGGACCCCATGAGCGCCCCCGCTCCCGACATGGCCACCTACGTCTTCGCGGTCCGCCGCTGCGGCGGCGATGTGCACCTGACCGGGCACCCCGAAGGCGCGGCGGTGCGGCTGCTGCCCTTCGGCGCGCTCGTCGCCATCGTGCAGGACGTGCCGCTGCGGGCCCTGGGCGGCCCGGCCGCGCTGCGCCGGCTCCTCGCCCCGGAACTGCTCGAACCGCTCGGCAGGCTGCACCGCGAACTCGTCCACGCGGCGGGGACCACCGGGCCGACCGTGGCGCTCCCCGTCGGCACCTGCTACGCCAACGACGTCCGCGCCCGCGCGGCCCTGGAGGAGCAGGAGGAGCGCTTCGGCGCCGCCCTGCACCGCGTGACGGGCACGGGACGCGTGACAGGCCGGGTCGAACGGGACACACTCGCGCGCAAGCGGCCGTGAGCGACTGCGCGAGCCCGGCGAGAGCACCTGCCCGGCCGCTGCCCCGGGACGCGGACCCGCCCCGCCCCCGGCCGCACCACCGCGACCGCCCGGTCGCGGGGCACCTCGCGGGCGCCCGCGCCGACACGTCCCGTCAGCCGCCGAGGACCCGCACCGGTGTCCCCTCCGCCCACGCGCGTACCGCCTCGGCCGCCTGGGCGTAGAAGACCTCGTAGGTGCCCTCGGTGACGTAGCCCAGATGCGGGGTGAGGAGCGTGCGCGGCGCGGTGCGCAAGGGATGATCGGCGGGCAGTGGCTCGATGTCGTAGACGTCGAGGCCCGCGCCCGCGAGGCGGCCCTCGCGCAGTGCCGCGACGAGTGCCGTCGTATCGACGAGTGGACCGCGCGAGGTGTTGACGAGATACGCGGAGGGGCGCATCCAGGAGAGTTCCGCCGCGCCCACGAGGCCCGCCGACCGCGGGCTCAGCTTGTAGTGCACCGTCACGACGTCGGCGGCGGTGAAGAGTTCGCGCTTGGTGACCGGATCGGTGCCGAGGGAGCGCGCGTGCTCCGGGTCGAGGTTCTCGCTCCAGGTGAGGACGCGCATCCCGAAGGCGCGGCCGATCGCGGCGACGCGCGCGCCGAGCCGCCCGAGCCCGACGACGCCGAGGACACGCCCGTCCAGGTCCCCGCCGACGGTGTGCTGCCACTCCCCCGCGCGCATCCCCGCGGCCTCGGCGGGGATCTGCCGTACGAGCGAGAGGATCAGGCCCCACGTCAGTTCCGGTGTCGCGGAGACCGGGCTCTGCGTGCCGCACACCGTGATGCCCAGTTCCCGGGCGGCTTCGAGGTCGATCGAGGCGTTGACCATGCCGGTCGTGACGAGCAGCCGCAGTTTCGGCAGCCGCGCGAGGCGTTCGCGCGGGAAGGGCGTCCGCTCGCGCATCGCGACGACCACGTCCGCGTCGGCGAGCGCGGCGACGACCTCCTCGGTCCCCGCGAGGTGTTCGTGGAGGAACTCCACGTCCGCGCCGAGCGCTTGCCAGTCCGCGTAACGGTGGGCGACGTGCTGGTAGTCGTCGAGGACGGCGATGCGCACGGTGTTCCTTCCCTCGGTGCCGGTGGCCGCGTTCACCCTATGACCCGGTCCCGTGCGCCGGTCACCGGTCCCGGCCGGGGTGTACGCGCGGGTCACCGCCGCGGTCCGGGCCCCCGCGCGGGTCACCGGTCCGACTCGGGCCATACGTAGGGGAGGTCGTCGGGGACGCCGGGGAAGAGGGGCGCGTAGTGCTCCGGGTCCTTGCGGACGAGGGCCGAGCGGTGGCTCAGGTGGAAGGCGGGGGCGCCGAGCCACGGGGGCAGTTCGCCCGCGCGGGCCAGCACGGGCTGGGTGCGGACGCGGCGGACCGCGCGGGACTCGGCCAGGTCGCCGCGCAGCGAGGCCGCGACGGTGTCGGCGAAGCCCAGCGCCGTCCAGGCCGCGCACATGTCGAGCCCGTACCGTACGAGCGCCTCCTCGTAGCCGCGCCACATGACCACCGCCGGGTGGTGGCGCCAGCCGTGGCCGGGGACGGTGAGGCCGCGCAGCACCTGGAGCGCCTCGACGCGCTGCTTGCCGAGGCGGCGCCTGTCGAGGACGCGGGCGGTGTCCGGGAAGCCGGGAAAGGGCAGAAAGGTCTGCATGCGGCGTTCCTACCGCGCTGTGCGCCCGGGCACACTCCTGCGGGGTGTGCGTCGCCCGGGCGCGGGCGGGGCAGGTGCGGGGGTGGGGCGGGACGCTGAATGATGGGAGCGGACCGTCTCCCGCAGCGCACCCGCGCCCCGCGACCGCACCACGACGAGGAGTGGCACATGCCCCACGACAGAGCAGGACAGCCGGCGCTGCCCGAGGACCTGACCGACATCCCCGCACTGGTGACCTCCTACTACGCCCTCCACCCGGACGCGGCGGACGCGGACCAGAAAGTCTCCTTCGGCACCTCCGGGCATCGCGGCTCCTCCCTGAACACCGCCTTCAACGAGGACCACATCGCGGCGACGAGCCAGGCCATCTGCGAGTACCGGGCCAGGCAGGGCACCACGGGCCCGCTCTTCCTCGGCGCCGACACGCACGCGCTCTCGGAGCCCGCGCGCGTCACCGCGCTGGAGGTCTTCGCCGCGAACGACGTGCAGGTGCTGATCGACGCGGACGACGGCTACACCCCGACGCCCGCCGTCTCGCACGCCATCCTGCGCCGGAACAAGGGCCGCGACCGCGACCTCGCGGACGGCGTCGTCGTGACGCCCTCGCACAATCCGCCGGGCGACGGTGGTTTCAAGTACAACCCGCCGAGCGGCGGCCCCGCGGGGTCGGAGGCGACCGGCTGGATCCAGGAGCGGGCGAACCGGATCATCGCGGACGGCTTGAAGGACGTCCGGCGCATCCCCTACACGCGCGCGCTCGCCGCGGAGACGACGCAGCGGTACGACTTCCTCGGCGTCTACGTCGATGACCTGCCCACGGTCGTGGACCTGGAGGCGGTACGGGCGGCGGGCGTGCGCGTCGGCGCCGACCCGCTCGGCGGCGCCTCGGTCGCCTACTGGGGGCGCATCGCGGAGCAGCACGGACTCGACCTGACGGTCGTCAACCCCCACACCGACCCCACCTGGCGGTTCATGACGCTGGACTGGGACGGGAAGATCCGCATGGACTGCTCCTCGCCCTACGCGATGGCCTCGCTCATCGCGCAGCGCGACCGCTACCACCTCGCGACGGGCAACGACGCGGACGCGGACCGGCACGGGATCGTCACCCCCGACGCCGGGCTGATGAACCCGAACCACTACCTCGCCGTCGCGATCGGCTACCTCTGCGCGCACCGCCCCCAGTGGCCGGCCGCGGCCGGGATCGGCAAGACGCTCGTGTCCTCGTCGATGATCGACCGGGTGGCGGGAGAGCTGGGGCGGCGGCTCGTGGAGGTCCCTGTCGGCTTCAAGTGGTTCGTGGACGGGCTGCTCGACGGCTCGCTGGGCTTCGGCGGCGAGGAGTCGGCGGGCGCCTCGTTCCTGCGCAAGGACGGCTCGGTGTGGACCACCGACAAGGACGGCATCCTCCTCGCCCTCCTCGCCTCCGAGATCCTCGCCGTCACCCAGCAGACGCCGTCCGAGCGGTACGCGGAGCTGACGGCCCGGTTCGGCGACCCCGCCTACGCCCGTATCGACGCGCCCGCGACGCGCGAGGAGAAGGCGGTCCTCGCCAAGCTCTCGCCCGCGCAGATCGGTGCGGACACCCTCGCGGGGGAGACCGTCACCGCCGTCCTCACCGAGGCCCCCGGCAACGGCGCCCCGCTCGGCGGCATCAAGGTCACGACCGAGAACGCCTGGTTCGCGGCCCGCCCGAGCGGCACGGAGGACGTCTACAAGATCTACGCGGAGTCCTTCCGCGGCCCGGAGCACCTGGAACTCGTGCAGGAGGAGGCGAAGGGGGTCGTGGGGAACGCGCTGAAGGGCTGAGGGCACACGGGGGCCCGGACGCGGGCCCCCTCCCCGGATCGGTGGCGCTTGTCGACCGTACGGCCGTACCGCCCGCGCGGCCTCCTCGGCGCCGTGCCCACAGTGGCGTATGCCCAGCCCCGCGCACCCGCCCGTGCACCCGCCACCGCCCCCGGACCCGGTCGTTTCGGGGACCCGTCTGCGGCCCGCCGCCGTGTTCCTCGCGCTCGCGACCGTCGTGGCGCTCGTCGCCGGGTGGCCGCTCGTCGCGCGGGCGCTGCCCGACGGGGAGGCGCTGCGCGACGGGGCGCGGCTCACGATCGGCCCGCAGGGCACGGGACGCGTGATCCTGCGGGTGCGCGGCGGCGGCTGGGAGTTGGCCCGGTCCGCGAGCGACCCGGACAGCGGTTACCTGCTCAGCCGCGCGGGTGTGCGGCTCAGGGCGAGCCGTGTCGATCTGCTCACGACGGACGCTGCGGGTCGGCTGTGGCCGGGGCTGCGGGACGTGCTGCGGGCCTCGGACGCGGGCGCGCGGCTCGGGGCGCCCGCCGGGACCCGCACGACGGGGGGCCGCCGGGGGTGGACCGGGAGCGCCGAACAGGGCGGGCGCGCGGGACGCGCCTTCGCCTTCGCCGCCCCGGGCGAGGACTTCGCCGTGACGGTCGTGGTACTCGGCGGGCCCGGGGCGGAGCCGGCGGCGCTGCGGGACGGGTACGCGCTGGCGCGCAGCGCCCGCTTCGAGGGCGGCGCGGCGTGAGCGCCCCTCCGGCCACCGCACCGATCCCGGGGCCCGCGCGGTTCGGCGATGTACGGGCCTGGGCGGCGCGCCGCCGCCTCGGCGCGGCGATCGTCTTCCTCTGCCTCTTCGGGCTCGGCGTGCTCGTGTGGAACTTCTCCGGCACCGCCCGGGCCTTCCCCGGGCCCGCGCTCCTGTCCGCCTTCCTCCTCGCCGTCGTGCTGTACGTCGCCTTCACGCTGCTTCGCCGGGTGCGGCCGGTGCGCACACCGCCGCGGCAGTGGAGCTGGGCCGGGGTCGCCTGGGGTGCCACGGCGGCGACGGGCTGCGCGCTGCTCGCCAACGGCGGGCTCACGGCGGTGTGGTCCAGGACAGCGGGAATCGACTTCACGTCCTCGTGGGGCGCGGCGCTCACCGCGCCGCTCAACGAGGAGGGCATCAAGACGGCGGGCATCGTGCTGCTCGGTGTGGCGTTCCCCGCGCGGATGCGCGGGCCGCTGGACGGCTGGGTGCTCGGGGCGCTCGTGGGGCTCGGCTTCCAGATGGCGGAGAACTGGACGTATGCGCTCAACGGCATCGTCGGGACGGGCGGCACCGCGCCCGGGGACGCGGCGCTCCAGTCCGTGGTGGGCCGGGTGCTCTACACGGGGCTCGGCTCGCACTGGACGATGTCGGCGGTCGCGGGGACGGGCGTGGGGCTGCTGTTGAGCCGCTCGCCCGGGCCGGCGCGGCGGCGGCGCGCGGGGGCGGCGGCGTGCGTGCTGACGGCGGTCGGGATGCACTGGCAGTTCAACGCGCCGTTCCTCGGCGGAGGGCTCGGCACGGGCGTCAAAGCGGCCTTCGACTTCCTCCTGGCGGGCAGCTTCTGGATCGTCCTGCGGCACGCCTACCGCCACCGTGCGCGGGCGGAGTTGCGTGCGCCGGGGGTCGCGCCGGGCGCGGAACGCCTGCTGACCCGGCGCGGGCGCCGCCGGGCTCGGGCGGCGGTGCCGCAGGGAGCGGAACGGGAGCGCTACGCGCGGCTCATGGTGGCCCAGCTCGACCTCCTGGAGGAGCGCGCGGGGACGGGCTGCCCGCGACCGGCCTTCGAGGCGGCGGCACGGGCCCGGGTGGCCGAGGCGCGGTACGTCCCTTCGGGCGTCGAGGGCTACTGAAGGCGGCGGGCGCGTACCGTACGCCCGTACCGCCCGGCGTGCCGGGCTTTCCACGGGTCCTCCCCCGTCCGGCGGAAGGTGCATGACGCGAAGGCGGGCGGGGCATAGGATCGCCCAGATTCTGCGAAGGGAAGACTCATGGCATCGGCTACGTGTCCGTGCGGCGGCACCTTCAGCACGGGCGACCCCGGTCCCGGCGGGGAGGTCCCCGAGCTGGTCCACCGCGACGCGCTGAACCGCGAGGCGCCCTGTCCCCTGGAGAGCCCCGCGCCCCCGGCCCGCGCGGAGGCCCGGGCAAGCTGAGCCACGGAGGGGCCGCCGCCACGGCATCGTCGGCCCCCGTCCTTCCCGGCCCCGCCTCTTCCTCCGGGGCGACGAGCCGCAGCGCCCTCACGTACGGGCCGCACCGTGTTCCCTCGCCGTCCCGCGATCAAGGTTCCCGTGCCTTCCCCCAATCGAGCCCCCCCCGGCCCGGGATGCCGAACCCCCGAGCCGACGAGGGCGCTGGCCTTGCGAGGGCTTCCCCCTGCCCCTACCGTCCGGGCATGGGGACGAGCTGGGAGGCGGAGGGGGCCGGGGTGCTGCGGTTGCCCTCGGGGCTGTTGGTGCGGGGGCGCGGGCTGCGGTTCGGGGAGCCGCCGGGTGGGGGCGCGGACTTCGGGGTGTACCTGCTGGGCCGGGACCCGGGTGTGTCAGGGCGTGAGGCGCGCTGGGTCCGGTGGCCGGACTTCCGCCTTCCCCGCGACCGCGAGGCGTTCACGGCGGTGCTCCGCGTGGCGCTGTCCCGGGCGGCGGTGGAACGGGTCGAGTTCGCGTGCGGCGGCGGGATCGGCCGGACGGGCACGGCGCTCGCGTGCCTCGCCGTCCTGGACGGCGTCCCGCCCGAGGGGGCGGTCGCGTACGTACGGGCCGGTTACCACCCGCGCGCGGTCGAGACCCCGTGGCAGCGGCGCTTCGTCCGGCGGTACGGGAGGGGCGCGGCGTAGCCGCGGGCGGGGCGCGGGAACCTGGCGGCCCCCGCGCCCCGCCCTCTCCCGTTCGTCAGTTCCCGTCCCGGTACGCCTCCAGGAGGCGCAGCCACACCTCGCTGATCGTCGGGTAGGACGGGACCGCGTGCCACAGGCGGGCGAGGGGGACCTCGCCCGCGACCGCGATCGTCGCGGAGTGGAGGAGTTCGCTCACGCCGGGGCCGACGAAGGTGGCGCCGCGCAGGAAGCCGTGATCCTCGTCGACGACCAGGCGGGCGCGGCCCGTGTAGCCGTCGCCGTAGAGGGCGGCACCCGCGACCGAGCCGATCTCCTGGTCCACGGCGCGGACGCGGTGGCCCGCCGCCTCCGCCTCGGCGAGGGTCAGGCCGACCGCCGCGACCTCCGGATCGGTGAACACGACCTGCGGGACGGCCGCGTGGTCGGCGGTGGTCTGTTCCGGGGACCAGGGCGAGGTGTCGACCGCCCCGCCCTTGGCGCGGGCGGCGATCGCGGCGCCGGCGATGCGGGCCTGGTACTTGCCCTGGTGGGTGAGGAGCGCGCGGTGGTTGAGGTCGCCGACCGAGTAGAGCCAGTCGGTGCCGGGGACGCGGCAGCTGTCGTCCGACTCCACCCAGGCGCCGGGCTCCAGGTCGACCGTCTCCAGGCCGAGGTCCTCGCTGCGCGGGGCGCGGCCGGTGGCGAAGAGGACTTCGTCGGCCTCCAGGGTCGAGCCGTCGCCGAGGGTCAGCGTGACGGGGCCGGTGCCGCCGGGGCGGGAGACCTCGGCGACGGAGGTGCGGGGGCGGATGTCGACGCCGTGCTCGGCGAGCTGCTTGGCGAGGAGTTCCCCGGCGAAGGGCTCCATGCGGTCGAGGAGGCCGCCGCCCCGTACGAGAAGCGTGACGTGCGCGCCGAGTCCGCGCCAGGCCGTGGCCATCTCGACGGCGACGACGCCGCCGCCGACGATCGCGAGCCTGCTGGGCACGCGCTGGGCGCTCGTGGCCTCGCGGCTCGTCCACGGCCTGGCCTCGTCGAGCCCCGGCAGGGGCGGGAGCTTGGCGCGGCTGCCGGTGGCGAGGACGACCGCCTGCCGCGCCGTGAGCCGCGTGACGGTGCCCTCGGGGGTCGTGACGGCGACGGTCTTCGGCCCGTCGAGCCGTCCGTGGCCGCGCACGAGGGGCACGTCGACCGATTCCAGCCACCCGACCTGGCCGCCGTCCTTCCAGTGCGAGGTGAAGGAGTCCCTGCGGGTGAGCACGGGGCCCGCCGCGAGGGGCCAGGTGACCTGCTGCGCGAGCCCCGGCAGGCGGCGGGCGTCGGCCTGTGCGAGTACGGGCCGCAGCAGCGCCTTACTGGGCATGCAGGCCCAGTAGGAGCACTCGCCGCCGACGAGTTCGCTCTCCACGATCACGGTGCTCAGGCCCGCGGCGCGGGTGCGGTCGGCGACGTTCTCGCCGACGGGGCCCGCGCCCACCACCACGACGTCGTAGGTCTGCTGCTGGGCCTCGGTTCCGGTGTCCGTCATGACTCCAGTCTGTCGAAGTGTGTGCGTCCCCGCCACGGGGGTAGCGGGGACGGAATACGCCCTGCTGCGGCACCGTTGTCCTGACGGGTTCGCATCCGGGCCGTATCGATGTGCCAGGACAGACCAGGAAGTAGGAGAAGTATGCCCACTGTGGAGCTGACCAAGGAGAATTTCGACCAGACCGTGACGGACAACGAGTTCGTCCTGATCGATTTCTGGGCGTCCTGGTGCGGTCCCTGCCGCTCCTTCGCCCCGGTCTACGAGAAGTCGTCCGAGGAGAACCAGGACCTCGTCTACGGGAAGATCGACACCGAGGCACAGCCCGAGCTGGCCGCCGCCTTCGGTATCCAGTCGATCCCGACGCTGATGATCGTCCGCGACCAGGTCGCCGTCTTCGCGCAGCCGGGCGCGCTGCCCGAGGCCGCGCTCCAGGACGTCATCGGGCAGGCGCGGGCGCTCGACATGGACGAGGTCCGCAAGTCGATCGCCGAGGCCGAGAAGGCGACGGGCGGGGAGTCCCCGCAGCCGGGCGAGACCGCCTGAGCCACTCCGGCGACGGCACCAGGACCGGGGTCCGCGCGAGGGCCGGAGCACCCCCCTTCCGTACCGGCCTCCCGCGGCCCTGGACCGCCCCCCTCACCCGTTCGGGTGAAGGGGGCGGTTTCTCGTGCGCCCCTTCTCCTGCGCGGCGGGCCCCCGGCGCTGCACCGGAACCCCGCCAGAACGGGGAAGCGGCCGCCGTCCGCGCGGACCGTCGCCCACCGCGTCCCGGTGAAGGCGTCGAGGTGCGCCTCGCCGCCCGGACGGGCGCCGTCGCCGGAGGTGCCGAGGTCGCCGAAGGGAGCGACGGGCTCGTCGTGGACGGTCTGGTCGTTGATGGGTGGACGATCCCGGTCCGCCCGCGCTCGGCGAGTTCCAGGCCCCGGGCGGTCTCCCGCGCGTCACCGAGTCGCCGCCGAACGCTCACCACCGGTCGGATCCGGTCGAGCAACGATCATCCCGGCCACGGCAATTGACCGTGGGCCGATGGGTCCCGCCGCGCTCTCGACCGGCGGTCGGCAACCCGCCTTTCTCCCCTCTCTCGCCGGAAGCATTCCCTCCGGCCTTGCGAATCAGCCGAGTTGGCGGTCCATTCCCCGCACCGCGTCCGCCGCGTCCACGGCGGACGCGGTGCGGGAGCGCCGCTAGGCGGCAACTACGGTGTGCTCGTGACTGCTTTCACGGATGATCAAGCGCCGGGACCGGCGGACGAGAACGTGGTGCCGGGACGTTTCGGCGCGCACGCGACGCGCGAGGCGGCTGCCGCCGAGGTGGGCCGGGTGTACACCTCCTACGCGCCCGCGCACGACGGGGACCCGGACCCGGGCGAAATCGTGTGGACCTGGGTGCCCTACCGCGAGAACGACGGACGCGGCAAGGACCGTCCCGTGCTCGTCGTGGCCCGCGAGGAGGCGGGCACGCTGCTCGCCGTCCAGCTCTCCAGCAAGCCGCACGCGGACGACCGGGACTGGGTCTTCCTCGGCAGCGGCCCCTGGGACCGTACGGGCCGCGACTCGTGGGTCGCCCTGCACCGCGTCCTGCGGCTGCACGAGGAGGGGATGCGGCGCGAGGCGTGCGCGCTCGACCGGATGCGCTTCAACACGGTCGTCGCACGGTTGCGCGAGCGGTACGGCTGGCACTGAGCGCGCGGGGGCCGGGGGCACGGCGTCGCCGGTCCCCCGCCTCCCGGCCACGGCTCCGTCCACCGGCCTCGCGGCCCTCCGGCCCCGCGACCGCCGCTTCCACCGCCGGCCCCTCCCCCGGCCACCCCGCCCCCGTAAAGGGCCGAAAAGCACCGCTTCACCCGTTCGGCGGCGGTGCGGGCCGCCCCGCGCCCTTGTGGGATGCCGAGGGCTGGTCTTGGCTTGAGGCTTCGCACAGGGAAAAGTACGGGAACGTGTGAGGCCGGAGGACGCGATGCCGGACGAGGTGGCCGTGAGCGAGGCCGAGCTGGAGGCCCTGGTACGCGGCGTCTGTTTCAAGACCGGACCGCCCCGTGCGGTCGGGGTCGAGGTGGAGTGGCTGGTGCACGCGCCCGAGCGGCCCGGCCATGTCCTGAGCGCGGCGGAGTACGAGGAGGCGCTGGCCGCCGTGCGGGCCCTGCCCCTCTCCGCGCCGCTCACCGTGGAACCCGGCGGGCAGCTGGAACTCAGCTCGCGGCCCGCCCCCTCGCTCGGCGCCTGCTGGCGGGACATGCGCGAGGACCTCGCCGCCGTCCGGGGCGCCCTCGCCCCGCTCGGCCTCGCGCTCACCGGCACGGCCACCGACCCCTGGCGCGCCCCTTTGCGGCGGCTGCGCGAGCCCCGGTACGAGGCGATGGAGCGGGTGCTCGACCGGACCGGTACATCGGGGCGCGCGATGATGTGCTGCTCCGCGTCGGTCCAGGTGTGCGTGGACGCGGGGCTCCCCGGCCCCGGCCCGCTGGGCTTCGAGCGCCGCTGGCGCCTGGCCCACCTGCTGGGCCCCGTCCTCGTCGCGGCCTTCGCCAACTCCCCCTTCCTCAGCGGGCGCGCCACCGGCTGGCGCTCGACGCGGCAGGCGCTGTGGGCGGCGATCGAACCCGGTCGCACGGCGGCACCCGCGCTCGGCGCGGACGCGCGGACGGCGTGGAGCGGCCACGTCCTGGACACCCCGGTCATGTGCGTACGATCCGAGGAGGGGCCCTGGCCCCTGCCCGAAGGGCTCACGCTGCGCGCGTGGGCGCGCGAGGGCGCACGGGCCGAGGGGGCCGGGCGGGCGCCCGTCGCGGCCGATCTCGACTACCACGTCTCGACGCTCTTCCCTCCCGTGCGGGCGCGCGGACACCTGGAGCTGCGGATGATCGACGCGCAGCCGGGCGAGGACGGGTGGGCGGTGCCGCTCGCCGTGGTCGGCGCGCTCTTCGACGACGAGGAGGCGGCCGAGGCGGCGTACCGGGCGGTCGTTCCGCTCTCCGAGCGGCTCGGCGACGTACCGCCGCCGCGCTCGCCGCTGTGGCTCACGGCGGCGCGCGACGGGCTCGCCGACCCCGGTCTCGCGCAAGCGGCGCGCGCCTGCTTCGAGGCCGCGGCCGGGGCGCTGGAACGGCTCGGGGCACCGCCCGCGATGCGCGCCCTCGTCGCCCGTTTCACCGAGCGGTACGTGGCACGGGGCCGCTGCCCCGCCGACGACCTGCTCGCCCATCCCTTCGACTCACTCGCCGAAGCGCCCGGCCTGTGGGGCACGACGGCCCCGCGCGGCAGGAAGGACGTGCTGTCATGACCGCCGTACAGGAACCGGGCCAGGACGCGGAGGCGCTGCGCGAACTCGCCGTGCGCAGCCTGCGCAGGGCCCGCGCGCGCACCGCGCTGCTCACGGACGCGGTCGACGAGCCGGACCTCGTGGCGCAGCACTCGCCGCTCATGTCCCCGCTCGTGTGGGACCTCGCGCACATCGGCAACCAGGAGGAGCTGTGGCTGCTGCGCGCGGTCGCGGGACGGGAGGCGATGCGCCCGGACATCGACCCGCTCTACGACGCCTTCGAGCACCCGCGCGCCGAGCGGCCCTCGCTGCCGCTGCTGCCGCCCGCGGAGGCGCGACGGTACGCGGCCGAGGTGCGCGGACGGGTCTTCGACCTGCTCGAAGGAACACGCTTCGGGGGCGGCGGCTTCGGCGCGGGGCTCACGGAGGCGGGTTTCGCCTTCGGCATGGTGGCCCAGCACGAGCAGCAGCACGACGAGACGATGCTCATCACGCACCAGCTCCGCTCCGGCCCCCCGGTGCTCCGCGCGCCCGATCCCGCCCCGGCGGACACGCGCGGCCTGCCCGCCGAAGTCCTCGTCCCGGGCGGCGAGTTCACGATGGGCACCTCCACGGAGCCCTGGGCGCTCGACAACGAGCGCCCCGCGCACCGGCGGGACATCCCGTCCTTCTGGCTCGACACGACGCCCGTCACGTGCGGGCGGTACACGGAGTTCCTCGCGGACGGCGGCTACGAGGAGCCGCGCTGGTGGCACCCCGCGGGCTGGCGGCTCGTGCGCGAACAGGGCCTGCGCGCCCCGCTGTTCTGGCGCCGCGAGGGCCGTACGTGGCTGCGGCGGCGCTTCGGGCACGTCGAGCCGGTGCGGGACGAGGAGCCCGTCGTGCACGTGAGCTGGTACGAGGCGGACGCGTACGCGCGCTGGGCCGGGCGCAGGCTGCCCACGGAGGCCGAGTGGGAGAAGGCGGCCAGGCACGACCCGGCGACCGGGCGCGCGCGGCGCTTCCCGTGGGGCGACGAGCCACCGCGCCCCCCGCACGCCAACCTCGGCCAGCGCCACCTGCGCCCCGCTCCGGCGGGCAGCTACCCGGAGGGCGCGTCGCCCTATGGAGTACGGCAGTTGATCGGGGACGTCTGGGAGTGGACGGCGAGTGACTTCCTGCCGTACCCGGGCTTCGTCACGTACCCGTACAAGGAGTACTCGGAGGTGTTCTTCGGACCGGAGTACAAGGTGCTGCGCGGGGGCTCCTTCGGCGCGGACGAGGTCGCCGTGCGCGGCACCTTCCGCAACTGGGACTACCCCGTCCGGCGGCAGATCTTCGCGGGCTTCCGCACCGCGCGCGACGCGGCTCCCGGCGAGGGCGTCTGATGTGCCGGCACGTGGCGGTGCTGAGCCAGGCTCCCGAAGCGCTCGGCACCCGGCTCCTTCTGCCGCCGCACGGGCTGCACCGGCAGTCCTGGGCGCCGCGCGCGCAGCGGCACGGGACGGTCAACGCGGACGGCTTCGGGGTGGGGTGGTACGCGGAGGGTGATCCGGTCCCGGCCCGCTACCGGCGGCCGGGGCCGCTGTGGGGCGATCCCGGGGTGCGGGACCTGTGCCGCGTCGTACGCAGCCGGGCGCTGCTCGCGGCCGTGCGGGACGCGACGGAGCCGGGGCCCGACGACGAGGCGGCGAGCGCGCCGTACGCGGCGGGGCGGTGGCTCTTCAGCCACAACGGCGCGGTCCCGGGCTGGCCGGAGAGTCTCGCGCCGCTCGTCCCCGGACTGCCCGCGACGTTGCTGCTCGGCCTGGAGGCGCGCTGCGACGCCGCGTTCGTGTGGGCGCTCGTCCGGCGGCGGCTCGACGCCGGGGTGCCCCCGGGGGAAGCCCTGGCGGCGACCGTCACGGAGGTCGCCGAGGCGGCGCCGGGAGCGCGGCTCAACCTCCTCATGACGGACGGGGAACGGATCGTCGCCACCGCGTGGGGCGACACGCTCGCGTACTTGCGCGCGCCCGGCCTCGTCGTGGTCGCCTCCGAGCCGTACGACGACGACCGCGCCTGGCGCACGGCCGACGACCTGACCCTGCTCGAAGCCGACCGCGCCGATCTGGTCCTGACCCCGCTCAAGGAGCCTTCGCAGTGAGCCCGTTCGCCCTGACCCGCACCCTGCCCGTGGACTCGACGGGCGAGGCGCTGCGCGCCGACGTCCGCGCCGGACTGACGTCGAAGCCCAAGGAGCTGCCGCCCAAGTGGTTCTACGACGCGCGGGGTTCGCGGCTCTTCGACGAGATCACGACGCTGCCCGAGTACTACCCGACGCGCGCCGAGCGGGAGATCCTGCTCGACCGCGCCGAGGAGATCGCGAGCGCTTCCGGGGCGGGCACGCTCATCGAGCTGGGCTCGGGCTCCTCCGACAAGACTCGCCATCTCCTCGACGCCATGCGGGACTTGCGCGCCTACGTGCCCGTGGATGTGAGCGAGAGCGCGTTGCGCGAGGCGGGCGAGGCGATCGCCGCCCGGCACGACGGGCTCGCCGTGCACGCGCTCGTCGCCGACTTCACCGCCCCGCTCGTCCTTCCCGCGACGCCGGGACCGCGTCTGCTCGCCTTCCTCGGCGGCACGCTCGGCAACCTCGTGCCCCTCGAACGCGCCGCGTTCCTCGCCTCGTTGCGCGCCGTGCTCGCACCCGGCGACCTCCTGCTCCTCGGCACGGACCTGGTGAAGGACGAGGCGACGCTGCTCGCCGCGTACGACGACGCGGCGGGCGTGACGAGCGAGTTCGACAAGAACGTGCTGCACGTCCTCAACCGGGAACTCGGCGCGGACTTCGACCCGGACTCCTTCCGGCACGTCGCCGTGTGGGACGCGGAGCGCGAATGGATCGAGATGCGCTTGCGGGCGCTGCGCGACATGACGGTGAAGATCCCGGCCCTCGACCTCACGGTGCCGTTCGCCGCGGGCGAGGACCTGCGCACGGAGGTCTCGGCGAAGTTCCGCCCGGCGGGCCTGCGCGCGGAACTCGCCGCGGCCGGTTTCTCCCCCGCGCGGTGGTGGACGGACCGGGCGGGACGGTTCGCGCTGTCGCTGTGGGGCGTGTCGGCGGACTGAGCCGCGGCGAGGCCCGCTTCCCGTCGGCCATCGCCGCGCCGACGGCACGGGCCGACGCGGCACGGACCTCACCGGGGCCCCGGGGCGCGTTCCCGCCCCGGGGCCCGGGGCGGGAACGGGGTGCTACGGGTGCGGGCGGACCGGACCGCGTGCGGGCGCGGGCTCGCCGCCCCGGTCTCAGCCCGTCCTGTTCACGTCGAGCGCCTTCGTGATCGCCTTCGACGCCTCGCGCGCCGCCGCCTGCTTGTCGCCGCCGGTGAGGACCTTCGTCATGTAGGTCTTGATCGGGTTGTCCGCCTCGACCCTGGCCCAGCGGGGCGAGTTGGGCGTGGCGTGACCCGACTTGGCGCCCTTGGCCATCGCGGCGGCGCCGGGCTCGTCGGAGACGGCGCCGGCGAGGGTCGTCTTGTTGGGGACGTAGTTCATCGTCCTGGCGAGGTCCTTCTGCCAGCGCTCCCCCGCGAGTTCGGCGACGACCTTGAGCGCCGCCGCGTGGTTGTCGGAGCGGCGCGTGACGACGAGGTCGGAGCCGCCGGTGAAGACGGCGCCCGGCTTGGCAGCGGTCTTGCCCGGGACCGGGAAGAAGCCCAGTTTGCCCTTCAGCTCCGGGTTCTGCTCCAGGATCAGCGAGGCCGCGCCGGGCACCGCGATGATCTGGCCGACGCCGCCCTTGGCGAAGACCTGGGTCTGCGGCGGGTGTTCCTCGTCGGCGGTCTTCGGGCCCTTGCCGAGGGCCTGGAGCTGGGCGTAGAAGTCCATCCCGGCGAGCGCCTTGGGGCTGTCGATGCTGCCCTTCCAGCCGGCACCCGTGTCCTTGGCGAGGTCGCCGCCCTCGTCCCAGATGAAGCCCGAGAGGGTGTACCAGTCCTGTCCCGCGAGGTAGATGCCCTGGTTGCCGTCCCGGTTGAGCAGGTCGGTGTCGTGCAGCCACTCGGCGCGGTCGCGCGGGGGCTTGGCGATGCCGGCCTGGTCGAAGAGCTCCTTGTTGTAGATGACGACGCGGTTGGCCGCGTACCACGGCACGCCGTACTGCGTGCCGTTGAAGCGGCCCGGCTCGGCGAGGCCCGGCAGCCAGTCGTCCATACCGAAGTCGCGCATCGACTCCAGCGTCAGGTCGTACAGCCCGCCCTGGTCGACGTACCGCGCCACCTGGGTGTTGCCGACCTCCACGACATCGGGCACCTCGACTCCGGGGCCGCCCTTGAGCGCCTTGCCGACCTTCTCGACGATGCCGTTCCAGGACTGGATCTCGACCTCGACCTTCAGGTCGTCGTGCTGCTTCTCGAAGTCCTCGGTGAAGCGCTTGAGGAAGGAGGCGGACGCGCTGTCCTTCATGAGCCACACGGTGACGGTCTTGCGGTCCTCGCCCGAGCCCGGCAGGACCCCGCAACCGCACAGGACGGCGGTCGAGGTGAGCAGCGCGGCGGAGGCGAGCAGGCGGCGGTTCTTCACGAGGGTGGCTTTCTGTCCGCGAACAGGCAGGGGGGACCCGGCGTGGGGGAACGCCTGCGGCGCGTGACGGGCGTGTCCCGAGTCTGGTATGGACCATTGCGGGGGTCAAGGGGTGTTCGGGACACAAGAAAGACACGAAGTGATCACCCGCTGTCCACGGCTTCCCCGATCCGCTCCCCCCTCCTGGACGCGCTCCCACCCCCTCCCGCACTCCCAGGCGCCCTCCTTTCCCCGTCTCGGCCTCGCCTCGCGCCCTCGCCGGGAGTGCGTCACCGTGGAACGGGCACCCGCCGGGCGGCGCCCGTCACGGCGGGCGGCGTCCGGGACGTACCGCCCGGAACCGTACGACTGCGAGGAGAGCGACGCGATGAGCGAGCACGTCTACCGGGTCACCGAGATCGTCGGCACCTCGACCGAGGGCTGCGACGACGCCTGGGAGAAGTTCACACTTACAAGTGATGCCGAACAACCAAGCCATCTGTCCGCTGACCTGCGCAAACAGCACTACCCCGGTCACGACGGGGGGCGTCGACCGGGGTAGTGGATCTCGGGAGGGTGCAGCGGGCAGGACGACCGGTCTCCGCGCCAACATCGACAGCGGCCGTCCTGCCCTCCGTGCGACGTGGAGAGCACCCCCTCGTCGCACGGGTCTGTGGGCCCGTCAGGGCCAGTGGTAGCGCAGCGGGACTCCGGGGAGGTCCACGCCGTGCTGGGTACCCTCCGGGTGGGGCGGGAGGTCGCATCGAACCTGAGGATCGACCCCTCGGTGACACGACTCGCGGATCACCTCGCGCACGATGGCCGAGACGGTCCCAGAGGCCCCACAGCGACGTGCGGAACTCTCCCCGGCACTCTTCCCGCCCGCCTCTTCGCCACGCCCGGAGGCGGGCACGTACGGCCTCGGGCGAGTGGGCACTGTGAGGTAGCCAGGGTCCCCCGTATGCGGGCCCATCAGCGCCCCTCCTCGTGGTCCGGATGCCGACGAATGCGCACGGCGGCGTCGGTGGCGGCTGAGTAGTCGTAGCGGCTCCGCGCCATCACCCACCTCTGCGCCTCCTCGATACAGACGGGGCAGCGATCGGGGGTGTCGGGAAGCCTCTCGACAAAGGACGTCAGCTCGGCACTCATACCTTCTCCTCCCCTAGTACGCTATAGCATTCCCTAGCACACTACGGATCGCCCTGGAATGCTGCCGCGCTCTACGGTGCGGTAGTGGATCTTGATGACACTCGTGCTAAATGGGTACAGGTGGCGGACTTACTCCGGGCACGTATCGCCGCCGGGACCTACCCAGTGGGCGGGCGCGTGCCGAGCGTGCTGCAGCTCACCGAGGAATTCGGCATTGCCGTGGCGACGGCGCAGAAGGCTCTTCGAGCCCTCCGGGATGAGAACTTGACCCGCACAGAGAGGGGTCTCGGCTCTTACGTAGTGCGCCGTCCGAAGTGATCCGCGTCATGCCCTAATAATCTCTCCACTCCCGCAGATAGTCACGCCCAGTGTCAAGGACGTGTGGGACAGTAATTGAGCACACCTCAGACCGTCCCAAACGTCCCCGGGGGTCCTCTTGAATACTGCCCTTCGTGACGCTATGTCAGGTGCCGGAGTCAGACCCGGACAACTGGCGCGTAGCATCGGAGTCGCAACCAAGACCGTCGAGCGATGGCTCAATGACGGTGCCAGAATCCCGCACGCTCGCACGCGCGCGGATGTTGCCAGCCTCTTGGGGGTGGACGAGAACGTGCTATGGCCCCACGCGGTCCGACAGGTGGTCAAGACTGGCCCTGACCGAGAGATCGTGGCGACTTACCCGTACCGAGCCGCCTGCCCTACGTCGGTGTGGTCCGGCCTGATCGACTCGGCCTCTACCCGCATCGAGTTCGCCGGATACACCAACTACTTCATCTGGCAGGAGCACCCAAGGATCGCGGACAAGTTCCGCGCGAAGCTGGAAGCGGGGTGCGCCGTTCGTTTCCTCGTCGGGGATGTCGACTCCCCTGTGACCGCACAGCGCGAGGCCGTCGAGGGGGTGCCGCTCACCCTCACGACGCGCATCAGCATCACGATGGACGCCCTGACGCGCCTCCGGGGCGACGATCCCCCGGCCGGCCTGGAGACACGGATCAGCGATCGTCACATCGCCCTGTCGGTTTTCCGATTCGACGGGGAGATGCTGGTGACGCCTCACCTGTCGTCGCTCCTCGGCCACGAGTCCCCCACACTCCACCTCCGACGGCGCGGGCCGGACGGCCTCTTCGACCGCTTCGCAGGACACGTGGACGCCCTCTGGAAGGACGCACGGAAGGCGTGGGCGTAGCCCCCGCTCGTCGGCCGCTGAACGCAAAGAAGCCCCTGCCAGGTGATCCCGGCAGGGGCTTCGGTGGTGGTGCTTAGACGCCCGCAGGGCGCTTGCCCAGCACCTTACGGGCCTCGGTCAGGTCCACGCGGACATCGCGGGGACCAGTGCTGTACTTCGTCAGGCGGGGGTTGGCGCCGTTGGCCGCCCCCCGTACGGTCTCGGGTGCGACGTCGAGCGCGCGGGCCGCCTCGGCGTAGGTGACGAGGACGGGCTTCGGCGGGGCGGGGACCTGTTCGACCTCGACCATGGGCGGGTCGAGAACCACCTCCTCGTCGGCCGTCTCGACGTCCCCCTCCTCCGGCTTCTTCACCTCGCTGTGCACGAGGAGCGACCCGCCGAGGAACGCGAGCGCTGGCCACCCGGCGACGAGGACGCGCAGGGCGACGGGCAGGTGCGCCATGTCGAGCACACCTGCGGTGGCGATGTTGGCACCCAGCGACGCCGTCAGCGAGACGATGAACCAGACCCAGGCACCGCCGTGCTTGGCGTCGGGCGTCCGGATGCGTCGCCAGGCCATCACCATGAGGAGGTCGACGGAGATCGGGTACGCCCACGCCTTCCACCCTCCCTGCCCGGCCGCCTCCGCGATGTCGTGGATGTGGGCGAAGGAGAGAGCAGCGGCGATGACGGCCTGGATGAGGATGGGGTCCAGGCGGCGGAGGAGCGGTCTCATGAGTCCTCGGTTCGTGAGTGGTGAGCGTGTGTTGGTGTGCGGGGGGAGGCCCCCTGTCATTGCTGGTGGCAGGGGGCCTCGTTGGTCGCCCCGAAGGGCGTTTCGGCTAGAAGTAACTGACGCGAACCGTGTCCCACACCTGGGACCACTCGACCCACCGGCGGACCACGAGACGTCCGAGTCCACCGGCGTACGGGTGCGTCACCTCGAAGAGGTACCGCTCGCCCGTGATCGTCCGCGCCCACTCCATGCCCTGGTCGTCGTCGGCGTAGATCGTGCGCTCGCCGGTGCCGAGGGTGCTTACCATTTCAGTTCCCTTCTTCACTGCGCTAGTCCTTCGCGCTGCACTGACTATGACACACGAGGCGTGGCCACCACAACCCCCTAACCCGAGTCGCGCTAGTCGACTAGCGGAGGACGGCGATCAACTGCCCTCCGGGCAAAGCGATCACTACACCACGCGGCACCCTCGTGAGCGTCGCCCCTGCCCGCTCTGCGACCCGCAACAGCCGACGCCGGCCGAGGTCCGTGACGGTTCCGTGGGCGCCACCCTCGGTCGTCACGCGGTACACAGCTAGCGGGCCTTGTAGGTGCGGCCGAGGACGACCACCATGACCCGCTCCAGGGTGATCCCCTCCCCGCGCTCCAGGTACGCCGACTCATGCTCGAAGAGCTGCCGTGCGGCCTCCTCCTCGGCAGGCTGGAACTCGCGGGCGGTGAGGGTGCCGTCGGGGGCCATGCGCGTCAGTCGGTAGATCTCGCTGTAGGTCATGGCTGTGCCTCCGCGTGTGGGGTGCGTGGGTGACTTGCGCGCCCCGGGCGAGCTATGACGCTCGTACGGCTGAACCGTCCCGGGGCTGTGTCGGCTACTTCGTAAGGCGCTTGCGGTAGACCATGTTCGACGCAATCAGCTCTCGTCCCTGGGGGCTGCGGCTGTTGCGCGCCGCCCCACGCAAACGCTTCTCGTCCAGTTGCCTCGTCACACCGAAGCGGTGGGTGCGAAGGAACGTGCGCTTCATCAACTCGGCAGTCATGTTTTCTCCTCTGCGATGGGTCTTCGAGTGCCCCGCCGCGGATTCGAACCGCGCGCCCGCCGGCACTGGGGGTGCCGGGGTGATCGGGCGATGCCTAGACGGGGCGAGTGGGTTAGTTGGACCACGCCTCTTCGAAGCCGAACAGCTTCGCCACTCGGTCGGCCTCGCGTCGCATGACGCGCCGGTACTCGTCGCGCTGAGCCTCCGTCCAGCCGTCCCACCCGATCGGCGCGTAGACCTCTTCGAAGTACCCCAGCGCGTTCGCGATCCCGTGCATGAGGGTGTTCTGTGCGTCTTCCTTCATCTGCGTGCGGGTCATCGGGTGCTTTGACATATCTCCTCCTACGGCCTGCCTCATCAGGGGCGGGAGACCATTCCCGCCCAACGCCCCGAAGGGCGTTTCGGCTCATGCTGTGGCCGCGTACCAGCAAGCCGCGTAAGGGCGACCAGTACGGCTGTCTGCTTCCACAGCGTCGATGGTCCGACGCACCCAATCGAGTTCGCCGACCTCGGACCCGACCCACTCCCCCAAGTCCTCGCCGTTGACGACGATCCGGACATGCAGCGCTTGCGATCCTTTTGTGATCTTGATGGTGCGGCCTTTGTACGTCTCGCGGATCATCTCGCCACCCCTCCCCTGGGGCGCCTCCGAGTGAGGCGCCCCGACTTGTGCTAGACCTTCGCGCTGCGTCGACTATGACACACGAGGCGTGGCCACCACAACCCCTAACGGTGAGGAGCGTGCAACGTTGCACGCTCCTCCGCAAGCCACTGCGCCAGCTCCAGAATGCCCGGGGCGCCGGGGCCGAGGATGAGGCCCGCCTCGCGGGCGTAGTCGGCGCGGGTGCGAGGGGTGTCGGAGGGCGTGGGAGGCTCGTCGGCCGGCTCGACGGCGTCGAGGGGCAGGAACCACGCGAAGCTGTCGCCATCGCGCAGGTAGGCGCGCACGTAAAGCTCGCCGCTCGGTTCTTCGTAGTCGGTCTCGACGACCGTGACGATGGTGCCCGCCGTAACCGGGCAGCTCAGAGGCTGATCCCGCGTCACCCGGAGCCGATCCCCCACCTTCGGAAGCAGCGTCGGGGCCGGGGCCTCCTTGTCTCCCGCCGGCTCCGCCTCGTCGGCCAGGCGCAGGATGCCCTGGGCGAACTCGCGGGCGGTATCGGGGGTGGCGACGACGCTAACCACGGCGTCGCGGCTCTCGATCTCGAAGGCCACCTCCGCCCCCAACACGAGCACGCGGGCCCGGTCGTCGATGTTGTACAGGCAGGTGATGGTTACTTTTTCGGCGTTCATTCGTTCTCTCCTCTGTAGGTCCGTTAGTCGACTAGCGGAACGGGTCAGCGCAGGTCGGCGATCAGGCGCAGGGTCTCGGCGTCGAGGTGGTCTTCTACCGCGTACCGGACGTCGTCGCCCCAGAGGGCGGCCTCGTCGGTGGCGATGCCTTGGAGGTCGTAGGTGTCGAGGGAGGGGAGGCGGTTCATGATCGGTGAGCCTTTCGTGAAGGACTCGCGCTACTCAGGCAGCGAGGTCGGAGAGGGTGCTGTACTGGGCTGCGACACGGCGGGCGGACTCGCAGCCGTCGAAGCGAAGGCGGCGCAGGCGCGCAGGCGTGACGCCCATCTCGAAACTGGCTTCGGTGTCGTGTCGCTGCGTCATCTGCACGCCGTAGAAGGCGCGAAGCGCGAAGGACTGACGGGGGGCGATCTGCGTGAGCAGCCAGCGGGCGTAGTCGCGACGCTCCATGTCGGTGTCGGGCTCCGGGGCGGGCACGGCTTCCTGGAGCGTGATGGATTCGCCGTCACCCCCGGCGGGGGCGTCCCACGTCAGAGGCTCACGCTCCGACTCCAGAACGGCGAGGAAGCGCGCACGACTCACGGTCTTACGTCCTTCGAGAGCGGCCCATGCCTGCTCAACGTCTCCGTCCGCGACGGCCAGGGCGTGGCGGACGGTCCGAACCACCTTCGGGTCCCGCGTCACCGAGCACCGTCCTCGCGTCAGCTCGTTCGCCACGGCCTCCACAATGATCGGCGTCATGTAAGTGATGAGGCTCGCACCCACCTCGGAGTCGTACGACCGAAGCGCCGTCAGCACCGCCGCTCGGGCATCCTGGAGGGCGTCCTCCCGGTCCGACGCGGACGCCGTCCCCGACCTGTCCGCAGTACGGATGGCGGCCCGGATGACGGGGTCAAGCGCCTGTACCACGTCCCACGTAGCGTCGGAGTCGCCGCCCTGAGCGGACCGGACCGTGGCGGGGGTGACGACGATAGACATGGGAGCCTCCGTGAGTTGTTAGCGCTTGTGCTGGGGTTGTGGTGCAGTCAGCGCGGAATGTTCCGGCGCTATGGTGTGACCTGAGTCACACGTCGACCAAGAGAGCGGCGGGCCTCGCCACGGGCCATCAGGCCCGCCGCACACTGTCTTGGTGGAGGAGCGTCAAACGTTGCACGCTCCTCGGTCATGCCACGGGGACGGGCTCCAGGCCAAGCGCCCTAGCCACCGCCAGGTCGGCCGTCGCGCGCGAGCAGCCGTCGCAGCCGTCGAGGTAGTACACCGCCGTGACCTCGGCCCACATGACGTCGGGACTCGTCACCGCGTAGGCGCCCAGCAAGCCGGCGGCCTCGGCTAGGTCCTCACGCTCGTGGGCCGTGGTCTGCGGCCCGGTAATCAGAATCATGCTGACCATCCCCCGAGATAGCCGGGACCTCCCCCTCCCAACATGCAAGGGCTCGGTCCATGGATGCTGCGACGCCACGAACTACCGCTATCGCGTAGGGCAGTTGGGAAGCGCCTTTGTTGAGTTCGTCCCGGAGGGCCTGGCGGCGCTCGTCCAGCGCCGTCCGCTCTGTCGGTCTCGACGGTCCGGTGGTTGCCTTGCGCCCGGTGCCGTCGGGGTCCTGCTCGGGCCCGAGGCCCGGCATGTGTACTGCGTCGGAATAGATGACGACCATCTGACGCACCTCATCGACCGCTTCTTGAAGGGCGGTGACGAGGTCCGACAAGCGTTGCTCGGTCGTGCTCGGATCTGAAAGGTAGGTCACGCGGGGGCCTCCGGCAATTGCCGTGCGTCGCGAAACGCGCGGTGTGACTGGGGGATTTGGGACTGGATGCCCGATGTAGGCGAAGTGGCGTTTGTATGACTACTCGTCAGTCACTCAGTTCACCTGCGGTTATGTCCGCCGCCCTAACATCTGTGGCCTTAGATCGCGTTACCGAACTGTAACCTTGTGAAGGTCCCATGAAGGGCTCGCGAGCATGTGTCGTGGCGCCAGTGCGTAGTTGCCCGGTAGCGGAACGCGATGTGTCACAAGGCTGTCACCAGCGAGGACGCGAGCCACGCCGCTACGTCGGTATCCGCTTTCGCTCGGTTACAACGGGCGCAGGAGGGCGCCAGATTCGACCACTCGTGAAGGCCACCGCTCGCCAGCGGACGAATATGGTCGATCTCTAGTGCAACCCTTTGCCCGAATGAGCGGTCACAGTAGACGCAGGACCACCATTCCAGCTCCTCCCACCGTCGCAGAACGTCACGGCGGGAGGGTCCGGAGGGCGGTTCCTGGCCACGGCGAGGAGGCAGGACATGGATCAGACGCGGTACCTGACGGGCCGTACGGGGTCGTCTTTGCGCCACGGAGCGATCGACTTTGACCGCCCGGGGGATGAAGACGGGGGCGAGGCGGGTCACTTACGCGCCTCCTCCGCCTTGCGCGCCTCGTCGGGGTGCGCGGCGTACCACTCGTCGTTCGCCGTCATCACCTCGGCCTTCTTCATGTAGAGGGAGCCCCACGACGCGCCGCCCACGTCGGGGTCGGTACCGAGCGGGATGCCGCGCAGGGTCATCGTCATAGCCTCGCCGATCTCTCGCCCCACCTCTTCAGCCTCGTTGTCAGTGGCATCCGCAATGATCTCGTCATGGACCGGGAGAAGCACATGCGGAGTGAGCCCTCGGGCGTGGATCTCCAAGAGACCCTGCGCGAAAATGTCGCGCGCGGTGCTCTGGATCTCACCGTTGAACGAGGCGTAGGCGGCGTCCCGGTCGAAGACGAGCCGCCGCCCGGACGGAGTCCGGAGGGTGTAGCCGTCGCGGACCACCTGCCGCTGCAAGTCCCGGATGTAACGGGCGAGCTGGGGGTACGTCCGCTTGTAGCCCTTCACCGCGGACTGAGCAGCGGCGAGCGTGAGACCGGTCTGTGCCGCAATCGTCTTCGCCCCGCCGCCGTACGCCACGCCAAGCTGAACGACCTTCGCGACCTTGCGCTGCCCCGGGGTGAAGCCCGGCCCATAGACGGAGGCCGCCGTCAGGTTGTGAAGGTCGTCGCCCCGGAGGATAGCGGCCGTCATGCGCTCGTCACCGCTCAGCGCCGCCATGACCCGCGGCTCAACCGACGAGTAGTCGACAGAGATCATGCGGCACCCGTCGTCAGCACGGACAGCGTGCCGCACCTCCCACTTCCCCGACGGGAGCTGCTGGAAGGGCGGGTCCGAGATAGACATGCGGGCCGTGCGCGCCGCGAGCGCCCCGATCTTCGGATGCACCCTGTCGTTCTCGTCGGCCGTCCGGAGCATCGCCTCCGCGTACGACGTGCGCCACTTCGACGCCCGCTTGCTGCGGAGGATCGCCATAGCGAGCGGGTTGGGCGTGCGGGACTCGATGGGCTCCCAGTCCTTGTCAACGTCCGCCAGGCGCTTAAGGACGGTGCTGTTGACCTGGACGGCACCGCCGGCCGTGCGCTCCGGAATCTTCTCCCCCATCCCGAGCAGCGCCTCCGACACCTGCCGAGTGCTGTTGATGTTGGCGACGCCGTACCGAGCAGCCTCCGCCGCCCAGTGCGTGGCCTCCTCTCGGAGGTCGGAGGAGAGCTGAGCCGTGTACGTGCGGTCGATGCGCATTCCTCTGCGCTCGATGAGGGCGCAGACAAACCCCACGGCGTGCTCAAAGGCAGGAAGCGCGGGGTTGATCCCCAGCTCCCGGACCCGCGCCTCCACCTTCGGCAGGAGCCGGGACGTCAGGATCACGTCACCGCCGGCGTAAGAGAGGTAGAGAGGGTTGTCGATGTCGATGTGAGGCCACCCGGTGTCCTTCGTGTAGCCAATCTTGTGGAACTCCTCGATCAACCCGCCCTGTGTGTCCGGCGCGGACGGGTCGACGTAGTGCGCGGAGGCGTCCTTGAGCCCGTTCCCCACGCCTCCTTGATCCCGGCGCCGGGGGTCGGCGAGGTGGCTGTAGATGTAGGTGTCCAGCGTCTTCGGCGCCAGCTCCTCCAGCGTGATCCCGGGGATGTGCCGGTCGGACGCGAGCATGTCGAAGTTGCGGTTCTGCATGGAGAGGGCAGGAAGGGTGCGCAGAGCCCACGAGGCGAGACGCTGAAGGTCGCTACCTTTCTCCACCTGGAGCACCCACGCCTCGTTCGGGGTGCCGAACTGCGCGGTGCGGATGCGGAATCCGGAACTGTAGGTGTCCAGGCCGGTTGTCTCCGTGTCGTAGGCGACGCGCTCCCCAGCGTTCGCGCGGTCGAGCACGTACCGCTGGAACTCCTGGAAGTCTTCGACGGTCTGCGGAACCCTGACCGGGATCGGCTGCCCCAGCACGGGGAACGAGTGGTTGATCATGCTGCCTCCTTCGCCTGGCCGAAGATGTCAGTCGGTCCGTCAATGGCGTGCGGTTCGTCGGTGCTCTCATCCAGCCGACTCGCGCGTTCCTTCTCCTCGTCCGTCATGAGCCGGAGTCCGTTGAACCCCCAGCGGCTCCCGCGCTTGTCCTTCACGAACCCCCGCGACTCCAGCTCGACGCCGAGGGCCCAGCCGCTGAGCACTTCCTTCCGGCTCAGGCCGGCATCCTCGGCCCACTCCGCATACGCCCGGCGGATCGCCATGGGCGCCACTCGGGCGCCGTCCTCGCGCACGCACCGGGCGTTCAGGAACTCCGCGAGGCGGTCCTCGCTCTCGCGGTAGTCCTGCGTGGCGGTGGCGACGGTGTCAGGCTCGCCGAGGCCGTTCGCGTACCATTCCTGGGCCCCTCGGACAGCCCACGCGAGAATGCCCTCCCGCTCCGCGCGGAGCTGCGCGGCCAGCGTCAGGTCCGCCTTCGCGCCCTTGAAGCTCGCCTCGAAAGGAACGAGCTTGACGCGCCTCCAGATGCCGTAGTCCTGGCTCAAGATGGCGGGCTTGTAGTTCCCCGCCACCATGAGGAGGAAGGACGGCACGTACGTGAACGGCGCCCCGTAGAGCGCCCGGCACGTCACCGGGTCGCCGCCCGTGAGCTGCTTGATCAGCCCTTCGGCGAGCCGGCTGTACTTCTCCGTCTCGCTCGCCGTTACGAGGCGCGCGCCGCGTAGGGCCGCCACCTCCGGGGATGCCTGGCCAACGCTGACCCGGCTCTCGAAGGTGGAGAACTCCGTGCTCTTCGTGACGCCCCCGAAGGTGTCGATGAGCGCCCCGAGGAACTTGCTCTTCCCGTTCTTGCCGTCCCCGTGGAGGAAGACGAAGCACTCCTCCGCCGTCGACCCCGTGATGCCGTAGCCGACTAGCCGTCTCATGTACGCAGGCAGCTCCGGGTGGTTCGGGAACACTTCCACGAGGAACTGCTCCCACCGCTTCGCTTCCGCCTCCGGGCGGTACGCGACGTCGAGGCGACGCGTGATCATGTCGCGCGGGTCGTGCTCGCGCAGCGATCCGGTACGAAGGTCAACGGTCCCGTTGGCCACGCTCAGAAGGTGTTCGTCGGCGTCGAAGTCGGCCGCCCGGGCGGGGACTCCGGGCACCGAGGGCAAGATCTTGATTACGTCCTCGATGCTCCGGTTCGTCAGCGCCTTCAGCGCCAGCTTCCGCGCGCCGTCGTCGCCCGAGCTGATCAGCTCAGCGCCCATGCGGAGCAACGCCGTGCGCACCTCGTCCCCACCCGGGACCCACACCGTGCCATCCCAGACGAGGAATCCGAGGCCGCTCGCGTACCGCACTCCCCCGCCCTCACGAGCCATGTAGTCGCGGAGGCGGACTGCCACGCCGACGTCGGTCCCGTCGAACGCCTCGCGCCGGTCGGCGGGGACAAGGAGTCCGTCCTCTGCGGGGGCGGGCTTCGTCTCGACGCTCTCCTTCTTCTCGACACCCATCACTCCCGCCTCCCTCACGGCTCGATGCAGCGCCGCAGGGAACCCCTCCACGTCCCGCGCGCGCCAATCGGTCAGGTCGTCGCCCTCGTGCGGGATCTCCAGGCGGCGCACCATGACACCCGCCCTCGTCAGCGCGAGCGCCAGGGAGTCGGTGAACCGCGCTCCCGCACGGTCTTGATCACCGGCCACCACGACGTCGGAGCCCGCGAGGCCGGCCGCCAGTTCGGCCACGAGAGCGGCGTTCCTGGCGAGCCCGGCGCCTCGTACCGCCACGGCGTCATAACCCGCGCCGCACGCCGTCAGGGCGTCTCCTGGGCCCTCGCAGATGAGGACGGTGTCGTACCCGGCGCCGGAGCGCAGGACGCCGTACTTGGCCCACGTGCGGCCCTCCGTGTTGGCCAGGGAGACCCACCGAGCGGGGCACTTGCCGGACAGGTCACGTCCCTGGAGGCCGCGCACCACACCGTCGAAGCCCGCGAGGGGCACGGTCAGCCGCGGGTACCGGGTGAAGCCACGGCTGAGCCACGGCTGAGGGCGGTCACTGGCCGGGGAGTAGCCGACGCCCAGGTCCTCCGCCTGCTCCGGCGTCAGGCCGAAGCGACGGAGAGCGTAGGCTCGCGCTTCCTCAGCGGCGCCCGGGAGCTGGAGCCTCCCCGCCGTCTCGTCCACGAACATCCGCAGCCCGGCGATCTCTCCGGGGCCGACGGTCTCGGGCGCCCTGGCGCTGATGGTGCGCGCGCCCTGGCCGTCGACGTTGAAGAGGTCGCCGGGGTTCAGTCGCAGCTTCCGAAGGATGTCCTTCGTCTCGCAGCCCGCTCGGCAGACGACGAGGAGGCGTCCGTCCTCCTTCAGGGTGAGCTTCAGGCTCGGGTGGCGCCGGTCCGCGTGCGCGGGGCACAGTGTGATGTGCCCGTCGTGGTCCTCCGTGACCCCGTCGAGGCGGGACAGGATCTCCGACAGTCGCACAATCTCTCCTCTCAGTGCATGGCGAAGGGGCCGCCCCGAAGGACGGCCCCTGTGCGTGTGTTGTTGCCGGATCTACGCGTCCTCGTCGCAGTCCTCGTACTCGACGCTCTCCGCGCTCGCTGACGTCAGGAAGTTCCCGGCGTGCTTGTCACCCCGCGACATGGCGTGCTCCACCCAGCCGTGGGCATCTTCTATCGTCAGCTCCCCGCCCTCGTACTCGTCGCCGTCCGGGTAGACGGCGAGGTACCCAGAGAACTGAATCACTGCCTTCTTCACGGTGCCTCCGTTGGTCGACTAGCGGTGCTTCTCGTCGTGCGCTTCCCACACCTCGGCGGGTGCGTGGTGCTGGAGCAGGCGCTCCGCGTCGCGGAAGCGGTTCATCAGCCGGACGTCCGTCCGCACATCGCGCACCACGTAGCCGTCGGCCGTGCCCTTCATGCGGCGCTTGACGACCGCACAGCCGAAGGGCTGGCCGGCGTTGATCGCCTCGCGGTTCGCCTGGGCGATGTACGAGGCGAGCGTGATGGTCTTCTCGGCCTTCAGCTCGGCGGCGTGGAGGTACAGGCCCGAGACGTCGCCGATGTCCTTGGCGCCCATCTGCACGTTGCGGTGAGCGTCGGGGTTGTGATGCTCTCGGAGGTAGGCGACGTAGGCGGACTCCCAGGCGGAGCCCTTTTGCTTACTGGGGTTGGCCATCGGCACCCTTCCGTCGGTCTCTCATCCGGATAATGCGTGCCACCGCCTGGTCGTGGCGGCGGTAGTTGCCGAACGGCACCCGCTTGTCGTTCACGAGGTCCCAGACGACGTACAGCGGGTAGTCGCAGCCGTAGGAGAGGGCAACGGGGCTGGGCTGCTGAACTCGGACCTCGTAGTCCGTCGGCCGGTCACTCGTCTCGGACACGGGCTAGCCCTATCCTGGCGATCTCGGCCGCCTCGCCGTAACAGGCCCACTCCTCCCGGCTTATGCCCTCGTCGGACGAGCGCAGTTCGTAGCCCCGCTCGCTGATCTCGGAGGCCACTCTCGTGCGCACCGCCGCTTCGAACTCGGCAACGAACGCCGCCTTGCGGTACGCCTTGTCGCCGTACCAGTGACCGAAGAGGGCCCACACCTCCGGAGAGATGTTCCAGTCTTCGCCGTCGATGTGGGTCGTCACGTCCCCGCCCCCTTCACCACTACCGCACCGCCGAGATCCACCAGCGTGTCGCCCCACGTCGCGAGGTACGCGGGACCGCCACCACGGCTGAAGGCAATTCCGTTCATCCCCTCGATGCAGCGGTACCCACGCCAGGCGAGCCACGACGAGGCGTGAAGTACTTGGGTGCCGCCGTTGATCCTCAACTCGGGTCCGTCGAGCGGCAGTCCCCGCACCGGCTCCGGGTTTGTACGGCGTCTCCAGCTCATCCGTCCCCCTCAGAAAATGTCGACGGTGATCACGAGCGCTTCGCCGTTGTCCAGCTCGCGCAACAGGTCGAGGATCGTTGCCGCCGTCGACAGCTCCTCCCCCTCGCGTGAACTGACCACCTCATTGCCCTCGTGCAGCCCTTGGAGCATCACTTGGTTGGTGGCTCCGACCTCGGCCTGAGTGGTCCTCACTTTGTGCACGTTGATGTAGCTCATTCGTCCTCCAGCTCGTTCAAGAACTCCTCCGTCAACCACGGCCACTTCGCCATCGCCGCGCGGGGCAGACGCTCCACGGGCTCGGTGTCAGGCAGGGCGCGGACGACGCGGGTGTTGGGCTCGTGGGTCACCACTCCTCCCAGTCCGACACGTCGCCGTACGTCAGCCCGGAATCTGTCCGAGCCGCCGTCTCGACGTACTCCAGCCTGTGCACCGCCACAGCCGCCACGTTGGGACGAGCTGCCAGGATCGTGACCATGTCCGGTACTTCGTCAGCGTCGTAGGTGAAGTGTTCGGACACGCGCACGGTGTTGCCGTCCGAGTTCACGAACCGCACGCTCAAGCGGTACAGCTCGCCATCGAAGATGCTCATCAGCTCTCCTCCATCCTCAACACCGCTCCCCTGCTCACTGCCACGCCCACGGCCTCCCAGTACCGAGCCCAGTCCCGCCGCTCAGTGGCCGCCCTGTACACCACCACGGCGTCGCCCCTGCCGAGGGAGCGGATGTCCCCGAGGGCCGGCGCCGTGGTGGAGATGGTGAGGGTCACAGCTTGGCGAGGGGGCCGAACGTGCGCTCGACGTAGCCCGGGTAGTAGTCGTCGCTCCACGGGTACGCGGTCGAGTACCGTCCCTCTACCTGGCCGCCCTCGTTACGCCGGAACTCCCACACGTCGCCGTCAACGTCTCGGTACCTCGCGCCCAGCTCGTACGTCTTGCCGTCGTACTCGACGGTGTCGGAGGCGGTAGCGGCGACCGGCGAGGTGATCTCCTGGAGAGCCTGGAGGATGTTCAAGCGGACTCGGGTAGCGTCACTCTCGCCGACGAGCACTCGCAGCTCGTCGGCCTCGTGCTCCGTCAGCCGGAGCACGACGGTGGTCTCTTCGATGGTGCGCGTGGTGGTCTCGTACGCGGCGGATGCCATGGGTTCTCCTCGTAGTCGGTGGTGCTCCTACGCCCAAAGCCCCCGGGCCACGTGGGCGCCGGGGGCTGGGATGTTGCTACTTCTTGGTGAGAGGGCCGTAGCCGCTGACCGTTTCGGCGAGGCTCCAGTGCCACGGGCAGCCGTCGTCCTCGGTCCCGTACGCCAACTGCCCCTGTGGGGTGCCGGTGCCGTCGTCGGAGATCTCAGGCCGGAACCGGAAGAGGTCCCCATCTCGGCCCTGGTACAGCGCGCCGTACTCGTAGACGACGCCGTTGTACTCGAAGCCGGCAGCCGGCTTGTCGTCGATGGGGGTGACTTCGGCGGCGTAGAACGTGCCGCCGTCGTCCAGGTCGACTTCGTAGGGGTGGGGCCCGCCCTCGTAGGGCTCCCATGTCTCCGTGTTGCTCGTAACGACCCCCGTCCGGCCGTGACTCGCCTCCGCGTACCTCGCCCGGTCCACCCGGACTCGCGTGCCGACGGGGACGAGGGCGGGCTCGTCGGCCGGGGCGGGGCGGACGCGCTGCTCGTTCGGGAAGAAGAGTGTGCCATCCTCCGTGCGAACCACCCACACGGGGCGCTTCCCCGCCTCGTCATACGGGCCGCCCACGATGACGGACGGGGTGCCATAGGCGGTGACCCTGTCGCCGACCTTGAAGGCGGGGAGCGGCGCGATGCTGCGTGCAGACAGCATCCAGTGCACCGGGCTACCCTCGTCCTTCACAAGGTACATACCCGCACCTGCCACCCCCTGGAAGGGGCCGAACACCACCTCCCCGGGCCCGGACACCTCGTTCGTGACCTTGTCCCCGACCTTGAACGTCTTCTCGTCCATGCTCTCTCCTCCATGCGTGCGAAGGCCCCCGCGTCGTCGGTGCGCGGGGGCCGGGGTGGTGTGGGGTCAGTCGGTGGTGTCGGCGTCGCCGATGACCACCACGTGTTCGGCGCTGACGTACTGCGGGGCGAGCGTCGAGCGGGCCGAGAAGCCAGAGTCACGGCCGGTCGGCTGGACCTTCAGGCGCGGGATCACTCGGCCCGCCCGCTTGTCGCTCATGGTCTCCAGGACGGTCGCCTCCGTCTGCCGCACCCGGTTCCCGCGGCGCGTGGCGTAGACGATGGTCTTGCCGGGGCGGATCTCCGCCCCCGTGAAGTCGGTGAGCCGGGTCTTGGCCATATCAGTTCTCCTCGGGCGCGTCGAGTTCGAGCAGGTGCTTGAAGGCGGCGTACGCCTGGGCGGGCACTACGCCATTGCCGATGATGTGAAGCTGCTTCGCCCGCGGGTCGCGCCCCTTCGGGACGAGATCCGGTACGTCGGTGACCCACCCGTCCGGCAGCCACATCAACCACTCGGCGAAGCGAGCGGTGAGGCGTCGTCCGCCCCGGGGGCCGGTCTCCGTCGGGAGTGGTGCGGGCCGCCCGGAGAGAGCTTCCTGCCGTCGGATGGCGGGCTCGAAGTCCGCCCAGTCCTGGACGAGTTCGGCCTCCTCCACCGCAGGAAGCAGGTACACCACCTCGTCGTCGAGCGTCGGCCCATGACCGCCGGCCTTGCGTTTGTCGGGGTGCTGAGCAGCGCCGTTCCGGCCGAGGTTGGCGGTGGGGGTCTTGAGCAGATGCCGAACAGCGTCGGTCAGCGTCGGCCGCGGGTGGGTACTCCCGTATGGGGTTCCGTCCGCCCGGTAGTTGGCGCTGGACCTGGAGTCAGCCGACAGAGGTGACGGCAGGTACCGCGACGGCGAACCATCTGTCGCGGTGGTGGGCGGCTCCCACGTCGGAAGCTCGTAGGCACGTCCACCGGACGTCATACCCGATCTCGGCCAGGTCGGCGACGACTTGCCAGAGCCCCCGCGACCGGATGGCCGAGACGTTTTCCAGGAAGACGAGGCGCGGTCGAAGGACGCGAACTGCTTCCACGACATTCCGGTAGATCCCTGACCGGTCACCGTTGATCCCCTCTCGTCGGCCCGCGTTGCTCAGGTTCTGGCAGGGGAACCCCGCCGTGATGGTGTCCACCTCTCCGATGAGCTGCCGCCAGTCGTACGTGGTGATGTCACCGATGTTCGGCGCGTGCGGGTAGCGGACGGCGAGCACCTTCGACGCCGCCTCGTCCACCTCGGCCACATAGGCGACCCTGTCGCCCGTCAGGGCCTCTACGGCGAGCCCAAGGCCCCCGTATCCCGCGCAGAGTTCGAGGATCGGCACGGGCTACCTCCTCTGTGTGCGTACACTCGTGAAAGCGCCCGCCCCTCCGTATTGCCGGTACGGAGGAGCGGGCGCGCTGCGTGGTGGTGCGGGTCAGGCGGCCTTGGGAATGTCGTCCGCCCCGACGGCCTCGTACGCTCCGAGGACCTTGACCGAGGGCTTGTTGTACGCCACATCCTTGCCCGACTTCGCGGTGTACTCGATGTGTTCGATCGTGAGCGTCGCACGGACCGGGCCGTCGTAGGCGTCGACGTCGGCGATCAGCTCGTGGAGCACCTTGACGAACTCCCACGAGCCGGAGTTGAAGCGGAAGAGGCCGAGGTCAGGGGCGTCGGTGAGGCGGAACGTGATGTCGATGCTCGGCTTCGGGCCGCGACCCACGCGCGCCTTGTCCTTGCGCTCCTGGAGCGACTCGGGGCAGCCGCACGCCTGCCCCTTGTCCTCCTCCGGCGAGAGGTAGGCGACGCCGTCGCAGTGGTGGAAGAGACCACTCGCGCTGAAGAGCTTCATGCTCGCGTCGATCTTGTCGCTCGACTCGATGATGATGTTGACGCTTTTCGAGGTGGTGAGGACTTCGAGGTTGTCCTCCCTGTCCGTGTTCCACTCCTCCGGCTCACCACCGAGGAGGCGTGCCAGCTCGGCAGCCACCTCCGGGTCCCCGGTCGTGACCCTCCACTCGTTGAGCGATTCCGGCATCTTGCCGACGAGGCGGCCGGACCGGAAGCGGCCCACGATGTCGCTGGTGAAGCGCGGCTTGGGGCGGGCGTCGGGGTCGGTCTCGAACAGCTTGAAGATGTTGTTTGCCATGGAGCGTGATTCCTTTACGGTGAGTGGCCAGTAGCGGCCTGTACCTCTGTTGTGGTGCAGTCGGCGCCAGATGTTCCGTCAGGAGCGTGCAATGTTTGACGCTCCTATGTGAGACGTGCCTTGAGCTGGGCGTTCTCCTCCTGAAGAAGTTCGACAGCCTCCCGGGCGAGGGCGATCTCCCTGCGGGCACGGCGTCGGGCGGAGAGCCAGGCGAGGCGGTACCGGTCTCGCTCCTGACGACGCTTGGACATCTCACGCCAGAGCCAGCCTGCGAACTCGTCCTGGCGGCGTGCCTCTTCCCGCTGACGCTGTACCTGGACGCGGAGGTACCGCCACGCCCCAGCGGTGACCTTCGCTCGCCGTCGGGCCGACGTCCAGGCGAGGCGAAGACGGGCATTCGCCACCATCAGCTCTTCGGCGTGCTTCTCGGTCGCCGTCTCCCGCTCGATGGCATCGGTCGCGCGGCGGTGCTCGACGGCGAGGACGTCCCGAAGCTTTGCGGCCTCTGCCTCCTCACTCTGGATGTCGTCGTATCGCGCCCAGACAGACCGGGCGCGCTCGTAGAACTCCTCATCAGCCACGTCCGCACACCACCTTCCAGAGATCCCCTGGGGTCACGTCCCCCGGTATCCGACCGTCACTGAATAGGTGCACGCCGGCCCGGAGATAGACCTCGTCTACCAACTGCGAGCAAATGAGGTGCCCCGTGTCCGCCACGTAGTCCCGCACCCACCGCGGACGGATGCGGTAGAAGGCGAGGCCGATGGAGGCGTAGTCCAGGAAGCTGTACGGCGTCCCGACGAGGGATCGCGCGTGAAGCGTTATCGCTGCGCGCTCTTCGGACGTCAGCGGGACGACCCCCGTCGACCACGCGACAACGGGGCTTGCCTCCTCCAGCGGGATCAGCTCCGCCCCGCCGGGCATCGCTTGGACGACCATGCCGCCACCCACGTAGACGAGGGCGTGTTGTACGGGGGCGCCGTCGCCGATGAGGTGTTGGCCGAGGTTGATGAGGCGGCCTGTCAGTCCCTCGATGCGGGTGAGGCCGAAGTCGCCCGGGAGTGGCGTCGTCACCTCGTCCCCCACTTCGGACCTCGGAACGTCTCGGGGACGTCGGGCGCGAACAGGTGGGGGAACTCCTGCATCAAGGCGGCGTTGGCCTCGTGTACGAGGTGCGGGTTCACAGGCCGGTCAAACTGCACGGCCCAGCGCCGGAAGACGAGGCGACGGGTGTACTTGTTCATGCGTAGTCCTCCTCTGCGACGGCAGATGCCTGCCGTACCATCTGTTCGATGACGGGACCCCATCGCTTCTCGGCGCGTTGCACAGCGCCCACGAAGGGCGCCTCGTAGGCACGGACGAGGTCTGCCGTTGTCTGGGCGCCCCAGCCCATGACGTACCGCTGCCGGTAGAGCGGGAACACACGCAGCCGCCTTGAGTACGTCTCATACGCACGCAACCGGGCACGGGTCTGCTCATGCTCCCATCGCTGCTCGATGAGTTCACGGTCCCGCCAGTCGAGCCCTTCACAGCGCTTGCAGGCGGCGGCACGGCCGTGCCAGGGGGTCTCGCGGAACTCTTCTCGTGGACGCCGATGGCGGCACCGTCCGGCACACTTGAGCGCCCCGGGCTGCGAGGCTTCGTGACGGAGGACTGCCTCCGCGAGAGTCACCATTCGCCATCCTCGTCGGGGTCCCACAGCTGGCAGCCGTCCTCCTGGACGACGTCCGCCAGTGCCAGTGCCAAGGTCGTGAAGTCCACGAAGTCGAAGCGGCCCGACAACTCCGCTCGCTCAAGAGCTTTCGCCAGGTGCTCGACGGCACACTCCTCCGCCCTGTCCGCGTAGCGCGTGCCGGGGCGGTAAGACACGAGCGGCACTGCCTGTCGTCGCAGTCCGTTCACCCCGGCGTACGTCAGCCTCGTCCCGATCGTGGCACCGATGTCTTCGGTTTCGATGTCTACGCGGTGGAGGTACGCGCTTACCGGAAACGTCAGGTACGGAGTGGGTCGTATCAGCTTGACCGTCATCCGCCCACCGCCGCCTTCAGGGCGCTCGCGAGCCACGTCCCCGCGATGTGGTCCACGACGGCCGGCGACCGCCCGCGGGCGAGAAGGTCAGCCTTGAGGCCGTCAGCGGCGTCGAGGATGGGCTCCAGGTGCTCGCGGGCTTCGAGCAGGACAAGCGACAGTGCCTCGCGCTGCTCTTCGACGGTGGGTGTCTTGCGTCCGAACATCAGCGTCCGCCCTTCGGATCGTGGTCCCCAGCGAGCGCGCGCAGCGTTGCGGCCTTCGACTCCCTGAGTGCTCGCTCACGCATCGTTGCGGCGGCGTACCGGCAGGCTTTGACGACGGCCGACTCCATGTTGCTGTGACGCTCCTCAAAAACGAACGTGTCCGCGACCAGCCGCGACATGAAGCGCCGTTGCTCGCGAATCTCCACCTTGTAGCCAACATGAAGCGTCTGCCGTACCCGGTAGAAGTACCCCTCTGGCAGCTCCGGGGCGCCGGCTGCGACGAGGTCAGCCATGCTCATGCGCGCGCCTCCAGATCTGCGAGCAGGTCCCGAGCGGGCTCCCAGTCCTCCACCTCGCCGAATTCCTTGACCAACCGCAGTGCGCGACGGATCAACTCCAGCTCCGACAGGGCGAGTTCCACGTCTACCTTGCCGACGCTCTTGATGACTGCCATCAGTCCCTCTCCTCCAGAAACCTGGCCACTTGCAGGACGTCGTACACACCCACGGTCTCGTCCCACTTCAGAGACGTCACGAGAGCGTGGGCCGAGCGGAAGACATCCGCCCGGCGGTGCTGCTCCGCGGCCCGCTCGATGCCTTCCGTGGTCTCGACTTCGACGCTCACTTCGTCTCCTCCCTCGCCTCCCGAATCCATCGCCGCTCCTCCCGCCTCTTCGCCATGTGCTTCACGACCGGACTGCGGCTGCTGTCGATGGAGCAGCACGAGCAGAACCACCGCAGCTCGTGGGACTTGCGCGTCATGCGGCTCACTCGGCACCCTCCTGCACGCGCGCAGCGCGGTACGCCGACGCTTTGTCAGGCTCGTTGGCCAGAAGCCACCGATACGTTCGGAGCCCGAGGGCCGTCCACCCCGCGCTCGCTTCGCTGCGTCTGATTCCTCCTGCGGAGCAGCGCGAGCCGAACGGAGGCGGCGTGCGGTGCTGGTACATCACCGGGTCGTCACCCCCGCGAACAGCCAAGCCGGTGTACCCGCCACAGCGAGGACACGTGCCTCCTCGCGAGTGCGCCATCAGTCCCTCGCCTCCGTCTCCCCCACAAGGTCCACGAGCATCAGCGCCCGGTCCAGCGCCTCCAGGACGTACGCGACGCCGGGGTAGAGATCCGCGTCCGAGGGGGCGAACCGGGTGTCCGCCAGTTCCTCGCGGAGGGCGGCCAGGGTGGTCGGGGTCATGGGGTCTCCTTGCTCGGGTCGATGAGGTCGGCGGCCGTGTCTACGACGTGCCTGAGCGGCGCCTGCTGTCGGGGCGCAGGGTACGTAGCGGCGGCCCATGCGCGGACCTCCTCCGCCAGCTCGTGCGCGAAGGCGTCGACAAGCTCCTCCGCCTCGCGGTAGAAGTCGGTCATGCGGCCCCGACGGGAGACGGCCCAGGTGTTGGCGAGGGTGACGACGAGGCGGGAGCGGGCGTTCATGCCGTCACCTCGTCCAGCTCGTCAAGCAGCGCCAGGGCGTCGGCACGGCTCATCTCGACGGTGGCCACGGTCCGTCCGGCGGCGTCGCGGACCCAGAGGTCCACCTCGATGCCTCGCGGGGAGACGGTGACGGTTGAACCGTTGGCGGTGTGGATGGTGCGTGAGGTCTTCATGGTGACTCCTCCTCGGTAGGTGCTTCTACGCACTCAGCCCCCGGTGCCGAAGCAGCCGGGGGCGAGGTGTTGTTGCGGTGGGTCAGGAGCGGGCGAAGGCGTCTTCAGCGGCGGCCAGGGCCTCGGCCCAGGTGACGCCGGCGTCCTGTGCCTCCTGGGCCGTCTGGAGCGCCAGGGTGGAGGTGTCCTCCCATTCAAGATTGGTGACGGAGGGCACCATGGAGCAGGCTCCCTCCCCCTCCCACTTCGCCAGCTCCACCAGCGGCACCCCCAGTCGGTGGAGCACCGTGCCGACGAGGCAACCGGGCTTCGCGGTGCCGTCGTCGTGGTGAACGTAGAGGCAGGCAGCCGCACGATTGTCCGCCTCCGGCCTCGCGTACACGTAGTCCGGCCGCTCGGCGACGACGGCCCGCAGGGTGCTCATGACCTCGTCGGCCGTGACCTTGATGCGCTCCATGACGTCTCCTCGTGAAGTGGTGTGTGGTTCTACGCCCAAAGCCCCCGGGACCGAGGTCACCGGGGGCTGAGGTGTTGCGTTACTTTGATCGGTCCTTCGTGGACGCCCAGATGAGGAGGGCAGCAACGAGCACGACTAGCGCTGCTCCGCTCACGCAGCCGCCTCCCACTTGCCCGCATCCTGGTTGTCCAGCGTCACCTTGAAGACGCCCCGGGTCTGCGAGTGGTAGACGCAGATGCCCTCGGGGCTCATGAAGCCGGGGGCGGCCACGGACCCGTAGACCCCCAGGTCCGTCATCGCCCGGAAGATGGCCGCCTCGGCGAAGGTCCCGCGGTAGAGAACCGGCACCGAGGTGACCTCCGCACCGCCGAGAAGCGCCGACATTTCGGCGTACCTGTCGGTGTTGAACAGCGAGAACCGCCTCTCCTCCAGCCCGTACCCGCGCTGGATGCCGCGCCCCCACCACTCGCCGAAGTGCGTGCCCTCGCCGAGGATGCGCACGAGGTCTGCGGCGTTCTCGTAGACCCAGGCGGCGAAGCCGTAGTTGTCGGTCGTCTTGCCCGGGGTGATGATCCGGCGCCGGGACTGAGCGGTGAGGACGTACTGCACGCCGTCCAGCACCACGGCAGCCGACTCCACCGGGTAGGCGCCCGGTTCCACACCTCCGGGAACTGCACTGATGTGCACCGCGCTGTTCGTCCCGTCGATCTTCTCCGTCACGACGATGTCGCGGAACAGGCGCCGGGTCTTCGGCCACTCTACGAACTCGTGCACGTTCTCTCCTCCGCTAGTCGACTATCGGGTCTTCCGGAACAGGGACCGCAGCACGCCGGCCACCACTCCCACGCCGAGGAAGATCAGCAGCGTCGCCCCGAACCCCATCGCTGGGACCGAAGCCGACACCTCGTGGTGCGCGGCCCCGAGCGCGAGCATGAGCAGCCAGGCGTGGAACGGGATGAATCCCAGGCCGACGATGGCGCCGGCACAGGCGACGCCGGGACCGGGGGCGTTGGTGGTGCGCGGTGCCTGCCGGGCGGTCGTCATGCGTCCTCCCCCTTCAGCCGGGTGATCTCCAGGGCCTGCGAAACGATGACGTCGCGGAGACTGGCCTCGGTCTCCTTCGCGAAGGTGTGCCAGACCAGCGGGGGAATCCACGTCTTCGCAGCGTCGATGCGGCCCACGGTCTCCAGTCGTCGCGTCAGCGCTTCACGCTCCTCGGCCCACTCCTTCCGCTCCGCTTCCAACTCGGCGTGGATGCGGTCCCGGTCGCGCTGGGCGGTGAGAAGGTCCGCGCGAAGGCCGGTCAGCTCTGTCTCGATGACGCCAAGGGCGGAGTCCGCCCGGCGCCGGTACACATCATGCAGCCCGCCGGGCTCGCGGTCCCACCGACCACCGGGGTGCGCCCGATCGAACAGCGCTCGTGCCACACGCTCTCGCAGTTCCATCACGCCGCCCGCCTCTGCGTCCCGGTCTGCTGCTCGCCAGTGCGCCACACAGGCTTGCCGATCACGCGCTTCTTGCCGTCCTTCTCCCAATCGAAGGTGTGGCGAAGATGGAGGAAGGCGTCGAAGACGTCCTCACCGCACTCGACCGGCACCAGCGACGCACCTTCGGGGCGAACGTGGAGCACTGCGCCTCCGTCCCACTTCGGGACGTCAACTGATTCGCCAGTCGACGCGAGGATGATGCGGTTCGCGTACCGGTAAGCCGAGAGCTGGAGGGCGACCGAGTCGTAGACGGACTTCGACGTCTTCCAGTCGATGCCGACGGCCTCGCCCTCCACCTTCGCGATGGCGTCGAACGACCCGGCGTAGCTGTGCTCGTCGGACCACACGGTCTCTTCGAGGTGCAGGAACTCGGGCTGTACCTCCTCCAGGAACTCGCGGAACCAGCGGACGTGCGGCTTGATGTCCATGTGGACGTGCCGGTCCTTGATGTCCTCCCCGCGCGCCAGGCGCTCGAAGACGTCGTGGGCGGCCGACCCCCGGTCCGCGGCCTCCTGCGTGTAGCGCCGAGGCGCCCGCTTCAGGTAGTCGATGGCGCCTGCGGGGTCTCGCTCGGCGAGCTTCAGGACGGTGTCCCGGTGCTCGACGGCGGCCTCGGCAACGAGCTTGGCGTTCCAGAACTGAAGGAAATCCTTCGGGGCCATTCCGACGATGCTGGTCACGCCCGGAACCTTGATCCGGCCGTCGTCCGGGTTCACGTACCAGCGGGACCCGCCCCGCTGTAGGGTGCTCACTCCTGCGGCCATGTGGCCTCCTCTCGTCTACACCTGTGTTGTGGTGCAGTGCGAGGAGGATGTTCCGCTGGCGGCGGGAGTTTCTTCGTCGGGTCTCCTCGTCCCCGGCATCCGTGCAGACCGCACGCCAAAACGCCAAACTAACCCCTGTTTTCATTTCTTCTCTAACGCGTTAGAGAGAAAGTGAAACTAGGGGTTAGTTTGGCGGTTTGGTGCGAGGTCTGTCTCCGGAGGAGGTGGACGAGGAGCCGGTCGACGTCAGGTGCCGTCGCCCATGCGCTTCAGCTTCCGGCGCAGGGAGCGGATGCGGCTCTCCATGGCGGCTAGGTTATCGTCCAGTTTTTGGCGCTGCCCCGGTGTCATGGAGTCCCGGACTACCTCTTCGTCAACCTGATCAACAACCCGTCGCGCGGCCTCCGCGAGCCGCAGTTGGTCCGCAGTCGCCTTGACTGCGAGGCCCTTCTCCGACGCTGCGGAGGGCTTGGCTTCGACAGCGCGAGGCGGCTTCTTCTTCCGGCTGGTCTCCTGTACCTGGATCGCCGTCACAAGCGCACGCGTACGGGTCGCCTGCTCCCGCATCCTGTCGACCGGCTTCGACTTGAGGAGGTGGAGGCTTGCCAGCTCGTCCGGTGTGTACACGTCACGCATCAGGTTGCCGATGTGATAGCGCACCCCGCTGCGGATCGACTCTTTGAGGTCGTCCGGGATGTTCGCCGCTTCGTACATATCGGATACCCGGCGCCGGTACTCGTAGGAGTCGCCGGCCAGGTCCCCCATCTGGCGTCGCAGCGCCAGACACACCACTGCCACGTTCTTCTTGAGAGTGGTGGCACTGTCCTGTACGCGTACATACTCACGTGAGTAGGCGGTCCCTCTCGCCACCAGCGCGTCGACGGTCTCGTGGGAGATATCCCGGATGTCCAGTTCCGGTGCCGGGGCGCCCGTCGGGAGTGCGGGGGCAGCTTTCCTCGACCGCTCGACGGCGCTCATGGTGTCCTCTCGTAAGACATCGTCCCGAAGATAGCGTGAAAACCTCGCGGCTTCCAGAGGCAACCCTAACGCCGCCGGAATTCCGCGTTGCACACGCCGCAGACAACGGGACCTCTCGCCGCCTCGGCCTGGGACATCCGGAGTAGGCGAGGTGGTGAGCACTTACATGTGAGGGAGCGCCTGGAATCCCGGCTCGGGCGGGGGGCAGACGGTACCCGCAGCGCATCTGTAGCGTCCGCCAGGGCGTTGCGGATGGCCGCCATGTCCTTTGCGTACCGCGACCGGGTCTCGTCCGCCAGTTCGGCGGTGAACCCCGTGCCGCCAGTTGCACGACCCTGCGGAGCATCGCTTGGGCGTACGAGACCCATTTCCTCGGCAGCATCCAACCATCGCGTGTTGTGGTAGGCCCCGCGGGACGACGTGTCTTGTACGCCTCGTCGCCAGTTCAGGAGGTGCGCCGCCTCGTGCAAGACTCTCTCCACCACGGCGTCCGCGCCGGCCTCCGCAGTCTCGGCATGGATGAGCAGGCTTTCCACCGTGTCGTCGTCGCGGGTTCGCCACCGGTCCGGACCGTGGTCCCGAGGCTCCCGCCCGGGGACGATGACGAGCTGCACAGCGGGGAGACCGGGATGGTCTTTCCTTAGTCGGTCCCACAATCGGCTGATAGCCATTGCGAGCGGCTCAGTTGTCGATGTTGGCATGGCGGAGAGGGTACTCATAGGATGCGCTCCCATCCGACCACCGCAGGGCCCTTGACGAGCGTAAAACGTTACACGCTCGTCCCGCGCCACAACGCAAAAAGGCCCCGCCCTCCCAGCGGGAAGACGGGGCCTAGGGTCAGTCGACGTCGAAGAACGCCAAGCAGGCGTCGAGGTCGATGCCCCGTTCCGCCAGG
This sequence comes from Streptomyces sp. NRRL F-5630, assembly GCF_000719475.1. Classification (GTDB taxonomy): domain Bacteria; phylum Actinomycetota; class Actinomycetes; order Streptomycetales; family Streptomycetaceae; genus Streptomyces. The sequence continues at coordinate 42,883 of NZ_JOGO01000036.1, read as the reverse complement.
GCGTCGCGGAGGAACGCCCACGGCTCGCGGTTGCCCTTGGAGAGGTTGCACGCCTGACAGGCGGGGACGAGGTTGAAGAGGGCGTGAGGGCCTGGGGTGGCGGATTCGTCGGCAGGCTTCAGGGGGTAGAAGTGCTCGACGTGAAGGGGTTCAGCGGGACCGGCGCAGAAGAAGCAGGCGTAGAGGCCGTGCTCCTGCCAGTCGGCGTAGAGGTCGGCGGGGGTGAAGGGCTCGATGGTTGCGGCTGCGAGGCGAGCGCGACGTCGGTGCGCTTTGTCGCGGTGCTTATCGGGGTTGGCCTGGCGCCATTGACGGTCGTACTCAGCCTTCCATTCCCGGTTTTGCATGTACCACTGACGGTTGGCCTCAGCCACCCGTTCCCGGTTCTGCTCGCACCATTGACGGTGGGCCTCAGCCACCCGTTCTCGGTTCTGCATGTACCACCGACGGTTGGCCTCAGCCACCCGTTCTCGGTTCTGATCGCGCCACTGGCGGGCACGATCGGGGTTTTTCTCGCGCCACCGACGCGTGTCCGTGGCCGTACATGCACGGCACTTGCTCATGCGGCTACCCGCACTCTTCGATTTGAACGAGAACGCCTCCAACCCCTTCACCACAAAACACTTCCCGCACACCTTCGCCCCCACCCCCTTCTCCCGCATCGCCCTGTTGAACCGCATCCGTGCTGCCCTGTCCGCGAGCGGACTCGCCTTGGTCTCCATACGCCGAAAGCCCCCGGCTCCGAAGAGGCCGGGGGCTGCGGGTCCTACTCGTCGTCCTTCGTCGGGCTCACCTTCGCCCGAGTGCTCTCGCCTACGAGGATCGGCAGCGCGACGGCTCCGATCATCCCGATCTGCTCAGCCACCGGGGCCGAGATCGAGGGGATGACGAAGGCAAGCGCGAGGACTGCCGACGTCAGGGCGGAGCGCAGGCGTACGGGCTCCTGTTCGGCGAACCGCTGGAGCGCGAGGTATGCGCGGAGGGAGAGGGTGTGGAAGAGGTCTGCTAGTCGACTCACGGAAGGTCCTTACATCAGGAGAGCGCTCATTTCGATGTGCGCGCCCTCGTCGGAGAGGTAGTAGAAGGCGGCGTCTCGCGCCTCCTCCCAGGTGTCGTAGTGACCGCGGGACCACGGGCCGATCTTGAGGTACCAGAAGGGCGGGATAGCCTCGTCCACGTCCGGCGTCTTTCCGAGCCGTCGCCACCCCACGGCCTTGCGGATCGCTGGCTTCTGCGGCCAGCAGCACCGGCAGTCGGCCCAGTCCACGGCGCTCACCAGACCCGGTTGCCGTGGCGGCGGGACTCGATGGCGTAGACGCGCTGCGCGAAGACCTCCACCTTGCCATGGAGGTCTTCGACGGGCCCGCAGTTCAGAATGGTGTAGTCGGCGTCGTCCACAGTCAGCGCCTTCTCTGACTCGTGATCGAGCTGCGGCATCCCCGGTCGGTCGATGTACGCGAGATGGAACCCCGCCCGTCGCAGAGACTCCGCCTCGTTCGGGAAACGGACGTCGGTGATGACGACGGGGACGCCCGCCTCGTTCGCCTCCGTCACCTTCGCGAGCGCCTGACGCAGCCAGAACTCGGGATCGAGATCACGGACCGCCATGCCGAGTTCCTGGAGGATGCGGCGGACCTCGGGAAACTGGTCCTTGGCGGCCTCCCACCCAAGATCTTCGATGACCTCCAGTAGGTCGATCGTGTAAGCGCCGAAGCCGTCTCCCTCGCCAACGGCGCGGACAATCGGGTTGATCCTCAGCGCCGCCTCCTTCAGCGGGTCCGCGAACGACACACGACGGTAGCCCCGGTTGTCCACGAGCCACTGCCCCGCCGTGTCCTTGCCGACCCTCGCCCGACCGATCAAGCCGATGTTGCCCATGTGCGCCTCCTCGTAGCGGTGTTCATCTACGTGGTGGTGCAGTCCGCGGAAAATGTTCCGGCGACTCCTGGACTTTTTACAGCGGCAGGAGCGGCGTTAGGGCGCGCACCATGAAGCGGCCGAGGAGATCATGACCCGCGTCGGTGGGGTGCACGCCGTCGGTGCCGATGATCGAGGAAGCGTTCGCCGTGGTGACGAAGGGCGTCTGGGTGCTGATCACCGTCCCCGCTCCGTTCCTCGTCTCCCCCGTGATCAGGGAGGCGTACGGGAGCCCGGCGGCCTGAGCGGCGTCGCGAAGGGTGATGTCCGTGTTGACGAGGCTCGTCGCCGGGACACCTGTCGGAGCGTGCGGGCCGACGACGAGGATCTGAGCGGCGGGAAGGGCGGCCTTCGCGGCGCTGTAGAGGGAAGCGGCGGCAGACGAGATGGCGGACTGGGAGCCGCTGTTGTCGTTGTAGCCACCCATGATCACCAGTGTGTCCGGCCGGTACGCCACCACGTCGGCCGCCAGACGGTCGCCGAACGTCGCTGTGGTGCCAGCCACCGTGTAGCCAGTCCCTCCGCGCGCCTGGTCCCACACGTCCGTCACGCCCATCATGCGCGCGGCCTTGTAGAGCCAGGTGCCGATGCCCTGACCGGAGTTCTGGTTGCTGCCGTCCGTGATGCTGTCCCCGAGCACCATGAGGCGCCCACGGGTCGACACGGGGCGCCAGAGCTGGAAGGCGCTGTTGATGTAGATGCCGCCGAAGGGGACGGTGAAAAGGTCGAAGCGCAACCGCCGGATCGCCGACGAGCCGAATGACACCTTCAGCATGTGCCCCGAGCCGGCGTCGGCGGAGAGGGCACCCGTCGGAACAGGGGCGCGGGTGACGGGGACACCGTCGACCGACAGCCTGTACGCGGCGTTGTTGATCGCCTTGAAGCGCAGCTCGAAGGCGTCCGCGTCCGTCACGAACTCGAAGGCCCAGGCGCTTTGCCCGCTCGCGTAGGTGTGCGGGTACTTCGACGTCGGCAACGCGTAGTTCGGGTCAGGTGCAACCGTCCCCACCTGCATGTCGGTCGCACCGCAGATGAGGAAGTCTCCGCGGACATCCGACCCGCTCAGCACCACGGGCGCCGGGGCGTAGCGGATGGCGCCGGAGATGGTGGACGTTGTCGCCTTCGTCAGCGAGATCGCGGGCGGCGAGGCCATCACCGGGTCGGTGAGGCCCGGGTCGACCATCTGCCTCCGCACGCTCCCCATGCCGGTCGGGAGCTGCGCGAGGGTGGCCTCCGCGGCGTTCACGCGGGTGGTGAGCGACGTCAGGGCCGTCGAGGAGGCGGCACCGATGGCGGCGGGTGTGATCGGGTCGGGGCCGCCTGAGCCGTGCGAGGTGGCGTGCGTGGTGGGCGTGCGGGCGTCGGTGAGGCGAGGGTCCGACGTGTCCACGGCGCCGACGTCGGAGGCTGCGAGGACGACGGTCCCCGTCTTGCCGTTCACCGACGCGACGGCGCCACCTCCCCCGCCGGCTATCGGGACACCTGCTGGCCAGGCGCCGCCCGCCTTCGGGCCGTAGATGGTCCAGGTGGAGCCTGCGGTCTGGATGTAGAAGTCTCCGTCCGCGCCGAGGCCGGCGCCAGGTGTCGAGGCGCCGGAGAGGATCGTCCTCCCGTCGGCACCAGGCGGGCCCTGAACGGGGATGTATTTTCCCTGGGACGGGTCGGCCGGGGCGATGTCGGCGATGTCCACGACAGGCACCGCCTGCGGGAGCGCGATGCCGTACGTCCTCGTCGCGCTCCCGCGGAACCGCTCGGTGACGGTGTAGTTCCACCCCTCGGGCTGCGTCCCAGGGGTGTCCGTCGCGATGAGCACGACGGAGAACTGGCCGTTCTCATCGAGGACCGCCGTTGCGGCGCCCACGGCGATGGTGTCGGCGTCCGGGATGGTGAGCGTGGACGGAGTAGCCACGGTGATGGTGCCACTCGCCGGGGTGCCATCCGGGCGGATGTAGCGTCCGGTCAGAGTTACGGTTGCGATGCCGTCGGGCATGGTCATGCGGTGGGGCCTCCGTGGTGTCGTCCGATGATCAGGTGTTCGGCGTCGTGGCCCGCCTGCCACTCACGAACGCGCGCGACGTCCTCGCGGATGGCATCGATGTCATCGCGGATGTCGTCCACGCGGGCGTCGAAGCGTGCGCTGAGGCGGGACCCGACGGCGTCGAGCGCTTCGAGGGTGACGCCCCGGGTCTCTTCGGCCTGCTCCTGTACGGCCGCGCGGGTGCGCCGCAGCGCGGCCAGGGCGGGGACCACCCCCACCACCGCCACCAGCACGAGGCCGGCGGAGGAGACGAGGGCGGTCACGATCTCAGGAGCCATCAGGCGACCACCGTGAAGCCGTGCCGGGCGCCGAGGCGCTTCAGGGAGTCCGAGCCCGGGATGCCATCGGCGGCGCTTCCGGTGTACGAGCCGCCCGCCTTGGAGCGCTGCCACTTCGCGTAGGCGGCCACGGTGATGGAACCGAAGGAGCCGTCAGAGGCGTAGGCGGCGCTGAGCAGCTTCTCTGCCTTGAGGGCCGCCTCCACCACCTTCACGTCAGCGGCGTGCGTGGTGCCGCCCTGCCTGAGGCCGGGGTCTCGGCGCGCGGCAGCGATGACGTTCTTCAGGGAGACTTTCGGCTTCGAGGGCTTGGCCGCCGGCTTCGACGGCAGCTTCCCCAGGAGCTTCTTCAGGGAGACCTCACCGGGGACACCGTCGGCGTCAGCACCCGAGTAGCCGCACTTCGTCTGCCACTTCTGGTAGCTCCGGGTGTCCGCGTCGCTCCACGTCGGGCCGGGGCCCTTGACGTAGGCGGAGCATCCGTTCTTTACCAGGGCACGGCCGACGGTCGTCACGTGATCGCCCTTGGCGCCGTAGCCGTACGTCAGGCCGTTGATCGTGACCTTCGCGCGGGATACCGAGGGCGTGACCGGCGTCGAGGAGGAGCCGCCCTGGGGTGCCGTGCCGCTCCCGCCGACGAGCGCCTTCGCGCGCTTCACGATCTCGGGGAGCTGGGCGACGATCTTCGGGCCGGGACAAGAGGTGTGCCCGCCCCATGCACTTCCGCCCATCCCGTGCCAGCCGAGGCCGGAGCCGGAGGGACCGCTCGCGACCTGGAGGGGGACGCCGTAGACCTCGTGCGCCCACGCGAGCACCTGCGCGTTGCGGTCGAGCTGCGCGTCCGTCAGCGCGTCCCCGCCCTTACCCTCGTTCTCCACGGAGAGCCACGAGCGATTTCCGTCCGCCTGCGCCCAGGCGCGGTCCTTGGTGTCCACCCATTGGTAGAGGGCCCCCGACCTGCCGGTGCCGAAGTGCGAGGACGCCTGGGCGGCGGAGTTGCGGAACCAGGAGTCCGTGCCCGCGAGCGTCCCGGCCATGATGTGGACGACGACGCCTCGGACGCTGGTCTGTCCGCCTCCGGTGTAGTTGACGGGGATGGGGCGCCAGGTGGCGCCGGTCATGCGTGCCATGTGCTCGTCCTCTCGTAGGGCATGAAAAAAGCCCCGTCGCTGCGGGGCTGTATGTAGGTGCGGCGTCGATTACTCGACGCTGTAGCGAACGCCGTCCAGCGCCACCCAGGCGCTATGAGAGTTCTGGCCGAGCCAGTACGTGACCGACCCGTTGACGTTGAACGTCAGGCGGGCGGACAAGCGGCTCACGCCGGAAGTTGTTGACACGTTCGACGCGACTATGAGCGACACTGCGCCACCAATGGGCCTTGCGTTGCTCGGCATCGTCAGAAACTGCGTTTCGGTGGCCGTGGCGAGATCCGCGCCATTTGACCGGCGGACCGAGCCGCGGAGTTGCACTTCGCCGTTGACAATCCTGTACCCAGGGTTTGCGGCATTGGCGCTGTATCCCGACGAGTATGTGAGCGGTGTCCACGGACCCGGCGACAACGGCCGCCAAACGTTGTCTCCGTCTCGGCGGTCGTACCGGTCCTCGGCGATGAGGTAGGTAATCATCCCGGGAACGGGCGCGTAATCGCCAACAAGGGTCGCCGCACGTTCGTTGGAGTTCGCGAACCGGAGAATAGTCCGTGCAACGGTGCCGTTTACTACCGTTTGGAAGGCCGTTTCGATGTTCGGTGCGTCGGAGAGAACGGGGTAATTGATCCCCTGGCCGTACCCGTCAGGCTTCGGCATTCTTTTTACTCCTCGGGAGTCATCGGCACTGCGCCCCGTCGAGGGAAATCCACGACGGGGACGAGCCGGTAATCAGACGGGCACTTACGGTCCCGTCAACGTTGATGTAGATGCGAACGGACACGGCGTCACCGACGCACATACAGGCACCTCGGTATTGCGGGCGAATTCCGCTCGGCATATCGGCGATAACGAAACTGTCCGACGTCGTCAGGCCGCTCGGGGCGAGCATTCCGGAGAGGGCTACTAGGCCGTCTGACGTCTTTTTCACCGATGGCGGGGCGTCGTTCGGGCCGGTCGTCAGCGTGTGACCGGCGCGCAGGGTGAGGGGCTGCCAGGCGTCGGAGGCAGTGGCAAGTGCCCCGTCCACCACCCAGTCACCCGACGCGCGGCGACGAACCACTACCCGGTCCCCCACCTGCGGGTTTCCGTAAGATCGGAGGCGTCGGATCTTCGTGACGGGGCCCGTGGCGGTCGTCAGGTCGACGTGCCCGGAGGCGTAGACAGCCGTCACGGTAGCCAGGAACCAGGAGGCGGCACCCTGCTCCACCGTGCGTGTGGCGACGCGTGAGACCGAGGCGAGGAAGCGCTCAGACATCGACATCGTCCTTTCCTCCGCGCAGAGTTATCGGGAAATCCCCTGTGGGCGCAAGGGGGACGGTGAAGCTCTGCGCGATGTGAAGTTGACGTCGTCCCTTTGCCCCGGTCCTGATGCAGTCTCCCGCCTCCAAAGCGGCATTCGGAACAGAGGAGATTGAGGTCTCGACGTTCGGCGCTGTGAGATCACCGAGCATGTACGCGGCGAGAGAATTGCAATCCCCCTGCGTGTACACCAGGGAGGACGTGACGATTTTCGGCACCCTTCCGAATGGGCCGCCCCATCTCGTCGGCGATGAGGGGTCGTTGTCGTACGCAACGCCAGAAACAGGGGGCGCATCGGAGGCAGAGTTCTCACCGGATACCACAACGGCGTTGTAAACGGCCGTTCGAGACATCTGGCGGCCCATATCGATGAGCGTTCCGCCCTCACCGTCGGCTATCTCCCAGACAACGGGGGACGTCAACGGATCGGGCAAGTCCCGAATTACGAAACTCCCGAGGGCGTCGGCATAGATCTCTGCGCGCATTGCCGTCGCGACCTGAACAACGGCGTCCCACGGGTCCGTTCCGGCATCCCACGAAACAGTTGCCACGCTCGGATTCCGACTGTCCGACGTCTGGTTGATGATCACGGCATCCGGGATGGTTCTCCGAATCAACATCGTGATGGCGTCCACGGCCCCGGGATAACCCGCTGTGGATACGGGAGCCATGAAGAGGTCGTCGGATATCGTCGCCTCCTCCGTCACGCCGGTCAGCGTGATCGGGCCCTCGTAAAGATCGGCGCTCGGCTCATTTATGCGGAAGATACCGAGCGGAACCCATTCGACTCCGTCGGCGAACTTGATTCCGCGCCGGACCACAAGCCGCTGCCCGTACACCGCGAGCGGGTCAGTGGCGTCCCACGGGACGAGGCTGAGGTCCGGCACGGTCAGCGAGAGTGAGCGCCGGGCTTTGCTCCCGCGGTCGACAGTGACCCCTCCGTCGGAGATAGGGATGTCTCTCGCCGTCAGCTCCCCGCCGAAGTAGGCGTCGACCTGCGTCACGGAGGTGTGCGGGTACGGGAGTGCGCGGAGGTAGCGGTCGGATACGTCGTACATCAGACGGCACCTCCCGTGAGAAACGCGAGCCACGTGGTGAAGGGGTAGGTCGTCTCCGACCACGTGCCACCTGTCGAAGCCGATGCCCATGTGCGGTCGACACTGCCGACTAGGCCGCCCACGGGGCGGTCGACCACAGTCAGGGAGAGGGACCACGCCCGGTCGGTGTACTCCGCCAGATCCACGATGTGCGACTCCGTGACGTCGCCGACTGCCACGTAGGCGTCAGGCTCGCGCCAGCCCGGAGGGAACTGGAGGAGGATGGTGGAGCCGGCGTCGAGCACCCACCAGAGGGCGTCACGCTCGGCGGCGGTCTCCGTCGTGAGGGTGAGTGTGCCAGTGGCGGAGCTGCGGACGTCGGAGATCACGACGGGGGTCGCCCGTCCCCGGACCTCGTAGACCCCCTGACGTGCTGCTCGCTGCCAGTCTGGGAGCGTCTGCACCACCGCCGACGTGGAACGGGCCGGGAGCGTGGGGTCCTTGATCCACACCACGTCCGGGTCCGCCGGGAGCGTCAGGGCGTCGGAGATGTAGCCATACTCGCCGGGACCACTGGGGTTGTAGACCGTGACCTGCCACTGTGTAGGGACTCCGAGGGGCGCCTCATGATCCGGCACCACCACCACGTCCGAGTCAATGGTCTGCGCGATGAGGTCTCCGGTGTACCCGCGCACAGGGGCCGGGGCCTGTCCTTCGAGAAGCCGCTCCAGCCGCCACCGCCACCCCGAGCTGCCGACCGTGAGGCCAGAGACACGCAGGCTGACGGTGCGGGCCGCAGACTCCTCCGCCACCACGGAGAGACCACCCTCCCCGATATAGATTCGGTCCAGGTAGGTGGTGGAGCCTGCCCCCGGGGGGAAGGTGATCGTCGGCCGCAGTGCTACCGCCCCGGTCGGCGCTCGATCGCTAGAGGGCCCCACCTGCCACCGCTCGGTCAATCCGCTCCACGAGTACGAGCGCGTGCGGATCACGGCGGAAGATGCGTCGAGCCAGTCGAGCCGCACGACGCTCTGCCCGCTGCCGTCACTACGCCACAGTGGGGCGGATACCTCGTAGCTCCGTCCTGCGGTGACGGGGACCGGGGTTGACAGTGATACCACGATCTCCGAGGACCCGTCTCGATCCAGACGGAGAGCCGAAGTGCCGTCGAGCTTCTGCACGGAGGACCGGCTCCTCGTCGCCCCCGTGACGTACCAGCCGGTGACGGAGGTCTCGAAACTCGCGTCTCCATACGGCAGCAAGTTCCCGACCTGGGCGAGATCCTGTGTGCGCTGGAGCACCACCCCGTCGACCGCCCAGGACTGCCCCGCTGCCGTCGCCGTGGTGGTGAGGAGGACACGAGCTGTAGCCGCCCCGGCGGGGGCCACTCCGATTGCAACCACTCGCGCCCATGTGGTGGACGGCGCCCAGTCCACGGACGTGGCGGCGATCACCGCGCCCGTGCTGTCTCGCCACTGGATCGTCGGTCGGAGCGTCGCCGTGGTCGCCGTTTGCACCCACAGGGCCGCCAGGTACTCCGTCCCCGGGGAGACGGGGACCGCAGGAGTGGTGCCCGCGCTCAGGTCTCCCGATGCGAGTGCTGTGACTGCGAGGCTCTGGTACGCGGAGACCGCAGCCGAAGCCACTCCCAGCGCGCAGTTCGCGTCCGCTGTCCACCCGCTCGTCCCCGTCTCCGCAGACTCGGAGAGCCACGGGAGGAGGCTGTACTTCGTGCGCGCGTCGGCAGTCAGGCCGAGGTGGACACGGTCCAGGTACCACGGCTGAGATGCCGCAGTGGCCGTGGACCGGACCACCACCATTGCCGTGGTGGCGCCTGTGGGGGCCGTGGCAATGACGCCGACCTGAAACCAAGTTCCAGGGCTCGGACCGGTAGTCGTCGGGCCGGTCGACGTCGAGACCAGCGTCCCCGCGGAGCTGTACCAGCGGACCTCAATGCGGGCGGAGGCCGAGGCGATCGGCGGGAAGACACTCGCACACGCCCAGTACTCCGCGCCGGCGGTGACGGGGACTCGTGCGGCAGTCCCTACCTGCGAATCGCCTGACGCTGTCGCCGTCCATCGGAGGCAATAGCCACCGGAGGTGCCTCCGGTGAAGCGCGCCAGGATGGCGGACGTGTTCGTGAGCGCCGTCCACCCCGTCGTGTCCGTCTCGATGCTGGCGACGTTCGTAGAGAGGAGGTTGCCGTACGCCATCAATCCTCCACGGGCTCACCAGGTGCGGGATAGTTCGGGGCCTCCGGAGCAGTGGGCACCACTTCAGGCGACGGCTCCACCGGGTCTTGCGTGTACGGGGTGTCGGGGGCCGGTACCACGTCGATGCCCGACGGGGCGTCGTCCTCGGTCTCGGTAGGCGACTCGGGGGTGCTCTCGGACATGCGTCCTCCTCGCAAAGGAGAGGCCCGCTAGGCGACTAGCGGGCCTCTCGTGGGGTGGTGTTCAGTACCGTCCGTTGTCCAGAAGACGGGCGGAGTTGGCGTCGTACACCTTGATCTTGTGGTCCACGATGTCGGTGATCTCGCGATTGCCGACGTAGGTGTGGGACTCCACGGTGATGTTGGGGGCCCCACCACCTGCCTGTACCCCGCGGACCATCGCCCGGGAGGTGCTGGCGTCGTGGACCTGCGCGGGGGCAAGGAAGCGGACCAGTTCGGGGCCGTTCTCGCCCACCCAGACGTTCTCGCCGACGGGAGGGAATCCGCCCTTGGCGTATCCGCCCGGTCGGTCATACGCCTTGGAGAGGGAACCGTAGCTGCCCAAGGCGTACCGCATCGAGGCGTAGATGTTCGCCATGGGGTCGACAGAGACTCCGTAGATCTTCGGTCCCTTGCTCCGGTACTTCCCCGCGTAGGACTCGAAGGTGGGGCCGATGACCTGCATCAACCCGACCGACGGATGACCCGCCTGCCAGTTGCTATCCCACTTGTTGACGACCGTCGGGTTGCCGCCGCTCTCTTGGTTCATGCGACGGAGCGTCGAGCCGGCGAGGCTGGTGGGTTGGTGCACCGCTCGAAGGGCCTGCAGGACGACGGGGCGCCATTGTTCAACGCCCGCGTCAGCGCGGTAGTTGACGTGCGCAATGCCTTCCTTGTCGGCCTTCTTCCCGGCGCCGAGGAGCTTGTCCACCAGAGCGCGAGTGGTGTCCTTCAGGGCGTCGGTGAACCGCGACTCACCAGGGATGCGGTTGATCAGCGGGTTGATGATCTTTTTCACACCGGACGAGACCGCACCACCGAAGCTGTCCTTCAGCCACTTCGCGCCCTTCTTCGCCTTGTCCCAGGCATCCGAGGCAACGTCGCCCAGACCGTCGAAGATGCCTCCAAGCGCGAATCCGCCGCCCCCGCCCTGGTACTGGGCGAGCGACTGTCCGCGCATGGCGGCCTTGTTGACGGCGTAGAGGCGGGCCCTCTCGTACGGGTCGCGCATCGCCTCGCTGACATAGACGCCCTCGCCCTTTCTCATCGGGACGAGCTGGTCGTCCCCGTCGCGGAAAGAGGAGGTGCCGGGGAGGACGAATCCGCCTCGGGCGAAGCCTTCCACTTTCTTGAGTGGCTTGCCTCCGAAAGCGTCAACCACCTTGCGCCAAACGGCTCGAATTCCGTTATTATAAACCGTATTAACGATGAAAGCGACGGGCTTCCGGGTGATTTCCTTGAGCTTCCCCCAGGCTTTCCCGATGGCCTTCTGTGCCGTGTCAAAGGAGTCACTGATGGCCTTGACGCCCTTGCGCATCGCGGAGAATATCGGTTTGACGCCGTCGTTCCACGTCCCCTTGATGACCGTCCGCATCACACTGAATCCGGGCCGCACCACCTTGTCCGCCAGGAACTTGATAGCGGTGCCCATGGCCTTCAGGTTGAGGATGGCGAGGTCAGCAAGCCACTTGAAGCCAGTCTTTCCGAGGCTCGTCAACACCTTCTTGGCGGCGTCAGAGAAAGGCTTGATGTCCTTCTCGTAAAGCCCCTTCCACCGCTTCCCTATCCGGTCCGCGATGGGCTTGATGATGGTGTTGTACAGCCAGCCGAAGACCTTTCCGACTAGCTTCAGCTCCAGTACCCAGAGGTCAAAGATCGGCTTGACGAGCTTCCACCCGAGGGAAAAGGCGGTCTTGATTCCCGACCAGCACGTATCCACCACCTTACGGAAGGCGGGGAAACGCTTGTACGCGACGACCATGGCTGTGACCAGCACGCCAAGGGCTGTGACGATGAGACCGATGGGGTTTGCCCTGAGTGCTGCATTGAGCAACCACTGAGCGAGCGTCCATGCTTTCGTCGCCACAATGACTAGCCATATCGCCTGTACGGCAAATGGCGCGTCTGTGGCGATGACACCAATGACCTTGGCAAAGCCACCAATGATCTGGAGGAGCGGCCCGGAGAGGGGAGAGAGTGCCTTTCCGACGTCGAGGAATGCGCCCCCAATGTCCTTGAGCGTCTGCCACACGATCGGACCGTTCGTCGAGGCGTAGTTTAGGAAGCGCTCGAATTCCGGCGACCCCTTGAGCCCCTTCCCCCAGTCCGCGAAGGACTTTGTGGCGTCCTCCAGGCGACGGGAGATCCCGTCCATGTGCGGGAAGAAAGCGTCGATCACTCCGGCTATTCCGGTGATAACGTTTCCGAAGGCGACACCGAATCCGTAGACAGCGGGCTCGGCGGAGGTCTGAATGTCCTTCTTGAAGTCCCGCCAGAAGGGCGTCTTAAGATTCCGGGAAGCGGCGTCGAAGAGACGCGATACCGCCCGGGTTGCGCCTTCCACGAGGGGCGTGAAAGCGGGTAGCGTCCTCCCAGCGGCATTGACTCCGCGTGTGAAAAGCGCGAGTACACCCGGCTGTAGTGACTCCGACCACTCCTTGAATTCGGCCTTCAGCCGCACTACGGAGTCGTAGAGCGCTCGCTGAGCTGGCGTCAAACCCGCCAGGGCCTCACGGTACTTGTCCTGAGCGGTGGCCGCCTTGACGGTGGTGTCGATACCCGACAGGCGGGCCGACTGCACACCACGCTCTGCGGCCTCCACCTGACGAGAACCGTCCGCCTGTGCGTCGGCCACGGCCTGGACGGCGTCGGCAACGCCCCGCTGAGCGTCCTTGACCCGCTGGGCGGCGTCGACCTGATCGCGGGCCGCCTGCTTCTGGGCGTCGGCGAGGGCCTGCGTCTGCTCGCGCACCTGGCGCTGAGCATCCGCGACGCCCTGAGCGGCCTCGGCTTCCGAGCGCTGGGCGTCGGCCACGGCCTGGACGGCGTCGACCTGCGCGCGCTGTGCCTGAGTGAGCCTGGCCTGTGCGTCGAGGACGACCTTCGAGCCCTCCACTCCGGCCTTGCGCTGCTCGTCGGCGGCCGTCTGTAGATCCTTGTAGCTCTGCTTCTGCTCCTTGAGGTGTTGCTGTGCCTGCTCGAAGGCGAGCTGTGCACGGTCGCGCTGGAGCTGCGTCGACCGCGGATCGTTCATCGCCTTGGTGAGGTCCGCCTGTGCTTCCTGGAGGCGGAGAGTGGCGTCTCGCTGATCGAGCTGGCCGTCCCGGAGCTGGTCGTCCAGGTCCGCGAGTTGCCGAGCGGCCGTCTTGCGAGCGGCAGTGAGATCGTCCTGTGCCTGACGGGCGGACTTCTGTGCGTCAGAGAGGTCCCGCTCAGCGCGGGTGACGGAGCGGTGGGAGTCGGTGAGGGACTGCTCGGCTCGCACCACTCCGCGCTGAGCGTCGACGATGGACTGCTCCGCGCGCTCGATGGCACGGGCACTCTGCGTCCGCTGGTCCGCAGCTCGCTGCTGTGCGTCTTCGACGGCGCGCGTTGCGCTCTCCACCTGGCGGTTCGCCTGAGCGATGGAGCGGGCTGCCTGGCGGTGAGCCTGAGCGAGGGAGTCTTGCGCGGAGGCCATCTGGAGCGCTCGTTGGGCGGCCTGAGTGGTTGCCTTAGCGCCGTTGTCCGTCGACTTCGCCGCCTCGTCGGACGCCGCCGCCTGCGCCTGGAAGACCTCGGAGACCTTCTTGATGGCGGGGACGGCGACGAGGGCCATACCCCCTAGCCCTGCGGCTGCTGCCGTGGCGGCTGCTGCAACGGCTCCAAGGCCGGCGGCAATGGCAGGGAGGGCCGGGATAACGGCGACACCACCGAGGGCGGCACTCAGCACGAGGAGCGCGGAGACCGCCTGCGAGGTGTCGACCTTGATGTTGACTTCGCGGCGGTTCAGCGCCTCCACCGCCGCCCCCACCGTGGCGAGGCGGGCGAGTGCTGCCGCCGCATCCACGCGCACCTGAATGTCGGCGTCGTGAGCGGAGAGCCAGCGGAGCCGCACCTCGATGGCGGAGATGCGCTCCATGGCGGCCCCTGCGTCGAGGTCCACCCCGATGTTCGCCTCACCGAGCGCCGCCAGGTCGCCGCGCAAAGCCGCGAGTTCGCGGGCAGCGGGAGAGGTGTCGGCGTCCACCCGGACGTCGGGAAGGGCCGCCTGTGCCGCCTGTACTGCGGACCGCAGGCGAGTCGCCAGCTCGCCGCCAGGGACATGCACCTCCAGGTCCACAGAACGCGTAGCAGCGTCGATGTCCGCGCGCAGCTCGGCGAGAGCCGCGCGAGCAGTGGCGGTGTCAACGCGAACCCGGGGGTTGGGGTGCTGCTCCCCCAGCGCGCGGAGGCGTTCCTCCAGGTGCGCCACGTCGGCCCGCGCTGAGACGGTGTCGATGCCGATGCCGATGCGCTGATCTGAGAGACGTGCCAGTTCAGCCCGGATGCGCGCAAGTTCGGCATCCACCCCCGAGGCGTCCATCCCGACGTCGATGTCCGGGAGGGCCGCCATGGCGGCGCGGAGGCGACGACGCAGGGACGACGCGAAGGCGCCGCCCGTCTGGTCACCGCTCCGCGTCGCCTGGGCCTGCGCACGTCGGCCGCTCTCGCGAATGGCGTCGGGGAGGGCGGAGGAGACCTGTCGGCCGATGGCGTCGGCGATGCGGTCCCCTGCCGCCTGCCCGGCGCGCTCGGCAGCGGGGAGGATCTGCTCTTGCAGTCTCCGGTGGAAGTTGACGAGGAGCGGGACGACGTCGACACCGACTGTCCCTACGATGTCGTGATCAGGCACCACGCCTCCTACTCACTGGCCGCCCGGAGGCGTGGGTCGATACGCGCGCGGTCCTCGTCGGAGAGGTGTCGGCGCGAAGAGGTGGTGCCGGACACCACCCCGGGGCGGGGGTACGGCTGGAAAGCTGGCGGCTTGCCCCCTGCGGCTGCGATGGCCACGCCCCGGGACAACACCAGCTCGTCGCGGAGCTGCGCGAGGAGGAGTTCAACTCCACTCCATGGAGCGGCACTTGGGTCCGCTCCGTCCTGCGCTGCGGCCCGCTCCTCGTCCGTCATCGCGAGGCGTAGGGCTGTTTTCGTCGCGCTCTCCGGCGGGAGGTGTGTGATCAGCACCCGGAGCCGACGGAGGGAGAGGCGTCCTCGGTAGACGTCGAGGAGGTCGATCCCGCGGTACGCGAGGTCAGCCTCTAGCGCTTCCGCGTGGTCCTGGAGGACCTGCGCGGTCCACTGGACTTTCCCGGGGCCTCCCCGGCGGCCTCCATGGCGGCGCCGACGAATCCGTTGATCTCCTCGAAGGTGGCGTCCAGGTCGATGAACGTCGGGACGTCATCAACGTGAAGCACTCCCGCTGCCCAGGCGTCATAATCCGCTTCGCGCAGAGCGCGGAGGTACGAAGGTCGCCACCCCGTGATGTTCTTGACGCGGAGTGTGGTGCCGCACAGGTCGGCGGTCACGTACTCGCGGGTGGCCTCGGTCTCCTGGGCCTCGGCGGGGGTCTGCTCGGTCATGCGCGGGTCTCCTAAGTGCGTTGCGGCGCGGGTCGGTTGGGGTGGTGCAGCGGGGCCCGGACCCGCGCAGATACGGGCCCCGCTAGTCGACTAGCGGAGGAGCGTCAGGATCCGCCGCCCCCGCCGGAGACGGGGAAGAAGCCGCTCACGTCCACGCCGCCGTAGTCGATGGTGCGAGTGACAGCGGGCAGGACCAGGCCCTTGGAGAAGGTGAAGGTCATCTGGACGTTCCACACGTCGGTGGTCTGCGGCTGCTCCTCACCTCGCGCCGTGACCTTCCCGTTCGGCATGAAGAGGCGGTTGCGCTTGTCGCCGTCGATACTGTCGAGGACGAAGGCGTAACGGAGGTCCGCCGGCTGGTCGGGCAGGGAGTACGTGGCGACACCGTCCGTCGGCTCCAGCGACGACACCGGAACGTTGTCCCAGAGGGCACGCACGATGGGGTTGATGGCCTCCTGAAAGGTGACCTGGAGCGTCTTGGTGCTCTTCGTCATCAGGGTGCGGATCGGGTCGACGCTACCGGCCGCCATGACGTCGGTGGTGTCCTCATCGACGCCGAGGGTGCCGCCTTCCTGCGTGATCCACCCCATGCACTGCCAGGGGGTCGCGGGGTCGGCGAAGTCGACGGGGCTCGCGGTGTCTCGCGGCGCGACGTAGACGATGTAGTCGGTTGCGCCGAAAGTCAGATCGGCATTGCGGGTGTCCGCCATGTGCCCTCCTGGGCATGGTGAAGACCCGCGCACCTCGTCGGCGGCGGGTCTGAAAGTCAGGTGGTCAGGTGGTCAGGTGGCCCGGAGAGTCACGGTGTAGGTGGCACCACGGCGCCGGACGGTGTCGCCCGCCCACGGCTGCGCGGAGGGGCCGGAGTCACACCGGATGCTCTGCACCACTCCCCCACCGACCGGGCCGGAGAGGAGGAGGAGGAGTGCGTCCCGGATGTCACCGGAGAGGTGTCGTCCCTCGTCGGCCGTGGTGGTGAAGACGTCGACAGCAACCCGGGGGCGTTGAGTGAACCGCTCGTCACTTCCGCCGATGCGCTCGACGCGTACGAAGGGAAGGCGTTTCTCCAGGTCAGGAGGCGTCTCGGAGCCGGCGGTCACGGGGAATCGGGCCTCGATCCACGGCGCGAGGATCGCCTCCACGTCAGCCATGGTGCGCCGCCTTGAAGGCGTCGATGGTCTTCGAGAGGACCGCATACCGGGGTGTCTCGCCGTTGCCGTACTCGACGTGCCGGGAGTGAGGGGCCGTATTCATCAGGCGCGCTCCCGCGCGGAGGTGAGGCCGCCCGCGGAAAGGGACGTTCTTCTCGATGGGCACCACCACGAAGGACGACCGGTACTTCCCCGAGTGGTGATCGTTGGTCGGGTTCCCGACGGGGCTCATCGCCTCCGCTGTCGCCTGCATCTTCACCGCCACCTTGCGACAGGCAAGCTGCACAGCGGGGCGCTGGAGGAGGCGGCCCATGCCCCGGAAGTTACCGGTGTACGTGCTGCGGAACTGGGTCACCCCGTCACCTCCTGAAGCTGCGCCTCTACATGGGCAAGGGACGTCAGCGGGAGCACCACAGGGCGACCCACCACCTCGTACCGCTCGTCCCCGCGAACGATGTGGTCGGCTGGGCGCACGTCCGTTCCGATGGGCGCGAAGAGCACGCGCCGGGTGGTCACCGTCGACTGCCCCTCGTTCTGCTCGGAGGACGATCCGACGGTGACGCCGTACGGGGTGGCCACGGCGCACCGCTCGACGGGGATGCGAACAGGCGGCCCGGGGACGTACGACCCCGTGGAGTCGCGCACCATTTCCCCGGGACGCTCGATGTACCACGTCTCGGACATGAGCTGGGCGAGGAGGCTCATAGTGCCTGCCAGAGAAGCGACACCGGCGTTGTGGTGTCCGGTGGGGTTGCGTCACCCGAGGGCGCCCGCCACGGTGTCGGCGGCCGGGACGCCTGTTCTGCGGGGGCGATGTCCAGAGACGACGCGCTAGACGGCAGTCCCACCGCACGGCGAAGGCGGCGCCGCTCGTCCCTGGAGAGGCCCGCACCGGTCTGCGCGTCCGCATAGGTGACGAGGAATCCGCCCGCCTGCTCGCTCCGCACGCCGCCCGGGTTGGTGAGGACCCGCGCGGCGAGGGCGAGGGCGATCGTCCGTACGCCGTCCTGCGGGGGGTCGGTGAGCCGAGGGCCCACTTCCACGCGGATGACGTCAAGGGCGGTCTCGTGGGCTAGCTCGTACTGCGGAGTGGTGACCTGTCGCCCGAGCATGGCCTCTAGTTCCGCCTGGGCGAAGAAGGTCATCAGGATGCCTTCCTCCGCGGAGCCGCGCGCTTGGCGGCCGGGCGAGGAGCGCCAGAGGGGGCAGGTGCCTCCGGCTCGGGCGCCTCGGCCCACGCCTTCGGGTTCGTGATGAGGGCCTGTGCCCACGCCGGGACGTCGTCAGCGGGGCCGAACACGTGGGCCTCGCCGTGGGCGTCCGTCACGTGGACGAAGGACTTTAGTCTGGCCACGGGCACCCCTCTCAGGCGGGAAGATCCGGGAAGTATGGGGCGATGAGCGCCGCCACGAGATCTTCAGCGGCGTCGTATGTCGGGTACGGTCCGAGGGTGCGAACACCCTCAAACTCGACGTAGAACCCGGGTGCGATGCCTGTGTTCGCTGGGATCTGCCGAATGGTGATCGCCGTCACTGTCGACAGATCCTTGAAGTCGACAGTGCGTCGTTCCGGGTCTGTGTTGGCGTCCTTAATGCGGACCCAGCGCGAATCACTCACGCGATCACGTCCGCGACGAGAGTGAGGTCGGGGGCGCCGACGACGGGGAGGACAATGGACGTCGCACGGGTCCACAGGGTCTGCGGGTCCTCCGACTTGTAGCCGCCGACCGCCACGCCGGCACCGTCGCCCTGGAGCCCGTACCGAGGGTCGTTGGCCTCCACCGGGACGCCCCACAGCGTCTTCCCGAGGGCGTCACCCTGGGCCGGGAGGAATGCGATCTTGTCCTCGGGCGTCACGCGGGTAGCGGTGCCGCCGACCGACACCTTCGCGTCGTAGATCTCGACGGGCGGGATGTCGAAGTCACCGAGAACCGTGTTCAGCCCATCACGGGTGAGCACGGGCGGGGCCGTCGAGGCGCCGGAGAAGGCAAGCTCTCGGAGCTGCTTGTTCCGGCGCAGAAGATTGTAGATCTTCCGCGACATCAGCGTGACGGCCGGAAGCTCCCCGTTGGTGTCCGTGTACACATCGAGCCAGGACATGAGCTGGTCGTACACCGGGGCGTCATAGTCGTCGTCGCCGTCCTTATGGTTCCACGAGACACCCGCCGTGACGCTGTGCCCGGCCTTGCGGCCGAAGTCGACGCCCGCAGAGACGTTGTTCTCGTTGATGGTCACGGAGCCGTTGAAGATCGCGTCACCGCGCGCCAGCTCCACACGGGCGGCGATGGCGTTGACCAGCTTCTCGGCGTCGGACTCCATCGCGTCACGGAGTTCCGCCGCCTGCGTGTCGACGTTCCGCATGCGGATCTGCTCATATTCGCCAACCGGCATCTTGCGCGAAATGGGCGGCAGTTCGCCGCTCACCCGCGCAGCGCCGGCCCGCGAGCCGATGTCCGACTCGGCGTCGTACGCGCGGTAGACGGCCGCCTCGATGAGGCCACCGCCGCCCCGGTTGAAGCGGTAGGTGAGGTCGTTGATCGTGGCGTTCGGGAGCCAACGGTTCAGGCTGAGCGCGTTCTCCTCCCGGTCCCGGAGCGCGGCACGGGCGTACCCCGTCAGCTCCGCCGGAGAGGCGTACTCGGTGGTGAGCTGCATGTGTCAGTACCTCTCAGACGAAGATGATGCGGCCGGCGACGTCCGCCTTGCCGTCGGCGTCGATGGTGACGGGGAGCTTCGCCTCGCGGATGAAGCAGTGGATGAGCATGGAGCCGACGACCTTGGTCGAGGCGACCCGTCGCGCGTCCACGTCCTGGGCGGTGAAGAGGAAGCCCACGGCCGTCTGTCGGCCGTCGCTGGCGGCGCCGTCGTACGGGCCGTAGAGCCCGGAGGCGGTCACCTTGCCGAGCGGGATGCCGCTCTTGAGGTAGCCGTCCGGGTAGTGCGTCGCCTTGGTGAACTTCGCGACGTCGAGCGTCACGGAGACCGGGGCGTCGGTGCCGTGAGCAGACCCCAGCCAGTCACGACGGTCCTGCGAGAAAGACTCAACCTTCAGGCTGAGGTCCATGTTTCCTCCTACGAGGTGGTGGTCAGTGCTTGCCGTACTTCTGCCGATACCGGTCGGCGCCAGCGGTGACGGTGGTGGTGCCCCCGACGTCGCCGCCCTGCGGGCCGCCGGAGCGGGGAGAGGGCGCCGGAGTGGTGGTGCCGAAGAGCGCCTTCAAGGCGTCCGCATCGGCCTCCAGCTCCTCCTTGGTGGTGCCTCGGAGTCGTGCGGCCTGGGCGGGAGTGAGGCCCTTATCCGCCGCCACGGTGATGCGCAGGGCCTCGGCTCGGGCCTCGTCACGCTCGCGCTCGGCGGTCTGTCGGGCGGTTTCGGCGGCGTCCTTCTCGGCCTGCGCGCGCTCGACGTCGGAGAGTTCCGCCGCCTTGCGGGTCTTCAGCTCCTCATCGGCGGCGCGCAGACGCTCCAGCTCGGCGGCGTCGGGGGCGGCGTTGGCGCGCTGCTCGTGCTTGCGCGCGTGGTGCTTCCAGTACGCCGCCTGGTGTTCGGCGGACATCTCGGCGGTCGGAGTGTTGTCCGGGTATCCGTGCTCGTTGAGCTGGACACCGCCTCCGCCACCACTTCCGGCGCCCGGGTCGTCCTCGAAGAGGTGCCAGGGCTGTGCGGAGAAGGTCAGAAGGTGGCGGTGTCGCGCGAGAGTGCGTCGAGGCATGACGAGGTCTCCCCTGTCGGGATAGTCGGAAGTGTTACCCATGGCGGGCGGAGGTTACTTCGGGATTCGGAGGTCAGTCCGGTCCGTGAAGTTCTGGCCGGCGAAGCCCAAGATCGGGCCGATTTCGCCGTGGTCGTTGGTCACGAGGATCTTGCGGTAATCCACCGCGCGGCCTCCGGCGTCCGCCTGGCCGAGTGCGGCGCGGACGGCGTCGTGGATCTGTTCCAGCTTCGCTTCGTCCACGACCTGACCAGGGTCTTCGGCAGCGGTGACGAGCTTGACGGTGCAGTCGCAGCCGGGGTGGATCGGAGCGAGGTCTTTCTTCCGGTATCTCTGCGTCGAGGCGACGATGCAGAGGGCGCAGTCGTATTCGCCCTGGAGGACGCGAGTGGTGTACTCGAAGCGGGGCATGTTCTCCGCCACCACCCGTACGGTGTGCGTTCGGGCGAGCTGAAGGTCTGTTTTCACCAGCGTTTCGAGGCGGTGCGCTCCGCGGTCAACGGCGACGTCAACCGGCTCGTCCTTGCTGAGCGCCGTCCACACCTCTTTGAACGGACGCTCATACACCTCGCGAGGGTCGACGCCGCGCAGAGCCTCCCCCGTCACCGTGTCAGTGTCGAGGGCGATCCGTCGCGCGCGGTCGTCTACCTCCTTGTAGAGCTGTTCCAGGTAGCTCGCCGTGAGCGTGGCCACCTGCCGCTCGCCCGCGAAGATCTGCGGGAGGGCCTGGCGCTGGAAGCGCGTCACGTCAGCGTCGCGGTATGCGCCGAGGCCGGACCACAGACGGCCCACCCGCCCGAGGACGGGTGTCCATACGCCTCGCACAGCGGCTCCGTACCGCGCGTCAAGCGGCGTCGGGGAGGTCATCCGTGCTCCGTCCGATCACGGTACGCGGGTCCCGCTGCTGGCGGGCGTCCCGGGCGGCCTGGAGGGATGCGGGCTGCAGGTCCTCCGTCGGAGCGGCGTTCAGGGCGTCGGCCGCGCGATCGATCTCCATGCGGGAGATCTGCTGCGGGGTGTAGCCCATGTCCTCCATGCGCTGACGCCACGGGACACCAGCCGAAGCCTTCTTCACGGCTGCGTCGGCGAGTTCGGATACCGTGCGGGACTCGGGGTCGCGCCAGATGGTAGAGAGGTCGTACGCGCTCGCCTTCTCCTCGTCGCCGAGGACGCGAAAGGCGAGGCGCATGACGTTTTCCCAGGACTCGCCGAAGCTGGCTTGGCGGTCCTTCACCTTGGCTACGAGACCAGTCTCCGCCGCTTTCAGGGCGTCGCCGCTCACATTCACCACGGCACCGATCAGGTAGTGAGGCGGTGTCCGGCTGATGGCGGCGAGGTCTTGCACGGCGGCTTCGACGGCGCGCACGTAGGGGACCAGATCAGTGGCGGCGAACTCGCCGAACTTCACCTCGGGGTCCTCGGTCGTCCACAGCTTCTTGATGTCGAGCGTGAAGGGCTGGATCTTGGCGCCCGTTACCGGGTCCTCGTCCACCTCCAGGCCCGCGGCCCAACGCTGTCGGAAGGCGCCATACTTCATGGCAGCGATGAGCATAATCAACGATAGGTTGATTCGGTTCTGGACGCTGATGACGTCCTCGTGCTCCGCGAATCCGCTCAGTCGACGGTTGCGCCGGTTGATGAACGGAACGAAGGGGACCAGCTTGAGGAGGTTTTCGACATCCGAGTCCCGAACCCCCGGGAGTGCTGCTGCGTCCCACTCATTCAACGCTGCGGAGCTTAGGACGAAGGCTGGGCTCTCGCGACGCGATGTGAACCCGTAGATTCGGTTCGGGGTCCACAAAGTCGCTCGTGTGCCGCCAGTCCAGTCGTCCCGCCACATCTTAAGGCCGGCCGCTAGACGCCGATGGTTGCCCGGCTCATGCTCTACAGCTACTTGCTGCGGAGTTTCGTGCGTCAGAATGGGACGACCATCGTCCCCCTTCTCAACGAGGACAAAGGCCCGCCGCTGGGACAAGGCGCCGTAGTGCACAAGGCCGGAGTCCGCGCGCATCCCGTTCTCGCGCCAGATGCGGTTCGCGTCCTCGTCGGCGGTCTTGCTGTCCGGGTCGTCGGCACCACCGAAGCGGAAGCCGTCTACGCCCAAGCGCTCGACAGGCGAGTCAAGGACGAGCGAGGTCCAGTTGGTCCGCGCATCCTTCATCCAGGAGGCGACCTCCTTCGGATCGACGCCGGGCAGGGTGGGTAGCGGTGCGCGTCCCTCGGCGTATTTCCTCAAGGTGTCGAGCCCTGGCGTCACTTCACCTTCGTCATCGTGGGCGTCGTTGCGCTCATCGAGGAGCTTCTTGCCCAACCGCTTCAGCCACCACCCGGGAGACCCCACCTCGTCGGCTGCGACAGGCATACACGGACCTCCCTAGAAGGCGTTGAGCTTGCGGGAGCGCTTCTTGCGCTTGGTGATGCCGAGTGCGACGGCGTCGGCACGGCACTCGTAGGCGAGTACGGCGCTCATGGCGGCGTCGATCTTCTTGGGGCTCTTCTGGTGTTCCTTGCCGATCCCGAGGTGGTTTCGACCCATCGGGCGGCGTCGAGCGTTCAGCACGTGGCGGGTGAGCGTGGCACCACGTCGCAGGGCCTCGGATTCGTGCTCCGGGTCCAGGGTCTCGGCGTGCGACAGGGCCTTGTCGTCCACGGCCTCCATGAAGCGATCGAGGGCCGACTCCATCGCCGTCGGTCGGTTCGTCCACCACTCCAAGGGGCGCGACTGCGTGGCTCTCACCTTGAGATCGTCTCCGTGGTCGCGCGTCCAGGCGTCCACGTAGTCTTGCCAGTGCGGGGGGTCGGCGTAGAAGCCGCACACCTCGTAGCGGTCGAAGGCGCGGGCCACAGCGGCGTCGACCGCCTCGCGGTCCACCTGCCAGCCGTCGCCCTCGGGACCTTCGGGCTTCTCCCAGCATCCGAGGAGCTGGAGATGCCCGTCGGTAACTCGACACGCCGTCAGGGCAGTTGCGTCGTCGCGAATCGATCCGTCGAAGCCGAGGGTGACGAGGTCGCCGGGCTGTAGCTCCTCCTCGCGTCGGCAGAGGGCCCAGGCGTCGGCCTCCATCCACGCGTCAGAGGCGGTGGTGCGGCTGTTGAGGAAGTACCGCTTCCCGTCGGCGGAGTCGTTGCGGAGGTCGTAGAAGTCATCGACCAGCGACTCCAGGTCCATCCACTCCATCGCGTCGCCGTAGGCGTCAACGATGGCGGCGCGGAGTTCAGCCTCGTTCTTGAGGTTCTTGCACTCACCCCAGCGGTGGTCGTACAGGAGCCTCGCCCGACCGCGCTTCTTGCGGCCGTCGCGGATCGCTCCCGCTTCCTCGTAAGTGCGCTCGGCGACGGAGTCTTGCCCGGGGGCGAACATCGTGGTCGTTTCGAGGTACCACGTCTGCGCGCCCCTCTTGCGCTTGCGCAGGTTACGGGTGACCGTCGAATACATGCGCCGCAGCTCGGGCGTGTTGTACAGATGGGTCTCATCGAAGCAGACCCATGTCTCCTTGCCGCCATCCTTCGAGGACGAAGACGCAGTGGATGGTGTGATCTCTCCGCCGTCCGGCAGGATGATTCGCGTCAACCCGACGTCTGTGTTAGGCACTTGAGAGAGCGGCGACGTCTCATCCGTCAGGTTGAAGTGGATGGTGTCGAAGACGTTGCCCGTCTGACCCTCCTCCGTCGCCATGATGCGGAGGTACGGCACCTTGACCGGGCGCCCCATCGGCTCCCCGGGCTCGTAGACGTACTCGAAGCCGAGGCCCCAGGGATCGCGGTAGATCTCGCCACCCTCGGCCCACCGGTCGAAGCGAGCGGGGCCGAAGGCTTCGAAGAGGCCGATACGAGCGCCAAGGCCGCTCTTGTCGCAGCCCTTCGGGCGGGAGAAGAAGGCGGAGTCGTAGAGGAGCTTGCCCTCGTCTTCATCGACGGCGTAGCAGTCCACCACGAACCCGGTGTACTCGTCGCCGTGGCGTACGGGCTCGCCCTGGACATCGCCGGGGCCGTGCACCACGAAGTGCTCCATCCACGCCACCGCGAGCCACCCGAGGGAGCGGTTCCGGTCGTGTCCGGGGGCGCGTACAACTGCGCGCGGCATGGCGCCCCCTCTCCGCGGCTATCCGGTGAGGCGGGCCCTCCGGGAGTTGATGTCCGAGACGTTGTCGGGGCGCTGCGCAGGTGCGCGGGTGGTGGAGGCCGTCGGGTCGTCCACCTTGATCTTCAGGCGGGCCCTGTCCTCGGGGGTTGCGCCGAATTTGGCTGCGCGCAGGCGGACTTCGGAGGCAAACTCCCATCGGCCCTTCGCCCACATGGTGTGGTGCATGAGGGCGGTGTCAATGAGGAAAAGCCAGTCCGTGTCAGTGAAGAGCGCAGCCTGCGCGGAGGTGCGCCAGGAGGTCCACCAGAGCTGCGTCATGGGGTGCCACTCATACACCTCGCCGGTCTTCTCGTCCGCGCCGAGGACTCCCTCCGGCAGCTCGGGGCCGCGGAGTTCGTCGTCAGGGGCGAGCACGGTCTCAGGTTCCGTGGCGTTGCGCCTGCGGCGCGTCGCCGGGTTCTTGGGGGCGGGTCCTCGTCCGGCCATAGCGGCACCTCCTGGTGTCGTGGTCAGCAGTGCTACTCGTGCTAGACCGTCAGCTCGGCCCGCTGCGGGCGTCGAGGAGGGACCAAAGAAAATCCCACGGATCGCGGTTCCCCTTCGCCCTATTGCAGCTCTGGCATGCCGGGACAAGGTTCTCTACGGAATGCATGCCTTGAACCACACCAGGCGCCGGGGTCAGGGGGTAGAAGTGCTCTTCTTCGAGGTCCGTCAACGGTCCCGCGCAGAAGAAGCAGTTCCACAAATCATGCTCTGCCCAGTCGTCGCGGACATCGCTCGGTTTGAAGTGCACCACGGTGGCGCTCGCTAGGGTTGCCCTGCGACGGTGCCCCTTAGCGCGGACCCTGTCGGGGTTGTTGGCAGCCCACTGTCGATTGCGCTCGCGCTCGCTCCCGGCAATCTCGGGGTACCGATCTCGCCTGTGCGCATTGATCTCGTCGCGGTTGGCGGCGTGGTGTGCCCGCTTCTGCTGGCGGATACTCTCAGCCCTGGCCGCCCGGCTGGCACTTCGGCACAGTCGGCAGGACGGACGGCGACCGTCGAGCTTGGTCCGCGCGTAGGGCGCGAACTGCTCTGAGGACTTCACCACGAGACATGACGCGCACGCCTTTGCAGGTACACCGAGCGCTTTCAGCCGTTCGTTGACGGCACCGCGAGCGCGGACATCTGCAAGTGGGTGAGTCACGTGCCCTCCGGGTTCAGGTCGTCAGCGACCCCACAACGTCGGTCAGGTCGCCTAGTGTTCTTGGGCTGTGGTGGAGCCGCACACCTGTCATGGCGATGTAGCGCCCGGTTCCGTAGATCTCGACGGCAGTGCCGTCCGGGCGCCGAATCCTCCGCCCCTGTCGGACGTTGGCGCGACCCCAAATGTGCAAGCCGTCTCCGGACGGTGAGACCTCTACGTAACAGGTCCCTGCGTCGCGCACGATGGCTGCGGCCCACGGCGCCAGACGGCCCGTGAGCGGGTTCAAGCAGTGGTCCAGGTCGACGCACACGACGTCGTCCCCGTCGCTCAGGACGAAGCCCAGGCCGGCGCCGACCGTCGAAGCGGCGGCGTCCTCGTAGCTGCTCCACGTCCGCGGGTCCGTCGAAGACGCTGCCATGCCGGCGGCCGTCAAAGGGACCTTCGTCGCGCTGCGACGCACCCACCTGTCGCGGGTCGTCAGCTCGACGGGGAGCGGGTTGCGCGCCTTCGCGCGGGACAGTGCCTTGCGGCACCGGGGTGAACAGGTGCGCGCGTGAGAGCGAGCCATGATCGGCATCGGCTCCTCGCAGTGCTCGCACGTCCTGTCCATGGGTTCAGAGTACAGGGGGCCGGTCACACTTTCAAGCCTCCCACCTGCATGTTTGGTTGAGAGAATCAGGGTGGCCGGTCACGCTTCGAGCGGTCGGCCAAAGCTGCGAGGGGGTCAGGGAGCTGCGGGCGGGCGCCTGCGGGGCGCTCTCCGTTGCCGACCTGACGCGCCGCTCCACATCCCCCAGACCCGTACACGGGGAGAGGCCCAGCACCTCTTCGGTCGGCCTGTTTGCCCGGAGGGGATCACCCCCCTGGGGCGGGGCTAGTCGATCTTCGCCGCGAAGCCAGCCCGGGGGCCCGATCGATCTTGGACGCCGTCCGCGTGCTCGCCCCGCACCTCCAAGCGGCTCGGCACGAGGACGAGCGTCACGGTCGTGACCGACCGGTCGCGCGTCGAGCCGACTGCGACCTTCGGCGCTCGTGCGAGTCGGCCGACGTCGTGACCATCCACGAGTACGCGCGTCACCTGGACTCCGTCCTCGCCCGTGTCGTCCGCCTCCTCCAGCACCACATGGGCACCGCGCATGGTCAGTCCTCCAGTGCTGGATGCTTGGCCGTCGGGCGTGCCGAGCTGACCCGTGTGCGTGCCGCCGCTGTGCCGCCCTCGTGCGCACTCTTGCGTGCGTGGTGCCACGAGCACAGGGCCCGCAGGTTCTCCATTCGGTGGTCGTCACCAGGCACGATGTGATCTACGTCGGTCGCGGGCTGCGTGCACCGTCGTCCGTCGCTGTACAGCTCGACGCACCTGTGGCCGTCCCTGCGCAGTACCCGGCGCCGTCGTGCGGGCCAGTCCTTCGGGAGCCTCTGGCGTCGTGTGCTGCCCTCCCACGCCATTCGCCCACCTCCGCTGCCGTGCTGCCCTACGATGGGCGCTCTACGGGCCGTCAGGGGCCGTTCTCATGGGGGTTCACATGCGTGCTGCGGTGCGTGCGGCGGGGGCCGCTGCTGTTTTGTCCGTCGCCTTGGTAGCGGGATGCTCGTCGTCCTCGGACTCGGGTAAGGACCAGGAGCCGAAGGCGGTAGCCACGGTCAAGCCGGCGAAGGAGAAGGAGCCCAGCCCGGAAGCGTCGAAGACTGACGCCTCACCCACGGCACCTGTGCTCAACGTCGGGGACACGAAGACCTTCGACTTCGGCGACCTGGACGACGAGAGCAACTACAAGATCGTCACGAAGATGAGCGTCACGGCCGTCAAGGCGAAGTACGTGACGGCGGAGGAGATCAACGGGAACGAGCCGGAACAGGGACAGTACGTCGCGCTGACGCTCACACTGAAGAACGTGGGCGAGGCGCCGGCTCAAATCAGCGTCTACGGCCTGATGAACTGGCAGGATGCTGACCACGCCGCGCAGGACGCGACCACGCTGGAAGGGCTGGGAGGTCCCGACCTGGAGACGACCTACAAGCCGGGGCAGTCGGTGACCGGCACCGTAGTGCTCGACGTCGCAGCGAGGGGTGGTGAGGTGTCGCTCCTCAACGCCGCCTCCGACGATCAAGCGCCGTTCTTCACGGTGAAGCTGCCGACTACTTGATCCCGTCTCCGTCGTTGACGTGAACGAAGGGGGCGCTCGTTGTGCTCTTCGCCGTCGCCTTCACCCCGTCGACCACGAGGAACGAGGCCGCCGTCCGGTTGTTCTTCCTCGTGCACATCTCATAGGCGACCACCTGGCGCGCCGGTGCGGCCGTCAGGTGGTACGCGTGCCGGCCCACGAGGTCGCAGTTGCGGTAGGCGACGATCCCGGGGTTCGTGTAGTCGTGCGCCACGAGCGCGGGACTGTGCGCCTGGAAGCCGAGTGCGGTGTCGTCGCAGCCGTCGAAAACGATCTGCCCCGTCCACCGGCTCTCGATCACGCGCGACTTGGCGTTGCGCAGCTCGAAGCGGACGCCGCGCACGTTGAGGTGCTGGACCGAGTCCGCATGGCCGGCGACCGGGAAGTTGAAGAAGCGGCTGAGGCCGCCATCGGGACGCTGCCCCGTGATGATGAAGCTGCCACCGTCGACCGTTATGAAACCTCCGCGATCGAAGCGGAAGGCGTCGCCGGAGGCGTATTCCACCTTGCACCCGGTGATCCAGAAGTTGAGGAACTGGTCTTGCTGGGCGACGCTCGGCGTCATCCCCGACCACAGGAACGCAACGTCGTACGCGCCGTTGATGTGACAGCCGTCGAAGCGCCACTCGCTGTTCGTATTGCTCGTCTGCGGGCCGTCGAGCCCGATGCCGTACTTCCAGCTCCCGCGCCACTCAACGTTCGTGAACGCCCAGTCCTGACACGCTCCTGTGCTGGAGCTGTAGAGGAACGACGCCTTGGCGTTCGTGGATCGGAACGAGAGGTCGTAGAAGCGGACACCCATCCACCTGTCGGCGTTCACGAGCAGTGGCTCCGCGCCGGTCATCACGATCTCTGACGATCGCTTCCCGAGCCCGCGGAACGTGAGCCCCTGCGCGCGTCCGCTCTTCGGCCGCATGATGCTGCCCGACACGGTGTAGACGCCCGTCAGGAGCACGGTCACCGTGGCGACGGGGACGCCTCCTCCGGCGTCGGGCGTGAGCCGCTTGTCCACGTCGTCCATGAGGGCCCTGAACGCCGCTGTGGCGTCCTTCCCGGGCTTCGCGCCGTAGTCCTCGGGGCGAACGACGAACGAAGCCCCAGAGGACGCCTGAGGGCCGCTCAGGGCCTTCACTACGCCTTCCAGGGCGGTCGTCCTCGTCGCAATAGCGTTGAGGTCGTCGGGAGTTGCTGCGGTCGTCGGCATCGGGCCTCCAGGGTGGTCGGGGCCCGAGCGGTGCGGGCCGCTCTTGCACAGGCGGGAGGAATCGAACCTCCGTGCACGGTTTTGGAGACCGCTGCTCTGCCACTGAGCTACGCCCGCTCGGCCCCGGCGACGTGTCACCCGCGTCAGCGGGCGGCTCAGCGGTCCACCGGGGCTCGGGTTGGACGTCGCGGGCGGTGCCCCACGTCCGGCTGAGCGCGGAAGGTGCCCGGTTGCCTCGGGCGCCGCGCGTCAGGTGGTGCGCGGAAGGTGAGGGAGTCGAACCCCCAACGGGTTGCCCCGTGACGCTTTTCGGGAGCGCTTGGCACGCCAGTGCCCGACCTTCCTCGTCAGGGTCTTTGTTGAGGCAGGACCCGACGTCCCGGAGACTGCCTAGCCTCACCAGTCCCGGGGGAGGGCGAGGAGCAATGTACTACCCAGTTGCCTTGGACGCCGCGCGTCAAGGTTGCGGTACGTCGAGGAGGCGATCCTCCGCCCTCCGGCGCGACCGGCTTTAGACGATCACGTACCGCAGCGCTCCCGACCGGACTCGAACCGGCGGCCCTCCGCTCGACAGGCGGACGCTCTGGCCACTGAGCTACGGAAGCAAGGCCCTTCCCATTTGAGCGTCCGAGAGAGGCTTGGGAAGGGGCGTGACGAACCGTCGCGGCGGGGATTCGAACCCCTGCCCCGGTAAGCCGTCGCATAACGACGGGACCAGCGCTGCGCCAGCCAGCTACCGCGCGAGTGTGCGCATCACTCCGATTCGTCAGTGGTCCCGCCCGGAGTCGAACCGGGATTACCCCTCGGCCTCGGGGGCCTACACGGGCGGCTTGCCGTTAGCCGAAGAAACCTAGCGGGCACCGCGCGAGATGCGCCGTAGCGACTCGCCGTGCCCTCTGGGGCAGGGACGTGCGGCCGAAGCCGCATTGGGTGTGCACTCCAGCGCCTGGACGCCAGAGGCTTGCCCCGAGAGGTCCCAGGGTGCGTAGCGTCCTCCCCCGCCGATACAGGGACCGTTCCGCGGCTCGTGGCCGGGGCGGTGTGGTCGTCGGCGGGAAGCTTGGGACGGCCGGGGCCGCTTCTACCGCGCTCAACCCCGGAGGAGAGGGCGGGGGAACAGCGGGAGCGGCGCCGGCCGTCAGGGAGGAGTCGAGCCGCCCGCCAGTCGCGACGGCTGCGAAAACTCTTCCTACCTTAGTTATGGTGTAGCTGTTTGGTTTTAATGATCTTGAAGGACCGTCGACCCTGCCAACTGACCCTCGCGGGCCGTCGACCGGGTCCTCGTCCTCCCCCGCGTGCAGACTCGGTGCCAAAACGCCAAACTAACCCCTAGTTTCACTTTCTCTCTAACGCGTTAGAGAAGAAATGAAAACAGGGGTTAGTTTGGCGGTTTGGCGTGCGGTCTGCACGAGGGGGAGGACGGAGGGTGAGGTTCAGGGCCTCATTGGTTACTCGGTGGAGTTATCCACAGCCCGGCTGTGGATAACTGACCTCCACCGACGTCGGCGGGTCCTAGTCCGCCGTCCCGTCAACCCAGTGAATGAGCACCCGTTCAAGCCCTCGGAACGGGGCCGCGTGGTACGGCGCCTTGGCCACTACGATCCTGTCGACTGCCAGTCGGAGGAGGTCTCGTCTCGTGGATGTATCGGCCACCGCCCAGGCACTCATGCACAGCTCCTCGTCGAAGAGGAACGACACGTCCGGAGCGCCGACGTTCGACACGTCCGCCACGAGTGCCGACGCCCGACTTACTAGCTCCATCGTCTCCCGCATGGCGGGGGCGTACAGGGACTCGGCCGGTCCGTCGTACAGCCCCGCGCGCCGGTCCCGTTCCAGCCGCTTCATGGCCTCCTGTGCACTGTGCAGCGCCGCCTTGGCCTCCAGCAGCTCCCGTGTCTCGTCGGGTCGCTTTAGGGCGGCCCACCGGGCGGCCACCTTTTCGAGGAGGGGGTCATCCGGGTCGGCCTGCGAGAGGCGGGTCAACCACCGATCGAGTACGTACGTCTCGATCGGTTTCGTCCCCACGAACGTCGGCTTCGGGCAGTTCTCCCACCGCCAACAGGCGTAGCCGTTTCCTCGGTGAGGCATCCGGGAGCCGTCCGCTTCACAGACCAGTAGCCCCGTGAGGAGGTGGCGGGCCTTCCCTCCCGATGCCCCCGCCGTCAGAAGCCGTTGGGTCTTTTCGTCGGGCTCTACCGACACGAGCTTGGCGACGGCACGTGCTTGTAGTTCGTCGCTGACGAGGCCCTCCCACACCCGGATCGGCTTACCGTCTTCCCCGCGAAACTGCACGCTCTTGCCACCCGGCGTGAGTGTGATGGGCTGCCACCCCGCGTAGATGGGGTTGTGGACCATTTTCCGTAGCGTCGCGTGAACCCAGTGTGTGCCTTCACCGCGCGGCCCGGGAATCTTTTCGTCGTCTAGCTGGGCCGCCAGTTTTCGTAGACTCCACCCCTCGGCCACGTCTTCAAAAATCCGAGCCGCCACTCCCGCCTTGGTGGGGTCCGGCTTACCGGTGATCGCAGGTGCGTCGTCCGGCGCGAGAATTCGAAGATCCTCCTCGGGGTCTTCCGGGTCTTCCACGATGACGACCTTCGCCCCGTAGGGGGCCCTCCCCTGAATCCACTGGCCGGTCGCCCGTTGGTGGCCCTTTGTGTCACGTACCCGGTCACTGAGCCTGTCCGTCTCTTCGCGGGCCGACTCGGCGCGCCTGATCAATTCGCCCCTGTCCCGGGGATTGGTAGAATCAAGCTCGATCCCAGGTTTCTCGGGATCTCCGTTGTCGAACAGCAGCCGCCGGGGAATTCCGTCCTTGGGCTCAATGATCTCCAGAATGGCGCCGGCCCCTCGCCGGTCCCAGCGGTCCAGCTTGTACACCCACAGTGCGCCTGTCTCACCGTTGACGAGCGCCTGGAGCGCCTTGTCCTGCTCGTCACGACGCTTGCGGGTGCTGAACCTCGACGCGCTGCCGACCTCGATCCAGACGTGGCGGACCGTCAGTCCCAGCTCGGCCGCCACCGCACGCCCCCGTGCCTCCTGGGCACTCGGACCGCCTTCGACTTACGACAGAAGAGGTCGATGAGTCGCTCCACATCGCTCATGGAGACAGTATGGCAGCCGGACTTGTCAGTGGTAACCCCTCCTGGTTCGAGGTGACGCAGGTGCGCGGGCACATCGAGAACGGCGAGATCGAGCACTACCAGGTCGGTCTCAAGGTCGGTTTCCGCATCGACGGCGCCGACGAGGCGACGGGCGACGCGGCGGCCTGAGGAGGCGGGAGGAGTGGCGGGCAGACGGGCCCTGCGGGCCCGGAACGCGGCGTCCCACCGCCTCGCCGCGCCGGGGCTCCCGCTCGGCTTCTTCTCCGGGCTGCCCGGAGCGCGCCCCCGCGCGGCGCGCGACGCGGGGCCGCTGCGCGCGGCCACGCGGGCGCGGGGCGAGTCGGACGAGCCGGAACTGCTCGCCTACCTCCGCGCGGGCCTGCTCCTGCGCACCGCGCGGGCCGCGCTCCCCGACGCCCTCGCCCCGCACACGCCCCCGCTCACCCGCGCGGCCTCGCTCCTCACCGACGGGACCTGGGTCTGGCGTCTCGACCTCGCGCACTATGTGGCCCATGCGCACGTCCGCCTCCCGGTGGACTTCCTCTCGGCGGTACGGGCCCGGGCCCACGTCCCCCCGGAGGTGGACGCCGGGCGGCTCGCGGCGCTGCGGAGACGCTGGGCCCGGTAGTCGCCATGCGAGAGGGTCCCGGAACCCAGGCGTGAAAGGGCTACCCGCCGCCCCCGTGACGGCACCGCGAGACCCTCACGTCCGCCCGTCCTTCTCCTGCGCCTCGTGCAGTTCCGTCGCCTCGCGCCCCCACACCGCCCGGACGACGCGGAAGCCCGCCGCCTCCGCGTCCCGGCACACGAGTTCGTCGTCGTCCGCGAGGAAGGCGACCGGGCGGGTACGGGCCAGGGCGCGCAGCCGCTCCAGTTTGGTGACCCTGGCCGGCCTGCGGTCCGCGTCGCCGCGCAGCCACAGCGGCCCCTCCGGCAGTCCCTGCTCCGCGAGCCAGCGCACCGTGTCGGCCCGGCAGCGCTCCGGACGCCCGGTCAGGTAGCCGATCGCGGTGCCCTCCGCCTCCGTCCTGCGGACGAGTGCGAGGCCGTCGGCGAGCGGCGGATCGTCCACGGCGGCGGCGAGGAAGCCCGGCCAGTCCTTGCGGGCGCCGCGCAGGAAGTGCTGCCGGTGCCCCGCGTCCGAGAGGGTGTTGTCGAGGTCGAAGAGGGCCAGCGGCCGGGTATCGCGCACACTCCCACCGTACGGGGCCGCCTGCCGACCCGGTCCCGGCCGTACGGCGAACCCCTCCGCCGGGAATCCCGCGCCCACCCGGAGCGTTGATCACGACCGTGAGTTCCGCCATCGACACCACCGCGTTCTCCGTGCTCGACCGCTCCCGCGTGCGCGAGGGCCACTCGGCGGGCGAGGCCCTGCGCGACTCCGTCGCCCTCGCCCGGGAGGCGGAGGCGCTCGGCTACCACCGCTTCTGGGTCGCCGAGCACCACGGCGTGCCCGGTGTCGCCGGGGCGGCCCCGCTCGTGCTCGCGACGGCCGTGGCGGGGGCGACGGAGCGGATCAGGGTCGGCACGGGCGGCGTCATGCTGCCCAACCACCGGCCCTTCGTCGTCGCCGAGCAGTTCGGTGTGCTCGCGGGACTCCACCCCGGCCGTGCCGATCTCGGCCTCGGCCGCTCGGTCGGTTTCACGAACGAGGTGCGGCGCGCGCTCGGGCACGACAAGGAGGACGCGGCCCTGGAGCGCTTCGGCGAACAGCTCGCGGAGCTGCGCGGCTGGTTCGACGGCACGCAGTCCACGTACCGGGGTGTGCACGCGGTCACCGCCGAGGGCCTGCGCCCGCCGTTCTTCGTGCTCGCCACCGGGCGGGGCGCGGGCCTCGCCGCGCGCGCCGGGCTGCCGCTCGTGATCGCGGCGGTGCGCGGCGAGGACGAGTTGCTGCGCACGCTCGACGCCTACCGTGCGGATTTCCGCCCCTCGCCGGGGAACCCGGAGCCGTACGTCGTCCTCTCCGGGACGGTCGCCGTCGCCGGGACGGCGGAGGAGGCGCGGCGGCTGCTCCTCCCGGAGGCGTACGCCTCGATGTGGTCCCGTACCCGGGGCGTCTTCCCGCCGCTCGTCCCCGCCGAAGAGATCGAGGGCCGGACGCTGAGCGAGCGGGAGCGCCCGCTGTACGAGGAGGCGCTGCGCGGGCACGTCGCGGGCACCGAGGAGGAGGTCGCGGCGGAGCTGGAGCGGCTGCTGACCCGTACGGGCGCCGACGAGTACCTCGTGACGACGAGCACCTACGACCGTGCCGCGCTCGTCGATTCGTACCGGAGGCTGGCCCGGCTGACGGGGCTCGCGGGGCGAACCGGACAATAGACCCCGGTGCCCCCGGCCATGAGGGGCAGGAGGGGTGCCAGAGGTGTCGCGCACGGGGGTCTACCGTGGGCGGCCAGGACACGGGGGAGAGTGAGGAGTGAGGATGGACAGCCGTACGGCCCTGGTGGAGGACCTGCTCAGCCGGTTCCCCGGGGTACCGAGGGAAGCGGTCTTCAAGGAGGACCTGCTGCGCGGCGGCGTGGCCTTCGACAAGTCGGCGCTGAGCGACAACGAGTCGGGCGAGGTCAAACCGAAGTCGTACTTCATCTTCTCCTTCGACCACGGGACGCTCCCCGAGCTGGGCGAGGCCGCGCTGCGCCGTCCGCCCGAGGAGATCGTCCTCACCGGAGGCCCCTACGACCTGCGCCGCACCGTCGTCTCCGTGCGCGTGAACCCCGCCTCGCCCTACCGGGTGGCCGCCGACGAGGACGGGATGCTCGCGCTCTTCCTCGACGGCAAGCGGATCGCGGACGTGGGCGTGCCGCCTATGCCGGAGTACTACAAGCACAAGCTCTCCAACGGCAAGTCGGTGATGGAGGTCGCGCCGACGATCCAGTGGGGCTACCTGATCTACCTCACGGTGTTCCGGGTGTGCCAGTACTTCGGTGCCAAGGAGGAGTGCCAGTACTGCGACATCAACCACAACTGGCGCCAGCACAAGGCGGCGGGCCGCCCGTACACCGGCGTCAAGGACGTGGACGAGGTCCTGGAGGCGCTGGAGATCATCGACAAGTACGACACGGCGAAAACCTCCACCGCGTACACGCTGACGGGCGGCGCGATCACCTCGAAGGTCGCCGGGCGCGACGAGGCGGACTTCTACGGGCACTACGCGAAGGCGATCGAGGAGCGCTTCCCCGGCCGCTGGATCGGCAAGGTCGTCGCCCAGGCGCTGCCCAAGGACGACGTGCGGCGCTTCAAGGACTACGGGGTGCAGATCTACCACCCCAACTTCGAGGTGTGGGACCGGCGGCTCTTCGAGCTGTACTGCCCCGGCAAGGAGCGCTACGTCGGCCGCGACGAGTGGCACAAGCGCATCCTGGACTCGGCCGAGATCTTCGGCGCGCGCAATGTCATCCCGAACTTCGTCGCGGGCGTCGAGATGGCCGAGCCCTTCGGCTTCACGACGGTGGACGAGGCGATCGCCTCGACGACCGAGGGCCTGCGCTTCTTCATGTCGCACGGGATCACCCCGCGCTTCACGACGTGGTGCCCCGAGCCCACCACGCCGCTCGGCAAGACCAATCCGGGCGGGGCGCCGCTGGAGTACCACATCCGGCTGCTCCAGGCGTACCGGGCGACGATGGAGGAGTACGGGCTCTCCTCGCCCCCCGGCTACGGCCCGGCGGGGGCGGGCAACGCCGTCTTCTCGGTGAGTTCCTTCATGGACAGCCTCGACCCGAACAGTTCGGTGGCGCCGAGCGTCGTGTGACGCCCGCGCCCCTGTGACGGCCGCGAGGGCCCCGTACCGCCCCCGGTACGGGGCCCTCGCGGCCGTCACCTTCTCGCCCACGGGCCCCGCCCCGCTCCCCCGCCCCGGACCTGCGGCGACTCCCCCGCCTGCCTACGATCTCCGTATGGAGAGCCCCCACGATCCCTGCGTCCGGGTGCGCGGCGCGCGCGAGAACAATCTGCGGGACGTCGACGTCGACGTGCCGCGCGACGTCCTCGCCGTCTTCACCGGCGTCTCGGGCTCGGGGAAGTCCTCGCTCGCCTTCGGGACGATCTACGCCGAGGCCCAGCGACGCTACTTCGAGTCCGTCGCCCCGTACGCCAGACGGCTCATCCACCAGGTCGGCGCCCCGCACGTCGGGGAGATCACCGGGCTCCCGCCCGCCGTCTCGCTCCAGCAGCGCCGTTCGGCCGGCTCCTCGCGTTCCTCGGTCGGCACCGTGACGACGATCTCCAACCTGCTCCGTATGCTCTGGTCGCGCGCCGGGACCTACCCCGAGGGCGCCGAACGGCTCGACTCGGACTCGTTCTCGCCGAACACGGCCGTGGGCGCCTGCCCGGCGTGCCACGGCCTCGGCCGCGTGCACCGCACGACCGAGGAACTGCTCGTCCCCGATCCCTCCCTCACGATCCGCGAGGGCGCGATCGCCGCCTGGCCCGGGGCCTGGCAGGGCAAGAACCTGCGGGACGTGCTCGACGCGCTCGGCCACGACGTGGACCGGCCCTGGCGGGAACTCGACCCGGCGGAGCGCGAGTGGATCCTCTTCACGGACGAGACACCGACCGTGACGGTCGAGCCGGTCCGCGAGGCGGGCCGGGTGCAACGCCCGTACCAGGGCACGTACCAGAGCGCGCGCCGGTACGTGATGAAGACCTTCGCCGACTCCAAGAGCGACGTGCTGCGCGCCAAGGCGGCGCGCTTCCTCGTGAGCGAGCCGTGCCCCGTGTGCCACGGGACGCGGCTCAAGCCGGAGGCCCTCGCCGTGACTTTCGCGGGGCGGACGATCGCCGAGGCGGTCCGGCTGCCGCTCACCGCGCTCGCGGCGATGCTGCGCGAGGCGGGCGGCGGGACCACGGCGCGCGTGCTCGTGGAGGACCTGCTCCCGCGTGTCGAGACGGTGATCGGTCTCGGCCTGGGCTACCTCTCGCTCGACCGCGCGACCCCGACGCTCTCGGCCGGCGAACTGCAACGCCTGCGCCTCGCCAGTCAGCTCCGCTCCGGGCTCTTCGGTGTCGTGTACGTGCTCGACGAGCCCTCGGCGGGGCTGCACCCCGCCGACACGGAGGCGCTGCTCGACGTCCTGCACGGGCTCAAGCAGGCGGGCAACTCGGTCTTCGTCGTCGAGCACCACCTCACGGTCATGCGGCACGCCGACTGGCTCGTGGACGTCGGCCCCGGTGCCGGGGAGCACGGTGGCGAGGTGCTGCACAGCGGGCCCGTCGCCGGGCTCCGGGACGTCGCCGCCTCGGTGACCAGGGAGTACCTCTTCGGCGGGCCGCGCCCGCGCCCGGCGCCGCCGCGCGAGCCCGCCGGGTGGGTGCGCCTTCGCGGGGTGCGCAAGCACAACATCGACGGCGTCGACGTACGCGTGCCGCTCGGCGTGCTCACCGCCGTGACGGGGGTGTCGGGCTCGGGCAAGTCGACGCTCGTGCCCGACGTCCTCGCGGGCGCGCTCGACGCGCGGGCGCGCGGCGAGGACCCGGGCCCCGCCCCGCCGTACACGGCGCTCGAAGGGGCGGAGGGCGTCCAGCGCGTCGTACGGGTCGACCAGCGCCCCATCGGCCGCACGCCCCGCTCCAACCTCGCCACCTACACAGGGCTCTTCGACACCGTGCGGAAAGTCTTCGCCGCGACGGAGGAGGCGAGGGCGCGCGGGTACGGCGCGGGACGGTTCTCGTTCAACAACAGCGGCGGGCGCTGCGAGACGTGCCAGGGCGAGGGCTTCGTCTCGGTCGAACTCCTCTTCCTGCCGAGCACGTACGCGCCCTGCCCGGACTGCCACGGTGCCCGCTACAACCCCGACACGCTCGAAGTGCGCTACCGGGACAAGAACATCGCGGACGTACTCGGCCTGACGGTCGAGTCCGCGGCGGACTTCTTCGCGGACGTCCCCGCCGTCGCGCGCAGCCTCCGCACGCTCCTCGACGTCGGCCTCGGCTACCTGCGCCTCGGCCAGCCGGCCACGGAGCTGTCGGGCGGCGAGGCCCAGCGCATCAAGCTCGCGACCGAGTTGCAGCGCGTGCACCGCGGCCACACCGCCTACATCCTCGACGAGCCCACGACGGGCCTCCACCCCGCCGACGTCGACGTGCTGCTGCGCCAGCTCAACCGCCTCGTCGACGCGGGCGACACGGTCGTGGTCGTCGAGCACGACATGGCCGTCGTCGCCTCGGCGGACTGGGTCGTCGATCTCGGTCCGGGCGGCGGCGACCAGGGCGGCCGCCTCGTGGCGGAGGGCCGCCCGGAGGACGTGGCGAAGGCGGAGGGGAGCCGGACGGCGACGTACTTGCGGGCCGCGCTGGGGTGAGGGGGCGCCGCCGGACGGCGGCGCGCCTTCGCGCAGCGCCGGGGCGGCACGGACGGCGACGGCCCTTCACGCACCGCCGGGGCGGGGGCGCGGCCCCGCTCTCCCGGTTCCGCGCCCCTCCCCCGGCAGTTCCTCAGCCGAGGCCGAGCAGGTGGTCCAGGACCTGCGGGTCGGCCTTCACCCCGTCGTGGCGGTGGTCGGCGGAGACCCAGGGGCGCAGGCCCCGTACGCGCGCGGCGGTCTCCAGGGACTGGTCGTGGTCCACGAACATGTCGTGCCGGTACACGGCGGCGGCGACGGGAACCTCGTTGGCGGCGAGCCGGTCGAGGTCGTAGAGGGCCGGCCAGTCGGTGCGCGCGGCGAGGGTCTCGGCGGCGGACTTGAGCGGGACCAGAGCGGGGTCCTCGTCGAACATCCAGGGGTAGATCATCTCGCCCGTGAAGAGCGGTGGCCCCGGGCGCTCCGCGTCGAACTCGGGGAACTCCGCACGCACCCGGTGTGCCGACCAGGCGGTGGCGCGGCCGCCCTGGGCGTAGATCGCCTCGTGCAGGACGGCGTAGAGCGGCCGGGGGGCGAAGGAGACGACCGCGTCGACGCCGCGCAGGAACGGGTCGGAGAGCGCGGGCCCGTGCGGGCCCGGGACGAAGGCGGTCTCCAGGAGGTAGTGCAGGGAGTCGTACGCGGAGGACGTGCCGAAGGTGATGCCCAGGGTCTGGAAGCGGCGGGCCGTCAGCCGCTCGCCCGAGGGCATCGCCACCTCGTGCGCGCGGAGGTGGTCCATGACCCGGGCCGCGAGTTCCCGGTCGCCCGGGTAGCGGGCGAAGTAATGGGAGTTGGCGTCCAGGACGCGCCGGTAGGCGGCCCGGTAGACGTCGTCGGCGTGCCCGGTGAGGGTGGGCAGTCCGCCGGTGATCAGGGCGCGCGAGAGGCCCTCGGGCGCGAGGCTCAGGTAGGTGAGCGTGCAGAAGCCCCCGAAGCTCTGGCCGAGCACGGTCCAGGGGCGGTCGCCCTGGAGGTGGCGGCGCAGCAGTTCGGCGTCGCGCACGATGGCGTCGGCCCGGAAGTGGCCGAGGTAGGAGGCCGGGTCGGGGCAGGCGGCGAGGGTGGTGCGGTCGGCGGGCGTGGAGCAGCCCGTGCCGCGCTGGTCCAGGAGGACGACGCGGAAGTCCCGCAGCGCGCGGCGCAGCCAGGCGCCCGCGGCGTTCGGGCGCTCGGCGCGCCCGCCGGGCCCGCCCTGGAGCCAGAGCAGCCGCGGCAGCGCGCGGCCCTCCAGACCCTCGGCGACGACCTCGCGGGCGAAGAGGGAGAGGCGCGCTCCTTCGGGCCTGCTGTGGTCGAGCGGGACGTCGAGGGTGTGGTCGGTGCAGACGAGCCCGTTGTGTCGGTAGGTGGTCAGGTCGGTCAAGTCCGGCTCCAGTGCGGGGGTGACGGGTGGGGCGGGCGCGTGCGGCGCGCGGGCGGGGCCGGGCTCAGTAGCCGGCGACGCCCAGTTCGCGGCAGATCTCCACGAGTTCGGGGTGGACGTAGACGCCGTCGCGCTCGACGCACTCGCCGTCGAGGTGGAGCGAGGGGCCGAGGACGGAGCCGTCGGTGTGGGCGGCGGAGACCCAGGGCTCGCCACCTATCCAGGCGCCCTTGGTACCGATGCCGAGTTCCACGCAGCCGAAGACGCGCTCGTCCTCGACGATGCGCCCGGTGGGCGCCGGGACGCCGGGGTTGAAGCCGAGCGACCAGTGCGCGACCCGGTACATGTTCGGGTCCTCCCAGGACGCCATCCAGCGGCGGAAGATCTCCGCGTCCTGCCCCTCGCCCTCGATCTTGGTGACGACGCCCTTCTCGACGGTGCAGCGCACCGGGGAGCGCAGCAGCCCGAGCTGGTCCGGCGGCCACAGGGCGCCGTCGAAGACGAGGACGCCTTCCTGCGTCTCCTCCAGCGGGTTCCACGAGATCTGGCCCGAGAGCATGACGGTCTCGCCGGGCTTCTCGGCGGGCTTGCCGCGCAGGTTGATCGGCCGGTCCCCGTTGCGGCCGCGGATGTCGGTGCCGTTCGCGGAGGTGATGCGCACCTCCTCGGCCTGCTCCAGGAGCCGTACGAGGGCCTTGCCGAGCTTGATGACGCCCTCGAAGTCGGGGCGGCCCACCGTCGCGACGAGCATGTGCACGTCCATCGCGGTCAGGTTGGTGTAGCGGCAGCCGTTCGCCATCGCGCGGCGGAAGGCGTCGGAGTGCATGACGTAGGAGACGGCGAACTCGATCCACACGTCGGCGTCGGCTATCGCCCCGGCGACCGGGCGGGGCGGCTCCATCGAGGAGCCAGGCATCGTCTCGTACCAGACCACGACGGGGTGGGCGCCCGCGGCGGCGACCGCCTGCGCGGTGGCCTCCACGACGCGGCGGTCACTGCTCGTGTCGCCGGTGAGGACGACGTGCTCGCCGGGCTTGACGAGCATGACCTGCTCGACGAGCTTGCGGGCGGCGAGGGCGAGTTCGTAGCTCAGGTACTCGGGCCTCGGTTCGAGGCGGCTGTACATCTCCATGGTGCTGGTGTCTCCTTCGGTGGTGCGGTGGTGCTCCGGCGAGGTGTCTCCGGGGCACCGTGGTGCCCGGCGCCCCGGTGCGCGGCGCCGTGCGGGGAGGTGGTCGAGGGGCGGGGGCTCAGCCCGCCTTGACGATCTGGGCGGAGTCGCCCAGGGAGCTGCCCGCGATGAGCCCGGCGCCCACGAGGTTCAGCTCCTCGTCGGCGCGGGGGCCGCGCCACTTGCGGTAGCCGACGCGCACGGCGAGCGCGGCGAGGACCATCCAGCAGGCGTGCGGGGTGAGGATCAGCAGGCCCGTCGCGAGCATCACGCCCATCTGGCGGCGCACGCCGCCGAGGAGCTGGACGAGCGCTCCGGGGATCGCCCAGAGCAGCAGGGTGCGCAGTACGCCGGGTTCACCGAGGCCGTTCTTCACGGTGTCGGCGTAGACCTTGGCGACGGGCGGCACGAGGCCCTGCCGGAAGTAGGACTGCCACAGCACCGCGACGACGACGAGGGCGGCGGTGAAGCCGATGAGGGCGGCGCGGAACTGCTCGCGGCGGCCTTCGCGCTCGTACGGGTCCCAGGGGCGGTGCTCGCGGCGCAGGAGCCAGCCGGCCTTCAGGTCGTAGCCCATGTCGGCGAAGGCGGGCCCGGTCGCGGACACGTAGCCGACGAGGAGGGCGAGGGGCACGGAGGGGATGCCGATGAGCAGCCCGAGGATGAGGAAGATGAGCGTGACGGCGAAGGAGGGGAACCAGCCGGACTGCATGGCAGCGAGCCCCACGATGAGTTCGTGCACGAGCGCGGCGAAGGCGGCGAAGAGCACCCAGCCCACGAGGGCGGCCGGGCCCATGTCGCCGACGAGACCGCCGAGCACGGCGAGCAGCACGGCGCCCGCGACGAAGAGCGCGTAGCCGTGCACGAGGCTGCGGCGCAGGGCCGTCTCGTCGACGGTGTACGCGGTGGTGGGGTCGGCGGCCTCCGGCGCCGCCTGCCCCGCCGCGGCCCCCGTACCCGTCGCGGCGTTCCCGCTCGGGGCGGCACCCGTGCGGGTCGCGGCGCTCGCGCTCGTCCCGCCGCTCCCCCGGCGCCGTACCAGCATGACGACCGCCTGCCCGAGCGCGACGATCCCGGCTCCCACCATGACGCCGTGCGGCACGTAGCCCGCGCCGAGGTCGGTGTGGAAGAGGTCGGGGCCGAACTCGCGGAGGCCGAGCCCGACGCCGAACATGAGCAGCGCCCAGACGTTGCCGAGGAAGGCCACCCCGGCGGCGGAGAACGGCAGGCTCAGGAGGGTGCCGCCGAGGCCGACGAGCGTGCCCGCGCCGAGCACCAGGGCGCGCTTGCCGCCCTTGTCGCCCGCCTTGATGGTCTCCGCGGCCGCCGCGCCGGGCGGCCAGGCGCCGTCGGCGGGCAGGAGGCGGGAGCCGAAGGAGCGATAGAGCACCCAGGTGTCGATGAGGAGACCGGCGAAGGAGCCGATGAGCATCGGCCAGACGAGGTCCTGGCGCCCGAAGACGTAGGGCACGGCGATGGAGGTGAGCAGCGCGTTCGCGGAGGCGAAGGTCGCGGCCGAGATGGCGCTCTGCGCGAGGTTCTGCCGGTGCACGTCGCGCATCGAGCGCAGTCCGGCGAGAGGTATCCGGCCGATGAGCATGGCGATGAGCGCACCGACGACGGACGTGTTGGCGGAGATGCCGAGTTTGGCGACGAGGTCGGCCCCGATGACCGCGCCGACGACGGAGAGCACCACGAGGACGACGAACACGACGGGTTCGCGTACCCGGGGGTGACCGGCTCGGGGGGCGGGGGCGCGCCCCGGCCGCTCCGGGGAGGGCGCGGTGGTGGGCGGCGGTGACTGGGACACGGGGATACCCCTTGGTGCTGGGCCCTTCCCTCCCTCTGGGGGAGCAGGGGGCGGGGGGCGGGGGCGGGA